>JBMOIP010000037.1:0-45755 GCA_049317265.1 Bacteroidales bacterium
TGTCGGCATACAGTCAATATGCCGTAAGCGGTTTTGACCATTCGGTTACCGACTACCTCCTGAAACCATATTCTTTTGAACGGTTCCTGAAGGCCGTTGACAAGGTTCAAACAGACCAGGGGGTTCAGCCTCAAAGGGAATACATGTTTGTGAAGACCGAATACCGGATAGAAAGGATCAGTTTTCCCGACATTTTATACATCGAGGGTCAGGGAGCCTACCTGAGGATCGTTACACCAAAGTCGAGGATCATGACGCTGAATAGTTTCCAGAATATGGAATGCCTGCTGCCACCGGATAATTTTTTGCGCATTCATAAATCGTTCATGGTGGCCTTGAATAAAATTGAAAGCATTGAGCAGAACAGGATAAAAATCGGATCAGAATGTATTCCGGTAGGATTGAGCTACCGTGAGCGGTTTAATAATGTAATAAAAATGGTCCATCTGCCTGTAACAGGTCGATTTTAGCATTACTTCGTGGTTATTTTGTGCAAAAACCTAATCTAACAATCTTTTGCACCATGAAAACATCGCTGCTGACATCCATTCTTATTTTATTCATTGGGAGTAATCTTTCCGCGCAAACAATACCTGCCGACAGTCTTTACTTTGGGCAAACACCACCGGGCAAAACACCTCAGCTCTTCGCTCCGGGAATTGTTTCAATGCCTGGCAGGAGGGAAGCGACGATCACTTTTTCACCGGATGGCGCCACTGTGTTTTTTCATATCCAGTTTTATCCACAGCCGGGAATTCCCTATACCATGTGCTCGACCTATACCAATCACTGGACAACTCCGGATACAGTTCCATTCTCCTATGGAAGGACCACTGCGGAGCCCTCTTTCGCTTATAATGGAACCCGTGTATACATGTATGCTACCAATGCGGTCAACCATGTTGGCATTGCCGATCTGAGTTATTCTGAAAAGCAGGGAAACAACTGGAGCAACCCTGTCAGCATGGGCAACCCACCGAATTCTGAAGCCTACCAGTATCACCCGTGCATTGTGGGGGACACCTCCGTCTATTTTTCCAGCAATGCGGGAGATGTTTGCAGATGCCAGTACAACAACGGCGTCTATCAGAACAGGGTCACCCTTCCCGTCCCCGTTAACCACATCGGGTCGCAAACCTGGGGCGATCCTTATGTTTCGTCGGATGAAAGCTACATGATATTAAAATCCATCAGGACGGAAGGATACGGGCAGAACGACCTGTACATCGCTTACAGAAAGACAAACGGAACCTGGACGAACCCCAAAAACCTCGGTAATATCATCAACACCCCGGGGGATGAAACATCGGGAGATATCACCCCCGACGGCCTTTACATGACCTATGGCAGAAACAACGACCTCTACTGGGTTTCGACAGGTTTTATCGACAGTTTGAAATACACCAATTATTTCCCTTATGTAAAACACACGATCCCGAATCAGATGGCCATCAAAGGAGAGTTGTTCACCTACACCATCCCCGACAGCACCTTTTTCGATGATGACGGTACCGGAAACCTGACCTATCATGCAAAACTCACGAGTGGAAGCCCTTTACCCGCATGGTTAACTTTTGATACAATCTCAGGAACATTTGCAGGCACCCCTTCAGCCATTGAAACGCTGAACATTAAGGTAACAGCTACCGATACAGCCGGAGCACCCGCTTCAACTACTTTTAAAATCATGGTGAAGAATCCCGTTTTCATTGAACAGACAAACATGCAGAATAACGGTGTAAGGATCTTCCCTAACCCGACAACCGGGTACTTGAATATCTTCCTGGAGGCATTGGTGGAGAAACCGGCAATGGTTGAAATAAGAGATCCTGAAGGGAAGGTCATCCTGAAAGAACCATTCGAAAACAAGATGGGGGTTGATTTAACAGGAAAACCGGGGGGAATATATATTCTGAAATTGCTTACTGGTCATGAAGTTTTTATCAGGAAGGTTGTTTTGAACTAATCTGTTGCCATATTGCCGTTATAGTTCACAATTTCACCAGGGATACCTCTCGAATTGATATGCTTTTCCATCTGTTCAATAACTGAGTTATTGGCGTAGTGCTCAAGGGTACGTTTAAAATCATCATACCCTATGCCCCTGCCATAGTTGCCGGAATAGAGTTTTCTGATAAAGGTCTGCCATTTAACATCTCCTATATCCTTTCTGACTACATGAAAAATTAATGGGGCATTGCAATAGATCACCCGGCTGGGTAATGTATCTGAACACATTACATCCTGATCTGTTCCCTTAATCTCTGTATTATAAATATTTATAACGTATTTAACCTGGCCGGCCAGGCTATCCTGTCCAAAGGTTTTTTCAACATAGACGTACCGCATGTATTCAGTAAGAGATTCTTCAATCAGGTTCCCGTACCTGGGGGATGTGTAAATTGAATTGAAATATCCAACGCCAATCCATTGATGAATGGTTTCATGAGCGACCCAGAACCTCATGCTTTGAGAAAGACCAAAGTACTTTATAAACTCACTGCTCATTAAAATAAACGACTCAAGGCTTTGCGCTGAACCAAAATCCGGAACCTCAACATAGGTCAACTGCTTTCGTTTGTAATGACCAATGTAGCCTGAGCAAAAATCCAATGCAGAGAGACTTTCGTTGATAATAGCGTGTTGCAGCGTTGTATCATTGTTCAGGAAACAATACTTTATTGCAAAACCATTCTGATACTTAACTGTTTCGGAATAATAACCTTTCGGAGCGATGATAAATGGCAAGCCTGAATTGAAACGGTTGGAATATTTATAGGTGATATTATTTCCGTTTGTTTGTTGGACATCCAATGTGCCGGAAGAAAAGACTTTGTACCCGGAAGGTACAGTAACCTCTGAATTTAATACTGAAATGTTATCATGCAGATAGGGGCACCATTTCATTCCTCTTGTTAAAACAATGGCTTTACCGTACAAGAAAGAATCAACGGAGATGGAATACCATAATGTCAGCCTAACCCTTTTTAAAACGCCAATTTGCAAACACAAGGTATCTCCATTACGGGAAATTTTGAG
The DNA here is from genome assembly GCA_049317265.1 of Bacteroidales bacterium. Lineage (GTDB taxonomy): Bacteria > Bacteroidota > Bacteroidia > Bacteroidales > FEN-979 > CAIVAT01. The sequence continues at coordinate 3,040 of JBMOIP010000037.1, forward strand.
TTTTTCGCAATTCACAATTGCTGAATCAATAAAAATACCTGAAGACAGGAATAATTTTGTACGGACACTAGTGTCAGGTTTTTCAAGATCAATTTGATTTCTTATTGTTATTCTTTTCAAAGAAGTATCCAGTTTCATTTTTATTGAATATGAACTGATGCGCGTTACTTTCGAAGGCTGACCCAACATGGTGCATGCCTGTGAAAAAAACAATGACAGTATCATCAAATATTTCATATTCATATTCTAAGACTTAGTTGCCACCGGAACTACCTTCCCAATCGGTAACCTTTAGAAAATGGTTGAGCATACTTTTATCAATTTGTAAAACCGAACATATGACCATCCGGTATTAAAACCAGTTATTTTCCTTTTCTCAACCGTTCAAGGATTTCGAAGACGGCAGGACAAATTGCACTGTTTTTCAGCGTTAACGACATCACCTGGTAAACCCGCCGCCTGTCGGTATGGGGATACTCGCGGCACGCTTTCGGCCTGACATCGTAAATGGAGCAGTAGTTATCGCTGCCCAGGAAAGGGCAGGGCATTGACCTGAAGATGTAATCACCCTCTTCATCCACCACCAGGTAACGCTCTACAAACACTGAAGGCTTTAATCGCATGGAGGTCGCTATCCGCCGTACGTCAACATCTGTGATCCTGGGACCCAGGGTACGGCAGCAGTTGGCACAGTCAAGGCAGTTGATTTTATCAAACACCGCTTCATGAAGGGCATGTACACGCTCGTCGAGTTTCCGGCTGTCGGAGGCAGATAGCCGCTTCACCAGGGCCGTATGCTCCTGTTTGGCTGCCCTGGCCATCATGGGTAGTTTGTCGGGTGAAATCATCCTGGTCAATCTACGTATCCTATGGATTATTTTCCCCTTATTGCTTTACGATCTCCACACGGCGGTTAAGCTTTCTTCCTTCATCGGTAGCGTTGGTGCTTACCGGGCACAACGAGGCAACCCCCTCAGATACCAGCCGGTCGGCTGAGATTTTCCCAGTCGCGACAAGATAGGCTTTAATACTTTCAGCCCGGGCTTTTGACAGAACCATGTTGTTTGCAAAGGCTCCTGTGTTATCGGTATGCCCGACTATATAGATTTTAACCGTTGGATTTGCATTCAGGTAAGCCGTTATACTTGTAAGGGTCTGGGTCGATTCAGCTTTAATGTCTGACTTTCCCAAATCAAAGAGAATACCATATAAGGCAACCTTCCCGTCCTTATCAATCCCCTCCTGAAGTGAAAATTCGATCTCCTGCTTCATGGATTTCACCTCTACAATGTATATGTCGTATCCCCTGTCGTCGCTGTCGACCGCATTTTCTACTGCCATATAAACCTCATTCCCCCCGGCCGGAAACCTGAAAAAGGTATTGTTCACAGAGAGACCTTCTCCTTTAATTTTCTGCACCGCATTTGCATAATTTAAACGGATCTGGTCACCACTTACTTTGCGCAAATCATTTTTATCCTTTTCATAAAGCAAGCGACGGAATTCGCCGGCTTTTTTTAACCTGACACTCTTGCCGTCGTTTCCCCGGTAGAAAAATTCGTGCTCTTTATATTCACTTGAATTGCAACTTTTCAGGTAAAATCCCTTCATCCGGTCAAGATAAGCAGGTTCGGCTCCTTTACAGTCGGGGTTATCAGCTTGTCCTTTTGCGACCAGAGACACCCAAGCAATTAAAACACAAAGTATTGTCTGTTTCATACAGTTGAATTTTATTATTGGAATAATTTGAAAGGCCAGTCTCAACTGAAAATCGAGACGAAACCCAGCTCTTTCGGTGCAATCGACATGACAGGGATCGGTGAGAGGCGAACGAACTCCTGGGCGCGTGACCCCACGAAAAACTCAATCACGCCTGATTCCTGCTGGGTCATGATCATGATAAGGTCGATATCTCCCTGCTGTTCCGCATAGTTCAAAACGGTTGGAATGAGCGCCTTCTCATTTTCCACGCCTTCTACGATCTCCGCCGTACAGAGAATCCCCTCCTTCTCGATAAATTGTTTTACCTGCCCGGCCAGAAATTTTAGTTTGCTGTGGACAGCCGGGTCATTTTTGCTCCAGATCCCCGATACGACCTTAATTCCCGCACCGTAAATTTTGGCAATCTTGATGCCCCAGGTAACCTTTTGCCTGCTTTCGGTGGTCAGATCAAGCGGGAGCAGGATGTTCCTGCAACCATCGAAGTGATGCCGGGCATTGATGGTGATGACCGGACCTTTGGTTGACCGCAATACCCTTGAACTGTTAGCCCCCAGCACTCCGACAGTACTCCCTGGAAGTTCGGGCTGACTGTGTGTCCCCATGATGATGAACTGCGCCTGGATCTTGTCGGCCGTTTCGAGGATTTTTGAATAGACCTGCCCGGTTTCCAGGATGGTCGACACCTTCAAACCGGTTTCAGCCTGTATCCTGGCGGAGAGAGCGGAAAGCCTCTCTTCCAGTTTTTTCATGATCTCTTCATCGTACGAGGCGCCGAACAGGGATCTCAGGCCCGCCGGTGGATCATATACATAGAGCAGTACGATCTCTGCCGGAAGGAGACGGGCCAGGTTGTAGGATTGCTCCAGTGCTATTTGCGACTGGGGCTCAAAATCAACAGGGACAAGAATTTGTTTCATCATAGGAGGAATTATCATACATTTACCCTACAAAGTTAACAAATTCAACCGGGAAAAATCAACCAGGCGAAACTCAACTGATGTCTTGCTGCCAGTTTAACGGAACATGAAATAGTATACCAGCGGGATCCCGATAAGGCTCACCATGATGTTGAGGAAGACCATTTCAGAAGCCGCCTCCCCATCGCACTCATATTGGGTGGCAAATACAGTGCCCAGCACGGCCGATGGCATGGCTGCGATCAGGATCAGCACCTGTTTGTCGAGCAGCGGCGCATGAACCAGGTCGGCGCCAAAACTGGTAAAGAATGGCTGAACGCCTATCTGGATAATGGAGGATACAATAAAAAGGGGCATGATCTTTTTTGCGGAACCAAATTTCAACTGGAGCCCGAGGATAAGGCATGCAAGCACAGTAAGGGTTCCCTCGATCATTCGCAGCGCCTGCCACATGGGTGCCAGGAAAGGGTTGTTCACAATCCCCTGGAATTGCGAAAACAGGATTCCCGCAACGACTGAAATGAACAGCGGCGACTTCAGGTAGTCAACGATCGTCTTCCACATCGAGAACATACCGGAGTTACCCGACCCATAATAGGAGGCTACCAGCGGGCACAACGTAAAGATGGGAACTCCCACCCCGAGTTCGCTGATCAGGATCGCATCCGACATTGCAACCACATTGCCGGGAAAGGCAAACTGGATCAACGGGTATCCGATCAGCGAGGAGGAGCCGAAGGTGGATGAAATGATGAGCATTCCCAGTGTTTCTCTCTTCAGCCGCATGAACTTACCGATGATCCAGGTAACAACCATGCTCGCAAGGCCCGCCAGGAACATGATCAGCACCAGGATAAACTGGCGGCTGTTGACCGGGTTTGTCGAAAGTTGCAGAAAAATAACAGCCGGCATGATCGCCGTAGTCATCAGTCTCGTGTAGGATTTGATGTCGCCGGAGGAGACGATGTTCTTCTTTTTCAGTAAAACAACAAGCAGAACGATCAGGGCAAAGGCAAGGATGGTCTCGGTAACATGGAGCGAGTTGTAGAGCATTTTCGAGCGGTTTAGGAAGGAAATCAGTATGTAAATGTAAAAAAAATAATTATGTAACATTTTCCGGAATCAACTGTCTTATTTTTGCAAAAAAAGGGGAATAACTCCTCACCGTACCTTTGCTTAATCATAAAAACAGATATCATGAACACAGTATCAAGGACACTGTTCCTATTCGCAGCCATCTCGGCTCTCTTATTTTCAGGATGCAACAAGGAGGGTCCGCAAGGCCCCCAGGGACCTGCAGGGCAAGATGCCCCGGTCTATTATTCTGAATGGTTCTCTCCCACAGTATGGTCTGGCATTTCGGGTGACTGGTATTTTGCGGCCAGCGCCCCCGATCTTAACGCCGACATTGTGGAGAATGGCGTCGTACTCGCCTATGCCTGGCTTGCCGATGATATATACGAAGGCACCTCTGTTCGCCCGCTGCCCGCCTATGCTGTAGGCGCTAACTGGAGTTTCCTGGTGCACGACTACGGAAGCATTGAATTCACCTCCGATATGTTTGCTGCGCCGCTTACTACGGGCAATAAATTCCGGTTTATCGCCATACCGGGAACCACCATTGCACTAAAATCGGGAGCAGTTGGATATAAGAGTATGCAGGAGCTGAAAAGTATGTCGTACAGGGAGATCTGTAAGATGTATAACATTCCGGAATAGCTCTGTCGTCCGAAGATTGTTGTTGTACTTACAGTTTTTCAGGCAATTCCGGAAAGTATCCTCTCCAGTCGCCCGAGCGCGTTCGTCAGCGTTGAGCGCGGGCACGCAATGTTCATGCGCATGAAACCCTCTCCGCCGGGGCCGAATTCTGTGCCAGGGTGGTCTTGGCTACCTCCTTTTAACAGCCATCGATATCTGCAGAGATTGTCTGTAAGCATAAACATTTCATATTTATAACTTTTCAATGGAATCATAGGCTATTTTTGTTCCTGGCAAAAGATAACAGGCTGCGTAAAGGGTAGGATTTATATGTGTCATTGTGTTTGCAAAAAGGTTTTCGTGTATATTTACAAGTTAATGAGTTATTAAGTAACATGAACCAGATTTATTTCCGGTAAAATCCATACCCGGAAATGCACATGTTGAAATTCGTTGAATTGCGAATAGGATGCAACTAATGATAATGTGAGGCATTTGTCTAAAATCTAAAAACAGAATGGGATCTGTGACACATAGATTGTTCGGAGTGTTAATCTGGATTACCTTGACAGGTTCATTGCACGCACAAAATTTTGGGCTGCCAGGAATTCAGAACTTTACCCGTTCAGAATACAAAGGGGGTACCCAAAATTGGGCTGTTGCCCAGTCTTCCAATGGCATGATGTATTTTGGAAATAACAATGGCCTGATAGAGTATGACGGGGCCCATTGGACACTATACAAAGATCTTGAATTGGTAATCCGCTCGCTTTGTGCTGATGAAAAGCGTATCTATGTTGGGGCATTCAATAAATTTGGTTATTATGAGGAGGATACGAATGGAATCCTTAATTACCACTCCCTCTTGCCGTTGCTTAAAAACAGGATCTCTGATTTTGACGAAATCTGGCGGGTACACAAAACCAGTTATGGTATTGTATTTCAATCGTTTAAAGCAATTTTTATTTATAACCATGGAAAAATAGATATCGTTTATCCACGGTCCAAATTCCATTTTTCCTACTATGTGAATGGAATTTTATGGGTTTGTGACGAGGCCTATGGACTGATGCAATATCGGGACGGCAAAGTGCGCAGTATTCCTGGTGGTTCTATTTTTGCAGGCAGCCCGATATGGACGGTACTGCCATTGAGCGATGACCAGGTAATCGTCGGTACAGCAAAAAACGGATTGTTCCGGTATGATGGGATAAAATTTATTCCGTGGAATAAACCGGTCAATGAAATGTTAAAAAAGTACCAGATTTTTTCTGGTGCAATCACCAATAAAAAAAACTTTGCGTTCGGAACCATTCAGAACGGGCTGATCGTCTCGGATACTTCCGGACAGGTTTTGTTTGAATTAAACAAGGAACGTGGACTTTCAAACAATACGGTTCTGAGTGTAGGAAATGACCAGGAAGGCAATATATGGTTGGGGCTGGATAATGGAATATCCGTAGTGCATATTAATTCGCCCATCACTTTTTTTCAAAACTATTTTAATTTAGGTTCCGGATATGCCTCCGCCTTATTTGGGGATAACCTCTACCTGGGAACCAACCAGGGACTTTTTTATATTAATTGGAAAGATTTTATCAGTCCGCTTAAGAAAAAGGAAGATTTCCATTTGATTGAAGGTACCGAGGGGCAGGTCTGGTGCCTGACAATTATCGACAACACGCTTCTGTGTGGACACAATTCAGGTGTTTTCCAGATTCTGAATAAAACAGCGGTCAAGGTATTGGATGTTCCTGGTGGATGGAACATAATTAAAATTGACGGAGAAAAAAACCTTCTGCTGGTTGGCACATTTGCCGGGTTAACAGTCCTGGAAAGAAAAGGTCCGTTATGGGCGTTCAGGAATAATTTATCCGGTTATGACCAGTCTTCACATTATCTTGAACAGGGGACCAAGGGATATATCTGGATTAGCCATGGGTATAAGGGTTTGTTTCGGGTAAAGACGGATACTGCCTTCCGGAGGGCAAAGGAGATCCGGGTTTATACCAGCAAAAATGGATTGCCCTCCGATCATAGCAATACACTCTTTAAACTGAAATCCGGAATAACGGTGGGAACGTGTGACGGTATATTCAGATACAATGAAACGGTAGATATGTTTGAGCCTGATGCACAATTTAACCAGCTTTTCCCGGGTTTAAAACATATTGAGTATTTAGCACAGGACAGCAGTAACAATATATGGTATTATAATAACCAGCAGCCAGGTGTTTTGCGTTTTCAGGAAGATGGAACCTATTCAAATATTACGGCACCGTTTGTTGAGCTTTCGGGAATGGTCATCCCTGCGTTTGGACATATTAATGCTCTGGCCCCCAGTAGCATTATCATAGGTCTTGAAGGGGGCTTTGCGCATTATGCATCAGGGCAATTTAAACAGTTTGGGTTTCTTCCCTCGCTCTATATCAGCAAATTACAGTCGGGCGACACATCAGAAGGGACATTTCGTTATAGCAGTACTTCTCCCCGGCAAGGGGTTATACCCAGATTCCAGTATAACAACAACACCATTACCATGGCCTTTGCAGCAAGCCAATTTTCCGAACAAGGAGTCTCCTTTCAGTTTCGGCTGGATGGTTTTACTGAAGAGTGGTCGGCCTGGTCACCAAGGAACTCTAAGGAATACACCAACCTTCCGGTCGGAGAATATAGCTTTCAATTAAAGGCATTGACCGCCCAAGGAAAAACAACACCCGTACTTAGTTATAAGTTTATAATTCTACCCCCATGGTACCGAACTGTTTATGCATTGATCGTTTATTTTTTTATTCTCCTTTCCCTTCTGTACCTTGGGTATAGGTTCTTCCTGAAAAGCATTGAAAAATCCCGCCTTAAAGAAAAAGAGACACAAAAAGGCCTTTACAGGCAACGGGAGCAGAAATTAAAAGAGGAAGCCCTCATAACCGAAAAGGAAGTTGTCAGTCTTAGAAACGAAAAACTGAACCTTGAAATGATTCATAAGGAAAAGGAGCTCGCCAACTCTTCCATGCTGATTATTCAAAAGAATGAAATACTTCATAAATTGAAAAATGAGCTTAACAGGATAAAGAATGTACTCCCAGATGAACATTTAAAAAATGATCTTAATGCCACCATTAAAAGGATTGGAAAAGAAATTGACAATGAAAAGCAATGGCTGGTGTTCAATTTGCATGTGGAACAGGTGCATGAGGAACTTTTTAAAAAACTGAAAACACACTATCCTGATCTTACCCCACGAGAGCTCAGTTTGTGCGCCTATCTCAGGATGAATATCTCCAGTAAGGAAATCGCGACACTCATGAATATCAGTGCCCGTGGCGTTGAAATCAGCCGTTACCGGGTACGAAAAAAACTCAGGCTGGACCGCGAAGCCAACCTTGCAGAATTCATGATAAACCTGTAAGAACTTATTTTAACGATCCTTCCCGGATTATTTATCCAACCCGTTCTGCCGGGATCTAAATTTTAACAACCGGATTATTCCGGCGTCCTCTCTTTAAATGGTAAATAAGATGTAATCTTTGCACTTATGGGAAGGCATTACCTTCCGAATTTATCATAATTCACTGACATTCATTATTATATGGCATCGTTGATGTAATATTGATGTAATAGCCCCCAGGTAGTTGTTGCATTTTTGATGCACCTTTATATTTTTAATCGCCTGAATACTAAGCTATGTTTGCTTTGTCAAATCAATTCATAACCCTATAACAAACCAAAAATTATGAAAAAGCAATTACTAATTGTATCTCTTAGCATGTTTATTTCGGCGTTTTGTTTTGGGCAAGCCTTAAACCTGCCTGTCAATTTTGAAAACACAACACCAAATTATTATGCTTTGACGGATTTCGGCGGCAACGCTTCTGAAATCATCGTTGATCCAACTAACCCGGCCAATCACGTAGCAAAATCCATTAAAACGGCTACGGCTGAACTGTGGGCAGGAACCACCGTTGGCGGAACAGTTGGCTTTGCCACGCCGGTTCCATTTGCTCCAGGATCGACACTCATGAGAGTGCGGGTATGGTCACCAACTGCCGGAACTCCAATTAGACTTAAAGTTGAAGCTGCAAACGATCCAACCATCAGTGTTGAAACTGAAGCCGTCACTACAGTGGCTGCAGGATGGGACACCCTGGTTTTCAACTTCAGTAACCAGGCTGCAGGAACTGCACCGCTTAACTTTGCCAATTCCTACAATAAAGCATCCATCTTTTTCAATTTCGGGACAACAGGGGCGATCGCCGGAGAGAAAACATACTACTGGGATGATATGGAATTTTACATTGGTGCACCAACACCACCCGTCAACCTGCCGGTTACTTTTGAAGATGCAACCCTGAATTACGGGTTGACCGATTTTGGGGGTAATGCTTCAGAAATCACCATTGATCCAGCCAACCCGGTTAATCACGTAGCTAAAACCATCAAAACTGCCACCGCTGAACTGTGGGCAGGAACCACTGTTGGTGGAACCGTTGGTTTTGCCAATCCTGTTCCATTTACAGCAACATCGACAAAAATGAGTGTACGGGTTTGGTCACCAACCTCCGGTACGCCTATCCGTCTTAAAGTTGAAGCTGCAAACGATCCAACCATCAGTGTGGAAACCGAAGCAAACACCACCATAGCCTCGGCATGGCAGATTTTGGTTTTTGACTTTAGCAATCAGGCCCCTGGAACCGCTGCATTAAACCTTACCAAATCATATAACAAAGCATCCATCTTTTTCAATTTCGGAACTACGGGTGCGCAGGCCGGTGAGAAAACCTACTATTGGGACGATATGTATTTTGGAGTTTATACCGGTGTAAATAACCTGAATGAATCAAATAACAATGTGACGGTTTATCCCAACCCTGCCGGGAATACTTTGTACATCAGATCAAACAAGACTGTAAACAAAGTTGCTATCTACAATGCTCTAGGTGCCTTGGTAAAAGAATATGGAAATACTTTACAAAGTGTCAATGTAAGCGACCTTAAAACAGGTGTTTATAATATTAAGATGACAGATGCAAACGGCAACACTTTTACTTCCGTATTTATGAAAAAATAATTTTCAACATGGCAGTTAAAAGCCAAAAAATCAATTTGTTCATCCCTTCTTTGAGATATGGGAAGGGATGAACAGGTTGGTTTGTTTCCCGATATTCTCAGAGTCCTGAATTGAGGATTTATTCACCGTACTTTTTGCCTGATAAAATGCGGTACGATTTTGATTGATGACCAACCATTCCGGAATCTGACAGGTTTCAATACTAGTTTCGTCCCTGATTTGGGACACGATTACCTGCAGATAAAAAGTTAATCGTAAATGGATGAAATTTATGATTCTACTATACACAACAGCATGATTGAAAAGTCAATATTTTTAGGAAACGCCCGGATCAAGTGCAACAACGCAAAGGTTGAAGGCCAATTTGTGGAAATTGAAAATGAAAAATTTTTCAAAATCAGCAACTGCAACCAGATGCCCGATTTCTTTATGTCCATTGTAAGTGATTCTGATCACTGGATGTTTATTTCGAGCAACGGCTCGCTTTCAGCAGGAAGGAAAGACCGTAATAACGCATTGTTTCCCTATTATACTGTTGATAAAATTCACGATAACAGAGGTATTACAGGAAGTATAACGTACCTGATCATTGATAAGGATGAGAAAAGCTACTTATGGGAACCCTTCTCTCCCGAGTCAGAGAGAATTTACACCATCGAACGAAATCTATACAAGAGTATTTACGGCAATAAAATCATTTTTGAAGAGATCAATGCTGATTTGGGCTTTGAATTCCGGTATGGCTGGTACAACAGTGAAAAATTCGGGTTTGTAAAAAAGTCTGTCATCAGAAATCTTAATTCCGGCACAGTTAAGGTTGATGTTCTCGACGGTATTAAGAACATATTGCCTAATGGCGTTGATTTCGATTTCCAGAATGCATTCAGTTCATTGCTCGATGCATATAAAAAATGTGAATTGCTTGAAAAAGCAAAACTTGGCCTGTATATCCTAAGCTCAATTCCTGTTGACCGTGCCGAACCAAGCGAATCGCTTAAAGCGACCACTGTTTGGTCAGTCGGGCTGAACCACGAGACAAAGGTCCTCATTTCAAACCACCAGGTTGAGAACTTTAAAAGAGGAAAGGCAGTCGAAACTGAGACCGATATAAGGGCAACACGAGGTGCTTATTATGTGAATGTAAGCCTTAAGCTTGAGAAAGGGGCCGGGAAAGAATGGATGATAGTGGCTGAAATTAACCAGGGAAGCGGGGATGTGGCCAACCTCAACAATGCCTTAAATACCGGGGATAATGTTCAACAACTGGTCAATACGGATATTGAAATAGGAACTTCGAACCTGAAGAAGATTGTTGCCAGCGCGGATGGGTTGCAGATGGGAAATGATGTGTTGAGTTATGCCCGCCATTTCTCTAATACCTTGTTCAATGTAATGAGGGGCGGGATATTTAACAACAACTACACGCTCGATAAAATCGATTTTATCCTGTTTGTCGGGCAAATTAGTAGTGCTGTATCAGCAAAATATAAAATCTGGCTCGATCATCTTCCGGAAAAAATCAGCTCTATTGAATTGATAAAACTTTCCGAAATCAGTTCAGATTTTGACCTGGTAAGGATCTGCTACGAATACCTGCCTCTCACTTTCAGTCGCCGGCACGGCGATCCAAGCCGTCCATGGAACCAATTTTCGATTGAAACAAAAAACCCGGATGGCTCTGTGAAATTAAATTACCAGGGAAACTGGCGCGACATTTTCCAGAACTGGGAAGCACTCAGCCTCTCCTATCCGGAGTTTTTGGAGGGGATGATAAGCAAATTTTTAAATGCTACTACAGCCGATGGTTACAACCCTTACAGGGTTACCCGGGAAGGCATCGACTGGGAATGCCCCGATCCTCATGATCCATGGGCGTATATCGGCTACTGGGGCGATCACCAGGTTATTTATCTCCAGAAACTCCTCGAGTTATCAAATGAATTCCACCCTGGTACCCTGGATGCCTTGTTAAAAAAGGAAATGTTTGTTTATGCAAATATCCCTTATCGTATAAAACCATACAGCGAAATTGTAAAAAACCCAAAGGATACCATAATCTTTGATTTTGATTTAAATAGCAGAATCAAAGATCTGACCCGTGAAACCGGGGCTGACGGTGTTTTGCTGAGAAGCATGGATAACAAAATATGCAGGAGTAATCTTACAGAAAAAATCCTTGTCACCCTGCTTGCCAAACTAAGCAATTTTATACCCGAAGCAGGAATCTGGTTAAATACGCAACGTCCTGAATGGAACGATGCCAACAATGCCCTGGTGGGAAACGGGGCTTCGATGGTTACACTCTTTTATTTGAGGCGTTTTCTGAAACTATGGTCTGAACAGTTTGACAAATCCACATCCACAGAAATCAGCATTTCAGAAGAGGTAAAAACCTTGTTCGACAAGACATTTTTACTTTTCGCTGAAAATACGGCACTTATCGAAACCGGGTTTTCGGATTCCGAAAGGCGTCATTTTGCAGACAGGCTTGGGGAAGCCGGAAGTGATTACAGGAATAACCTGTATGAAAAGTCTTTCTCAGGGCGCAAAATGGTTGTTCGGGGAAATGTTTTATCTGAATTTATCCGACTTGCATTGGGGTATGTTGACCAGTCAATTAGAGTGAATAAACGCTCGGATGGACTATATCATGCCTATAACCTGATTTCATTCTCGGATCAGGGTATTTCAATCCGCCATTTATACGAAATGCTCGAAGGACAGGTAGCTGTTCTGAGTTCCGGGTATTTGTCTGCCGCGGAAAGTCTTGATGTTCTTAATGCGCTGAAATGCAGTAATTTGTTTCGCCAGGATCAATACAGCTACCTGCTTTATCCCGACAGGCAATTGCCTCTTTTCATCCAGAAAAACAATATTCCCGGAATTAAAGTGAAGGAATCAAAACTCTTAAGCAAATTAATTATCGATTCTGACACGTCAATTTTAAGTAAAGATGACCTGGGTAACTTCCACTTTAATGGCGCATTTCGTAACGCAGCCGTTTTGGAAAAAGCCTTAAACCTTCTTGATCCTGCCAAATATGACGGCCTTCCTGAAGAAGAAAAAGATAAGATTTTGACACTTTACGAATCGCTTTTCGATCACCAGTCATTTACCGGCCGGTCCGGTACCTTTTATGGGTATGAAGGATTGGGGAGCATATACTGGCACATGGTTTCCAAATTGCTGCTTGCAGTGCAGGAGTGTTATTTTAAGGGCGTCAATGACCTGGCTGATCCTGTCGTCATAGGTAAAATTAAAGATCACTATTTCGAAATCAAGGCTGGAATAGGGCTGAATAAATCGCCTGAATTGTATGGTGCTTTCCCAACAGACGCCTATTCACATACCCCTGCAAATGCAGGTGCGCAGCAGCCTGGTATGACCGGACAGGTAAAGGAAGACTACCTTTCACGCATGGGAGAATTAGGCATCCAGATTCAGGATGGGGAAATTGTATTCCGGTTCTCATTGTTAAATCCGGATGAGTTGTTGAGTCAGGAAGGTATATTCGAATATTACAACGTGAGGGGAGAGCAAAAGCGCATGGTCCTGAAACAAGGACAACTGGGATTTACGTTCTGCCAGGTACCTGTTGTTTACACCACTTCGATTGAAGATAAAGTGGTAATTACCTTTACAGGAGAAAAAGAGATGTTAATACCGGGTCATACGATTGGAAAAGAAATGAGTTCCAAAATATTCCAGCGTTCAGGTGAACTGATGAAGATTGACGTTTCATTCAGGAAATCAGACAGGTAAATGTATTTTTAACACCATTACAAGAAAAGAGAACCGATATGTCGTTTAGAAGTGATTACATACTTTCATTGGCCGGCAAGGACTTTACGAATAAAACAGAAACAGATCTCCGATCCATCTTTACCGAGGTACTTAACAAAGGGATTCATGGTATTTGTTTCAGTCCTTATCTTGAAGGCCAGGAGCCCGGAACGTTAATTACAGAGGAACAAATCCGTAAAAAAATTGAAATCATCAGACCCTATACCAGTTGGGTCAGAATTTTTTCATGCACGGATGGAAATGAAATGATTCCACGCATTGCAAAGGAATATGGGTTAAAAACAATGGTGGGCGCATGGTTAGGTGTTAACCAGACCATTAATGAAGAAGAAATAGCCAATGTAATACGGATAGGTAAAGAAGGCTACGCTGACATTGTTGCAGTAGGTAATGAGGTTTTATACAGGGAGGATTTAACCGAGGAAGAACTGCTGAAATTCATCATACAGGTAAAGAATGAATTGCCCGGAATTCCCGTTGGATATGTCGACGCATACTATGAATTCTGCAACCGGCCTGCCATTACAGAAGCCTGTGATATTATTTTTGCCAATTGCTATCCTTTCTGGGAAGGTTGTCATATTGACTATTCCCTGCTCTACATGAAGGACATGTATCATCGTGCATTGAAAGCAGGAAACGGCAAAAAAGTGATCATTACCGAAACCGGCTGGCCAAACCGGGGAACATCTTTTGAACATTCCGAACCCACTTTTAATAATGCAATCCGCTATTTTATCAACGCCCAGCTATGGAGCAGAGAGATGAATATTGAGATGTTCTATTTTTCCTCCTTCGACGAAGCATGGAAAATTGGAGGTGAAGGCGATGTGGGAGCGTACTGGGGCCTTTGGGATAAAGATGGAAATTTAAAATACCAAAAATAACGGGTACCGTATGAATCTGTTTAAAACATTGGGATTGGCATGCGGGAAAGCTATCTGCTATTCCGGGTACCGGGACGGGCAAAGTCCTTGGTCCGGGATCTATCCTACTTATGAGCAAATAAAGGAAGACCTGCTGATCCTTGAAAACAGATGGTCCTACCTCCGTTTGTACGATAGCGGTTTTCATGCCGAGTTGGTTTTAAAGGTAATTGATAGTGAGAAACTGAATTTCAAAGTAATGCTTGGCGCTTATATCGGAGCTGAGTTAAATAACTTTGGCTGTCCCTGGGGCACAATATTCAGTGAAGAGGAACTTGAACAAAATACGAAAGACAATCTTATACAGATCGAAAATCTGATTCGGCTTGCCAACCAATATCCGGAAATAATTTTTGCCCTGTCGGCCGGTAATGAAGCTACGGTAGACTGGACCGACCATTTTGTATCTGTTGACAAAGTAATCAGTTATGTGAGGAAGATAAAAAGTGAAGCCAGGCAACCTGTTACTTTCTGCGAAAATTATCTGCCATGGTACGACAAATTGAAACACCTGGCTGAAGAGGTCGATTTTATTTCCATTCATTCATATCCGGTTTGGGAATATAGGCATATTCAAGAGGCAATGGAATGCACGAAGCAGAACTACCAGGTTATTGCAGACAAGTATCCCGGGCAGCCTGTTATAATTACGGAGGCCGGCTGGGCTACAAATTCAAACGGGCAAGGGATAAATCCAGACAATGTGAGCCAGGAATTTCAGGCCATCTATTACCATGACCTTGTAAAATGGAGCGAAGAAGAAGGGATTATGACTTTCTTTTTCGAAGCATTCGATGAGCCCTGGAAAGGATCACCCGAAGCCCTTGAACCTGAAAAACACTGGGGTCTGTTTACAGCGGACCGGAAACCTAAGAAAGTATTTCAGTAAATACAGCCGGGATAAAGTATCTGAAAGTAAATTCATATTCAACGACTGCCAAATTCATAACAATACGAATCTTTACAAATCAACGCTATGAACCATCACAAAACGACTCCGAAAGATGTGGTACCTCTGAGGCAAAAAATCGCCTTTGGTTCAGGGCACCTGACAAATCAACTGTTTCCCGCAGCATTAGGGGTTTTTATGATCGTTCTGGTATTATCATTAAAAATGAATCCTGTGCTGGCGGGATTACTGGCAGCCATCCCGCGGCTTATTGATGCTGTAATGGACCCGGTTATGGGATTTATTTCGGACAACACTGTATCCAGGTGGGGCAGGCGGAAGCCCTACATCTTTATTGGGGCTATTATAACAGGAATAGTATTTATGGTAATGTGGCAGTTATATCCTGAAAATGGTCAAACCTATAATTTTATCTACTTCCTGATTATGTCTTTCTTTTTTTACGTTGGTTATACCATTTTTGCTGCACCTCTTATCGGTTTGGGATACGAAATGACGCCGGATTATAACGAAAGAACACGTTTAATGGCCATTTCTCAATTCATGGGGCAATTTGCATGGATGATTGCTCCCTGGTTCTGGTTTATTATTTACAATGAAAACGTCTATCCAAGCGCTCCGGAAGGGGCTCGTAATTTGTCTATTTGGGTCGGAGCCATCTGTTTGATATTAGGTGTTATGCCGGCATTATTTTGCAAAGAAATTGACCAGGTACATTTAACAAACAGGGCCAAACTATCTGCAAAAGAGTTTGCTAATAATATGAAAGCTCTTTTTAAAAGCATGAAGCAGATTATTACAAATAAATCATTCTTGAGATTGTGTGGAGCTACATTTTTAATTTTTAACGGCTTCCAGATTATTGCCCAGTTTGCTTTTTTTATCATTATTTTTTATTTGTTTTCAGGCGATACAAATGCAGCCGGCCAGTGGCCCGCTTGGTTTGGCACCTTGAGTGCTGTTGCAACAGCTTTTTTGGTAATTCCTGTCATAACCTATATTTCAACAAAAGCAGGCAAGAAAAATGCGTTTATTATTGCTACCGTAATATCCATTGTGGGATATTCACTAAAATGGTGGGCATTTCATCCTGGTAATCCCTGGTTGATGTTTTTGCCTCTCCCTCTGATTTCCTTCGGAATAGGTGGATTATTTACATTAATGATGTCAATGACCGCCGATGTGTGCGATCTGGATGAATTAAATAACGGAATGCCAAGAAAAGAAGGGACATTTGGTGCCGTTTATTGGTGGATGGTAAAATTGGGAACTGCAATTGCTTTACTTACCAGCGGAATAGTACTGGATTTAGTTGGATTTGATCAAAATATAAAGGTCCAGACTGTTGAAACCATTACAAAACTCAGAATAGCAGATATTCTTATTCCTTCAATAACGGGGTTGCTGGCAATTTTGGTCATGTGGAATTATGACATCACTGAGAAAAAAGCAAATGAAATCCGGACCATGCTCGTTGAACGCAGAGGCGAATTATAAGCGCCATAACTATACTTTAAATCAAGCAGTTACCAAATGAATGCAGCTTCAAATGATAAGATACGGTATCTATTAACCTTTAAATTAATATGAATATGAAAAAAGTTTTACTGCCATTGGCTCTTTTCTTGTTTGCAGCAACCTCCATTTTTGCGCAGGCAGACAAAGTGTCCGTTGTTAATAACAATGAAGGAGCCAGGCTTTTGGTCAATGGGCAAAAATTAATGATCAATGGCATGAATTGGGACTACTTCCCGGTAGGAACCAATTATACATATAGTTTATGGAAACAACCGGATGAGTTCATTAAAACTGCGCTCGACACAGAAATGCCCTTGCTTAAAAACATGGGAGTAAATGCCATTCGTATATATGCAGGTATTCAGCCAAAGTGGATTAAATACATTTATGAGAAATATGGTATTTATACAATGATAAATCATTCATTCGGAAGGTATGGTTTAACTATAAATGGCAAATGGGAGGTGAATACAGAGTATTCTGATCAACGCGTCCATGATTTGCTCTTGAGCGAGGTTAATAAAATTGTTCAGGAGTACCAAAATACTCCGGGCTTACTTTTATATTTATTAGGCAATGAGAATAATTACGGACTTTTCTGGCAAGGAGCTGAAACAGAAGATATTCCCATAGAGAAAAGAAAGTCAACTGCCGGGGCAATAGCATTGTATAACCTTTTTAACGAGGCAGCGTTATCTATGAAAACCATTGATAATTCTCATCCGGTAGCCATATGCAATGGAGATTTGCTTTTCCTTGATATTATTGCCAAAGAATGTAAGGATGTTGATATTCTCGGAGTTAATATGTATCGGGGAGTTTCGTTCGGCGACGCATTTCAAAAAACAAAAGAGGTATTGAATAAACCAATCATGTTCACCGAGTTTGGCTCTGATGCGTTTAATACCATTAACTCTGAAGAAGATCAGCAATCTCAGGCATATTATTTAACAAACAACTGGAAAGAAATATATCAAAATGCTGCAGGTTTGGGAAAAGCCGGAAATTGTATCGGAGGATTTACTTTTATGTTCAGCGACGGTTGGTGGAAATATAAACAGAATGAAAACCTGGACATTCACGACAATAACGCCTCATGGTCTAACGGCGGTTATCTCAACGATTATAAGGCGGGAGAGAATAACATGAATGAGGAGTGGTTTGGTATATGTGCAAAGGGTCAAACAGATGCCAGGGGGCATTACCTGTTATATCCACGTGCTGCCTATTATGCATTGCAACAGGCGCATAAACAAAATCCGTATGCTCCTGGCTTAACTGCCGATTCTATTAATACCTTTTTTTCAAAGATTCAGTTAACAAATGAAGTATTAAAAGCCAGGGGTGATAAGGCCCTGTCGATTAGCGAAATAGCCCGGAAAATACGCATTAGTGGTGTAAGGGCGGAAATTACCACATACAGTACAGGTGGCAAAATGATCACCACACCAAAGGAGAATAATCCCGGCATTGTAACTCCAACCTATCCGAGTTATCTTGGTTTCGACCATATGGAGTCCTTTTACGTAGGTGTTGAAGTGAAACCCACCGAAAATGTGAAAGCAAATGTGTCATTCAATATTCTTGGAAATGTAGCAGATAACCCAATAGATGAAATATTTTATGAAACCCGTGGCCGTACGCAGGAGGTACAAACCAGCCAGGGTACACTGGCGATAAGGTCACTTAATCGGGTACAATTATACAACTTCGATTTTACCTGGTATGACAAGTGGTTTAATCTTAAAGGTTTTTATCGTACAGGCCATTATCACTGGGGATATGAAGGGGATTTTTTCGGATTGTACCCGGAAGCAAATTATGGACCTAACATAGATATCTACAATGGTGATGCACCCTTTGGTTTTGAATTCGAGGGTAAAAAATCAATAGAAGGATTAAAAGTCGCTTTTGGCCCTCAGCTTTGGTGGGGTGGTAATCCTGCAGTACTGGTGAAATATAGCCGGAAATTAAGCATCTTTGACATAAGCGGAATTTACCATGACGACATAGCCCAGAATACTTCGGCGCAAAGCTCCTATGCCATCCCCACCCCGCGAACACGCAGGGCATCGCTTGACGTAAAAACAAAGTTAGGAGTGATTGGTCTCGATCTTGGTGCTTTATGGTCGGGGCAGCCAAGAATTGGTGAAACTTTTCAGATTGTTGATGGCACTGAAGGGAATTACAACGTATACCAGGACAAAATAACATTAAAAGACACCTGGGGGGGAAAGGCAAAAATAACCTTGTCGGCCGGGCCAATCAACTGGTATGCGCAAGGAGCCGTGATGGGATTGGTTGCCTATGGCGGAGCAGATTATACAAGGACTTTTACCGGGTGGCGTCTCAAAGACAGCGGAAGTGGAAACCAATATAATTTTTTAACCGGCTTCACATATACAATAGGAGATTTTCAGATAGCTCCAAATTTCTTATGGCAAAAACCTATTGTCGGGCCAATATCAAATACTGTTCCTGCTCCCGGAAGGCCAAGAAATATACTTGAAGATCCGTTTTCTGTCAGGCAAAACAGACAAACAACGGCGGGTGAGCTGTTAATTTCGTATGATCCCACTCCAGCCACCTGGTTATGGGCATGGGACAGTGATGAGATTGAAGATGCCCCATTTGCAATAAGTGCAGATTTTATTTATCGTCATCTGCCCACAACCCAGGATGCTGCGATCGGTATCATGGCAAACGGACGTACCATTTTCGCATTCCCCGGTGCACCTCCCGCACATGATTTATGGGAAGTCAGTTCGCGGATTATCTCAAAAGTAAATCCCAACCTTGGATTTATAGTTAATCTTTATGGGGGTAATGCCCAGGCAAATGGAAGCGACGCCAGAATAATTGAACGGTTGGGGGGTGACTTAAGATTCATTTATAAAAAAGTCAAACTCATTTCAGCCGTCAAAGTGAATGACTGGGGACCTTACGATTATCATCGGGATTTCAATTTAACCTATCCACTGCAGTTAATGGCTGATCTGTCCTACTCTGTAGCAAAGCGCAAATGGTTTATACTGCCGGAAACAAGGGTGGGTATTAGTTGTACCTGGCGTTCCCTGGATCAGTATTCACCACGTTACTGCCCTACAAGAACGTTGAACAACGCAGGCGAATGGGTAGCTGATCCTACTGCCGTCGGATATGGAAATGGTGAAGAATGGGAAATCAGAACATATGTTCGCTTTAGTCTTGGTTTATAAACTAAAAAACTGACACAAATGAAAAACAAAAAGTACATATTTTCAATGGCTGCCCTGGTAACAATTCTCATAATAGCAGTTAGCTGTGAAAGAAAAGTTGACAACCTGGAATTTGCTACATATCCGACAACAGCTGATGTTTTCATCGATGGATTCAGTTCCGGATTGTATTACGCAGCATATGGGACCTCAAAAGTAACAGCCTTCAGTGTAGATAACAGCGTTAAATACAAAGGAACATCTTCAATGAAATTTGAGGTTCCCAATGCAGGCGACCCTAATGGATCTTATGCAGGCGGAGTTTTTGGAACAAATCCGGGTCGTGATCTGTCTGGCTATAACGTGCTTACATTTTGGGCAAAAGCCTCTGAACCAACAACAATTATCGAAATGGGATTTGGTAATGATATGGGAGAATCAAAACACAAGGTTACACTTACGGGTGTAGCTCTTAACTCCAACTGGATGGAATTTTACATTCCCATTCCCGACCCGTCATTTCTCAGGCAGGAAAGGGGTATGTTTTTTTACGCAGCAGCGCCGCAAAATGGAAAAGGTTATACATTCTGGATCGATGAAGTTAAATTTGAAACATTGGGAACAATCGCACATGCAAGTTTTGAAATTTTAAACGGGAAAGATTCGGTTAAAAACAATGCTGAAACCGGAGAACAATACCAAATATCAGATTTTTCTGCTTCATTTAATTTGCCGACAGGT
This sequence comes from Bacteroidales bacterium, assembly GCA_049317265.1. GTDB lineage: Bacteria > Bacteroidota > Bacteroidia > Bacteroidales > FEN-979 > CAIVAT01. The sequence continues at coordinate 23,541 of JBMOIP010000037.1, forward strand.
GTCGATCAAAAAGTTGGTTTGACAACTTCGTATTTCACTTTTTCATCTTCCAATCCTTCTGTTGCAGTCGTAAATGAATTTGGATTGGTTACACTGGCGGATTCCGGTTCGGCTGTAATTACGGCTAAAGTGGGGGGAGTTGTTGCAAAAGGTTCACTAACAATCAGTGTAACCGGAAAATCACCCGTGCCAACCGTACCTGCCCCAGCTCCCACAATCCAGGGCTCCAATGTAATCTCGTTGTTTAGCAACGCTTATACCAATGTTAAAGTGGACACCTGGAATACTTACTGGCAATTCTCAACAGCAGAAAATGATGATTTAAAAATAAATGGAGATGATGTAATCCGCTATCGGAAACTCAATTTCGTAGGGATAGAGTTCTCATCTCAGCCTGTCGATGCCAGTGCCATGGGTAATTTCCATATTGATATTTGGACTCCTGACACCACCCGGAATAAAATATTTAAAGTGAAGCTGGTTGATTTTGGCCCAAATGGAGTGTATGGCGGAGGTGATGATTCTGATGCAGAAGTTTCTGTTGGTAGTCCCCCTTTGACCACCCAAAACTGGATAAGCCTGAATATACCTTTGTCAAGCTTTTCAGGGTTATTAAGCAAATCACATTTAGCCCAGTTGGTTCTTTCCGGTGATTTACCGACTGTTTATATAGATAATGTTTATTTTAACACCAGCGGTTCAATACCAACTGAACCAACCACGGCAGCTCCGGCTCCAACCTACACCCCGGCAACTGTTTTGTCGGTATTCAGCGATTCTTATACCAACATAGCAGGAACGGATTTTAATCCTAACTGGGGACAAGCCACTGTTGTTTCACAGGTTCCTGTTGCCGGGAATAATACCTTAAAGTATAAGGGATTGAATTATCAGGGAATTCAGCTTGGCACCAGCCAGAATGTTTCTGCCATGAGTTTTTTGCATTTGGATATCTGGTCGGCCACCTCGTTTTCACTGAACGTTTTCCTGATCAGCACCGGTCCGGTTGAAAAATCATATGTATTACCTGTTCCTACATCGGGGTGGACAAGCATGGATATTCCGATTACTTCTTTTTCAACTGTGGATCTAACAGATATTATCCAGTTTAAATTTGTAGGGAACGGAGATGTTTTTATAGATAATATCTTTTTCCACAAATAATTTTCGACATTGATTAATTCATCAAAAAAAAATATAGTTATGGAAAAAAATAGCAGAATACTTATTTCAGCGACCCTATATTCATTATTGCTCATTGCCCTGTTCGGATGTAAAAAAGACAGCGTTCAAAAAGTCGAACAACGCAATTGGCAACTGGTTTGGAGTGATGAATTCAATGGTTCAGCAGGAATGTCGCCCGATTCAGCGAAATGGAAATTTGATGTCGGAAACGGCGGTTGGGGAAATGAGGAATTAGAAAATTACACAGACGATACTGCCAATGCATCTACTGATGGCAACGGTAATTTAGCGATTACGGCCAGGGCTAATTGGGTAACGGATCATTGGGAAAACATCACTTCAGCACGCATCAAAACGAAGGGGTTGTTTGAACAATCTAACGGTCGTTTTGAAGCACGCATTAAAACACCATGGGGCCCAGGCATGTGGCCTGCATTCTGGTTGCTTGGCTCCAATGTTGACAGTGTCACATGGCCTAAATGCGGCGAAATCGATATAATGGAACTTCGGGGACAGAAACCGAACATTATAAATGGTACGGTACATGGTCCCGGGTATTCAGGAGCTGCAGGGATTACAAAAAGCTATGCCTTTGAAAATGACAGATTTGATGTTGGCTTTCATTTGTTTGCTGTTGAATGGGGAAGTGACTATATGGATTTCTTTGTCGATAACACGCTTTACCAGAAAATTACACCTGATAAAGTAACAGGAAACTGGGTTTTCAATCATCCTTTCTTTATTATTCTGAATGTCGCCGTGGGGGGAAATTATGTAGGTTTCCCCACAAGTCAAACTCCTTTCCCTCAATCTATGTTAGTCGATTATGTGAAAGTATACAAGGAGGTAAATTGACAATCGGAAACGCTGTCGTTTAATCAATAGCAGGTTGATTGCTTGAGGGTATCTCTCTGAAAAACAAATAGTCAGATTTGTTTTCATCACGTTATACCGGATCAGGAAAACAATATTAACAGGAAAATGGCGAGATTCAGAATTTTCATAGCAATTTCTCTAATGCCTTTCATGATGAGTTTCAACGTGAAGCAGAACAAGTTGTTGGTCGAAGTGTATGAAACTTCTTCAACTGGCAATAAACTTAAAAGAGTAACTGAATTTTCTTCCGGGGGTAATATCGTATCCATAAAATTGTCACCTGCCACAAAATTTCAAACCATCACCGGTTTTGGCGGGTCGTTTACGGAAGCTTCTGCCTATTTGTTAAATAAATTAAGCAGGAAAAACCGTGATTTGATTTTAGAAGCTTATTTCGGAGATGAAGGCTCCAGGTATTCCTTAACGCGAACGCACATCAGTTCATGCGATTTTTCTTTGAAAAATTATTCATATGCACCTGTAAAAGGAGACCTGGAACTAAAACACTTTTCAATCGACGAGGACAGGGATGACATTATTCCGATGATCAGGGATGCAATGGTTCATTCCAGGGATGGATTTAAGATTATCGCCTCACCATGGACCGCCCCCCCGTGGATGAAAGACAATAACGACTGGAGGGGAGGTAAATTATTGCCTGAATACTATGACTGTTGGGCTTTGTTTTTCTCAAAGTATCTTGCCGAATATAAAAAGGAAGGCATCGATATCTGGGGGTTAACCGTTGAGAATGAACCTCTCGGTTGTGGCAATAATTGGGAAAGTATGATTTTTTCACCCGAAGAAATGGTTGATTTCGTAAAAACCCATCTTGGGCCAAAACTGGAAGCTGATGGTCACAATGTCAGAATACTTGCATATGATCAAAATCGCGGAGAGGCATTGGAAGAGTGGGCAAAAGTGATCTACAAAGATCATCCTTCATCAAAGTATTTTGATGGCTTTGCAATTCACTGGTATGCAAGTACGATTGACTGGTTTCCAGGGTCACTGAATTTCACACATGAAATGGCTCCCGGAAAGCATCTGATTAACTCTGAAGCATGCATTGATGCAGAAGTTCCTCACTGGCGGGATGACAAATGGTACTGGTCGGAAGAGGCAACCGATTGGGGATGGGATTGGGCTCCTGCTGACCAGAAAAATCTTCATCCCAAATATGTGCCTGTGTATCGGTATGCACGGGATATAATCGGTTGTATGAATAACTGGGTAGACGGATGGGTAGACTGGAACATGGTATTGGACAGGCAAGGAGGTCCGAATTGGTTTAAAAACTGGTGCGTTGCACCTGTGATCGTTGATCCGGAGAAGGATGAAGTCTATTTTACTCCTTTGTATTATACACTGGCACATTTTAGTAAGTATATCCGACCCGGAGCCGTCCGCATTGGATTTGAAAACCCTGACCCTTCTTTAATGATAACAGCAGCGGTGAATCCTGATGGAACAATTGCTGTGGTAGTGTTAAACATGAATCCGGAATCAAAAAACATTGAGCTTTCAATTGCTGACCGTTCGGTTGAAGTGCGGATCAGCCCCCAGGCAATACAGACTATCAGGATTTTGAATCAATAGAAACCTATTGCTTGTCTGTTAATGTGAGCTGATTTTTTCTAATGACTGGGAATATTCCCCGTTTCCGTACTTCTTTGGCTCGAATGGAACAAGCTTAAAATAATCAGGGGAAACTAAAAGGCTCTTACTAATCAATCTATGCCGGAACAATGAAAAATATTATACTGTTTCTGTTCCTTATCATACCATTTTTAGCAGGCAGTCAGAATAAAACCACAATAATGACACATGTACTGGAAAATAAGAATCTTGAGATCCGAATTGACTTGCCTTTGACAAATTATACCTTTTCAAGATTTGACTGGACTGGTAAAATCGTATCTGTGCGATATAAAAATATAGAAATTTCCGGGGTGGAGAGGATAAACGCTGATGACGATGATAAATGTGGTAAAGGTTTTTATAACGAATTTGGAATTAATACGGCCATTGGTTATGATGAGACCATGGAAGGCGACTGGTTTCATAAAATCGGGGTAGGACTGCTGAAGAAAGATGATGATGACTATTTGTTCAGCAGGGCTTATGAAATTCAACCCGCCGTTTTTAAGGTTATAAAGGACCCCGATAAAATTATTATCAGTTGTAAATCTCAGGAGGTTAATGGTTATTCGTATGATTTGGAAAAAGAGATTCAATTAGATGAAAATGGTTTTACCATTAAATATAAATTAGCAAATACCGGTAAGAAGAACATTAATACGAATGAATATGACCACAATTTTATTGCAGTTAATAAAGAATTGACAGGAGGTGATTACATTTTGAAATTCCCGTTTTATCTAAAGCCTGATTTATTTGAAGAAAATGTGAATTCTGAAGGGAAGGTTGAAATTGGTCAAAGAGAGATTACATTTAATGGTACTCCAAACGAACAATTCTTTTTCAGCAACCTTTCAGGCGGAGTAAATGTTGATGCAACCTGGGAATTAATAAACACTAAATATAAAATTGGCCTCAGTGAAACCGGAAGCTTTAAAACATCTAAAGTAAACCTTTGGGGATGGGAACATGTTATCAGCCCGGAGTTATTCTTTGAAATTAGTGTAAAACCGGGGGAAGAAATTGAATGGTCCAGAACGTATAAGCTATTTGAAATAGATTAAAAATTGATTCCGTACAATAAGGGCAGATTGACCCGGCAAGTAGTATTTTGATTAAGAAGAAATATCTGAGGCAATGTTATCAGTAAAAGAAAAAATCGGTTACAGTTTAGGGGATACCGCTTCTCACTTTGTGTGGGATATGGTTGGGTTCTGGCTCCTGTTTTTCTATACCGATGTCTACGGGATATCAGCAGCTGCGGCAGGAACCATCATGTTGGTTGCCCGTTTCTGGGATATGGCCATCGATCCGGTGATTGGAATAGTTTCTGACAGGACAAATACCCGTTGGGGTAAATTCCGGCCTTATATATTATTCGGAGCCATTCCATATGCTGTTTTGGCTATTCTCACATTTACAACCCCAAACTTTGGTGAAGTCGGGAAGATTGTATACGCAGGAGCTACCTATGTGCTTTTAATGACAGCTTATGCAGCCATTAACCTGCCATATTCCGCCCTTGGAGCGGTAATGACTGACGACTCTTATGAACGGGCAGGGTTGAACACTTACCGTTTTATTGCCGGTTTCACCGGCCAGTTTGTTGTGACCGGGCTGGCACTTACTTTGGCGGAATTTTTTGGCAATGGCAGCAAAGCACAAGGATTTCAGTATACCGTATTTTTATTTGCAGGCTTAAGTTTGATTTTTTTCTTTATTACATTCAAAACCACCAAAGAACGCATTCAGCCACCAAAAGAGCAGGTGAATTCGCTAAAAACAGATATCCGGAACCTGTTTAGCAACAAAGCATGGATCATATTGGCCATGGTGGGCATTATTTCTTTCATCATGTTTGCCATGCAAAATGCAGCCATCGCATACTATTTCAAATATTATCTCGGCCGGGAGAATAATGTACAGCTTTTTAACGTAATCGGTACGGTTGCTCTCATTGTTGCCTTGCCACTATCAAAACCGCTGGCTAAAAGATTTGGAAACAGAAATGTATTTGTCGGAAGTTCACTGATCTCCGGTGTGTTTTTTATATTGATCTACCTTGCGGGGAAAGATGATCTGACGACCATTTATGTATTTAATATCATTGCTAAAATAGCATATGCGCCCGCTGTTCCGCTGCTTTGGACCATGATTGCGGATTCAGCCGATTATGGGGAATGGACAACCGGTCGCCGCTCAACAGGATTATATTTTTCGGCCGCCGTCTTTGCTCAGAAAGCAGGCTGGGGGATTGGCGCTGCGATTGCTGGTTGGATTTTGGCTGCTTCTGATTTTGTGCCAAATCTGGTCCAAAAAAGCACAGCCCTTATCGGAATAAAATTACTGGTGTCGGTAATTCCCGGCATATTATATATGTCATGCGCTTTGTTCATGATCTTTTACAGGATCGACACCAAAACCATCGCATTAATGAAACAAGATTTGGATGCAAGAAGAGGGCACCAGGAAATTTAATTCTCTGTAAATGAAAAAACTTAGGTACCTGTCTTTGATCACCCTTTTGCTTGCAGCCTTACAGGGGTTGAGCCAGGTTATTCCTGTAGGAAGCGGAAGCTATACAAAAACATTCCCGGGAACAGATGCGGCAGGTCGAAATGCTTACCCGTCAGGCTTTCCCCAGGTAAGTGGTAATTCATCGGGAAAACCTGCTCCAACCAATGATTGGTGGTCGGCTTTGATAAAGACCGGGCAGGCCTCAAACCTGTTTAACTACCCGTTCACCATGAAAACAAAAAGTGATGGGTTAATTGTAACTTATATTCCCTGGGGTGTTATCGACGATATAGTTCCGGTTACCGTTGGGGTTACCGGACTGTCTGCCGCCAAAACCACGGTTTCTGATTTTTCTGACTGGACAGTTACCATGGATTGGAACGATGGTCCCCATAACTTCAAGGCGACTGCAGGCGTGGGAATGCCATTCCTCTATTTTACAAAAAGCAGCAGCGATGTAGCACAAGTGACAATAAATTCGGGAACTGTTACAGTTGCCGGTGAAATGCTGGTTATAACCGATGCAAGAAACGGCGCTGATTTTGCAGTTTATGCACCATTGGGGAGCAGCTGGATAAAAAATGGAACAGATTACACTTCTGCACTGAACGGGAAAAACTACTGGTCTTTGGCATTTATTCCACTTAATACATCCAACGTTACTGCCGCAGCCAATGAGTATAAAAAATACGCTTATGTGTTTCCAATTAATACTACTGCAAATTATAGTTACGATGAAAACACATCGGTAATGCGTACTGACTTTAATGTGCAGACAGAAGTAAAGGAGGGCACGGAAACCAACATGTTAATTGGTTTGCTTCCTCATCAATGGGCACATCTTTCAGCAGATTCACCGGTTCCGGACAAGTACAGTTATGCCATCGTCCGTGGTGAAATGAAGACGATGGCAGGCAATAGTTTCAGCGTCGTCAACACATTTCATGGAATTTTACCCACCTTGCCCTATCTTGATAATTACAGTTCAGGATTTTCTCCTTCATTATTAACCGAAAAAATTGCAAGCCTCGAAAATTCTACCTTAGCAACCTGGACAGACTCCTATAATGAAGGACAGGTGATGAACCAGCTCATACAAACCGCCCGAATCGCAGGAGAAATGGGGAACATGACTTCCCGGAATAAAATCCTGGCCACCATAAAAAATCGTCTGGAGGACTGGTTTAAGGCTGAAGGCGGTGAAGTGGCATTCCTGTTTTACTACAATACTGCATGGTCAGCAATGATTGGTTATCCTGCCGGATACGGGCAGGACGGCAGCTTAAACGACCATCATTTTCACTGGGGATATTTTATTCATGCTGCTGCTTTTGTGGAACAGTGCGAACCTGGCTGGGCCGCCCAATGGGGAGGAATGGTTAATCTGCTTGTTCGGGATGCTGCTTGTCCTGATCGTAACGATCCAATGTTTCCTTATCTCAGGAATTTCAATCCATATACAGGGCATAGTTTTGCCGATGGCTTTGCCAATAATCCACAGGGAAATAACCAGGAATCGAGTTCTGAAAGTATGGTGTTTGCGTCATCCCTGATCCATTGGGGAGAGATTACCGAAGACCTGGAAACCCGCAACCTTGGAATTTACCTTTATACAACCGAGCAAACGGGTATTGAAGAGTATTATATGGACACAAAAGGCCGGAATTTTCCCCCTTCGCAACAATACAGCCTCGTGTCGCGTATCTGGGGAAACAGTTTTGACAATGGAACATTCTGGACAAACGACATTGCGGCTTCTTATGGAATAGAAGTCTACCCTATTCACGGAGGTTCACTTTATTTGGGACTGGATACGGTTTATGCTGCAACACTGTGGAACGAAGTTGCTGCAAATACAGGTATAATGAGCAACCAGGAAAATCCTAACCTGTGGCATGACATGTGGTGGGAGTACCTGGCTTTTACTGATCCTGGACAAGCGATCGGGATGTATAATTCCTACCCGGATCGTGCGATGAAATTTGGAATTTCGGATGCTCAAACATACCACTGGCTGCATGCCATGAATGCACTGGGACGGGTTGACGCGGCTATCACAGCCAACTATCCAGTTGCCGCTGCTTTTATACTGAACGGAGATATCACTTATGTGGCACACAACTATTCCAATTCAGCTGTCACGGTTATTTTTTCTACCGGATATCAGCTGGTAGTTCCTGCCCGTAAAATGGTTACAAGCAAGGATTGTAATATAAGAGGCGTGATGACCTCCTCTTTTCAGCAGGCATATGTTAATGGAAGTGTTAATCTGCATGTTGAAGCCTCAGGCGGAACTCCAACCAAAGTGGAATTCATGGACGGAGTCGTATCGATGGGAATCTCGTCAACAGCGCCGTATGAATGGAATGCAACAAACTTACAACCAGGAATGCATGGTTTTTACGCTAAGGTGTTTGATTCAGAAAAATTTAGTGTAACAAATAGTTCTGATATTCAGGTTGGAGATCAAGTGCCCTATGAGGGAATACCGTGGGTCATTCCTGGGTCCGCAGAGGCAGGCAAATACGATGTTTTCGAAGGAGGAAAGGGTCAGAACATCGCCTACATGGATGTTACGACAGGTAACTCCGGCGATTTCAGAACGAATGAATCAGTGGATGTATCCAACGATGCTGCAGAAGGTGTTTTTGTTGGATCAATAGGCTCCGAGGAATGGCTGGAATACACCGTGAATGTTTCTCAAGCCGGCATGTACACATTTGCTTTCAGGTATGCATCGGGTAATCCTTCCGGCGGAGGGCCTTTTCAGTTGAGATTGGATGGTTTGCCTGTTTCAGGTGATATTTCAGTACCATCCACTTCAGCAACAGTATGGAATATATGGTCAACCAAAACAGTTACCAATATACCTCTTACTCCCGGTCGGCACATACTACGCATAGCTTTCACGAATGGGGAATTTAACCTTGCAAAAATGACTTTTACAAGGACAAGTGATCTCCCATATAGTTATCCTACGGCTGTAGCAGGCGGAAAGCTGGTGTTGATTTTACCTCAAACATCATCTACACTGCATGGATCGGCAAGTACTGAATCAGCAGGGCGAATGTTGACGTATTATTGGACCCAAAATTACGGACCCTCTGCCGTTCAGTTTTCCAATCAAAATTCCCCTGATCCGGTAATCAATTTCCCGGCAGAAGGAGTCTATAGTCTGAAACTGACCGTAACCAATCCCGATCTGCGAAATGACGAAGATGAATTGCTGGTGGCTGTCAGTAGTTCCGCCAATATTTTACCTGCGGTTTCGCTGGTTTCCCCGGCGGATAAATCAACCTTTAGCGCAGGCAAGCCTGTAACTGTTGCTGCCAATGCCAGCGACTTTGACGGAAGTATTCAAAGTGTGGATTTCTATCAGAATAATACCCTGATCAGTTCCGATATATCGGCTCCCTATTCGACATCATGGAATCCGACGGCTGGAAACTATGTGCTTACCGCCAAAGCCAATGATAATCTTGGTGCGATCAGCTATTCTCAACCGGTGAATGTTACAATTGCTCCAGTGATTTCCTGTTCTGATTCTTCAAAAATGGCAGAGCAAGGGGTGTTTTCACTTGGGTACAAATATACTTTCGAAACCGTGGGAGCCAGTGTTAAAATTACATTTGAGCTGCTGGATAACGACAAACCGGGGTTGATTGCCTATTTGTGGAAGGAAAGTCCTTTTGCAGAATCACAAATGGTCAATGTCTCAGGAAAGATTTTCACAGCAACTCTTAATGGGCAAACAATTGGTTCAACAATCAGTTATGCCTGTAAATTTGCCTATTCCGGTGGCATGGCTGTAACAAAATACTGTGTGTACCAGGTTGGAAAGAATTGCAACACAGCCGGAATCGAAAATTTGTCGGCGTTTCCTCCTGTTTTCTTCCCGAACCCTGTATCAAATGAACTGTTCATAAACAACATCTATAAAGATGGGTCAATCTCCATCTACGATTTAAACGGCAAGTTATTATTGAATCGCACCTCCGGATTTGTCACAGAAAAAATCGATGTAAGCTTTCTTAAAAAGGGTGTTTACATCATCAAAATCAGTGATAAATATTCACTCCGGACAAGTAAAATGACAAAACTATAAAATTGTCAATCGTCTCTCAGACAGGTAAGTTGTATCCTGTTGTTATTTTTTCCACTCCAATGTCTTTTTAACCCCTGAATTTAACAGAATGCTTCCCGGCAGATGTAAATATCTGATGATTAACATGTGTAGAGGATGATGAGTTGAAATGCAATTTGATCATTTTATATATTTGATATACAGTATTATAAAATTCCGTTGATTTATTTTGATGTAGTATTGATGTAATAAAAAATGGTGGCATGTTGAATAATTGATGTACATAAAAGTTTTAAAAATGGCTTTTGCACGGTTAAATTAGCCGCCGCATTCTGCCAGCTTTTTTAAGCAGGAAAATGCCTTTCAATGGACAACCGGTTGTTCTACTTTCCCTCCCGGCACATTAAAACATTTACTAACATCAAAACAATTCCTTATGAAAAAACAATTCCTGTCTGCACTAATCAGCATGTTTTTTTCTATGATTGTGTTTGGGCAAACCCCTGTGGATTTGCCAGTGACATTTGACAATGCCACCGTAAATTATGCGTTGGTTGATTTTGGCGGTAACATTAGCAGTATTGTTGCCGATCCTGTGGTTTCCACAAATATGGTGTGTAAAATTATCAAAACCGCGACAGCGGAACTTTGGGCTGGCACCACCATTGGAGGAACAGTGGGCTTTGCTACAGCCATTCCTTTTTCTGCTGGTGCAACCACGATGACCGCGCGTATCTATTCACCGGATGCCGGAATTCACATACGCATGAAGGTAGAAGACCCGAACGACGCAACAAAAAGTGTTGAAACAGAAGCATTGACAACAGTTGCAAATGCATGGGAAACCCTTACGTTTGATTTCGCCAACCAGGCCAGCGGAACTGCTCCCATCAATTTCACCTATACTTATAAGAAATTATCCTTGTTCTTCAATTTTGGAATAACGGGTGCTGTTGCCGGAACCAAGACCTATTATTTTGATGATGTCGTGTTTATACCAGGCGCCCCGATTCCTGTAAATCTTCCGGTTACTTTTGATAACATCTATGTTAATTATGACCTGCTCGACTTTGGGGGCAATACCAGCAGCATTGTCAACGATCTGGTAGTTCCATCAAATAAGGTTTGCCAGGTAGTTAAATCCAATATTGCAGAAACATGGGCAGGTACAACCATTGGGGGAACGACCGGTTTTACAACTGCTATTCCTTTCGCTGCAGGGGCAACTACGATTACAATGAGGGTATATTCACCGGATGCCGGAATCCCCGTCCGGATGAAAGTGGAAGATCCGGGGGATCCGGGTAAAACTGTTGAAACAGAAGCAATGACTACAACGGCCAACGCATGGGAAACTCTTTCGTTCAATTTTGCAAATCAGGCCACAGGGACAGCTGCAATTAATTTCAGCTATACCTATAAAAAAATGAGCATTTTCTTCAATTTCGGAACAACAGGCGCTGTTGCCGGCACCAAAACGTATTATTGCGACGATATTATTTTTATTCCTGCAGCACCTGTTTTAGTTGATTTACCGGTAACATTCGATAATCCAGCCATCAGCTATAACCTGGTGGATTTCGGCGGTAATGCCAGCAGCATCATAGCTGATCCCGTTGTTCCCACTAATTTGGTTTGCAAAGTAATTAAATCCAACACGGCAGAACTTTGGGCAGGCACCACCATTGGTGGTACCGTTGGTTTTGCTACTCCAGTGCCATTTATACCTGGTTCCACCACCATTACCATGCGGGTTTATTCCCCCAATGCAGGCATCGTTGTACGTATGAAGGTCGAAGACCAGAACAATGGCGCAATAAGTGTGGAAACAGATGCATTAACAACAACTGTAAATACATGGGAGACCCTTACCTTTAATTTTGCGAACCAGGCTGCAGGTACGCCTCCTATTAATTTCAGCAACACATATAAAAAGCTGTCAGTATTTTTCAATTTTGGAACGACAGGCGCAGCAGCAGGAACAAAAACATATTATTTTGATGATGTTGTATTTGGTGGCGTTGTTGGTCCGACTCCCTGTTCATTACCTGTTACTTTCGATGAAAGCAATGTAGATTACGGCTTAATTGATTTTGGTGGCAACACCTCGAGCATTGTGTTAGACCCCTTAGTTTCAGGAAACCATGTTTGTCAGGCAATAAAATCAGCAACATCAGAATTCTGGGCTGGCACCACCATTGGAGGAGCAAACGGTTTGGCGACTGCAATACCATTTGCACCGGGTGCAACTAAAATTTCAATGCGGGTCTATTCTCCCAATGCAGGTATTCCTGTCCGCATGAAAGTTGAAGATCCCTCCGATCCGGGAAAAAGTGTGGAAACTGAAAGATTAACCACCACGTCAAATGGCTGGGAAACACTTGTGTTCAACTTTTCCAGCCAGGTAAGCGGGACTGCGGCACTTAATTTCGCATACAGCTACAAAAAAATGTCGGTATTTTTTAATTATGGCACATCAGGATCGGTTGCAGGGGAGAAGACATACTACTTTGATGATGTAGCCTTCGTTCCGTACACCCCAATAACCATCTATGTTACATTCCAATTGCAGCAGCCTGATTCGATCCCCGTATTTGCTTTCGGAAGCTGGAGTGGCTGGGGAAACTGGCCCGGTAATCCGCTGGCTTCAGTTGGCAATGGTTTTTATTCGGTAACACTTCCGTTTACCTCCTACACCAGTCATGAATTCCTTTTTGTGAATGGAGGTACCAGCCCTGTTAAGGAAGTCCTCAATCCGGCATGGCCCTGCACAAATGGAAATGCTACTTACACCAACAGAGTGTTGACGCTGGCTGGTACCGATACCACGATCTGCCTGAATTGGAATTCTTGTACATCGTGCGTTATTCCTGTTATTCCTGTTAACCGGACCCTACAAAATGTAGCTGTTTTATCAGAGGAGGGGGCCTGCTATGATGCTACTCAGACCCTGACTGTTGCAGGAAACAACACTTACTTCAGGGTGGAGGCAGGAGCAGATGTGCACATGGTCGCCGGGCAGAATATTCTGATGCTTCCGGGCACCCTGGTTTTAAATGGAGGAACTCTGCACGCATACATCACCAGCAACAATGATTACTGCCTTACTCCTTTATCTCCTGTTGTTAAATCAACTGAGATACAGAAAAGCAACCTGGCTACTGCGAATGCATTGACCCTGAAGATATTCCCAAATCCTGCATCTGCCGAGGTTGTACTTGATCTTCATGGCGTTGCAGATGGCAATTCATCCAAAATGGAGATGATCAGCCTTCGTGGTAATGTCATACTTACCAGTTCGCTCCAAGGGGACGGACAATATCCGCTTTCATTGCTTGGCATCCCTTCCGGGGCATACTACTTCAGAATTATTAGTGGCGACCAGGTAATCACAAAGATGTTGTTGAAAAAATAATTCACTTCTTTGAATGTGTAATAATTAATAACAATGCAGGACCGGTGTCCTGTAGCTAAATTAAAACAAATTGCCCCGGCCTTATGACCGTGGCAATTTGTTTTATATCAGGTGTCTGCCGGAAATGCAGGGTTGAAATGAACAATTAAATTTTAATCAATTTGACGTATCTAATTTCCTGTATATTCCTGACACAAATTATATACAGTCCGGGTTGGAGTGGTTGACCGTGTTGGTTCATCCCGTCCCACTCAATCCTGTTCAAGCCAATAATCAGTTTCCCGGCGAAGAGCTCTTTGACATGATTACCATAAATATCTGTGATGCTTATTGCAGCTTCGTTCACCCCGGATGAATGAACATCAATGGTGCAACCGGATTCTACCGGGTTTGGAAAAACCTTCACTTGTTCAGTTAAATGGCCATGTTCTGCCGTATTGGTTACAAATGTATTCAGTATTAATTCGGCGTTCCTATTGTCAGATGGAGGAATTCCGTTTAATAGCCAGAAATTGATCCTGACGTTTTCATTACCCGGTGAAGGAATAGAGGCCTGGTCAGTATATTTCCAGGAATGAGTAAAATCTCCCCAGCTACTTTTGAACACAATCGAATCTGACGTCCAATCAAAGGTGTGGATCGAATGTGACAGGCCGGTCAGGGTCATGTTAAACCGGTTAATATTCCCGGAGATACTCCAGGGCTGGACAACGTACTGGGAATTTTCGTTGCCGGAATTTCCCCATTTTGAAAATTCGAAATCAATTTCCCTGAAGTAGTTGTTGGGTGGTTGAGCGTAAGGGGAACATTCATCCCAGGTGAAAATTCCGGCAATGATGTTTGGGTCAAGGAGATCGACCCTGCTTCCTAAATCAAATTCATACCTGTTATATCCCTGTGAAACTGTGGAGATAATTTCGGTGCAATGCCACTCATTTCCTCTTTTGGCAATTCTTAGATGCAATTTTTCCTGGGTATCAACCCAGACCATGGAATCATTGTCATTGAAAATGTTCGGTCCTGGTCCAACAGGAATCAGGTTGTTTGTAATTGACTTTTTCACCACCCAATCAAATCCTGACCATGAAATGATGCGGTTTCCATGCGGTCTGCCAGACACAACATGTGGAAATGCAAAAAGCGCAGCAGGGAGTTCGCCTCCCGACACCTGAGGCGGAGAAAACGACAGGGGTGTTAAAAAAGCGATGATCCTGGTTGCGAATTGATCATTTCCATCGATTGCTATATTTGTGTTGAATGAAGAATCCGGCTGAATGTTTGTAACAGCAGAGGCTGCATATGGTTTATTCCACCATCCGCCCGCCTCCTCCACAAAAATATAGACAATAACCCCATGGTCGTACAATGTGGAATTATGTACCTTGCCCCGTAACAAACTTACACTCCCCCAGTCCGGGATAAAAGTAAATTGCAGAGAAGGAGCCATTTGGGCAGAACACTCCTGGATTAATAACAGGATCAGGGCCGTGATTATATTCCTCATGTGCTCGAATGAATAATTGTTATTGTAATCCGGAAAGCAACTTTTCCATCTGTCCGAGTGCATTCGTCAGCGTTGATCGCGGGCACGCAATGTTCATGCGCATGAAACCCTCTCCGCCGGGTCCGAACTCTGTGCCCGGGTTAAGGCCCACTCCTGCTTCATGAATGAGTTTATGCTTCAGCGTTAAATCATCGATTCCGTAATTCCGGAAGTCGAGCCAGATCAGGTAGGTCCCTTCCGGCCGGAACATCTTTAAAGCAGGGATGTTTTCCCTGATGAACCTTTCAGTAACTTCAATGTTCTCGTGCAGGTAATCAATGAGCTGGAGTCTCCAGGGTTCACCGTGCAGGTATGCCGCGGTTGAGGCGATGTTCCCGAACAGGTTTCCCATACCCATGCGCATGTTCCCGATCACCTGTGAAAAGGATTTCCGCAGCAACGGGTTCGATATGATCACGGAAGAGGTGGCAAGCCCGGCCAGGTTGAATGTTTTGCTTGGCGCATGGGCCGTGAGGGTGATTTCTGCAACGTCCGGCGACAAGCCGGCAAAAGTCTGGTGGCGAAACCCTGGCATGACCAGGTCGGCATGGATTTCGTCGGAAAACACCACGACCTTGTTTTCCAGGCAGATCTTTGCAATTCGTTCGAGTTCAAGGCGATTCCAGCATCGTCCGACAGGGTTGTGCGGATTGCATAGAATGAGCAGTTTTGCATCCTTCGCCTGTTCTTCAAGCAGATCGAAGTCAATCTGGTAGCTGCTTTCACTGGGGACCAGCTGATTTTCTGACAGTTGCCTGTCATGATCGAGAACTGAACGGAAGATCGGGGGATAAACAGGAACCTGGACGATAATTTTGTCACCCGGTTTCGTGAAAGCCAGTACGGCAAAATTAAGTGCCGGGACCACTCCAGGGCAAAATACAATGTCATCGCTGGTGATTGCCCAATCGTGGTGCGATTGCATCCAATCCACCACAGGCTGGTAATAATCCTTATCCCTGAAGGTATAGCCATATACGGGATGGCTGGCCCGGTGAATGACAGCATCGCGGATGAATCCGGGAGTCTCGAAATCCATATCGGCAACCCACATGGGAATTACATCGCTCTTTCCAAAAATGGTCTGACGCAAATCATATTTTACCGAAGAGGTCTGCGTACGGTCAATCAGCTTGTCAAAATTATATTTCATCTCTTGAACTTATGATACATTTTCCTTCACCGGTTAAGATCGGTCCGGCAAATGTAAAAGAATGGTCTTGAATTGTGGTTATTTCATCCCGAAAATAAATGGGAAAACAAAGATCACGACCACGCAATAGATAAGATATACCGGCAAATAACCGCAAATAATCTTCTCTACCCTGTCGGGAGATTTTCCCTTAAACCCAGCCAAAAAGAGACCGGGTAATATCAGCAGCAGATTGACTAAAACCAGGATGTTGGAGACCAGTACCACTGTCCTGTTCGGGGTAAATCCATCCGAAAGCCGGGAAATAATGGCAGAGAGGGCAAAAAGATCGATGATGAGGGTTACCATTGCCAGCAGGAACAACAGGATGACATTCATTTTGCGAATGTTCGATTTGTCAAGTTCAGAAAGGGAGAATACAATGATCACCATCACGCCGAGCAACAGCAGGTTGAAAATAATGAGGAAGTCACGGTTCTTTGAAAGGTCGATGCCTGAAACGGTGATAGCAGCGAGGTAAACAATTGCAGTGACAAGTACCAGCGGGGTAAAAATTCTGGCAATGAGAGGTACGATCCTACTGGTTACATCAGGATACAGCTCAATCAGCCAGGCTGCCAGAACCGGGCAGACAGCCACTGCCACGATCGCTATATTTTCCATGTAAAACTTCCCTATCTCCATCCCGATGATCGAAAACAGGGCGATGGTCATACCCGAGAGGATGGCCCCTGCAATGGCTAACAATCCGCACATGGTGACCAGTTCACCATTAAAGCGGATAAACGCTGATACTTTCAATGTATGGGTGTTTTCCATGGAGACCCAGGCCAGTCCGAAAAAAAACCACATGAACAGCGGGGCATGGATAAACACCAGCTGGGAGGTGTCGCACAGCTTTTCGGGAAGCAGGTTTACAAATAGTACCAGTAAGAGTACCGGAACAAGAAGCACCAGGATTGCTTTAACCCCATTTATCCTGTTTTTCATGATAAACCAGGCAGTCAGACCTGCAAAAATGGTGATGGGGAGGTTGCGGAGCCAGAACTCTTCCATCGTCATGCCGTTGAATAGCAGGTGAGTCTTAACCAGCAATGCTATCAAACCAGAAAGGATCACAACCCTCCATATATCTGTTTTCCGCAAGGGATGTTTGTGCGTAAGCGTCTCATTTTCCAACCTGACCTGCCAGAACCTCACCAGGTCGCTTTCAACTCCTGCTGAAGCCTCGGGAAAATCAAGGGCAAAGCTGGCTTTGTCATTTCTGAACAACAGTTCAAGCGCTTCGGGGTTGTTGATGTTTTGAAAGATCAGATTTTTCATGGCTGCCGGGTTAAAACAGTAGAAAATCAAACTCACCGGGGGCCAAATAATTGTGGGAAGTCGAACAATTCTGTTGACCGGGATTGTCTGCTCCTATTGCCTGATAATCTTCGCCGTAGCCGTCTTATCCGTTGCAACCACCCGCAGAAAATAGACTCCTGCCGGGCGGTTTTCCATCGACAACACCTTTCTGTGTTCCCCGTTCAGCGAGGTGTGCAGCACACATTCGCCACAAATTCCATAGATGTCTGCTACCACTTCACCCCTGGCAGGTTCACCTTCCAACTCAAGCATGAAAATTCCGCTGGTAGGGTTGGGGTAGACTTTGACCGAAAATTGCTCCTTCCCTCCGACCCTTTTTTCTTCGGTTGTTGCAACGACGGGCATGGCAGGATAAGTGCAATATGGTCCTGAAGGAGCAATGTAACCCCACAGGTAGCCTCCCGGAATCACGGTGGTTCCGGGATAATAGATGATGTTCTGGCCGGCGATCATCGTTGCACTGCCTCCGTTTTCAACGGTAAACGTAGTCCCTCCTCCCGCTACCGTGATCGTTTGAACAGCGTTGTAGCATCTTGTTTCTCCATCTGAAGCAACCAGGTCGTTCAACGCACGAAGGACCGGAACAAAATTAACCACCACCGGCCCGGCCGGCATCGATTCATTCTCTCCGTAAACAGCTCGTACCATGTATATGTTTAAACCATTCACGGGTGTGGGATCAACATAGTCGAGGGCAGCAACCGGGGCCGGATTTAACAGGTCATAATTCCGGTAAATGTTGTACCCGGTTAATCCCAGGGGCACCTCCGGGGCATTCCAGTTCAGGGTGACAGTTCCCGTATTGATAGCAGCCGTCAGGTTACGGGGAGGATAGAGAAAGTAGGAGGTGAAGTTCACACAGATCGGGCTGCTGAACAAGTCTCCGTAAACTGCCTTCACACAGGCCTGGTAGGTTTGACCGTAAGTGACAAGTCCGGGGGGAATGGAGAAAGCGGTATCTGGCGAAGAACCAAGCAGGGAGCCGTTCAGATAGAATGCATAACCAGACAGACATGGTCCGGGTCCAAACACAGTATCGGAATTTACAACCTTAATGTTGTCAAGATACCAGCCCCGGATGTCATTAGAGGAGCCTCCCGAAGCGTGGAAACGGATCTTAAAGGCAGGGTTCCCGGTCATGGAGGGGATGTTCAGGGTTTCGCTTGTCCATGGAAGGTCATAACCACTTTGATTGTCATAGGTTTTAAGCACAGACCATGCTGTTCCGTCCCAGAGTTCAACGGCCAGGGTGTTAGAGGTGGCTGTACCCAAATTATCGAGGAAGATGTCATATTTCAGTCTTCTTTTTGGAACAGGAAAATTGGCCATCGACTTACTGGTAAGGTATTGATCGTAATTTGTGAGTGCAGGAGCGGCATTGAACATGACCGAAGGAGCAGGATTTCCCGTGGGAGTGCTTACCTGCCAGTTGGTTCCACCGGAAACAACCCATTGATTGGTTGAAAAACTGCCGCCTGCCCAATCTTCCTGTAACTGGTAAGCTGCCAGCATCGGAAAATTCCAGGATGCCGTCAGGTTCAGGGCATCGACCGCCAGGTTAGCGGGAGGAGTGGCTTGTTTCAGGGGAGTTACCGCAAAGGTTGCATTGCCCGTAATCGTCACCGACTGGTTATAATCCTGGTAATAGAACCGCGACACGGTGAGGGTATAATTGCCTTTCCAAACTTTGGTGAAACTGATGCAACCTGATGTATCTGTTAATCCTGAATAGATCGTGTCCGGAGTGCTTGTATTAGTCAGCCTGACATAGGTTCCTGCTTTGGAAGAGACAGCACAGGATAAGGTAACGCATACATTCGTAACGGCGGTCCAGTTTTTCCCAATTACATTAGAAAGAGTGGGAGACGACAGCCGTACACCGGGTGGCGAATAGATGGCAGAAACCGCCCAGCGGTAAGGGCCGTCAGGCAGGGCTGGCCAGGTGTTGTCAACGGTACTGTTGGCGGTGCCGGTCCAGACCGAGGTCCAGGGAGCCTGGTTTCCCTCCTGTCCCTGCTGCAACCGCCATACCTGGTAGGAAACGCCCTGGGTTGGCGGGGCTCCGGCACCCTTCAGGCTGGCCCTCATCATGAGGTTGCCGGTAACCGGCGTCCAGGAGCCACCGGCGGTAACATTCCTCGAATAACTGCGAAGCTGATTGCCGGTGAGGTCAAGTCCTATTCCTGCAGCATGGGGAGTCGTACCCCCCTGTTTCATGACAAGGTAGAAATCGCCCGAATTGATGTTGACAGGAGTGGCAAAGGAGAAATTGGTCCATCCATACCCGCCTGGGTACACTACCACGCTGTCGGCGACAGTTCCCGGGGTGCCTCCGACCCCATCCGCTTTACAGGCGAGAATAGTGAATTGTGCGAGTGGCAATGCGTTTGGAGGATAGTTGGCCGCCGTGCCAAGGTCAACCTTTCCGCCATAAAGCTGGGCAGGCCATGAATACGGAGTGACCTTTATTGCATTGAGATTGTTTGCATTGCCCCAAACGGTAAAATCATCCTGGATACCATCATCATATATGAGCTGATACATGCCCTGCGGGCTGCTCCAGGTCAGGTTGACTGAAGTTGCCGGTGTACCGGTCAGAACAGCCGTGAACGGGCCGGGCTGAACGGCGGTAGGTAACAGGGCACATCCCTGGGTTGTGGTGGTGTTGGGCACCAGGGTGACGGATGACATGCAGGCATCATACCCGGTCATCCCGCATAGCATGGGCTGGGCGCCCGAGATGGGCAGCGGGGGGGTGAGAAAGGTTCCACCGGCAATGGTATAGGTCGTTGTGGCAGACATTCCGGTACCTATTGTTACCGAAGCGCCGGTGACCGGCAATCCGGTGGAGGCATCGGTTACCACTCCACCCACCCTGGGGCCGGGCAGCATCAGGAAATCCTGGTTTGTCACCCCGTCAACCGTGATGGTTGCCGCTGCGGAGTTGGGAGTATAGCCTGAGGCTGCAGTGTTCGCAATAACTGAACCGGCATTCAGGTAGTAGATCGCATACATGCCATTTGCCCGGGTGGTATCCCGTTTTGCACCTACCGTGACAACGGCGCCGGCGATCGGCTGGAGCGTGTTGATGTCGCGTACAATACCCGTCAGGATACCCGGATTAACCTGAGAAATGCCGAAGCGGATGTTGGGCAGCATGGGCTGGTTAGCCCCGGAAGCACCGCCCGTACATCCGGCATAGTTGTCGGTATGGTAATGCCGGCAGACATTCGCGGCGGCAGTGCCGGTTATGGCTGAGTTCAGTGTATACGACCCGTTGTTACCGTAGCAAACCTCGACAATTACGTTGGAGGTGCCGTTCCAGTTGAAGGGGCTGGCGAGCACGATGTTCCTCCAGCCGGTGCCGGGAACACTGTAATTGTTTTGGTAAACTGTAGTAAGCCCCGCTACAAACGCTGAAAAGGAAGAGCTGGAGGTGTGTCCCATGCTGACGGTGAAATTCTGCATCGTCTGGCCGGAGGCTGAAACCACGTTGAATCCGATGCTTGTCAGGTTTCCCGGAGGCACGCCGGCGGCCGTCATCTGGGCAGCAGTGTAGAGCATCTGGGTCCGCGCACCCATGTAGTAGGTGGTATAGGGATATGCTACAAGTGAAGTTGTATCGGTTCCGATGGTGGCAAAGGGAGGTGGTGAAGGCGGTCCCCCGGTGACGTGAACCAGGTCGAGCGCGCAATTGTTGCCATAGCCCGAGGTGAACAGGAAGGCAATATACAGGGTGTTTTGGTTGCTGGCACCAGCTGGGAGAAGAAGGTTTTTAACTTTCCATCCCGTAACGGCATTGTAGCGGGTGAAAGCGCCTGCCGTGTTCCAGGTGGCCCCATCTGTAGACCACTCTACCTCCACTTTGTCGTTAGCTGCCGCATTTCCGGGATCTTCATACCAGGCAAAATCAACCATGATTAAAGTATTGCCGGCCGTTGAAATTGCAATGGTCTGCTTCAAACGGGTTGATCCGACCGGGATGTTCATTGAATTGTACCCCGTAAACTTTGACCCGTCATAGGCTGCCGTGATCGCCGGATCAGCTGATGTAGTGATAAAACTCACCCCCGGGATGGTACCTGTAACCTGTTCAATCGCCCAGCCTGCCGGCGGCGTTGTTCCGCTTCCTGTTTCGAAGCTCTCTGTAAGCAGGGTGCTGTGCTGCGCTGAACATAATGAGATGGAAATGGTTGTTATTGCAAAGAATAATAATATTTTCCACAGGATTCTGGAAACGTCTTTCATGGAAAAACAATGTTAGATGTTCATACTACAGGTTATGGGGAAGCGGGAATATTGATGAATGTTATTGATTCCTGCATATGGAAAGTTTAAGGCTATGTAAAGATAATCATAGAAAGTAAAATGACTCAATGAGAATCATTGTTGTCCGGTAAAACCGGAGTTGGTTAATTTTTTTGTTTAAACTCTCT
>JBMOIP010000038.1:0-43019 GCA_049317265.1 Bacteroidales bacterium
GGACAAGTGGACAAGTGGACAAGTGGACAAGTGGACAAGTGGACAAGTGGACAAGCGGACGGGCGGACGCAGGTTGGCAAGGGGTTCACTGCTGCTTGTGGTTTTCGCTGAATTTTCTCAGGCGTTCCTCTAAAGCCGGGAATTGCTCGCGCTTTACCAGTGACACGCAGGCACGGATTCCTTCCATGCGCTCACTGCCGGTAATGCTGAGCGCGATGGCGCTGATACCATAATAAATGAGTTCCTGCAGCAACTCTTCACCTGTGAAACCGGGATAGGCAAAAGTGAAGTAGAAACCGTCGCCGATCGGTTCATCCTCATCCTTGTCGTAAACAATTGTGAATCCGTTGTCGGTAAACATCTTCTTCATGATCTTGGCCTTGGCGCCATACTCTTTCACCACTTCGACAAAATCAAACACACCGTCATTTGCCGCTTTCAGCATGGCTGCCAGTGCATATTGCGTAGAATGCGCTGTTCCTGCACTCAGTGCATACACGGTTCCGTAAATCAGGGCCCTTCCAACAATATCGGTAGAGTAGTACCTTAACAAGTCGGGCGCCTGGGTATTGAATAGTTTGTTGGAAAGGATCATCAAACCGATCCTCTGGCCGGCGTAACTGAACGCTTTTGAACTGGAGATCAGTAAAAGGTAGTTCTCTGTGTATTTTGCAACGGTGGGCTGAAAAGGTGGCTGACCCGGCTTGGAGTAATCTTTACGAAAATCCATGGCGAAATAGGCCAGGTCTTCAATGATGATCACATCATATTTGGTGGCCAGTTCCCCGATGATCCGGAGTTCCTTGTCGGTGAAGCAAATCCAGGAAGGGTTGTTGGGATTTGAATAGAGTACTGAGTGAATGTTCCCCCTGGAAAAATAACTTTCGAGTTTATCATGCAGTTTATCACCCCTGTAATTGTAAACGTCGAACGATTCAAACTTCTGGCCAAGTACGCGGTGCTGCTGGTGATGCACAGGGAAGCCGGGATCGATGAAAAGTGTCGTGTCTTTTTCACGGTGAATCTTTGAAAAGGTAAGAAATGCCGCAAAACCGCCCTGCATACTGCCAACGGTCGGAAGGCAATTTGCCGCATCAACATCGATATCGAGGAATAATTTAACAAACCGCGCAGCTTCTTTCTTTAGCAATGGCGTACCTTCGATATCAGGATAAACGGCCGCCACACCATTCCGTAGGGCTTCAATCTCTGCCTGAACCCCTATTTCTGTGGCAGGGAGACCCGGAACTCCCATCTCCATCCGGATGAATCTTTCACCGGACTCTGTTTCAATTCCATTGATCAACCTTTTGATTTCCCGGATGGTAGCCTTACCTACGTTCCTGATTTTACTCTCCTGGATATGTTTTTGTACGATGTCGTAGCTGATAGGGGTGTCTTTCATGAGTATGTGGTGTAAAGGAGTGTTACTGTGGTGATTTACCGGCAACAAATTTGAAGAAAATATTTCAACAATCCAACGTTATCAAAAAGGTTCTGAAAAAAATATTATGAAGGTTTGCGAAGGAGTTGAAAAGTCATTAACGCACCAGGGTAACATCGCCTTTCAGGGTACTGTTTTCGGGCGGTGCAAGTGAAGATTGATAAACAATCAGGTAGATATAGCAGCCTTCCGGGCAATTCCCTCCATGGAACGTACCGTCCCATCCGATAGATGGGTTGGTCGAGGAGAATACCAGTTCACCCAATCGGTTAAAAATATTCATGCTGAATTGCCTGACGTTCCTGGAAACCGGCATAAACACATCATTCAACGCATCACCGTCGGGAGAAAAGGCATTGGGAACCCACATGACTATTTCACACTCGTTACCATGATTTACAAACACAGTTGCACTGTCGGAGTTGCTGCAACCATGGATGTCCGTGTAATGGTAAATCACCGTGTGACTTCCAGTGCCTTCCATAGCGGGATCGAAGCCTGCATCCCTGATTCCGTTTATAAAGTAATCACCGCCCGCAGGAGTGCCTCCTGACAGTTGAAAGGCGGGTTCATTGTAGCAGATCGAATCTGGTACCAGCAGGTTGACCTGTGGCGGCGGATAAAAAGTTACCGGTAGCGTTGAGGCCGGTCCTGTGCCGCAATCGGTATTGGAACCTGTTACTGAAATCGTACCCGAAGTGGCTGTAAGATCATAAATAATGGTTGCGGTTGTATCCGATGCATTGACCATTGCCCCGGTCCCTGAATAGGACCATGTGTAGGATGTTGAACTGGGTTCGCGCCGAATGAAATAGGTTTTTGTAACGCCTCCCGTACAAAAAGACTGGTCACCGCTTATTTTTCCGGGAATCCCTGGCGTTCGTTTTACCATGAAGTTTATCTTCGGGGCTGTAAAACTGTCAACGTACCACCAAGAATTCACTGTGTTGACATTCCCTGTTTCATTGCCCCAGAGGTGACAACCGATTAGATCTTTACATCCATTGAGGTTGGAGGAACTGTCGGGAAGCAGGCTGTCGTCCCAGTAAATATCCGGCTTTTTTCCTGCAGGTCTCACAACATCAACCAGGTAGCCATGGTCGTTGTATTCGATGTCGTATATTGGCAGGTGCGTTATCCCATGGATGAACTTGACGGTTGCGGAGGCCGTTACTCCGTTCGCAACCGGTTTGCCAAATCCGTCATTGCCGTTCCAGTGAATGGTGTTGAATCCTGAACCACCGGGATTGGCGACAACATTGACTGTGAGTTTTACATCCCGCGGATCCGCCCCCGGATTGGGATCAACCTCAACCAGAACCTCCATTAAGCCATCTTGCGTGACTTTAATGCCAAAGTCCACGGAGCCGGAAGCGCAGTTGTTGGCTATCGTCACCGGCATGATAATTCCGGGCTGAGCTTTTCCTGTAGGGAAAATATTGCTGTCGGGGTCACACAGGAAGACCTTGTACTGGGGGTAGGTATGAAACCCAGGGCGGGACTGCCTGTCGATGGCAATATTTCCAGTGGCTGAGCAACCAGTCTGATTGCTTGAAATGGAAAAGGTTCCTCCTACAAACCCATTGCAATTTACACTGGTAACGACGCTGTCATCTGAAAGAATATACATGGTGCCGAAGAAGCGGCTGTCGGTAGGAGGTCCATTGGGTGGTACCGGCCCGCAATTGAACTGCCAGGCTTTTGACCAGACCCTTCCGTTCAAAGGCATGTTTGCCGCACTTAATACAGTGATGTCGAAATACTTAAACGTGTTGAAACTCCGGTATGTGTAATAACCGTTTGAGTCGGGGGGATAATAAAATTCGAGGTAGTAGTTGCCTGTGAGTGAAGGTGAATGGAGAATCGGGTCATATCCTCCGTTCAGCACAAATGGGCCAACCGTGTCCTGGTCATACGAAGTGATATAACCCGGTCCGGATGAACGAACCGTATCTGGTCCGATCACGATATTCCCTGCAGGATCTTTCAACTGATAGATCATCTTGGTTGAATCCAGTCCGGTTAATTTTCCCCATCCAATACAAATTTTCTCGTTAACGGATGCGACGTTAATATTGAGCCTGAATTCGGCAGGGGCATTAAAGAAACCAAAGCTGTTCCGGGATTTGTCGAGGCAAAGCTGACCTTCCAGGTTAGCGGCAGGGACAAATTGCTTGGTGCCTTCAGGAAAGCCTGCAGTGGAAATCAGGATGAAAAGGAAAGCTGCGAACAATAGCCTTTTTCCCATGTTACATTTATAACAAGAGGATAAAAGTAATAAAAAAACAGTCAAAGTAATTAATACAACAAGGTAAATTTATGCTCTCCTGGTCTGTTTCATAGCTGCCAGTGAGAGCAGAACACCGAGGATAACACTGTAAACGGCTGCAACCAGTACGCGGTATCCTTCGGGAAGCATAAAATTAATTGTCTGGGCAGGAATCCAAAATAGTGGAATGGTCTTTTTCAATACAAAATCCCAGAAGTCCTGCCAATTGATCTCTTTTACATATTGTCCTACGGGCATCCGGCTGAAAAAGCCTGTAATCGTTCCGCCGGTATGGAGGATATGCGTATCGGTTATACGATGAAATGCCATGAAAACCGGAGCAAAGAGAAGGTTCATGGTCAAACTGACGCTAAAGGCGGAAAACAATTTTAACCAGCTGAAACTACTTTGCCGCAGGATGTCGGCCGGATTGGCATCCGGGAAAACCACCCCCATGGTTTTAAGCATCATGGGGGCTCCTTCTCCAAAAATCACAAAGGCTGTTTTAATGACGATTCCCAGGAAACCCCAGACCATGGCCCTTGGAATAAAGCCAAATCCAGGTTTTGAATAAGACCCGGTGCGGATCCTTAATCCGAGGGCTTCACCCAATGTTGCCAGGAGCGCGAACTTTACAAAACTCAGCAGGTAGCCATGGGCGGCATTGAGCTCTTTGTAAGCATCAAACACCGGAGGAAAAACAAAAAATGGAAGCAGTAGGAGGATGGTTATCCCAATTAGCAGGATGTCGGTTTTTTTCATGTTCAGTTAAGTCAGAGACCGGGAAGGGTGGTGAAATTTTGGGTAAAAATAGGAAACTTTGTGGACAAGTGGACAAGTGGACAAGTGGACAGGTGGACGGGCGGACAGGCGGACAGGCGGACAGGCGGATGGGCGGATGGGCGGATGGGCGGACGGGTGGACTTAGTTAAAGGTGGGGTCGGCGGGAAAGTTGGCCCAGATGGCGTAATCCTGTCCCATGTTTTTCAGGTAGTTGCTCCAGAGGGTTTCCGGTTTATTGTTGATGACCTCATTCACTGTAGTTTGAGATAAAACCCATGATTTTTCCTTCAGTTCGCGGTCGAGCTGGTTGGGCGACCATCCTGAATAGCCTATAAAGAACCGTATCTCGCCTGGATCCATTAACTTTTTCTTCAACAACTCCCTGATGGCATCCAGGTCGCCGCCCCAATAGAGTCCCTGCATGATCGGAACACTCTGGTCAACATCTTCGCGGGTATGGATGAAGAAGATGCTGTCGGTTTTGACCGGGCCGCCAAGATATACCGGGAGGTGGTACCCTGTAAACCCTTTGATGATATCTTTCATCCGTGCTTCAATCGGTTTGTTGATGATTACCCCGAATGAACCTTCTTCATTGTGCTCGGCAAGCAAAATCACAGACTGCCGGAAGTAAAAATCGCGCAGGGATGGCTCAGAGATCAGGATGCTGCCCTGCTTTGGTTTGGTGCGTGGTTTTTCCATGGTATTCTTACAATTTTAGTAATTTTGTGACGGGCACTCAGGGCAAATATAATACCAAATCATGACCAGGTCAAGCAGAGAGGAAGATTATTTACAATTTAGGGAAGAGTTCCCTGTTTTTACCTTTGAAAAACAGGAGTATGTTCTAACACCTGCTGGTCTCGATATCAGGTACACCTTTGACCTTTCAGGCAAGCATCAGTTTCACCCTTCGCTTTTTATACCCCGCAGGTCAGTGTTCCTCCCCGATGATGAGATTGGTGACAGGCTTGATAATATTGTGTTCAGCCTCGGGATGATCGAGTTGATCAGCTACTGGAAGGCTGCCTGTTCGCCAACGGTTGTCATCAAACCGTTCCGGCTTCATCCTGAGCAGCAGGCATGGTGGAAAAAGCTCTACTTTAATGGGTTGGGTGAGTTTTTTTACCTGAACTCCATTTCTGCCACTGAAGAAAATTTTATGAACCTTGAGGTTGCCCCGGATATCATATCGGCTCCCATGGCTTCATTAATTAACCTGCCACACGTGCAGGAGAATAAGGTTATTGTTCCCATAGGGGGAGGGAAAGATTCTGCAGTGACCCTTGAATTACTTTCTCAAAACAAAGTTTGCACACCCTTGATTATCAATCCGAGAGGAGCAAGTCTCCAAACAATTTATGCCAAAGGGTATTCCAGGGAACAACTGATTGAAATAAAGAGGACCATAGATCCTTTTTTACTGCAGATGAATGACCGTGGTTTTTTAAACGGGCATACGCCGTTCTCTGCCATGCTGGCTTTTGTAACGGTGCTGTCAGCCATTATGACAGGCAGCAGGAATATAGCACTCTCGAATGAATCAAGTGCCAGCGAGCCTACCATTGAAGGAACTGAGATTAATCATCAATACTCAAAATCGTTGCAATTTGAAACGGATTTTCGCACCTATGTTAAAAAATGGATTAGTCCGGACATCAATTACTTCAGCTTTCTTCGCCCGCTGAATGAGTTGCAGATCGCATTCCTTTTTGCACGACTGCCACAATATCACCCTGTCTTTAAAAGTTGTAATGTGGGAAGCAAGACAGACACGTGGTGCGGTCATTGTGCCAAATGTCTTTTTACCTATACCATGCTCTCTCCATTTTTGAAGGAGGATCAGCTTGTGGAAATTTTCGGTACAAACCTTTTCAACGATGAATCGCTGATACCCATCCTGGAGCAACTGACCGGGATTGCGGAAGAGAAACCTTTCGATTGTGTCGGGACCATCCGTGAAGTAAATCTGGCCCTTTGTGAAACCATCAGGATGAAAGGTCATGATTCATTGCCGGCACTGCCCGGGTATTACATGAAATCTGATGCATTCAACCACTATGTTGGGTTTGATTTTCAGGCTGAACTTAGCAGTCTTTCCGGGGATCATCATGTATCGCCTGAGTTTATGGGGATTCTTGAGGGGTGGATGTGGACGGGCGGACGGGCGGACAAGCGGACGGGCGGACGGGCGGACAAGCGGACAAGCGGACAGGCGGACAGGCGGACGGGCGGACAAGCGGACGGGCGGACGGGCGGACGGGTGTGAGGGGGAACTAAACAATTTGGACGTATGATAAAGCTGATCAGGGAGCGTTATGAGGATAAGTCGATTGCGCTATTGGGTTTTGGCAGGGAGGGGCAATCGACCTATTTGTTGCTGCGGAGGGTTTTTCCTCACAAACTGATCACGATCGCTGATCTGAACAATTCTGTCAGGGAGAACCCATTGGTCCATCTTGACAGGGAACTTCGTTTTATCACCGGACCTGATTACCTTGAACACCTTTCTGAATTCGATGTGATATTCAGGTCGCCTGGAATACCGATCTGGAAATATGTATCACACATGGGGCAATTCTCCAATGAGCCTGGTGATTCACTTTCAGGTTCCCTTATTCCGGCTGAGAAATTGACCTCGCAAACAGAGCTCTTTCTTGAGTGCTATTCAAGGCAGGTGATCGGAATTACCGGGACGAAAGGTAAAAGCACGACATCGAGCCTGATTCACCATATTTTCAAGTGTGCCGGTAAGGATGTTCTTCTGGCTGGTAATATTGGCAATCCGGCGTTTCATTTTATCGATCTTATCGGGCCGGATACAACGATTATTTTTGAACTTTCATCGCATCAGCTTGAATTCCTGAAACGAGCCCCGCACATCGCCATTTTGCTCAACCTGTACCAGGAGCACCTGGATGCCTACGAAAGTTTTGAGGCATATCAACTGGCCAAAATCAATATCACCAGGTATCAGCAACCAGGTGATATTCTTGTTTACAATGCAGATGATGCAAGGGTACAAGGACTCGTAGATCCTTATCTGAAAAACCTCAGGGCTTATCCTTTTTCGCTGAACAACCCCATTGAAAGGGGAGGATTTATCAGCGATAACCAGGTTTGTTTTTCCACTGGCACTGAGATCATCCCGGTATGGCAGATTCACCAGGACAGATTTCTGAGGGGCGAACATAATTTGAAAAATATCCTTGCAGCGATGATCGTGTCGATGATCAGCGGAATTGATCAGGAAATGATCGAGGATGGGATTACCACATTTAAAGGACTTGAACATCGCCTGGAATATGTGGGTGAATTTGGTAAAATCCATTTCTA
Organism: Bacteroidales bacterium; assembly: GCA_049317265.1. GTDB lineage: Bacteria > Bacteroidota > Bacteroidia > Bacteroidales > FEN-979 > CAIVAT01. The sequence goes on from JBMOIP010000038.1 coordinate 7,833, forward strand.
TAACGATTCAATTGCCACGATTCCCGAAGCCTGCATGGAGGCCATCAAAGCCATTCCAAATATTGATACGCTCATTGCAGGAGGATTCGACCGTGGGGTTGACTATACCGGATTGGCTGAATTCCTTAGCCAGTCTGGTGTGAGGAATTTCATTCTGATCGGCGAAGCCGGCACACGGATCATGGAACAACTCTCTTTGCTGGACACCACCGGTAAAAACATCTTCTTTATCGACCATTTTAATGATCTGAAAAACATTGCGTTCAGGGAAACACGCCCGGGATATGCCTGCGTTCTCTCTCCTGCCGCTGCCAGTTATGATGAATTTAAAAACTTTGAAGAGCGGGGAATCCGGTTCCGCGAATTGGTAACCCGGTTGTGAAATGGCAAAAACAAACATCTTCCTGTTTTTATCGATCCTGATTTTTAACGGACGCCTGGTTGCTCAGCAAGCCGAATACAATGCCATCGTTGCAAGCTATATTCAGGCATATAAGGATATCGCAGTTGCAGAGATGAAGGAGTTTCACATTCCGGCCAGTATCACCCTGGCGCAGGGGATCCTTGAATCGAATGCAGGAAGAAGCCCGCTGGCTGCTGTTGCGAAAAACCACTTTGGGATTAAATGTCACAAGGAGTGGACGGGCAGGACATTTTACCAGGATGATGAAACCAAAAACGAATGTTTCCGGAAATATGACAACGCAGTCGAATCGTTCAGGGACCATTCCATGTTCCTCACCACCCGTGACCGCTATAAAGGATTGTTCAACCTGAAAATTAAAGATTACAAAGGGTGGGCTTTTGGGTTGAAATCGGCGGGTTATGCTACCAATCCCGCATATCCGCAGCTTCTGATAAAGACCATCGAAACTTTTAACCTCGCACGGTTTGATAGTGCAACCGGGGCAGTGCCGGAAAACAGGGAAGAGATAAAACCCCGCCTGGATGCTGAAACACAGCTGTCATGGCATAATTATACGGAGGTTGGCAGGGCGGCAGGAAACAGGATAATTTATGAAATCAACGGGTTGCGGATGATTATTGCCGGAAGCGAGGATAATATATATCTGATTGCCAGGGACGTAAATGTTTCGGTAGGCAAACTCATCGGCTTTAATGAACTTTCGAGGGCCACAGCACTGGAACCCGGACAAATTGTGTTTCTCTCGAAGAAAAGGCGGAAAGGCTCTGCCGAACACCATACGGTTCAGGATGGAGAATCCTTGTACGGAATTTCACAGCAATATGGTATCAGGTTAAATATACTTTGCCGGAAAAATGGTATTGGAGAAGGAGTCAAACCCCGTAAAGGAATGTTGCTACGGCTTAGATAACCGGTAGTTCTTCAGGAATTTTCCGGCTCCTACCAGCAGATTGAGCTGTGAATCATTTTCAAGATATCCGAGGTCAAAAGGGGTATTCCCGCGGATACCGGATTCCAGTTCATAATACCCGTTGTTGTTGAACAGAAAGAGTTCATTGGTCTCAGGAACAACATATCCGATCATTACCTTCTCATCTTTACCATGCAACAGGAAAGGCGGATTGCTGATTTCACGTCGAAACGCATAGGTGTATATCAATTTATAATTCCGGTTATAATAGTAGATGATGTTTTTATCGGAATAGATAAACTCCGGCTGACCGTTACCCACTATGTCCTCATAGAAAAACCGGTGCTCCGGAGAGAACAGGTTGAGCGTTACTTCCGATGTTTTGCCGTCGTCATGGATAAAGACCACCTTGCCATCCGGTCCTGTTGTGAGGAAAGGCCCTTTCTTGTTGGTTTTGTTAATGTGAAATCCTGACAACGGGGCATGGGAAAATTTGGGGCCGGGAGAAATCTGAGGATCTCCATTCTGATCGAGAATCATCGTGTTTCCTGTCACTCCGGATGCAAGGATGTAATTTTTTGATCCGATCGTGAATCCCGACACCGGATCAGTCACCTCCTCCTTCAGGTTGGGTCGCTTCCAACCGTAGAGTGAAACACCATCGAGGGTGAAACAATAGACCCTGTTATCCTGGAATGCAACCAATATGCGGTAATCATGTGCGTTATCCCAATCTACCAGCGTTATCCCATTGGTGGCATGAAGTGGAAAGCGCATAGGGAATTTGTCGGCAAAACTGCCATCGGCATGGAGAAGATAGAGATGAGTGTCTGTGTTAAAGAGAAGGAACAGTGAGTCACTTCCCTTCAAATGAACTGTATGTATTTCACCCAGAATATTTCCCATGATGTGAAGCTTCCATACGATATGGCCCTGGGAAGTAATGAGATACATGTTGTTTGTAACATCGGTAACAACGACTGAAGGATTTCCTGAGATGGTGGTATTGATGATCAGGGGACGCCCGGCGATGGTCGTATCCATAGCGGCTTGCCACTGCAACGGACCCTCTTTCCCAAGGTTTGGATCGTAGCGGAGGAATATACTGGAATAGAACTGTCCGTCGACATTGCTGTATTGAAATGCAACAGATTCAAATTTGCGAAGAGTGTCAGTCATCGGGTTCAACTGGTCTGAAAGTTCCTGGCTCAGGATGGCTTTCAGGGAATGGACCGCCTTACGTGTGTTGAAATAGGAGAAAACATTTGATTTGTCAGACAGATTGGCTTCGAAATCATTAAATACCCTGTCCCTGGCAAGTGTTGCCCTTTCAGCATAAGCCTCAATAACGGCTTCAAGGTTCCTGGGCTGGCTGGCAAAAACAACATAACCGTTCAGAAAGGTAAAGCAGTTTACATCATATTTCCCGAATAGTTCCCCGAAGAGTGCCGGGATAAATGCAGGCAGCGCCAACCTGTAGATCCTGTGTCCCTTGAATGAAATTGAATCAAATTTGATTCCCAAGGTGTCTGCAAGCGAAAACAGCGAATTTGCCGTGAGCGTGGTGTCGTGGGTGCTGAATGCCGTATATCCGGTTTCGGAAGCCGACTTCCCGTCCTCCATCACGAACATGCAACCCTCGTTCCCCATCCAGGGAAGGAAATATTCGCTCACATTTAGCTGGTATCGGTCGATAAGGGAGATAACATCGTTTTGTTCGCCGGTAAAATTCTCCTCACGCTGCATCCTGTTTTGAAATCGCTGGCAGAACCGGGCTGGATCGCTCCATCCATAGGAGGTAAAATAGAGCGCATCCCCTGGAATAATGCATGCAATCTCCTTTTGCTGGGGTTTCTGATCAGCGAACAGGGAGAGAAACTGTTGGTTGCTGTCGGAGGCAACCGTGATGCCATTGAAGAGCAACTCATCCTTTTTGATGATCAGGTCAAGTCCGCTCCAATCGGCAAAATTTGAAAATTTGAGGAGATCAGGGAGGTTTTCTTCGCGGGTTATTTTTGAGAGGACGAGGGAGAAGAACCGGTAGTTAATGTAGATATTGGCGTCCACTTTTTTCCCGGCGCTGGCCAGTACTTTACGAAAGCCTGCTGAGGTTGCCATGGGCGTGTTGAGGGAGAGGCGGTCAATGGCCCGCTTTACCAGGTCCGCATGAAAACTGCCCATGAAGACCCCTTTCAACACAGCAAAGTAAAAGGCTTCCCTGCTTCCTCCCGATTGTATCCGGTGCAACCGGGTGGTGGAATAGGGAGATTCGGAAAGGATGGCTTTTCCCGAGTTGATCTCATTGATGAAGTCAAGGATATAAGTTTCCGGATCCCTTCCTGCAACGGTTGCCAGGTAGAGCGCCCCGAAATTGTTACGGCCACTCAGGGTAATGGACACCAGGATATTGTATTGCTGGAAAATTTTGTTGATTTTGTCGTTTTTCCGGCTGGCAGAATCAACGTAGTGCAGTTCGTTTTTAACATTGTTTATCCCGGGAAATCTTGACAATGCCCGCCATAAAAGGTTTGAACGGTTGAGTTCCTCAAGCAGGTTGCCGGCTTTGTTGAGCTGTATGATCAGCGCTGTATTCCCCGGGATGGCATTGAAGGGTGATTCAGCCGGACGCTGGATTCTATTGTACAACGAATAGCCCAGCCAGGCAAATCCGGCGACTGCGGCAACAATGGCAAATACAATCAGAATGGTTCTGAATTTTCTCATCGATGGTTTTCTTGGAAAAAACCGCGGCAAAGGTATGGGGAAGATGCAAACTATGTGAAAAAAGTTATCAATAACATTGCGGCTGAATTGTTAATTGCACCGGATGGTTGGCGCTTTATGAAAAAACAAAGTGTAACAATATGTTTCTCAATATTATGGCGTCATTCTGAATGTCTTCCTGTGGAAAGGGGTAATTCCGCACTCGGCGATCACTTCTCGGTGTTTTTTTGAGGGATAGCCTTTGTTCTGGAACCATCCATACTGTGGAAACTCTTTGTGAATCAACTTCATGTAATCGTCGCGGTAGGTTTTTGCCAACACCGAGGCCGCTGCAATGGAGAGGTATTTCTCGTCCCCTTTTACAATACAGAGGTGCTGTATTCCCGGATAGGGTTTAAACCTGTTGCCATCGATCAGCAGCAGTTGTGGCTGTGTGGTGAGCTGTTCAACGGCAAGATGCATCGCCAGGATGGAGGCGTTCAGGATGTTTATCTGATCAATTGTTTCTGCTTCTACGCGGCTTACCGCCCATGCGATTGCCTCAGACTCAATGAGGGGGCGAAGCCGTTCGCGCTGTTTTTCGCTAAGTTGTTTCGAATCGGTCAGCAGTTCATCCCGGAAACTGCGGGGAAGGATAACGGCCGCTGCAAAAACTGGTCCCGCCAGGCAGCCGCGTCCTGCTTCATCGCATCCTGCTTCACATAAGTTATCGGTATAATGGCTGAGCAGCATCTCCCGGGTGGTTAATTCAATAAATGGTTCTCAGTAAATAATGTGATGAAAAAAGAGGTTGTTAAGCAGCACGCTGAGAAAATAGATCATCAGGATCATTTCGGCAACCCTTGTCTTTTTCAACCCGATCAGGGTGCCGGTAATCACCATTGCCAGGGCCGGCATCGCCAGGGCAGGATGAAAGATGGCCATAGATCTTGAATAGACGAACGAGAGCAGTGTGAACACCAGCGTCCAGAGAAGGATGTTCGCCTTCACCCTGATTTCAACCGTTTTTTGCGGGCCACCTCGAAAGTTGTAAATTCCCCATAAGGCCATCAGGAGCGTAAAACCTGAGAGTATCCAGAAATCGGTATGAAAGGGGTTTGGGAAAACCATCAGGTGACTGAAAAATCCGGGGAACTCCATTGCTTTGGCAACAAGTTCATCGTGCCAGAAATCCCACACAGCAAGGTAGAGGAATGGTGTGACAAGGCCAATGACAGCTGCCATCCATGCCCTCCATTTGCCAGCCCTGAAAACAAGAAAACTGATGATGACGAATACAAACCAAAGGATAAACGGGAGGTAGAACATGCTGGCAATGGCAGTGAAGAAACCCGCGGCAAATATCCGGTCGAGATGTTCAGGTTTATTGTAGGAGATCAGTAAATGGTGGAGGATGAGGATCATGAAGCCCAACGCAATGTTGATTGGATTGAGCGTAAGCTGCTCAGGTAGGAAGCTCATCATTACCAGGAAAACCAGTGCGGATAGCGAGGAGTTCTTTAGCACCAGTTCATGATGGCTGAGGATCCGGGTAAGCCAGTAGGTTTCGATCAGTACAACACCAAAGCCGAGCGTCGTGGCCAGCAGGGGCATTGAATGAAAGAGATTGAACAGTAGCTCGTATAAGGGCACAGGTCCCTCCGGAGCCGGCATCCCGGGAGGTTTAAGGAAGGCGCTGATCCAGAGACACATCCCGGTGATCCCAATAACGAGATACTGAATGAAAAAACTGGATTTGAAGAACTTTATAAACACGTCTTATAAATCGAATCCGATGTCATGACGGAAATATTTTCCATCAAAGTTGATTTTATCTGCATCGAGGTAGGTTTTCGCAAGGGCTTCCTTCATACCCGCACCCATGGAGGTGACGGCCATCACCCGCCCGCCGGAGGAGATTACCTGGCCTGTGACCGGGTCTGTTGTGGTCCCGGCATGAAACACCATGCTTTCTGTTGCCAACTCTTCCCCTGTCAGAACCTTACCCTTCTCATAAACACCTGGATAACCTGCCGAAACGAGCATCACCGACGTGGCAAACCTCGGGTCAACAAGGATGGTTTCGTGATGAAGCGATTTGTCTGCAACAGCTTTACACAACTGGACCAGGTCACTACGAAGGCGTGGAATCACCGATTCAGTTTCAGGGTCGCCCATCCGGCAATTATATTCAATTACATAAGGGTCATCCTTGACCTTAATCAGGCCAAAAAAAATAAATCCTTTGTATTCAATGTTTTCTGAATTGAGGCCCCTCATAGTAGGAAGGATGACCTGCTCCTCCACTTTCTGCATGAACAGGGCATCTGCAAATGGAACAGGTGAAACTGAACCCATGCCACCTGTATTTGATCCGGTATCACCCTCGCCGATTTTTTTATAATCCTTGGCTTCCGGCAGCAGAAGGTAGCTTGTTCCGTCGGTTAGAATGAACACAGAGAGTTCGATTCCGGTCAGGAACTCTTCAATGACAACTTTTCGGGATGCCTCACCGAATCGAGAATCCTGAAGCATGGATGTGAACTCACTGGCTGCCTCTTCAAAGGATTGGCAGATCAGAACACCTTTGCCGGCGGCAAGTCCATCGGCTTTTAAAACATACGGTGCATCAAGGGTTCGCAGGAATTCGATTCCATTGGAGATGGCTGACTTATCAAAAGTCTGGTACCTTGCAGTCGGTATGCCGTGCCTGGTCATGAATTGTTTTGCGAAGTCCTTGCTCCCTTCGAGCATAGCTGCTTTTTTCACAGGGCCGATGACAGGAATGTCCTTTAAAATATCATCCGCAAGAAAGAAGTCATGAATACCCATCACCAGCGGATCTTCGGGTCCAACGATCACCATATTGATGTTATTCCCGACAACAGCGAGTTTTACCTGTTCAAAATCGGTCGGTGAGACAGTAAGATTCGTTCCAATCCGAGCTGTACCGGGGTTGCCCGGAGCGATAAATAACCTGGTCAGCAAGGGGCTTTGGGAAATTTTCCATGCCAGAGCATGCTCGCGACCTCCCGAACCGAGCAGAAGGATGTTCATAATTGATTAGGATTTAACTGCTTTTTCAATGGACTCCCACAGCCGGTCGGCGGTTTGCTGCCATGAAAACATGTCTTTACGGCGTCGGCCACGTATGATGAGCTCTTCACGGATACGTTCATACTGATAAGCCTTGTACAAGGCCTCCGCAATCGATTCAGGATCAAAAGGATCGACCAGAAGCGCAGCATCTCCTGCAACTTCGGGCATGGAGGTGACGTTTGAAGTGATTACAGGTACATCGCATCGCATTGCCTCAACGATTGGAATTCCAAATCCTTCAAAATAAGAAACATAGGTGAGTGCGATGGCTGATCCCAGCGCACTGGCAAGTTCATCAGCATCAAGTCGGCCGGTAAAAACCACATCATCGGAGAATACCATTCTGTTGTAGGCGATATCGATATCCCTCGTCCACCATTTCTTCGCTCCGACAATTAACAATTTCACATCCGATGGATTTGACTTCTTGAAGAGGTCGAAAGCCCTGAAAAGGTTAACTAGGTTTTTCCTGGGATGGAGGGATCCTATGAAAATAAAATAGGGGAAACCATTGCTGTACTGCTTCCGGATTCTTTTCTTCTCTTCCGTTGTCAATGGGTGGTAATTATCACTGGCTCCGTCGTATACCACATCAATTTTTTGCGGGTCAACCTTGTATTGCTTCACGATATCAGCCTTTGAAAATTCAGATACCGTGGCAATCCTTACCGCCTTTGCGGCATATTTTGGGAAATACTGCCTGTAAAAGCGCCTGGTCCAGAAGGGGATATCCTGCGGGTAGTGCTCGAAGTTCAGATCATGGAAAACTGCCATTGACTTTACAGGTGTTTTTAGTGACAGGAAACCATCGGGTGATAAAAACAGGTCGGGTTTAAGGCGCTCCAGCAATTTTGGAATGGCCAGTTCGAACCATGCGTAGTAAAGCACCGGATGACGTGCATGAGGATATTGGATAACCGGGGTGATGTTTCCTGAAAAGAGAAATTCAGGATCATACTCCCGGTCAAAAATAAAGAAAAAGTGATGTTCAGGGTGTTGCGTGGTAATCCGTTTCAGGGATTCATACGTAAACCATCCGATTCCTTCGAGCCTGTTCTGGATTAGCAGCCGGGTATTAACAGCGATGTTCATTAATTTTCTTAACTTTGTAGCAAATATCTGAATATTTTTTGAGTTATAATGAAAAGTTACCGCTCCTGGCAACTTTTATTCTTTGTTCATGCAGCGGAAGTTCCTGACAAACCTGGGGTTGCTCCTCTTTTTAAATCTTCTCATAAAACCTGTCTGGATTTTTGGGATTGACCTAACTGTGCAACGAATTGTTGGGGTAGGGGACTATGGTTTCTATTTCGTTATCCTGAACTTCTCCTTCCTGTTCAATATTATCCTCGACCTTGGAATTACCAATTTCAACAACCGTAATATTGCACAGCACAATCACCTGCTCAATAAACATTTTTCCGGAATACTCGTCTTAAAGCTTCTCCTGGGGCTTACTTATGTTGTTATTGCATTCATTGTCGCATGGATTTTAAAGTATAATGCCGATCAGTTCAAGCTGTTGGGCTGGCTGGCCCTTAATCAGTTTCTATTATCCTTTATCCTGTATCTGCGTTCAAATATTTCAGGGTTCATGTTGTTTAAGACCGACAGCATGTTGTCGGTTCTCGACAGGTTGCTGATGATCCTGTTTTGTGGTTTGCTGCTTTGGGGACATGTTACGGAGGCGACCTTCCGCATCGAATGGTTTGTCTATTCACAAACCGCTGCCTATTCAATTACTGCTGCCCTGGCATTTCTCATTGTGGTAAAGAAAGCGAGGTTTCGCAAGCTTAACTGGAACTGGCCTTTTTTCCTGATGATCATGAAGCAGAGCATGCCTTTTGCCTTGCTTGTATTGCTTATGACTTTCTATAATCGCCTCGACCCTGTGATGCTGGAGCGGCTCCTGCCTGAGAAGACAGGGAATGAACAAGTTGGAATTTATGCCTCCGGTTTCCGGCTTCTTGATGCCGCCAACATGATCGCCTATCTTTTCGGGGTGCTGCTGGTTCCGATCTTTTCCAAAATGATTAAAAAGAAACAGCCGATCGAGCAGATGCTGAAGTTGTCGTTCACCCTGATCATCACGTTGGCAATGATCGTAGGGCTAGGTTCGTTCTTCTATAGCTATGAGCTCATGGATTTGCTGTATGATACACATATTGAGGCATCTACAAAAGTGTTCAGACTGCTTATTCCTGGTTTCATAGCGGTTTCCACAACCTATATTTTCGGCACGCTCCTCACCGCAAACGGAAATCTAAGGCAGCTCAACATTATTGCCTCATTGGGGCTTGTTATCAACCTGATACTGAATTACCTGCTGATTCCCCAAATGCTGGCTCCAGGTTCTGCCATCTCGAGTTTAGTCACGCAGTTTACCATGGCCTTGCTTCAGGTTCTGATGGTTCAGCGGATTTTCAAGTTTAAGATCAATTACCGGTACCTGCTTACCCTCCTGGCTTTTGTGATCGGGGTGGTCGGTTTTAATGTTATTTCGAAAATGTGGGAGATACCCTGGAGTTTCCTGCCTGCTCAGAAAGCATGGATGGGGAATTTCATCCTGATGCTTCTGGCTTCCATCTTTCTCGCTGCAATTCTGCGCCTTTGGAGTTTCAGGTCAATGATGAACATCCTGCGCGAAGACCGCTGATTATTTAGCCTTTCCGTGTAACCTCATGTTGTAAATCCCGTATAAATACCTACCTTTGACACCAATTTTGAATAGTCTTCTATGGCCAATGAAATGAAAAAAGGAGAAGATTTCGATTCCTCAAATCTCGTGATCTTTCTCTATAAATGGCGAAAACCCCTGTTCATTGTAATGGTTGTTGCATTATTGGGATCCTGGTTTTTTTCGTCTCCGTGGTTCATTACACCCAAATTCAAATCAACTGTCATTATGTTTCCTGCAAGCAGCAGCTCTATTTCCAAGTCGCTGCTCAATGAACAATCAGTTAAAGGACAGGATATTACAGCATTTGGCGAGGATGACCAGGCTGAACAGTTGCTGCAGATTCTCAACTCAAATAAAATCCGCGACCGTGTAATGCGGAAGTTTAACCTGATGCGGCATTACGAAATTGACAGCACTTCGGATGTGAAGTATTCCAATCTTTTTAAGGAGTATGACAACAACATCACCTTCCGGCGAACTGAATTTATGGCCGTCCAGATTTCGGTTTATGACAAGGATCCTCAGATGGCAGCTGATATTGCCAATACGATTGCCTCACTGCTCGATTCTGCAAAGAACGATATGATGCGTCAGCGATCGGTTAAAGGATTCCAGGTGGTTGAAGCGGAATACAATTCCCTGAAAGAGGAAAAAGATAAAATTGTGGATTCGCTCATCACCCTTGGCAGCCTTGGAGTAAATGATGTGGACTACCAGTCGCAGGTGCTGAACCAGCAGTTTGCCATTGCCCTTATGAATGGCAACCGGACTGCCCAGGCAGCGCTGCAGAAGAAACTGGACGTACTGGGAAAATACGGAGGGATCTACATGTCGCTGAAAAACTCGCTGGAGTTCAAAACGGAACAGTTAATTCTCCTTGAAACAAAATATAAGCAGGCTAAGGTGGATGCTGAAGAGAATCTGCCCCAAAAATTTATTGTGAGTGATGCATATAAGGCAGAGCGTAAATCCTATCCACTCAGGTGGCTGATCATCCTTGTCTCCATGGTTTCCTCGCTATTCATGTCGATTATTGTAATTATGGTCATGGAAAAAATATCGGACTATAATTCACATAAGAAGTTTCAGATAGGACAATCATAATATAAAATCCAACGTATGGACAGTTTTTTCAGCAGTAAAAATATTATTGATATTGTGCTTAAATGGAAGATGCAGCTTGTTGTCGTTATCATTGCTGCCATATTGCTTTCTGTGCTTTTTTCCAGCCCGATATTCATCACCCCTTTGTATAAATCAAACTGCTTGCTTTATCCGTCAAATATCTCCCCCTATTCCGATGAAAGTGAAACGGAGCAAAGTGTTGAGATTTTTCAGTCGAGGGATATCCGCGATTCGCTGGTAAAAAGATTCAACCTCGCCAAACACTGGGATGTTGATTCGGGTTACACTCATTTTGAAAGTACCCTTGGATGGATATACAGTCAGCGGGTCCATGTGAACAAAACACCGTTTGAGGCAGTTGAAATTGAGATATGGGACAAGGATCCAGTGATGGCCCGCGACCTGATCAATGCCATGCTCGACACCTATAATAAAAAGATCAGGGCAATGCACAAGGCGAAATTCGGCGAAGTTGTCTCGAACTACAACTACATCATGGGAGTTAAAAAACTCTACATGGACTCTCTTAAGGCGAAAACACAGGAATTGGGTACCAAGTATGGAATTCTTGAATACGAGGCACAAACCAGGGAGGTGTTGCGTGCCTACCTTAGTACGGGCGGAGGATCTGTCCGTTCTGCTGAGGCCAAAGCAATGAAGAAGAATCTCGAGGAAAAGGGAGGTGAAATGCTGGTTCTTGGCGAAATGATCAAGTCTGAATCCGGCACCTTCAGTGCTATGAAACTGGATGCCGACCGTGCACTGCTTGATTATAACCGCGAGTACACCTATGTAAATGTGCTCAGCAAACCCTTTATCGCCGATAAAAAAGCCTACCCGATACGCTGGCTGATAGTGGTGTTCAGCACTTTGTCGGCGCTCTTTTTAGCCATTCTGATCATTGGATTGATTGAACGCGGTAAATTCCGCAGCCTGTCAGCAGAGGTCAATGAAGGATAAAATCGCAGAAATACGTAGTTACCTTACAGGCCCCAACCAGAGGATCACCATCCTCTACGTGTTGAGCGCCATATTTATCGGACTGAATTGCTACCTGATCTATCGTGATATTTACTGGTTGCTCTTTTTCCCGGTCTTCCTGGTAATCCTTTACCTCTATTTTTATTCCCTTGACAAAATTCTGTTGCTCATCACCGCCTTAACCCCGGTAGCCATCAACATTACTCAGTTTGAGTTCAATGTCGGGGTATCTATGCCTTCTGAGCCTTTGATGTTCGGGGTTTTACTGGTCTTTATCATTAAATTGTTTTATGATAATAAGATCGATGTGAAGATATGGAAGCACCCCCTGACGTTGGTGATAGGAATCCAGCTGATGTGGATGCTGATCACCAGCATCACCAGCGACCTGCCACTGGTCTCATTTAAACATTTGCTCGCCAGGCTTTGGTTTGTGATCCCTTTCTATATCCTTGGAATTCAGTTTTTTCGAAAAAGGTCCAATATCAAACTTTTTATTTGGTTTTACACTGTCCCACTGATTGGCGTAATAGCTTATACAACCTACAATCATTCGCTGTGGGGCTTCAACGAACAGGCCGGTCACTGGGTAATGGAACCATTTTACAATGACCATACGGCCTACGGTGCCATCCTGTCGCTCTATATCCCTTTGTTTTGCGGTTTTGTGTTCAGTAAAGTCTATTCGAGAACATACAGGTTTTTCTCCTTTTTGGTCCTGCTGATCCTGTTGACCGCATTGGTTCTTTCGTATAGCAGGGCAGCATGGCTTAGCCTGGCATTTGCAGTAGGGGTGCTGGTTATTGTGCAATTCAGGATCAAGTTTAAGTGGATACTCTCCGTTTCCATCATCCTGGGTTTCATATTCTATCTCTTCTCATTTCAAATCCTCGACAGGCTTGAGAAGAACCGGCAAGGCCCATCCGCCAATTTTGTTGAACATCTGCGGTCAATCTCCAACATCTCCACTGATAATTCCAACCTCGAGCGAATCAACCGGTGGCAGTCAGCCCTCAGGATGTTCGAAGACAGGCCTGTTTTCGGATATGGCCCGGGAACATACCAGTTTGAGTACGCGCCTTTTCAGCGTGCCAAAGAGAAAACCTTGATCAGCACCAATGCCGGTGATAAGGGGAATGCCCACAGTGAGTATATTGGTCCGCTTGCCGAACAGGGATTGCCAGGTATGCTGCTGGTATTTGTGTTGGTAGGTGTGTTTATCAGTGTGTCGATGAGGGTTTACCGGAGTTCGGATGATCCCGAGGTAAGAATGCTTACGCTATCACTCATGCTGTCACTACTTACCTATTTCCTGCATGGAACCATGAATAATTTCCTTGATACAGATAAGGCATCGGTTCCTGTGTGGGGATTTCTTGCTGCCATCGTGGCACTGGATATCTATTCCCGCAAGGCTGTTTCAGCAGAGAATAAGGAAGTCTGAAAATAATAGGCTTGTTTGTAAGCGGCTATTTTAATTTGCTTAAAAGATCCGGCAGCATCTTTAACGCGGCGACTTCGCGCCATTTTTTCCTGGCCTCTGCAGCTGGCATTCCCCAATAGGTCTTTCCACCTTCAAGGGATTTCTCAGTACCGGAACCTGCAAGAATGATGGCGCCTTTTCCGATCACCAGGTCTTTATTGATCAGCACGTTTGCCCAAAGAATCACATCATCCTCGATCCGTGTAACACCTGCAATGGCACAGAAGGCTCCAATCAGGCAGTTCCTGCCAATATAGGTGTCGTGGCCAACCTGCACGTGGTTGTCGAATTTGGTGCCTCTTGAAATGATGGTATCACCAGAAACTCCTTTATCGATGGAGCATAGTGCACCAATCTCAACATGATCTTCGATGACAACTTTGCCGCATGATTCAAGTTTCTTGTAACCTTCAGGCCGCCGCTGGTAATAATAGGCATCGGCCCCGATTACTGCGCCCGAATGGATGATTACATGATTCCCGATCACGGAATGATCGTAGATGCTGGCATTGGCGTGAATGATGCAGTTTTTCCCGATCTTCACATGATTGCCCACAAAAGCCCCGGGCTGAATGACCGTACCCTCCCCGATATCGGCGCTCGGACTCACAGATGCTACAGCTTTTTCAAATGGCCGGAAGCGCCTGGCAAGCGATACGTAATCATCAAAAGGTTTGTCGCTGATGAGCAGAGATTTTCCCGGGGGACAATCCACCTCTTTGTTAATGAGGATCGTTGTGGCATTTGAATTCAATGCCTTGCTGTAGTACTTGGGGTGATCAACAAATGTGAGATCACCAGCCTCTACCATATGAATCTCGTTCATCCCGGTAACCAGGAAGTCGGGATTACCAACCGGCTTTGCATTCAACATCACCGCCAGTTCTGAAAGTCTTAATGGAAGTACAAATTTCATCTGTCGAAACCGTATCTAAAATCGCAAATCAGAATTTGATTAAACCTTTACACGCTCGGAGTATCCACCGGTGCGCGTGTCAACTTTAATTGTTTCTCCTTCACTGATAAAAAGTGGAACTTTTACCGTCGCACCGGTTTCAACAGTGCAGTCTTTGAGTGCGTTAGTGGCAGTGTTGCCGCGCATTCCAGGTTCAGTGTAGGTGATTTTCAGCGTGACGAAGGGAGGAAGTTCACAGGTGAGCGCTGTTTCTGTATCTGCATGGAAAAGAATTTCCACCTCCTGGCCTTCCTTCAGGAATTCCGATGCAGTGATGAGGGTTTCCGGCACATATATCTGTTCGAAAGTCTCAGTATGCATGAAGTGGTAATCGGAATTCTCCTTGAAAAGGAACTGGTACTTTCTCCGCTCAACCCTTGCGATTTCAAGTTTGGCGCCTGAATCGAAAGTGTTGGCAATCACACGGCCGTGTTTCAGGCTCTTTAATTTGGTCCGGATGAATGCCGGACCCTTCCCGGGTTTCACGTGCTGAAATTCAACAATGCTGTATAAGTCATTGTTGAATTCAATGACCAGACCATTTCTGATATCTGCTGTTGTAGCCATAAAGGTATTTTGACAATTGATTTAAAAAGGGCTGCAAAAATAGTTAAAAATCTTGGATTAAATGTGTTATTTTTGCGGCTGCATTGAAAATATGGTCTCAACCGGCTGATGAAACAACTACTGAAACATCTTCTATCTCTCCTTCATATTTCGGTAACCCGCAATCAGAAATACGATGCCTATACGAAACAAATAATCCGGCGCAGCCTCAGGAATGATTCCAATTGTATCGATATCGGTTGCCATAAAGGTGAAATCCTCGACCTGATGATCAAATGGGCGCCGGATGGAAAGAAATTCGCCTTTGAACCCATTCCTGAACTTTTCCAGTTTCTGACCGCTAAATATGCAGCTGATTCAAAGGTGACCATACATCCGACTGCACTGTATGATAAAACCGGGACCACCACCTTCCAGCATGTGTTGAGTGCACCTGCTTACAGTGGGATCAAGAAGCGTAAATATGAAGGGAAACATGTCGACATCAACCAGATTACAGTTGACATCGACCTGTTGGATCATTTTATCCCTGCCGATATCACTATTGACCTTATGAAGATTGATGTGGAAGGGGCAGAACTGAACGTAATGAAAGGCGGTTTATCTACCCTCAGGCGTTGTAAGCCCGTCATTATTTTTGAATTTGGCCTGGGTGCTGCAGATTTTTACAACTCAAAACCCAACGAGTTGCACCAGTTGATCACACAGGAATGTGGCATGAAAATTTCAACGCTGAAGGGATATCTCGATAATAACCAAGTACTTGCTGAGTCCCAATTTTGCAAGATGTTCGAAAGCGGCAGTGAATATTACTTCGTTGCCCATCCATAACAGATCCGCTGATACTGGGTCACTGCTTGAACAACTCAATCTCCAATGCCGTGCTGGCAAATCCCGATTCGATCTGATGCAGGTTGGAACAGATGATAACTGTACGGTTCCCGGTGAATTTCTTCATCAGCTCAAGATACCAGTCAATACCGGTTTTATCAAGGTTCATGGTGGGTTCATCCAGGAGGATCAGGGGAACATCGCTCAAAATGGCAAGGATGAGTTTCACCCGCTGCTTCATTCCCGAAGAAAACTGGCGTAGCTGTTTATGCTTCATTGCAGGAAATTCAAGCAATTCAGTTACCAATGAAATATTGTAACCGGGCAGGTATCGTTTGAATGAAAAGTGGAATTCCAGCATCTCCTTCAGGGTGAAATCCTCAATGAGTTCAAGGTAGGGGGCCACCATTGCCAGATGGCGGAAAATCTCATCCCCGCCAATGGTCATGCCTCCATGTGTATAGGTCAGTTTCCCCTCCGTGGGATGAAGGCTGCCGGCAACGACTTGTAAAAGGGTTGATTTGCCCGACCCGTTACGGCCTAAAATGGCTGCGGTTGAATTTTCGTCGAAAGAGAATGAAACATTCCGGAAGATCCAGTCAGTGTTGAATTTCTTCCCGATTTGTTCAAGTTGAATTTTCATTCTGCTATTTTTCCCGCATCTTTGAATACCCTTTCATGATGCCACGACTTGAATTGGCAATAAACGAGAGGATTTCATCCCGCTCGGGAGTTGCCTCCACCTTGGCTTCGATAATTTCAACAGCCTGGGAAACATTATAGCCCTTGATGAAAATGATCCGGTAGATCTCCTGGATCTTGTTGATGACCTCAGGACTGAAACCTCTCCGCCGGAGGCCAATGGAATTGACGCCTACATAGGAGAGAGGGTCCCTGGCTGCTTTTGTATAGGGGGGGACATCTTTACCGACACCGGTTCCGCCTGCAATAATGGAATGGGTGCCAATATGGCAAAACTGGTGAACAGGCACCATGCCTCCTATAATCGCCCAGTCGTCAACGATGCAATGTCCTGCGAGCATAGCTGCATTGGCCAAGATGACGTTGTTTCCTATCACACAGTCATGCGCAACATGAACGTAGGCCATGAGCAGGGTGTTGTCACCTACAACAGTTTCATAACTGGCTTTGGTACCGCGGTTGATGGTCGCGAATTCACGGATGGTGACATTGTTTCCGATCTTTACAATCGTGTCTTCACCTGCGAATTTCAGGTCCTGGGGAATTGCTGAAATTACGGCTCCCGGGAATATTTTACAGTTTTTGCCGATCCTGGCGCCTTCCATGATGGTCACATTGGATCCTATCCAGGTGCCCTCTTCGATGATCACATTTTTATCTATCGAAACAAATGGTTCGATGACCACATTGGCGGCTACTTTAGCCTGTGGGTTTACATATGCGAGGGGTTGATTCATGTTTGATATTATTTACGTTGGAGTTGAGCCATCATCTCTGCTTCCATTACAACTTTGTTGCCAACATAGGCAACACCTTTCATGCTGATCAGGCCCCGGCGCATGGGGCCATTGAACTGGCAGAAAAAGACCAGGGTGTCGCCCGGTACAACTTTATGCCTGAATTTGACATTGTCGATCTTTACAAACAACGTCAGGTAATTCTGCGGATCTTCAAGGGTGCTCAACGCCAGGATCCCGCCGTTTTGAGCCAGGGCTTCGATCATGAGCACACCCGGCATCACAGGTTCGTCGGGAAAATGGCCGACAAAAAAGGCTTCATTGATAGTGACATTTTTCACGCCAACCACGTAGTCTGTACCCATCTCAATAATTTTGTCGAGAAAAAGGAATGGTGGCCTGTGAGGAAGTAGATTCTTAATCTGGTTAATATTGTAAAGGGGAGGTTTGTTCGGATCGAACGAATGTCCGCTTTCTGAACTTCGCTCTTTCTTAAGCTGCTTTTTGATCAGTTTTGCAAACTGTACATTCGAATAGTGACCAGGACGGGTGGCAATGATGTGCCCTTTGATAGGCATACCAACGAGTGCAAGATCACCGACAATATCGAGCAGTTTGTGGCGGGCCGGCTCATTTGGATAGCGCAGCTCCAGGTTGTTCAGAATCCCTTCTTTGAGCACTTCCACCCTTGGCTTGTTAAACAGGTGAGCGAGGTGGTCGAGTTCAGTGCGCGACATTTCACGGTCAACGAACACAATGGCATTGCTCAGGTCGCCGCCCTTGATAAGGTTGTTGTTCAGTAAGTATTCGAGTTCGTGAAGGAAAACAAAAGTCCTGCAGGTAGCGAAATCGTGTTCAAACTGGCTGAGGTGGTTGAGGGTGGCATTCTGTGATTGCAAAACCTTCGATTCGTAATCGATCATGACTGAAACCCTGAATTCGCTGGATGGTATTGCAATCATCTCAACTTTCTTTTCAGCATTCAGGTAAGTGATGTTCGATGTGATCTCAAAATATTGGCGTAACGCTTTTTGTTCAACAATTCCCACCGATTTTAGCGCTTCAACATAAAACCTTGAACTTCCATCGAGAATGGGCGTCTCTGACTGGTTGAGTTCAATAATGGCATTGTCGATCTGAAGCCCGGCCAGTGCAGCCAGTACATGTTCTACTGTGTCAATACGTACTCCATCCTGCTCGATACTCGTACCACGCGAAGTGTCCACCACGTGATCAACATCAGCATCCACAAGGGTTCCGGTTGTAAGGTCAGTCCTGCGAAATTTGTACCCATAATTTTCGGGGGCTGGTTTAAAGGTCAGAATAACTTCATTCCCTGTATGTAATCCAACACCGGATACACTTACCGGTGCTTTTAAGGTTCTCTGTTTTTCACTCATGCGATTTCTTCAATTGTTTCTCAATACTATATATTTTTCTGACGATCTCATCAAAATTCCGCCAATGGATAAAATTACGCCTGGCCTTGCTGATTTCAATGGCCGGTGCCCCAAGCATAATGGCTCCCTGGCGGGTAATACTTGCTTCGATCCCTGATCCGGCGCCGATTTTAACATCATCGGCGATGGAAATATGGCCGACAATTCCAACCTGTCCGCCAATCATGCAGTTTTTTCCGATTTTTGTTGACCCGCTAACCCCCGTCTGGGCGGCAATCACTGTGTTTTCTCCGATCTCTGCATTGTGGCCTACCTGAATAAGGTTGTCAAGTTTCACACCTTGCCTGATGATGGTGGATCCAAGCGTTGCCCGGTCGATGGTGGTGTTCGATCCGATCTCCACATCATCCTCCAGGATAACATTGCCTAATTGTGGAATCTTCTGGTAATTGTTACCTGCTACGGGAGCAAAACCGAATCCGTCCGACCCGATCACAACCCCTGAATGCAGGGTGCAATGTTGACCGATGGTGCAACCATGGTATACCTTCACACCCGGGTAAAGCAATGCGTGATCACCAATGGTCACATTGTTGCCAATATATACCTGCGGATGAATCACCGAATTCTTTCCGATCCTCACGTTTTTGCCGATTACGCAAAAATCACCCACCGAAACATTTTCGCCCAGTAAGGCTGAAGATGATATCGCAGCATTAACTGAAATACCGGTGATTCCCGATTTCGACTGGTCGAACATTTCAAGCAGGGTCGCGAAAGCGGAATATGCATCGGCAACCCTTATAAGGGTGCCCGCAACTGGCTGATTTGCCGTGAAATCTGAATTAACCACAATCACCGATGCTTCCGTGGTGTAAATGAATGGAGTATATTTCGGATTGGCCAGGAATGTCAAAGTTCCTGGTTTGCCCTCGTCAATTTTGGAGAGGTTGAAAACCTTTTCTTCGGGATTTCCTTCAACAGTACCTTTCAGAAATCCGGCAATCTGTGCGGCAGTAAATTCCATTAATAATTCTTGGTGAAATTCAAGTGGGTTAAAAAGTTGCGCAAGATACCAAATTTTTCATTAAGGCAATCTGAAAAATTTTCAATGATCACATTATTAGGATGATATGGGATAGTTGCTGAAATGATTACGGGTCAGATCATCCATGTTCTTTCACTCTATTTCCTTAGGATAGCATAACAGGTACTTGCTTACCATCGTGGGCATCACTGCATTGTTCAGCTGACCCGAAGCCTCGGAGATGTCGACCAGTTCATTGGATTTGCCTTTGATCATGATCCGTTCATGCCGTGGATCATAGGCTTTGTTCTCTACTTTTTCACAGGTGAAATAGTAGTCAACATCCTCAGGAGCAAGGTTATAAGTAATTATTGTCCTGCTTCTGACTGATTCAACATAATCCTCATCAAACGGACTGGTTTGCATCTCCACCCTGAAAAGCTTGCGGTTGACCAGCTTTGTGCAAAGGTCAGACAGGATCGGGTCGGGATGGCCCGTCCAAACCTTTAATGATGCAAATACATCGAAATCATCCAGTTGAGCAAATAGATTCAGCCAGGTCAGATCGGTATGGAAATCTTCCCTTGAGGGATTTTTGCGCAGGAATACTTCGAAGGCTGGTGTTGCAAAAAGGATATCACCCCTTTCCCCGAGGAATTTTGCCCTTCTCAGGAGTTTTACCAGCAACTGGTCGGCTGCGATGACGGTTTTATGTAGGTATACCTGCCAGTACATCAACCGCCGTGAAATAAGAAATTTTTCAATGGAGTAGATGCCTTTGCCTTCAACCACCAGTTCATCATCCATTACGGTGAGCATTTTAATGATGCGGTCGTAGCTGATAACTCCCTCGGCAACACCGGTGAAAAAGCTGTCCCGCGCGAGGTAGTCCAGCCGGTCCATGTCGAGCTGGCTGGAAACCAGCTGATGCAGGAATTTCTTCGGGTATTGGTTGGTGAAAATGTCATAAGCCATGGTCAATGCGCCACCAAACTGGCGGTTCAGTTCAGCCACGAAAAGCTTTGACAGATCTTCATGGTGCAGGTCGCGGACGATGGCAAGTTCAAGGGTGTGTGAAAATGGCCCGTGCCCGATGTCGTGCAGCAGGATGGCAAGATTCAGACCCCTGGCCTCCTCATCAGTAATTTCAACGCCTTTCGACCGAAGCACGCCGGTTGCCTGCCCCATGAGGTGCATGGCTCCCAGGGCATGCTGGAACCGGGTATGTTGTGCACTTGGGTAGGTGTAATGGGTGAGCCCCAGCTGCAGGATCCGTCGCAGTCGTTGAAAATAGGGGTGCTCGATCACGTCGAAAATCAGGTCATCCGGGATGGTGATGAATCCATATACCGGATCATTGATGATCTTTTGTTTATTGGTCAGATACAAAATGGTGTAAATTTGTTAAAGAAATATAAAACAACTCCGGTTGCACAATAAAAACAAACTTACGACATTTATCTAAGCAAACAAACTCTATGGATAAAATCACGATATTATGGGTTGATGATGAAATTGACCTCCTTAAACCTCACATCATATTCCTGACCGAAAAAGGCTATGATGTTTCAACGGTCAACAACGGGCATGATGCCCTTGAACTCATTAAGGGCAAACCTTTCGATATTGTGTTTCTCGATGAACAGATGCCAGGATTATCTGGAATTGAAACCCTGATGAGGATTAAGGAGATATCCCCTTCTCTCCCTGTAGTGATGATCACCAAGAGTGAAGAGGAGAGTATCATGGAGGATGCAATCGGCTCAAGCATAGCGGATTACCTTATAAAACCTGTTAAGCCAAACCAAATTATCCTTTGCCTGAAAAAGAACCTGGAGAACAAGAAGCTGGTCAGCGAAAAAACGACCCATCAATACCAGCAGGAGTTCCGGAGTATTGGCATGGAGATCAGCAACCGGCTCAACTTTGAAGAGTGGACAGAAGTTTATAAAAAACTAACCTACTGGGAACTGAAACTTGGGCAGTTGATGGATGACGGGATGAACCAGGTTCTGAAGATGCAGAAAGATGAAGCCAACCAGGTCTTCTGTAAATTTGTAGAACGTAATTATGTTGAGTGGATCAGCGGCAAAGGGCAGGACAAACCTGTTCAATCACATACGCTCATCAAGGAAAAGGTCTTCCCGCTGATGAATGACAACAAGCCGCTTTTCGTCATCCTCATCGACAACCTTCGGTTTGACCAGTGGAAAGTACTTCAGCCGATTCTTGAAGACTATTTCCGGGTAGAGAAGGAGGAAATTTATTACAGTATCCTGCCCTCGGTGACTCAATATGCCCGCAATGCATTGTTTGCAGGTCTTCTTCCGACAGAGATTGAAAAAAAATACCCGAAATTATGGGTTAATGAGGATGAAGAGGGACCTAAAAACAACTTTGAAAGCGAACTGTTAGGGGAGCTGCTCAAACGGTATGGAAGAGATGTGAAATACTCTTATTATAAAGTACTCAATCAGACCTACGGGAAAAAACTCGTGGAACTGATGCCCAACCTGATGGTGAATAAACTCAATTTCATCGTTTACAATTTTGTGGATATGCTTTCACATGCCCGTACAGAGATGGAGATCATCCGCGAACTCGCTGATGATGAGAAAGCATACAGGTCACTGACATTGAGCTGGTTTAAACACTCACCCCTGATCGAAATCCTTAAATACCTGGCAGAAAAGGATGTGAATGTTGCTATTACCACCGACCATGGCTCTATTCGGGTTGACAATCCAGTGAAAATACTCGGTGATCGAAATACCAATACAAACCTACGGTATAAAACCGGCAGGGCATTGAAGTATGAGCACAACGAAGTGTTTGAGGTACGAAATCCTTCGGATGTTTTTCTTCCGAAAACTTCGGTCAATTCATCCTATGTATTTTGCCGAAGCAACGATTTCTTCGCCTATCCCAATAACTTCAACTATTATGTGAATTATTACAAGAATACATTCCAGCATGGAGGGATGTCGATGGAGGAGATTTTGATCCCGTTTGTGACGTTGAAGCCGAAGTAGGACGGGCGGACAAGTGGACCAGCGGACGGGCGGACAAGTGGACAAGTGGACCAGCGGACGGGCGGACAAGTGGGCAAGTGGACAAGTGGACAAGTGGACGGGCGGATGGTAGGTGTTATTAGTAAAACGAAGTGTTTTAGAAGTGAAGGTAATTGTCAGATCAGAAGAGGAGTTGCCGCTGGTGGCAAAGGAACTTATTGATTCCTGTCACGACGCGCGGATTTTTGCATTTTATGGCGGCATGGGCGCCGGAAAAACTACCTTTATCAAAGCCATTTGCAGGGTGCTTGGGGTAACCGACATCGTGCAGAGCCCGACCTTCTCCATCATCAACGAATATAAAACCAGCGTTGGAGACTCGATTTATCATTTCGACTTTTACCGGATAAAAAATACGGTAGAAGTGTATGACATCGGTTATGAAGATTATCTTTATTCCGGCAATTACTGTTTTATGGAATGGCCTGAACTGGTTGAGTCCCTTTTACCAGGGCAGGTCATCAGGGTTCGCATCAGCGGGGACCAGGAGCGTACGATAGAGTTCTGAGAACTATTCGGCCTGCAGCTTTTTTCGCACCTTTTTTGTGAAGTACAGAGACGCGCCGAGAGAAATAGCGGCCAGGAAGAGGAATGCAAGCACCCGGTATCCTGTTTCAAGCTTTGAGAAATCAACGAAAAAGAGGTAGAACCCGGTAAACAGTACGGTCATGATGGCCATCCAGCGATACTTGATGTTCCTAAGCAGGAGACTCATAATGAAATAGAACACGGCAGCACAAGTCCATGAAAGGGTTACATATTGTTTTGGCACGGCATGGTACAGGGCAAACAACATTGACAGGAACAGGGTAATCAGGTAAGTATTCCTGATCATTTCGGTTTTGAGGGTCAGGCGCTCCTTTTTCCAGTTGATGATGCGCGCACTGACGAATGCAGTAATGACAAAAGCGAAATTTACAATATTAACCGGAGGATAAAAGGCCATATAGAAAACCATGATCCCGACAAAGAGTATGGTATTCATCAGCACAATAATCTTTGAACGGAACCAGAGCGCCCAGGATACCACCAGAAGGCTTTGGAGAGAGAGCAGCCAGATGGCGTCGGGAAGTTTTGAATAGCCGTAAACGGCTACACTCAGCGCCATGAAACTGTAAATGGCATAAAATGCAGGATCGAAAATACGGCTGACCCTGTACTTCAAAAATATTGAATAGATGAGGCAGAATGCAGAGATCAGGGAAAAGATCAGGACATAGCTGTTTCCATAATAGGTGATCACTACAAATAACATCACCGCTGAGAAACACATTCCATTGATAAGGATCGTGGCAGGGAAAATCGTTCCCGGGATTTTCTCATGATCTGTGATCATGGGGACCAGGGAGAAAATCCCACCGTAAACCAGCAGGCTAATGAGGTTGAACGGATGTGTTGCAAATGCGCCAACCGGGTTCCCCATCACAGGGTTATTCAACAGCCAGAGACTTTGAGCAATATATACAAGGATGAGGGTAACCATCATGAGGCGCCACCATCCATGCCGTAATAAAAGGAAAACGGAAAATCCTGCGGTGAGAGCGATTACAGGGAGGGTGACAAGGGAGGCGTCGGCAAATAATGCAGTGGCAAGGGATAAAATCAATGCAATGGTTGACTGCAGTTCGGAGTTGATGCGGATGGCACAGTAGCACTGAATGCCAATTGCTGCAAACAGCAGGAAAAGCACAATACCTTTCACCGGGATAACCGCAAGGCCTGTGAAAAAGAACAGTCGCAACGTGATGTAATAGACCAGGAGATGTGCGCTGATATTCAGCATGAATGAGAGATGGGGGAAGGATTTTCTCAGGTTCCAGGCGAGCAGGAAAACACCTGCAACGGCACCATAACCCACCAGGCTTGCCATCGGGCCATTCAGGTAATTTCGTGCAAAATTCGAAAGGAAAGCGATACCGAACAGCAGAACCAGGCTGCCAAACCATGCAAGTCCGTATTCAAAAATGTTCGATTCGAGCAGGCCCTTGTCGACAACAAGTGCCTGTTCATCTTCATTATATGCATTTTCAGGCCGGTACCTGGCCGGCTGAGCCGGTACCATGCCCTGAATTGCAATTTCCAATTGTCCTTCAACCCTGACAATCCTCTCTTCCAGTAAATTTACTTTTTCAAGCAACTCCCTGATGCCGGCCGATTGATCCTGATTTTCGTTTGACATAGATACCTCCTTATTTTGCTGCCATAGTCCTCATATAATTAACAATTGCCCAGCGTGCGTTATCATCGGTAATGGTTTTCCTGAAATTCGGCATTTTACCTTTACCTTCTGAAACCTGGAAGAAAATCTCACCATCGGTCATCGCCTGGAATTTCTTGGTGGAAAAATCGCTGCAGGAAACATCCAGGGTCGCGGCTTTTGGGCCGTCACCAAGGCCTTTGGGACCATGGCAAGATTTGCAATGCTTGTTAAACAGGTCTTTCCCGTCAGCCAGGCTACCTGCGTTTGATGCTACAGGGTTCTTGGTTGTTTTGAACTTTGCAGGAATATTCCAGCCGCCGGCGGTCTGGGCCTTCGTGGCAGTGGCAAAGGAGAAAGTCAGCACGAGTCCGGCTGAGATTGCAATTAATTTGATGTGATTTGAATTCATAAAACCTCCATTTTTTAGTTGTGAATAATTATTACTTGATGTTTAAGATTTGCCCAAATGTCGAATTCTGAACACAGTGAAAATAACATACATGTAGTGAAACCATACCAGGGATAACAACACGATAAGCGTGTAGACCATCCACAGCGGGGCATTGGTGTCGCCTAAACCCCGTTTGATCGTTTTTACCGGAGGCAAAGGTTTTCCCCAGTTAATCGTTCCACTCACCTCCACGTTCCCGTATACTTCATTGTCTTCCACTTTCGCCAGCAGCGTAAGGTATCCAAGTTGGTTGCCCGGTAACGTAGTCGGAAATTCAATACTTGTCAAACCGGCTGCAAAGGTACCGTTTCCTACTTTTAAAAGACTAAAAGTTCGGGGAACATAAAATTGTATTTCCAGGTTTTCAACAGGAATCCAGTTGTTACCGGCACATTTTTCAAATGCTTTCAGGTTGGCCAACATTTCTGTATCTATTTGATTGAATGACATTTCCAACCTTAAAGGCTTCATCGAAGTGGCAGCTGATGCCTTGGGATATTTATCTTTACCTTTAAATTCCGCTTCAAAAGAAAAGATTCCTTTGTCGCCTCCGGAGGAGAGGATATCTACAGGAATGTCCACGGAAATTTTCCCCTTCTCATTGGTGGGAACCGAGGCAATGGTGCGCCTTTCTGTTCCCTGGAGGTACAAAAACGCAACTTCCATATCCTCAAGTGGTAAAAATTTGCCATTAACCTTTGCCTTGAGTGTTGCTGTGAGATATTGAGCAGAGTCAACATGAAAATAGTCAAGTTTCAGCGTCGTCTTTATTTCGGACTCATCCTGCGCCTTCAACCCGGTTAGCGATCCGATGATTAAAAGGAGGGTAAGCCCAACCGCTGCCACATCACTTTTCTTATTCTCCCTGATGGTCTGTTTCATCTGTTTTTCAAATACAATCTTTCTCAACCGCGAATAGTCCTTCTCCTCCCCGGTCCTTACCACCGGAAGGATTGGGATGAACTTCGAGAAAAGATAGAAAAGAAGGATAAACATGGCAATTCCGGCAAAAGTAAGGCCCCATTCGACCCAGGTTGCCGAGTAGTGTGCATATTCAGGACGCAGGTCATGAAGGGGGAGTAAAGGTGTTTCAAGCGTTGGGATGATAATGAGATAGCGTTTGACCCACAAGGCAAGAACTGCTATCGTGGCCGCAAAAGCGATGGAGTTAATATTCCTGAACCTGGGCACTGTCACAATGATGATGGGGACTAAAACACCGATGAAAACCGCAAATATGAACTGCATGAAATATTCTTCGGGACTGAACAGTCTGAAGAGCACCTCCATATCCCATTTGATGGAGCCATACCAACTGGTAAGATATTCACTGAAAGTGAAATAGCCATACAATGCACCAAGGATGATCATGATGATTCCCAGGTAGTTGAAGTGGATTTTAGTTATTTGTGTTTCCAGGTGATAAACTTTTCTGAAGACCCACATCACCATGATCAATACACCTGTGCCGGAATAAACCGCAGCAATTACAAAGTAGGGTGCAAAGATGGTGCTGTGCCAGCCAGGGCGGAGGGTCATGCCAAATATCCACGCCAGTACCGAGTGAACCAGGATGGCCAGCGGAATAATAACGATGGATAACAGGTCGGTAGCTACATTCAGCAACTCTTTCTGTTTTGTGGTATCTTTATATCGGACAGACAAAAATTTATAGATCGGATTGCGCCACCTGGCCACTTTTACCGGGTTGTCGCGTAGAATTGCCAGGTCGCGGATCATCGCCAGGTAAAGGAAGATGATACTGCCTGACAAGTAGGTTGTGATCGCGATAACGTCCCATATGATGGGTGACTGGATCCTGCCGAAAAGCAACAGGTTTGGCAAGCGGTCAAGTCTTCCGATACATAGAAGAATATAGGTGGGGCCGATCATGGTTGAGATCACCGTGATCATCTCCGCCATCCTGATGATGGGAGTTCTCCATGGTACCCTTAACAGGTGGAGGATTCCTGAGATCAATGCCCCTGCATAGCTGATCCCGATAAAAAAGATAAAATTGACAATATAAAGCCCCCAAACCACATTGTCCCTCATTCCCGTGACAATATGACCATAGGCCACCTGGTAATACAGGCAGTACATTCCAAAAATGATGATCAGGGAGAGAAGCACAATCAGGGCAATCCCGGTTTTACTGATGGATTCAAGTTGTGGTTTAAATGCAATAAGGTTTTGCTGCGTTTTTTCGTCTTCGTTCATGATTTCCCGGTTTATTCTGTAATCCTTGCTTCTTTCTTGTATAGGGCAACCTCTTCTTCGCTCAATCCCTCAAATCCCTCGGTGTAGTTGAATGCCCGTTCCACAGGCGGGAGGTAATACACGCTGGGTTCAGTCCCTAGTTCTTCCATAAACCGGTATGCAGCCCGGGAGTCGATAAATTCGCTGAATCGAACTGTATCAGTGCCATTGGTCACAGAATCCTCATTTTTATCTCCATAATAGAAAACACCGTTGGGACATGAGGTTACACACGAAGGCAACTCTCCCTTTCTGACCATGTCGGGGCAAAAGTCGCATTTACTCACCGTGCCAACTTTAGGAGGGGTACTGGTTTCAGGAGAATAGGTTCCGGGCTTCCTCGACTGATCCATCTGGGGTTCTTCCCAGTTGAAAACCCTTGAGGAATATGGGCAGGCAGCCATACAGAATTTGCAGCCGATGCAGCGGTCGTTATCGATCAAAACGATCCCGTCGGTTCTTTTAAAGGTTGCACCAACGGGGCACACTTTAACACATGGGGGATTATTGCAGTGAAGACAGGGTTTTGGAAACCAATAGGGAGCCTGGTCATCGCTGTCGCGCATCAGGTAAAATTTTATCCACTCCATATGGGGAGGAAGAAAGTGCATTTTCTGGCACCCCTGGAGACATTTCCTGGCATTTCTGCACTTGGCAAGGTCGATGACCATTACCATTTTTTTATCAGGCAGCCCCTCTCTTGCTTCAAGGTTTCCGGCAGGTTGACAGCAAACATGCCCCTTGTCTACCTCCACGAGTTTGCCATCTGATGTGAGCAATTTCATTTTTTCACCAGTCTCCTTGTTTTCTGGCTCAGAGAGGGCAGATAGAACATTTCCGCTACTGGCAATCAGGGCGGTGGCCCCTGCGGCAATACCCAGTTTTAAAAAATTTCTTCGGTTTGAGAGGGGGCGTTTCATGAAGTTAACGGTTGGTGATGTTTTGTTGCCAAATCTAGGTTTATAAACAATCAACGGGATCGATATCCCGGGGCAATTTTGATACTTTGAATTGAATATTTAATCAAATCAAAATGGAATTAAACCTGAACAAAAGTTGATATTTATCAATTTTGGATTAATTTTATGCACTCAATTCCAAATATGAGCCCGGATGTCAGATTTTTTTGAAAAATCACCAAGAAGTTGCCAGGGTTGTAAATACATGTCGCCATTATTCCGTTTGCTTGACAGTGAGGAACTTAACCTTGTGGACTCCAATAAAATTCACGTTAATTTCAAAGCCGGGGAGACCATCAAGAAACAGGGAACTTTTATGTCGCATGTACTTTCAGTGAACAGCGGCCATGCCAAACTGTATATTGAAGGTATTGAGGGCAGGTCGGCTATTCTCAGGATTGTTAAACCAACCAGTTTTATTGGCGGTCCAGGGATATATTTTGACCAGCGACACCATTTTACCATCACCGCCCTAACCGATACATCGGTTTGTTTTATTGATTTGCAGGTGTTTAAGAATATTCTAAAAAGGAATTCGACGTTTACCGAAGAGTTCCTGAAGGATTTCAGCCGGGACGTTCTTACTGTATATAACAGGTTGATCTACCTTACACAAAAACAGATGCCCGGCAGGATGGCTGATGCGCTGCTTTATTTAAGCGATGAAATATTTTGCAGCCAAAAATTTCCAATGATCCTTTCACGGTTCGACCTTGCCGGACTTTCTGCCATGTCGCGTGAGAGCGCTGTGAAAATTCTTCGTGATTTTCAGAAGGAAGGACTGATAAAGATATCTGATCATGAACTTGAAATACTGGATGACGAAGCCATAAGGAAAATCAGTCGCATCGGTTAACAAAATTTGAGATTCTTCCCATTTTTCAAGTTCGCTATTTTCTTTGTATCTTCGTGTAAATTTTAAACCCTTATGGAAGATCCACGTCCGGATTATATCCGAATGTCACCGGCTGAACGCTTGATGCCCCGTGAAGAGATGCTCGAGGTGGCCCGTCAACCCAGCAGCCTGCTGATCGGAGTGCCAAAAGAAGCTTCGGTGCAGGAAAACAGGGTTTCCCTTGTTCCTGATGGTGTTGCCCTCCTTTGCAGAAATGGTCACCAGGTTATGGTTGAAGCCGGAGCCGGAATTACGGCCCATTTCACCGACCATGAGTACAGTGAAGCCGGAGCACAGGTTGTCTATTCTGCGAAGGAGGTGTATAAAGCAGACATTATACTGAAGGTAGGTCCCCCAAATCGTGACGAGATAGAGTTGTTGCGGCCAAAACAGACCGTATTCTCTGCCATCCAGGTAGCCATGCAGTGTGAAGACTACTTTCGGGCACTGCTGTCTAAAAAAGTGACAGCCCTCGCGTTTGAGACCATCCGGGATAAAACCAACCAGCTGGCCATTATACGTGCCATGAGCGAAATTGCCGGAAGCACATCCATTTTTATTGCAGCCGATTACCTGGCAAACTCTGAATATGGCCGGGGTGAGATGTTTGGTGGGTTCACCGGAATCACCCCTTCGGAGGTGGTCATCATCGGAGCAGGTACCGTAGGAGAGTTTGCGGCCAGGTCGGCCATAGGTCTCGGTGCACTGGTCAGAATATTCGATAATTCAGTCTATCGACTTCGCCGGATACAGAACAACCTGGGAATGCGCGTATTTACTTCAATTCTGCACCCGCAGGCATTAGCCGAATCGCTTAAAACAGCTGATGTATTGATTGGGGCAATTCATGCCAGGGAAGGCAAAACCCCTTGCATCATCAGTGAGGAGATGATCCGGCAGATGAAGGATGGCGCTGTTGCGATCGATGTCAGTATCGACCAGGGAGGTTGTTTTGAAACATCGCGGCCAACTACACATAAATCGCCGGTATACAAGGTTCATGGTGTCACGCACTATGCTGTACCGAATATTCCGTCAAAAGTTCCGCATACGGCTTCTCAGGCCCTGAATAACATTATTGTACCGATTATCCTTGATATCGGCTCTGAAGGAGGAATCGAAAATCTGCTGAAACGTGATTTTGGCGTCAGGCAGGGTGTCTATATTTATAACGGGATTCTCACCAACCAGTTTATCAGCAAGTCATACAATCTCCCATTCCAGGACATCAGCCTGTTAATGGCCGCATTTCACTAATTCCCAAGAACGCTGAACAATGAAGATTTCCAGCCGGATCATCACGACGGACCGCACACCGATTTTCTTTGGTCATGATTCCCTGGCAGCACTTGAAAAGATTCTGGGCAGCTTACTCCCCGATACAATCATCATCCTGGTTGACACTAACACACGAAACCATTGCCTTCCGGTGCTGCTGTCAAAGGTGCCCTCATTGGACAAGGCTCAAATCCTTGAAATTCAGGAAGGGGAAACAGGCAAATCACTGGCCACCGCAGAAAAACTTTGGGCGGCGTTGATGAATTCAGGGATCGGGCGTAATACATTGCTTGTCAATCTTGGCGGCGGGGTGATCAGCGACCTTGGTGGCTTCGTGGCTGCAGGGTATCTAAGGGGTATCCGCTACATCAATGTCCCAACTTCCCTGATCGGGCAGGCTGATGCTGCAATCGGAGGGAAGACAGGTGTGAATCTCGGAGAGGTGAAAAACCAGGTCGGTTTTTTATATCCGGCTCAGGCTGTGGTCATTTTCCCGGGATTCCTTAAAACCTTGCCTGCTGAACATCTTCGTTCAGGTCTGGCGGAAATAGTCAAGAGTGCACTTGTCGGGGATGCAATTGCCTGGCGCAGAATCAATAAACACCCGGTGAAATACCTTGTTAATCTGCCAGTTGAAGACACCTTGTGGTGCAACATGATTGCCGGCGCGATAAAACTGAAGAACAAGGTAGTGATGCAAGATTTTCGGGAGCGCAAACTCAGGAAGGTTCTGAACTTTGGCCATACGATTGGTCATGCGCTGGAGGCCCATTCGCACCGGCAAAATGGTTCTCCGCTCCTGCATGGAGATGCTGTTGCGGCAGGCATGGTTTGCGCAGCCTATCTTTCCTATCGTAAGTCAGGTTTGGGATTATCCGATTATCAGGCAATTAAAAATTATCTTACCGGGGGTTTTCCCTGTGTTCCCGTTGATCCGGTATCGTTTCCTGCCATCATGGAGCTCATGAAACATGATAAAAAGAGACGAAGCGGACAACTTCAGTTTACCCTGATTTCAAAGCCAGGCTATCCGCGGATCAATATTTCGTGTGACGAAGAGGAAATTTTGGATGCCCTGGCTCATTTTAATGTCTCAACAGCAAATCCGGAATAATTTATATTCAATGAGATCAAATATCATCAGCAAAAAGGATAAAACTATAAAGGGCACCATCCGGCTACCTGCTTCAAAAAGTATCAGCAACCGTTTGCTCATGATCAAGGCTTTGTATGGAAGCGACTTGAAAATCAACAACCTTTCTGAAGCCGATGATACGGTATTGCTGCAACGACTGCTTGCGACAATAAACGACCGCAGTAAACGCCAGGCTGTAATTGAACTCGATGCAGCCAATGCCGGCACTGTCCTTCGGTTTCTGACAGCATTTTTGTCCATAACCCCTGGCAAATGGGTATTGACCGGTTCCGACAGGATGAAACAGCGCCCTGTCGGCATTCTTGCAGATGCTTTAAACCGGCTGGGGGCTTCCATCGATTACCTGTCAAAACCCGGTTATCCGCCATTACTCATCCGGGGCGGTGGAGTACGAGGAAAGGAGTTAAACATTGAATCCGGAGTAAGCAGCCAATTTGCCTCTGCATTATTGCTCATTTCACCTTATCTTCCAGAGGGTCTCTCCCTGCATCTTAAGGGGAGGGCAGTCTCATTGCCATATATTAAAATGACCACCCGGCTGATGGAGCAGTTTGGGGCAAAAGTGCATCAATCATCTGCCAGAATTCATGTTAAACCAGGGATTTATCTGCCTTCTGATGTGTCGGTTGAGGCTGATTGGTCAGCTGCTGCATTCTGGTACGAAGCCGCAGTATTTTCAGAGGATGTTGACCTTGAACTGCTCGGGTTGGCTGAAGAGAGCCTCCAGGGGGATTCGGTATTGCCAACCATCTTCCAGAATTTTGGCATCCGCACCGAATTTACGGGTCAGGGAATCAGATTGACTAAAACAAAGTTTAAAAATGAAGGGTTTTACTTTGATTTCACCGATTGTCCTGATATTGCCCAGGCTGTTATTGCAACTTGTGCCGGGATGGGAATCAGGGGGAGGTTCGAAGGTGTCCAGAGTTTACAGATCAAAGAAACAAACAGGCTAAATGCCCTGAGAACTGAAATTGAGAAAATAAATGTAAAGGTTGCTTTTTCCAGTGAGGGTGATCAAGTTTCTGCTGTTGAAATAAAACCGGCAAAGCCCAATTTTTCTGAAGGCATTGTTTTTGAATCGTATGGAGATCATCGTACGGCCATGTCGATGGCTCCCTTTGCCATAAAAACAGGGAAAATAAAAATTCTTAACCCGGATGTTGTTATAAAGTCCTATCCGGACTACTGGGATCATTTAAAACTGGCAGGATTTGACATCCAGTAGTTTTCCTCTCCTCTGACTTTCCTGAAAATTGTAGTTTCCCTGTTCACTATGGCGTAATAATGAGTTGTCAATCTTTTGTGTGAAACTACAGATTGTCAGTTGGTTATATTTGCGAAAACCGCTCATTATTCCGGTTTTACGTAATACCCGGGTGGGGATTTCAACCATTGCTTGTTGATTTTATGAACTCTATCTTTGATTTTTAATAGGTTAGCCGATAATGGTGGCTATATCAGTATTGCGATTGCAATACAATATAAGTTAAAGCCGGAATCACAAAATGAGACAATACCTGATTTGCTTAATGGTGCTTCTCCTGAGTCGGGCGCTTTGGTCACAAACTACCGTGACAATAGGTACAGCAACCGATACGCAGAAACAACCCTTTGGCATGTATTATGGTTATGAGAGATCAGCGGCTGTTTATACCGGTAGCTTTGGATACATTACAGATTTAGGTTGGTATGTTGGCACGGCCTATCCGGTTTCCTGTCCGATAAAAATTTATCTGAAGCCCACGAGTGCCACAACACTTACAGTCAGTACCTGGTCAACGATGATCAGTGGAGCTACTCTTGTGTTCAACGGAACATTGAGTTTTTCTTCCACCGGATGGCAAACAATTGATATAGCTGATTTTGCGTCAACAAATACAAGTATTCAGGTATTGTGTGAAACAAGTTATGGCGGCATAGGCGCAACGAGCTATCCTGCATTCCGCTACAGTTATGGTTTGAATACCCATGAATACTGGCAGGACGATGTTCCGCCCACTGGTACGGGGATCCGGAACAGTAACAGGCCGAATATTCAGATTACCTACACTGCGCTTGGAACTCCTGCTCCCCCGTCTGGGTTCATGGCTTCTGCGGCAGGATCATCCCAGGTAAACCTTTCATGGAAAAAAAATTCAGCCTCGAATGATGTGATGGTCGCATTTAACACCAGTAATACATTCGGAATTCCCTCAGGTCCTTATGTGGCAGGGAGTGCTATTGCAGGTGGAGGTACTGTGATTTATAATGGCGCTGCAACTTCCTTCAGCCAGACTTCAGGCTTGAGCCCTGCAACAACCTATTACTACCGGGCCTGGTCTGTTTTACCGCCGTTGCCAACCTATTCAACAGGGGCGGCTGCTGCAGCCTCCACATTTTGTGCAGTTACAGGAATATTTCCAAATGTTACAGATTTTGAGAATGTGATTTTTCCCCCTGTTTGCTGGACCCGTGGCGGATTACCCTGGGGGCGTTCATCATCCGCAAGTGGGTTTGGCATCGGAAACGGATCAGCAAAGGCAGATTTTTTAAACAACGCATCTGATAATTTTGATTTGATCTCTCCTGAATTTAATCTTACCGCCCTGACTGATCCGGTTGTTAAATTTGATCACGCCTATGCAACTTATTCGAACCAGGTCGATAAGCTAGAGCTTTGGTATTCAGTTAATAATGGTACATCCTATACGCTTTTATCCACATTCCTCGGTGGTGTCAGCGGATCACTGAATACAGGAGGGGCAACGGTAACTCCATTTATACCAACAGCGGCCCAGTGGGCAACCAAAACTGTGAGTCTTCCGGCAGGAACAAACCGGGTGATGTTCCGAGGTGTATGCATGAATGGCAACAATCTGTATCTGGATAATATCATATTTTCAGGAACCTGCACGGCTGCCGCCACTCCTGTTGCAACAATAACACCAGGAGGTCCCACCACATTTTGCCAGGGGGGGACAGTGAACCTGGCAGCATCAGGAGGGATTGCATTTTTATGGTCTAATGGTTCCAATAATTCCGGCATTACGGTATCAACTGCTGGCACGTACACAGTAACTGTAACTAATGCAGCTGGATGCAGTGATGTTGAAAGTGTAGCTGTGATAGTAACTCCAGGACCTGCAGCCGCAATAACACCTGGTGGCCCGACGAACTTCTGCCAGGGAGGTTCTGTTGCCCTTACTGCCTCAGGCGGTACCAGTTACCTTTGGTCAAATTCTGCTACAACTGCCGCAATTACTGTCAGTTCCACTGGTACTTATACTGTTACAGCAACGAATGCCAGCG
>JBMOIP010000039.1:0-42723 GCA_049317265.1 Bacteroidales bacterium
TCTATTGGTATCTGAACGTAATTCTTCCTTTTGATAAATCATATGGTGACATTTCGATCCGAACCCGGTCGCCCGGCAGGATTTTAATGTAGTGCATTCTCATTTTGCCGGAGATGTGTGCGGTAATAACGTGTCCATTCTCCAACTCAACACGAAACATCGCATTACCTAACGATTCAATGACCGTGCCATCTTGTTGTATTGACGATTGTTTTGCCATGTTATATACTACTTGATCCTAAAACTTCTTCAATGTACCGGAATGTGGAGAGAATGTCTGCCTTTTCTTTTCTCACCGCTACCGTCAACTCAAAATGAGCAGATGGCATTCTGTCTGCAGTCCGAATCGTCCAGCCATCAGAATCCTGAACCACCGTTTTTGTCCCCATATTGATCATGGGTTCAATGCAGATCGTCAATCCGACAGGCATCTTCACCCCTGCCCCCCTCTTTCCATAATTTGGAATATCGGGTTTTTCATGCAGATGGTTTCCGATTCCGTGACCAACAAGTTCCCTGACCACTGAATACCCAAACCCCTCAACATACTCCTGAACAACTGCACTGATATCACCAACTCTTCTCCCTGCAACAGCAACTTCAATTGCCTTGTAGAGAGACTCCTTGGTTCGCTTTAACAGTTTTAAAACATCATCAGATACCTCGCCAACAGGGAAAGTGTACGCTGAATCGCCAAAAAAACCATCTTTCTGACATCCGCAGTCAATCGAAACTATATCACCATTTCTAAGAACTCTGTTACCCGGTATTCCGTGCACTACCTCTTCATTGGTAGAAACACATAAGGTTCCCGGAAAACCTCTGTATCCTTTAAACCCGGGAATTGCACCTTCGGCCCGGATAAAATCTTCAGCAATTTTGTCAAGTGTTATCGTGCTAACACCAGGTTTGATATACTTTGCAACCTCTGCAAGGGTTTTGCTTACAATAATGGCATTTTCTCTCAGTAATTCAATCTCTTCCGCCGATTTAACCGTCAATTGTTTGTTAAACATAGATTATTGACCGGTAACAGAATATGAAGAACGTCCTTTAATCCTGCCCGATTTGGTCAATCCATCATAATGACGCATCAGAAGATGGCTTTCAATTTGCTGCAAGGTATCGAGTACAACGCCAACAAGAATCAACAATGATGTGCCTCCGTAGAATTGTGCAAATTGAGAGGTAACACCAACCATCCTAACCAATGCAGGCATAATCGCAACAAAACCAAGGAATATTGATCCCGGAAGAGTAATGCGCGACATCACATCATCGATAAATTCAGCTGTTTTCTTTCCCGGTTTAACGCCTGGGATGAAACCGCCATTCTTCTTCATATCTTCAGCCATTTGGTTTGGATTCACAGTGATGGCCGTATAGAAATAGGTGAACAGAATGATCAGGATGAAAAATGTAAGATTATAAACAGGACCGTTAATATCAGTAAATACCCTTGCAAAACCAGTTAAAGTCTCGTTGCTGGCAAAACCGGCTATGGTCAGGGGGAGAAACATGATTGCCTGCGCAAAAATGATCGGCATTACTCCGGCAGCATTCACCTTTAAAGGTATATACTGACGAACTCCTCCATATTGTTTGTTTCCCACAATCCTTTTTGCATACTGTACAGGGATTTTACGTGTTCCCTGGACCAATAGAATTGTAACAAGGACAACCAGGACAAGGAATGCGATTTCAACTACGAAAAAGACGAGACCACCACCTTTCTGTTCCATTCTGGAAACCAATTCTCCAAACAGGGAAAACGGTAAGCGGGCAATGATACCAATCATAATGATCAGTGAAATACCATTTCCAATTCCCTTATCTGTAATCCGTTCACCAAGCCACATGACCAACATGGAACCAGCTGTAAGAATAATGATGGACGAAATTCCAAAGAAAGAGAATACAGAATGATGGGTAACATTCGGATTAAACGGTGAAATTGCCTCTGCTGGTAATTGAGATGCCAGGTTTGCAATATAAGCAGGCGATTGGAAAATCAAAATGATAACGGTTAGATAACGGGTCATCTGGTTGATTTTCTTCCGGCCGCTTTCTCCCTCTTTCTGCAGTTTCTGGAAATACGGAATTGCCATACCCAGCAACTGCATCACGATAGACGCCGAGATATAAGGCATAATTCCCAATGCAAAAATTGAAGCATTGGAGAATGCACCTCCTGAAAACATATTCAACAGCCCAAGCAAACCTGATTTGGTTTGATTCTGAAGGCTGGCAAGCATACTTGGGTCAACCCCGGGAAGAACCACATAAGATCCCAGACGATAGATCAGGATTATTCCGATTGTATATAGAATCCTCTTTCGAAGATCCTCAATCTTCCAGATATTTCGTATGGTTTGAATCAGTTTTTTCATTCAAACAAGTTTAAAGTGTGTTAGCTACTCCACCTAATTCTTCAATAGCTTTCTTGGCAGTAGCCGAGAATGCATGTACGGTAACATCGAGTTTTACCTTCAATTCACCGCGGCCCAGGATTTTAATCCGGTCACTCTTCGATACATACCCGCTTTGGATAAGTACTTCACGCGTGATCACAGTAACTTCCTTTTTTTCAGCTAATTGTTGTAAAACATCAAGGTTGATTCCTTTATATTCAACCCGGTTGAAGTTCTTGAATCCGAACTTAGGTACGCGTCTGACAAGAGACATCTGTCCCCCTTCAAATCCCAATTTCTTGGAATAACCGGAACGTGACTTTGCTCCTTTATGTCCACGGGTGGATGTTCCCCCATGTCCGGAACCCTGTCCGCGCCCAATACGCTTAACCTTCTTTGTTGAACCTTTTGCCGGTTTAAGATTGCTTAAATCCATTTCAGTATCGTTTATCTATGTTATACTTTTTCAAATGTAACCAGGTGTAACACCTTATTTACCATGCCCAGGATTTGCGGAGTAGCATCATGCTCTACAGTATGGCGTATTCTTTTCAATCCCAGCGCTTCAAGGGTACGCTTCTGGCGTAACGGTCTTCCGATGCCACTGCGTACCTGTGTTATTTTAATTTTTTCCATTGTTTAAACAGCCTTTAAAAATATATACTAGCCATTAAATACTTGATTCAATTCAATTCCCCTGAGCTGAGCGATCGTATAAGGATCCCTTAACTTGATGAGTGCATTGATGGTTGCTTTTACAACACTATGCGGATTTGAGGAGCCCTTTGATTTTGCAAGCACATCCTTTACACCAACACTTTCAAGTACTGCACGCATAGCACCACCTGCGATTACGCCTGTTCCGGGTGCTGCCGGTTTAAGATACACAAGAGCGCCACTATATTTGCCCAACTGATCATGAGGAATCGTTCCTTTAAGAATCGGAACCTTAATCAGGTTTTTCTTTGCATCATCAACACCTTTGGCAATTGCCGCAGTGACTTCCTTCGCTTTACCAAGGCCATAACCAACAACACCGTTTTCATTTCCAACCACCACGATGGCAGAAAAGCTAAATGTACGGCCCCCTTTGGTTACTTTGGTAACACGTTGAATGCTGACAAGGCGATCCTTGAATTCGATTTCACTCGATTTTACTCTCTTTACATTCATGTTTGTCATATCTTCCTTAGAATTTTAGGCCACCTTCCCTGGCAGCGTCGGCCAAAGATTTTACCCTGCCATGATACAAATAACCATTACGATCAAAAACAACCTTTTCAATCCCGGCTGCTATAGCTTTTTCAGCAACAAACTTACCGACTTTCTTTGCCATTTCAGTCTTGGTAACTTTCTGCTCAATCATCCCTTTTTCCATGGATGAAGCAGCAACCAGCGTCTTTCCGGCCTGATCATCGATCAGTTGCACATAAATAGCTTTACAGCTGCGGAAGACAGTCATGCGAGGCCTGTCAGGAGTCCCTTCTACGATTTTACGTATCCTTTTTTTGATCCTGAACCTGCGAAATTCTTTTCTACTCTTAATAGCCATTGTTTTTCGATTTTGTTGGGGTAACCCTTGCGGCTACCCAGATGATTAGCGCTATGCTACGCACTTACTATTATTGTCCTGCAGCAGATTTTCCAGCCTTCTTCTTGATCTCCTCACCCTGGAAACGAATACCTTTTCCTTTGTATGGCTCCGGACGACGGAATGAACGAATTTTGGCGGCCACCTGTCCTAAAAGTTGTTTGTCAACCGATTTCAAGATAATGGAATTGTTCTTCCCTTTCACAGCTGTAGTCTCAACCTGAATAGCATCAGGAAGTTCCAACATAATATTGTGAGAAAAACCCAGGGAAAGCTCAAGCAACTGACCAGTTCCTGTAGCTTTATAACCTACTCCAACCAACTCCTGTACCGTCGTGAATCCTTCTGATACACCTTTTACCATATTGAAAACCAGTGAACGGTAGAGTCCGTGTTTGGATCTGTCATCTCTGTCTTCGGTATGACGCTCTACCGTAACGGTATCGCCTTCAATTTTCAAAGTGATTTTGGGATCAACCTGCTGTTGAAGCTGGCCCAATTTCCCTTTTACCGTAACCAGGTTGGACTCGGAGACAGAGACCTGCACGCCAGCGGGTATTGCAATTGGTAGTTTTCCTATTCTTGACATGTTATATTCTCCTAATTAACTGATGTGACATAATACCTCACCGCCTACATTCTGTGTGCGGGCTTCCTTATCGGTCATGACGCCATGGGATGTTGAGAGGATGGCAATACCCAGACCGTTTAACACGCGGGGTAAATGTTCGTTATCAACATACTTACGTAAACCGGGCTTCGAAATTCTCACCAAACTGTTAATAGCTGACAACTTTGAAACCGGGTGATATTTCAGCGCAATTTTAATGATGCCTGGGCGAGGTTCATTCTCAACCTTATAATTGAGAATATATCCTTTTTCAAAAAGAATCCGGGTAATTTCTTCTTTGATCTTCGACTTGGGAATTTCCACAACACGGTGGTTGGCCAAAACGGCATTCCTTATTCTAGTCAAAAAATCTGCAATTGGATCCGTAACCATTTATTTTTGTTTTTATTGGTTTGTTTTCATTTTATTGTGAGACACCTCCGTGGCTCAGGGTGAGAGAAACACCTGGATGCATCTCCTCGTTATTGTCGTTTACCAGCTGGCTTTACGCACACCGGGTATCAATCCGTTATTGGCCATCTCCCTGAAATTAATACGGGAAACTCCAAACAAGCGCATATAACCTTTTGGGCGTCCTGTCAGTTTGCAACGGTTGTGCAAACGAATCGGGGAAGCATTTTTGGGAAGTTTCTGCAATCCGATATAATCTCCGGCTTCCTTAAGTGCTTTGCGCTTTTCTGCGAATTTTTCTACCAGTCTTTCACGCTTGCGTTCTCTGGCTTTGATGGATTCTTTTGCCATAAATTTACTTTGTTTTAAAAGGAATTCCAAATTCTTTCAACAAGGCATATGCCTCACGGTCATTTCGGGCTGTGGTCACAAAGGTGATATCAACCCCATTCATCCTGGTCACCTTGTCGATGTCGATCTCGGGAAAGATAATCTGCTCGGTAATGCCAAGCGTGTAGTTTCCACGTCCGTCAAAACCTTTGTCACTGATTCCTCTGAAATCGCGAACACGGGGAAGGGCAACAGAGATCAGCCTGTCGAGGAAATCAAACATCCTTTCGTCGCGTAAAGTGACCCTTACACCAATAGGATTGCCTTTCCTGAGTTTAAAGTTAGAGATGTCCTTCTTGGATTTTGTTGACACAGCCTTCTGACCGGTAATCATCGTCATCTCATTGATTCCGCTGTCGATGAATTTTTTATCCGTGTTAGCAATGCCCAATCCCTGATTGAGACAAATTTTGGTGATCCGTGGAACCTGCATCGGACTTTTGTAGTCGAACTGCTTCGTAAGCGCAGGAACAACTTCCTTCAGGTACTTCTCTTTTAATCTTGGTGAATAATCCATTATTTTATAACCTCCCCTGATTTTTTTGAATAGCGAACCAATTTCTCTGTCTTTGGATCCAATCTTCTGCCGATACGAGTCGGTTTACCCGAGTTATCGATGACTTTCAGGTTGGAAAGATGCACGGGTGCCTCCATTTTCACGATGCCGCCCTGTGGACTTTTAGTGTTGGGTTTGGTATGCTTGGATACCATGTTAACCCCTTCGACGATGGCTTTGTATTTATCGGTATCGACGCGCAGCACTTTCCCCTGCTGACCTCTCGAATCACCGGCAATTACCATCACTGTATCGCCTTTTCGTATGTTTAACTTCTTCTGCATGATAATTTATGTATATGCTTAAAGCACTTCAGGTGCTAAAGAAACGATTTTCATGAATTGTTTTTCACGTAACTCCCTGGCTACTGGTCCAAAGATACGGGTTCCGATCATTTCACCGGCATTGTTGAGCAATACTACAGCATTGTCATCAAAGCGAATGTATGAACCATCGGCACGGCGTGTCTCTTTTTTGGTTCTAACCACTACCGCCTTGGAAACAGTACCTTTCTTAATATTTCCTGAAGGCAGCGCATGCTTTACCGTTACAATAATCCGGTCACCAACACGGGCATACCGTTTGCGCGTTCCACCGAGTACCTTAATACAAAGTACTTCTTTGGCTCCGCTATTATCTGCGACTGTTAATCTTGACTCTTGTTGTATCATAGTTATTTAACCTTTTCAATGATTTCGACAAGTCTCCAACACTTATTTTTACTGAGTGGCCTGGTTTCCGCAATCCGAACTTTATCACCCTCGCTGCACTCATTCTTGTCATCATGGGCCATAAACCGGGAAGATTTCTTGACGAACTTTCCGTATTTGGGATGCTTTACCTTACGTTCTACCTCAACGACAACAGATTTCTCCATCTTGTTGCTGACAACGATACCGGTTTTTTCTTTTCTTAGGTTTCTTGTTTCCATTTTTTCTGTTTGTTGAGACGGGGCATACCCTGTCTTTACCCGACGCCTTATGGTGCGTCTTTACTATAATTTACCAGTTTTAGTGATTTTCTCACCACTGATTACGCGGCGACGCATTTCGGTCTCAAGGCGCGCGATCGTTTTGCGATAAGCCTTGATTTTATTGGGATTTTCCAATGGAGACACAGCATGGTTAAGCTTTAGTTTTGTAAGCTGCCGCTTTTCCTCATCCATCCTTTCAAGGATTTCTGCTGATGTTAATTCTCTGATGACTTTCTGTTCCATTTTTTTTTATTTTTTAGGAAGACTTTTTCAATCCCCCCTACTCATAACTATACTGCTTCTTCAATATAATCCTTACGCATAACTGTCTTTGTCTGCACCGGGAGTTTCTGTGCTCCAAGCCTGAGAGCTTCCTTAGCTATAACCATTGACACACCTTCGATTTCAAAAAGAATGCGGCCGGGGTTAATACGGGCTACGAAATATTCGGGGGCTCCCTTTCCTTTACCCATACGGACTTCCGCAGGTTTCTTGGTAACAGGCTTATCGGGGAAGATGCGAATCCAAAGCTGGCCTTCACGTTTCATGTGACGTGTAATAGCCTGACGTGCTGCTTCAATCTGGCGTCCTGTGATCCAGGCCTCTTCCATTGTTTTGATAGCGAATGAGCCAAAAGCGAGTTGATGACCACGCTGGGCATTGCCCTTCATCTTTCCCTTCTGTTGTTTCCTGAATTTGGTTTTCTTTGGCTGTAACATTATTCAATTATATTTTTGGTTACGTTGCTTTCAATTATCTTCTTCCACGGGTATTTCCACCATCTCTTGCAGGACCACGGTCACCTCTGCGATCGTTGCTGCGGTCGCCGCCACGGTCTCCTCCACGGTCACCACCACGGTCACGAGGACCAC
The DNA here is from genome assembly GCA_049317265.1 of Bacteroidales bacterium. GTDB lineage: Bacteria > Bacteroidota > Bacteroidia > Bacteroidales > FEN-979 > CAIVAT01. The sequence goes on from JBMOIP010000039.1 coordinate 7,815, forward strand.
GATCACGGTCACCTGGGCGATCTCCGCCACGATGCTGTGTAGGTTTTACCTTGGTAGCAGAGGCATCTGGTACAAGATCAGGCCGGCCATAAATATCGCCCTTACAAATCCACACCTTGATCCCGATAATTCCGTAAGTCGTATGGGCCTCAGCTGTAGCATAGTCAATATCAGCACGGAAAGTATGTAATGGAATACGTCCTTCCTTATACTGCTCACGACGTGCCATTTCAGCGCCGCCGACACGACCGGAAATCATGATTTTAATACCTTCCGCACCAATTCGCATTGCAGATGCAATGGAGGTCTTGATGGCACGACGGTAAGAAATACGGCCTTCAATCTGGCTGGCAACAGTATTGCCAACAATAACCGCATCAATTTCCGGACGTTTGATCTCAGAAATGTTGATCTGAATCTCTTTTTTAGTGATCTTCTTCAACTCTTCCTTCAATTTGTCAACTTCCTGTCCACCTTTTCCGATAATAATACCCGGACGTGCTGTGTGAATGGTAACAGTTACCAGCTTCAAGGTACGTTCAATTACGATTTTTGCAATACCAGCCTTGGCCAGACGGGCATTCAAATACTTACGAATTTTATCGTCCTCGACCAGTTTAGACTCGAAATTTTTTCCTCCGAACCAGTTTGAATCCCAGCCGCGAATGATGCCTAACCTGTTAGCAATTGGATTGGTCTTTTGTCCCATTAAAACTTGCTTTTAATTATTGCTTATTATTATTTTTTACTTTTTGATTCTGCAACCTCTGCAACTTCTTCCACTTCAACTTCGGGCTTATTCCGGGCATCAAGAAGAATGGTCACATGATTTGAACGTTTGCGGATCCTGTGTGCGCGTCCCTGGGGAGCTGTCAGCAATCTTTTCAACTGCCTGCCACTGTCCACAAAGACCTCCTTGACGATCAGATCACTGTCTTCGATCCGCAATCCTTCATTCTTGGTCTGCCAGTTGGCTATGGCTGACAATAACAACTTGCGTAATCTTTCCGACGGCTGTTTTGCATTGTTCTTAAGAATATGCAATGCCAGCTCAACTTTTTTCCCTCTGATAAGGTCGGCGATCAAACGCATTTTACGCGGTGATGTAGGACAATTGTTCAGTTTGGCAAAAGCAACATTTTTCTTGGCCTCTTTACGATTCTCGGCTCTGGTGCGGGTTCTAACTCCCATAACTTATCTTGATTAAGAGGTTATTTCTTTCCTTTATCTTTATTACCTGCATGTCCCCTGAAAATCCGGGTGGGTGCAAATTCCCCAAGCTTATGGCCTACCATGTTCTCGGTAACATATACCGGGATAAACTTGTTGCCATTATGTACGGCAATGGTTTGCCCTACAAAATCTGGAGAGATCATGGATCCGCGTGACCAGGTTTTGATAACGGTCTTTTTCTTGGATTCCAGAAGTTCCGTTACTTTCTTTTCCAGTTTATAGTGGATATACGGACCTTTTTTAAGCGATCGGCTCATAATTTGATGTATTTTCGATTACTTCTTCCTGCGTTCGATGATGTACTTATTCGACTGATTTTTACGGGCACGAGTCTTATACCCCTTTGACGGAACGCCTTTGCGTGAGCGTGGCTGTCCACCTGAAGCTTTACCTTCACCCCCGCCCATCGGATGGTCAACAGGGTTCATGGTAACACCCCGGTTTCTCGGACGGCGACCCAACCAACGGGTACGACCGGCTTTGCCAAAGGATTCAAGACTATGGTCGATGTTAGATACCATTCCAATGGTTGCTTTACAGGTCTGGAGTATCATCCGGGTTTCACCGGAAGGCATCTTCAGAATGGCAAATTTACCATCACGTGACATGAGCTGAGCATGAGCTCCGGCACTGCGAACCAATTTGGCACCCTGGCCTGGACGTAACTCAACGTTATGGATCACTGTTCCGAAAGGAACTTCGCTAAGATACAGGGTGTTTCCGATTTCAGGAGCCACACCTTTTCCAGACACGATTGTCTGACCTACCTTCAGTCCGTGAGGAGCTACGATATATCTCTTCTCACCATCAGCATAAACAACGAGCGCGATCCGCGATGTCCTGTTCGGATCATATTCGATGGTTTTCACAACAGCAGGAATATTCTCCTTGTCCCGTTTAAAATCGATAATACGGTACATCTGTTTATGACCACCACCAAGGTAGCGCATTGTCATTTTCCCTTCGTTGTTTCTTCCACCGGATCTTTTTGACGGAGCCAACAGGCTCTTCTCGGGAACGTCCGCAGTTATTTCATCATAAGTACTGATTACTTTAAACCGCTGACCGGGAGTTGTCGGTTTATATTTCTTAAGCGCCATTTATTTAAATATTGCTGTAAAAATCAATAGTTTCACCTTTAGCCAGCGTAATGATGGCTTTCTTATATGTACTCGTTCTTCCAGAAATCACACCACTTTTAGTAAAGCGTGATTTGTTCTTACCGGAGAACACCATGGTATTGACGGATGTGACATCAACTCCATAAAGGTCCTTAATGGCCTGGGTAATCTGAAGTTTGTTTGCCTTCCGGTCAACCATGAACCCATAACGGTTAAGCTTCTCGCCCAACTGCGTCATCTTCTCGGTAATGATCGGTTTAATGATAATTGTCATTGCTATATCGAATTAATCGGTTTAATTCTGATGTATTTTTTCAATTTCCTTGATAGATCCAGCTGTAATTAACAGTTGAGTGGCATCAAGTATCTCATAGGTATTAAGATCTGCTGCATTGACTACCTTCACCCTTTTCAGGTTGCGGGATGAGAGAAAAACATTCTCCTCAAATTTTGAAATCACAAGCAGTGTCTTTTTTCCTGTCAACTGAAAATTCTTGAGGAGTTCTGTGAAATTCTTCGTTTTAGGTGTATCGAAGGTAAAATCTTCAAGAATGGTAAGGTGGTTATCCTTCAGTTTGTAACTCAGAGCCGATCTCCTGGCCAGACGTTTCAGCTTTTTATTCAGCTTAAAACTGTAATCCCGGGGATGTGGTCCGAAAACTCGTGCACCACCACGGAAAAGAGGACTCTTAATACTTCCCTTACGTGAACCGCCAGTACCTTTTTGTTTGTGAAGCTTCCTGGTACTCCCGGAAATAGTTGACTTCTCCAGTGTATCATGTGTTCCCTGGCGCTGATTTGCCATAAACTGCTTTACATCCAGGTAGATAGCGTGGTCATTGGGTTCGATCCCAAAGATCGCATCGTCCAGTACAACCTTAGAGGCTGTCTCTGTTCCTTTTACGTTATATACTACTACTTCCATCGCTCAATCTTTACATATGAACCATTGTGTCCGGGTACTGCACCTTTAACTAAAATCAGGTTTTTTTCAAGAATAATCTTCAACACCTGAAGGTTGACCACTTTTACGCGATCGCCACCCATGCGTCCGGCCATGCGAAGACCTTTCATAACCCGTGAAGGCCATGAAGAAGCTCCAACAGAACCAGGAGCCCTGAGACGATTATGCTGACCGTGGGTGGCTTCACCGACGCCGGCAAAATGGTGACGTTTTACAACACCCTGGAAACCTTTTCCTTTGGATATCCCAACTACGTCGATTATTTCACCTTCCACGAAAATATCAACCTGAATAACATCACCGAACTGCTTCTGATGATCAGCTTCAAAACGGGTGAATTCAGCCACTACTTTCTTGGGAGTGATGCCAGCTTTTGCAAAGTGGCCCATTTCCGCTTTGGTGGTATGCTTCTCTTTCTTTTCATCGAAAGCAAGCTGAATGGCTTCGTATCCGTCTTTTTCTTTTAACCGGACTTGTGTCACAACACAAGGGCCAGCTTCGATCACGGTGCATGGGATGTTCTTCCCATTTGCATCGTAAATACTGGTCATTCCGATTTTTTTTCCAATTAATCCAGACATCTCTTACGTTTCTTACGTTGTTACTTTACTTGTCTAACTACAATCAAACCTTGATTTCAACTTCTACACCACTTGGCAGTTCAAGCTTCATCAATGCATCAATTGTTTTAGAGGTTGTGCTGTAAATATCGAGCAACCGCTTGTAGGTGCATAGTTGAAACTGCTCACGTGACTTTTTGTTCACAAAAGTTGAACGCAATACCGTGAAGATCTTTTTATCCGTTGGCAAAGGAATGGGACCGCTTACAACAGCACCCGTAGCCTTTACGGTTTTTACGATCTTCTCGGCTGACTTATCAACCAGGTTGTAATCGTAAGACTTGAGTTTAATTCTAATTCTCTGGCTCATATAAAAATTTAATATGCGGGAACATATCCCCGGATTTTATATAATACTTCGTCCTGAATCTCCTTTGGAGTAATATCATATTTATGAAATTCCAGCATTTCCGTAGCTCTGCCGGAAGAAAGACTGCGCAATGTTGTCACATAGCCGAACATTTCAGCCAGTGGCACACGGCCACGGATAACCTGGTTTCCGATGCGGGATTCCACCTCTTCCACCTGTCCGCGGCGTTTCGATATATCGCCTGTTACTTCACCCATATATTCACTGGGTGTAATAATTTCAAATTTCATAATAGGTTCCATGATTACCACCCTGGCTTTTTTACTTGCCTCCTTAAAGGCAATGCCAGCAGCAATCTGGAATGAAAGTGCATCAGAATCAACACTGTGATAAGATCCATCTATGAGTCTCACTTTTACACTTTCCATTGGGAAACCAACTATTGGCCCATTGGTCATGGCAGCTTTCAACCCCTTTTCAATGGAAGGGATAAACTCACGTGGAATATTTCCGCCTTTGATCTCATTGATAAACTGTAACCCCTTGAATCCGGCATCGGCAGGACCAACTTCAATCACCAGGTCGGCAAAACGTCCTTTACCACCGGTTTGTTTTTTATAAACTTCATGATGCAGCACCGTATTCACGATGGCCTCTTTGTATGCTACCTGTGGATTGCCTCTGTTGACTTCGATGTTGAACTCCCTGCGCATACGATCGGCAATGATATCCAAATGAAGCTCCCCCATTCCGCTGATCAGGGTCTGACCTGTCTCGTCATCAACACGAACCTGGAAGGTAGGATCTTCCTCTGCCAACTTATGAAGTGCCTGTGCCAATTTCTCAACGTCATCCTGTGTTTTAGGTTCCACAGCCATATTGATGACAGGCTCTGGGAAAACCATGGTTTCAAGGACCAGCGGATGTTTGATATCGCAAAGGGTATCACCTGTGCGGATATCTTTAAACCCGACTGCAGCAGCAATTTCACCGGCTTCAATATGTTTCAACGGATTTTGCTTGTTCGCATGCATCAGCATGATCCTAAGCAACCTCTCCTTTTTATCAGTACGGGTGTTTAATACAACTTCACCTGCTTCCAGTTGACCGGAATAAACGCGGAAAAATGCAATTCGTCCAACAAAAGGGTCGGTTGCAATTTTAAAGGCATAGGCTGTGAAAGGTTCATTCGGATCAGGATGACGAACCTCTTCCTTTTCCGTAAAAGGGTTCATGCCGAATACTGCAGGCCTGTCGTATGGGGATGGCAGGAATTTGATAACTGCATCAATCAGTAACTGAACACCTTTATTTTTGAACGATGCTCCGCAGGTAACCGGTGTGATTTTACCAGTAATGGTTGCTTTGCGAAGTTCGGCAATAATATCATTTTCGGTGATGGAGTTGTGATCTTCCATGAACTTATGTAAAAGCTCATCACTCTGCTCTGCAACACCTTCTATCAGTTTCATCCGGTATTCATGAACCATCTCCTTCATTTCGGAAGGAACAGGAATCTCAAAATATTCGCGTCCCAAAGATGCATCATCCCAACCGTAGGCCTTGTTTGTAATCAGGTCAACAACGCCGGTAAAGTCTTCTTCAGCTCCTATGGGCAACTGGATAATTACCGGAACGGCAACCAATTTCTCACGGATCTGATCAACAACATGAAAAAAATCGGCCCCGGTGCGGTCCATCTTATTGACAAAACTGATCCGGGGAACATTATATTTGTTGGCCTGTCTCCAAACTGTTTCCGATTGGGGTTCAACACCGCCAACAGCACAGAAAATGGCAACAGCGCCATCCAGCACACGCAGGGAACGTTCCACTTCCACGGTGAAGTCAACATGTCCTGGTGTGTCAATCAGGTTGATTCTGTAATTTTCATTCAGATAATCCCAGTAAACCGTTGTAGCTGCAGAGGTTATGGTAATGCCGCGCTCCTGTTCCTGGATCATCCAGTCCATGGTGGCTGTACCATCATGAACTTCACCCAATTTGTAATTGCTGCCGGTATAATACAAGATCCGCTCAGTCGTCGTGGTTTTACCCGCGTCGATGTGCGCCATGATGCCAATGTTTCTTGTATTTTCTAGTTTACCGGTCATTTCCTATTGGATAGAGCCGGGGCATGCCCCGGCTTTACATTTTTTATATTAAAAGCGGAAGTGTGAAAAAGCCTTATTGGCTTCAGCCATCCTGTGGGTATCTTCTTTACGTTTGTAGGCTGCGCCTTCTTCCTTATAAGCTGCCATGATCTCAGCTGCAAGTTTTTGTCCGAAACTCTTTTCGTGACGCCTGCGGGCATAGTTCACGAGCGATTTCATGCCGATGGAGCTTTTCCGGCCCGGCCTGATTTCGGAAGGAATCTGAAAGGTTGCACCACCAATACGACGGCTCCTGACCTCAACGGAAGGAGTGACATTGGCAAGCGCTTTCTTAAATACCTCAAGACCATCTTCCTTTGTCTTTTCTGAGACAGTGTCGATGGCTTCATAAAAGACTTCGTATGCAATGTTTTTCTTACCTGCCATCATGACATTGTTCACAAATTTTGTGACCAGGGTATCACTAAACCTTGGATCGGGAAGAATGGGTCTTTTTTTTGGTTTTGACTTTCTCATGGTATTTTTTTTGTATGACCGGGTTAAAACCCGGTCTTATCTGATGGTATTGGTGTTACCTGATTATTATTTCTTTTCCTTTGGACGTTTGGCACCATATTTACTTCTGCGTTGCTTGCGACCTTCCACACCGGAAGTGTCGAGGGCGCCGCGGATGATATGGTAACGAACACCAGGAAGGTCTTTCACACGACCCCCGCGAATCATTACAATAGAGTGCTCCTGAAGGTTATGTCCTTCTCCCGGGATATAGGCATTCACCTCTTTCCCGTTGGTAAGACGAACCCTGGCGACCTTGCGCATGGCGGAATTTGGCTTTTTAGGCGTCGTGGTATAAACACGAACGCAAACGCCACGGCGCTGCGGACAGGAATCCAAAGCAGGAGATTTACTTTTATCTACTAATTTTTTTCTTCCTTTACGAACCAGTTGCGAAATCGTAGGCATATCAATGGTTTTATTATACTTTTATATCAATTTCCCCTAAAACGGGAGTGCAAAAGTAATAATTATTTTCACACTACCAACATTTTATGATAAAAACTTTACGCTTTTGCAGGAAAAACCTGCCTGTACAAGTTGGGATAATGTCCCTGAATTCGGGCTGGAAAAAATAAGGAAGGGATGAATCTCGCGAGACTTTCTACCGCTGTCATCGTTTGAGAGCGATTGAAACCTATAGTTGTCTCACTTTATCAGGTTTCCTTGCCGTTTCCGGCTTAATTCAATCGAAAACGTTAAATAGTTTTCGAGGGTGCAAAAGTACAACTTATTTTAAACCGAACAAGGAAAATGTGAAAAAAAGTTAAAAAATTATTTGTTCCTGATTATCATCACTGTTCCGTTAATATCAGGAAGGAGAATGGGACTCTCGGGGATGGTACGTGCAAATTCATCTACTGCCTTTACGATTCCAGGCCATTTGTGGTTGTAATCATGCACAATTATCACACCTCCCGGAGCCAGGAGATGATAAAAGTGCTCCAGCCCGGCTTTCGTCGGATTATAAAGGTCTGCATCCATGTTAACCATGGCCACCTGCTCATGAAAACCACAGGCACTGTCGGGAAAATAGCCTTCATGTATCGATATATTGCTATTGCCATCAATGCGTTTCAGAACACTCTGAATACTGGTATCTGCAAAATTGTCAGGAGTATAAGTGGCTGCTTCACCTGTCTCCGACAGCAAATCCTTTGCGCTGAATCCTGAAAAGGTGTCGAATAGATGAAACTGACGGTCAGGAGCAATGTGATGAATAATTCGGGCGCTGTCACCCTTATATACTCCCAGTTCAACAAAAACACCGGGAACCTGCTCTCTCTTTAACCGTTCAATCTGAAACCACCAGTTAAAGAACCGCACTTTATCGGGATAACTCCTTTTCATCCTTTTCAACCCGGAAGCAATCATTCCGCTTTTTACGGCGAAAAGCCATTCAGCCGGCTGATCATCCCTGATAACAAACACTATCCACAGATACCGCGCAAAAATTACAGCCAGGGCAAATATCAGTGTATAATTAACTATATGAAAGACGGACAGGTTCATCAGCAGAATTGAAACGCAAATTTAAAAATAAATACTGAGTAAAGGCAGAATAGAGGCAGCTATGAGCAATCCAATCTGCATTCGCAATTCGTTCAATCATTATTTTACTGTATTTTTGTACTCCAATTCTAACTATGGCAAACATCCTCAGCGAACTCAATGACGCCCAGCGTGCAGCAGTAATATCTACGGAAGGGCCGGTGATGGTCATCGCCGGAGCAGGCTCCGGCAAAACCCGTGCACTCACCTATCGTGTGGCGCATCTCGTGAATAAAGGGACCGACCCGTTTCATATCCTGGCCCTCACCTTTACCAACAAAGCCGCGCGCGAAATGAAAGAGCGCATCATTCACCTTGTGGGTGAAGAAGCAAAAAATGTGTGGATGGGAACCTTTCACTCGGTTTTTGCACGGGTACTGCGTATCGAAGGACATCTGCTTGGTTATCCCGCAAACTATACGATTTATGATACCGATGATACCAAACGGGTAATTAAAAACCTGATCAGGGAAAACAACCTGGATGATAAAGTTTACCAGCCAGGATACATTCTCCACCGGATTTCATCGGCCAAAACAAGTCTCCTTTCCGCTGAAGAGTATAATCAAAGCCCTGAATTAAAAGAGTATGATGCCTCTGCAGGAAAACCTCAGACCGGCCTCCTCTATACCCAGTACCAGGGGAGGTTGCGCCGTGCCTCCGCCATGGATTTCGACGACCTGCTGTTCAACATGAACATCCTGCTGCGCGATTTTCCTGATATACTTTACAAATACCAGCAGAAGTTTCAGTATATCCTGGTGGATGAATACCAGGACACCAACTTTGCGCAATACCTTATTATAAAAAACCTTGCCGCAAACAATGAGAACATTTGCGTGGTGGGCGATGATGCGCAAAGCATCTATGCGTTCAGGGGGGCCAACATTCAGAACATCCTGAATTTCAAAAAGGATTATCCCGACCACCAGGTGTTTAAACTGGAACAGAATTACCGTTCAACGAAAACCATTGTCAATGCTGCAAACAAGATCATAGAACACAATAAAAATCAGATTTTCAAAGAGATATGGACAGATAACGTGGAAGGCCCGCGCATCCAGCTGATCAAAGCATCTTCTGACAATGAAGAGGCAAACCTGGTGGCGCAATCGATCTTTGAAAACAAGATGAACAACCAGTTGCAGAATACCGCTTTTGCCATTCTATACCGAACCAATGCCCAATCTCGTGCCCATGAGGAGGCGTTACGCAGGCTCAACATACCCTGCAGGATTTATGGCGGTCTTTCGTTTTACCAGCGCAAGGAGGTAAAGGACCTCCTCTCCTATTTCCGACTGACCATCAACCACAGGGATGAGGATGCGCTCCTTCGCATCATCAACTTTCCTGCCCGGGGAATCGGAAAAACCACCATGGAGCGGCTCACCGTCCTGGCAGATGAACACAAAAAGAGCATCTTCGAACTTATTGAGAATCCTGCGGAAAATAACATCCGCCTGCCGGAAGGCACCTCGCAGAAGGTATTTGGGTTCGTGACCATGATCAAAAGTTTTAAAGCCCTGCTCAGTTCGAAAAACGCCTACGAACTTGCCAAGCACATCGCCGGTTCCTCCGGACTGATGAAAGAGCTTTATGACGACAAAACCCCTGAAGGTGTAAGCCGGTTCGAAAACCTGGAGGAGTTGCTCAATGCCATCAAGGAGTTTTCCGAATCCCCGCGGACGAATATTGAAACCGGGGAAATTGAACCAAATGTGGTGCGCACCCTCGATGAGTTCATGCAGGATATCGCCCTCGTAACTGATGCTGACAAGGGGAACCCGGACGACCTTGACAGGGTGACACTTATGTCCATCCATGCAGCCAAGGGACTCGAATTCCCCTATGTTTTCGTGGTTGGGATGGAAGAGAACCTCTTCCCAAGCATCCAGTCGCTGAATTCGCGGACTGACCTGGAGGAAGAACGCCGCCTCTTCTATGTGGCAGTAACACGAGCCCAGCAAAAACTCACCCTCTCCTATGCCGAAAACAGGTTTCGCTGGGGAACCCCGACTTCCTGCGAACCAAGCCGCTTTATCAGTGAAATCCCGGAATCTTTCATCGATTTTCCAAGGAAAGCCGTGGTTGCCAAACCCAGCTACACAAAGGAGATCAACTGGTCGGCCTCTATGCCCGGGGTTAACCTCCCGCCGAAAAAACCAGTAGTGCCCAAAAACTTCCAGAAGGTTTCCAATGCAGTTAACAATGCTCCTCAACCTGCTGCTGATGGCCCGCCATCGGAGGTTGAAGATATCCAGACCGGTATGGATGTTATTCATGAGCGGTTTGGTAAAGGAAAGGTGGTGAACCTCGAGGGTGTCGGCCCCAATAAAAAAGCCACCGTATTTTTCCCTGAAATCGGGCAAAAACAGTTGTTACTACGGTTTGCCAAACTCAGGATTGTCGATTGATTTGCCATTGGACGACCCAATCGTAAATCGTAAATCGTCCAATCGCAAATAAAATTGTATCTTTGCAAAAAAATTTACGTGAACGAACAAATTGAATACAACACCACCCGCGAGATGATGCTGATCCCGGAGTATGGCCGGAACATCCAGCGGATGATCCAGTACACATGCACTGTTGACGATCGTGAGAAGCGAAACAAGGCCGCCAAATTCATCATCAGTGTCATGGCAGAACTGAACCCTTCGGTAAAAGAATCAGGTGATTACAAGCATAAACTCTGGGATCACCTCTTTATTATTGCCGATTTCAAACTTGATGTCGACGCACCATACCCACCGCCTCCCCCCCTGTCGCTCAGCACAAAACCGGAGCATCTCTCTTATCACGACAAGGAGATCGAATTCAAACATTATGGCAAGAATATCGCCCTGATGATTGAAAAAGCGGCAGAATACGAAGAAGGTGCAGAAAAGGATGCGCTGGTTAAGGCGATCGCCAACCATATGAAAAAGTCGTATCTGAACTGGAACAGGGAATCCGTCAATGACGAGTTGATCGAAAAACACCTCAGCGTTCTTTCCAAAGACCAGCTCAAACTCAACCAGGATTTCAGGTTTACCCACACCAATGATATCCTCGCCCAGAACCAGAAACGGAAGCCATTCCGCCAGGGACCGGAACGGAACTTCAATAAGCAGCAACAAAGTCATCCGAAACAGAATTTCAACAATACCCGCGGCCGGAATAAACCCCAATGAGTTCCTTTGAAATCATCGGCGGAAACAAGTTAAACGGTGAAATCACTCCCCAGGGGGCAAAGAATGAAGCCCTGCAGGTTATTTGCGCTTGTTTGCTGACTTCAGAGAAAGTCACCCTTCACAACATTCCCGATATAAGGGATGTGAACAAACTGATTGAGCTGATTGGTGCCATCGGGGTAAAAACCACCAGGACAGGATCAAGTTCTGTTACTTTTGAAGCAACAGAACTTGATTTCGACTATCTCCATACCAAAGACTTTCATGACAAGGCAGGAACCCTTCGTGGTTCAATCATGATATTGGGCCCCATGCTCGCCCGCTTTAACAAAGGCGTTGTGTCAACACCAGGGGGCGATAAAATCGGGCGAAGGAGGCTTGACACCCATTTCATCGGGTTACGAAACCTGGGTGCAAAATGTGAATACCTTCCCGAAGAACAGCTGTATGTGTTTACCACATCCGGGCTGAAGGGAACTTATATGTTACTGGATGAAGCCTCCGTAACAGGAACCGCCAACATCCTGATGGCCGCAGTAATGGCCGAAGGAACAACCACGATCTTCAATGCCGCCTGCGAACCTTATATCTCCCAGCTGTGCAATATGCTGGTCAGTATGGGCGCTATGATCGAAGGGATTGGATCCAACCTTCTTCGGATCAATGGTGTTGAGAAGTTGACCGGTTGTGAGCACACCCTGTTGTCGGACATGATTGAAGTAGGTAGTTTTATAGGCCTTGCCGCAATGACAGGCTCGGAAATTACGATTAAAAATGTCAACTATCACCAGCTTGGAATGATCCCCGACGTCTTTATGCGCATGGGTATCAAACTGGAAAAGCGAAATGATGACATATACATCCCTGCACAGGAGCACTATAATGTTGAAACTTTCCTGGATGGTTCCATCATGACCATTGCCGATGCGCCTTGGCCGGGTTTTACACCCGACCTCATCAGTATCGTGCTGGTCATTGCCACACAAGCCCGCGGCAGTGTGCTCATTCATCAAAAAATGTTTGAAAGCAGGCTCTTTTTTGTGGACAAGCTTATCGACATGGGAGCGAAAATCATTCTCTGTGATCCGCACCGGGCAACAGTGATCGGCCTTGATCACCAGTTCAAGCTCAGGGGAATACGGATGGCTTCGCCGGATATCCGTGCAGGAGTAGCACTTTTAATCGCCGCCCTTTCTGCCGATGGCAAAAGCATCATTGACAACATTGAACAGATTGACCGAGGTTACCAGCAAATCGACACCCGCCTGAGGAATCTCGGTGCGCGGATCCAACGGATCAACGGCTGACAATTTGTCGCTAATTACCAACTGGCAAGTTTTTTGATAAAGTCAAACGAATTTTATTCGAACACCCTATTTTTATGATTCGCAAAAGTAAAAAGGAAGAGAAAAACAAAATGAACAATTCCAGTCCAAAGAATCATGCTCATACAGATGAGAATGAAAAAGAATCGATTGACAATCAACCTATCACCGAGACCATTGCCTCCAATCTCAACCCATCGTCTGAAACAGGCTCTGATGGCCAATATGCCGAACTGAATGACAAATATTTGAGGCTCTATTCCGATTTTGACAATTTCAGGAAACGCACCCTTAAAGAAAAAGCAGAACTCAGCAAATATGCCTCCACGGATATTATAGTTAAACTGCTTCCCGTTCTCGACGATTTTGAGCGTGCAATCAAGGCTTTTGATGCCACTTCCGATGCCGGACGGGCATTAAGGGATGGCATGGTACTGATCTTCAATAAATTTTACAGCACTTTAAACCAACAAGGTCTGGAGCAGATGAGAACCTCCGGAGAAACATTCGATACCGATTTTCATGAAGCGATCACCAATATTCCTGCCCCGTCACCGGAGCAAAAAGGTAAGATTGTTGATGAACTTGAAAAAGGCTACCTCCTCAACGGGAAGGTGATCAGGTATGCAAAGGTTGTTGTTGGCAGTTAACGGAAGAATATGTCGAAAAGAGATTTTTACGAAATCCTGGAAGTAAGCAAGGATGCTTCTCCCGAAGAGCTGAAAAAGGCTTATAGAAAGCAGGCCATCAAATTTCATCCTGACAAGAATCCCGGGAAAAAGGATGCGGAGGATAAATTCAAAGAGGCAGCAGAAGCCTATGAAGTGCTTAGTGACCCTAACAAGCGCCAACGTTATGACCAATACGGACACGCCGGAATGGGCAACTCCGGACATGGCGGCGGTGGCATGAACATGGAGGATATTTTCAGCCATTTCGGGGATATTTTCGGTGGCGGGGGCAACGACCCATTCAGCTCCTTTTTTGGCGGAGGAGGCGGCAGGAGAGGAAAAACCGTGAACCGGGGTTCCAACCTGCGTGTAAAAGTCAAACTGACACTGGAAGAGATTGCCCACGGTGTGGAGAAAAAAATAAAGGTAAACAAATACCTCGCATGTAACACCTGCCGGGGAACCGGTGCAAAAGGGGGAAGCTCCTATTCGACCTGTTCGACCTGCCGGGGTACAGGGCATGTTTCACGCGTTACTTCGACCTTCCTCGGGCAGATGCAAACCACCCAAACCTGCCCCAACTGCGGCGGAGAAGGACAGATCATTACTGACAAATGCACAGACTGCGCCGGTAACGGTGTGGTGAAAGGTGAAGAGGTAATCTCTATCCAGATACCCGCCGGCGTTTCTGAAGGGATGCAACTTTCAATGGGAGGTAAAGGCAATGCAGCAGCACGCGGGGGAATTTCAGGAGATTTACTGATCCAGATCGAAGAATTTGCCCATGAGAAATTTGAACGTGACGGGAACAACCTCTTATATGAACATTTTGTCTCCTTTTCTGAAGCCACCCTTGGCAGCAGCGCTGAAATTCCAACCATTGACGGAAAAGTCAAGATTAAAATTGAGCCCGGTACCCAGAGCGGGAAAATACTTCGGCTCCGTGGCAAAGGGCTGAACAGCATCAATGGGTATGAAGGAAAGGGAGACCTGCTGATAAGTATCGTCATCTGGACCCCTAAAACACTGTCGAAAGAGGAGAAAGCAATTCTTGAAAAATTAGGCAGCTCCTCCAATTTCAAACCCTCCCCGGGCGCCCAGGATAAAAATATTTTTTCCCGGATGAAAGACCTTTTTGAACAATAAACTTTATCTTCATGGACCTTTTCTCAGCGCAGGCTGTCTCCAAGCAATATGCTAATCATAAAGCCCTCGACAGGGTCAGCATCAATGTACCCGACAGCCATATTTTTGGACTTTTAGGTCCAAACGGGGCAGGTAAAACGACCCTGATCCGGATCATCAACCAGATCATCGCACCTGATGAAGGTGAACTCTTCTTTATGGGCCGGAAACTTCAGCCCAACGACATCGCCCTTATCGGGTATCTGCCGGAAGAACGCGGACTCTATAAGAAAATGACGGTCGGGGAACAGGCGATGTATCTGGCTCAGCTCAAGGGACTCACTCATCATGATGCGCAGCAGAGGCTTAAATACTGGTTTGATAAATTTGAGATCAAAGGCTGGTGGAATAAAAAGGTAGAAGAACTTTCCAAGGGAATGCAGCAGAAAATCCAGTTCCTGGTAACTATCATCCACGAACCGAAACTCCTGATATTTGATGAGCCTTTCAGCGGTTTCGATCCTATAAATGCCAACATCCTGAAGGAGGAGATCCTTGCCCAGAAGGATAAGGGAGCAACAATCATCTTTTCAACCCATAACATGTCGTCGGTAGAAGAACTTTGCGACGATATTGCACTGATCGACCGCTCCAAAGTCGTTTTAAGCGGCTCGGTGAGGAGCATTAAAAAAACATTTAAAACCAACACCTTCGGAATAAGTTTCAACACTTATGAAGGTGTCCTTCAGGCCATTCTGCCAGAAAAATTCGTTGTGATTTCAGAGCGGCATGATGCTGACCACAGGCACGCCACCATTAAATTGCCAGCTGATGCAACACCCAATGATTTAATAAGCGTAATGCTTCCTTTCGTAACGCTTTATGCTGTTAATGAGCAGATTCCTAATATGAACGATATTTTTATCCAGGCTGTTACCCGGCAAAGTTCAACCACCATAACGCAAGACTGACATGAAAAAGATATTCCTGATCATCCAGCGAGAGTACCTCACCCGTGTTAAAAAGCGTTCATTTATCGTCATGACAATTCTTGGTCCCCTGCTGATGGCAGCTACCATTGTTGTTCCGATTTACCTTGCCACACGGACCAACGAAACCAAGAGTGTAGCCGTTCTTGATGAGACCGGGATTTTTTATGAAAAATTCAAGGATTCAGATAATATTAAATTTCACTACCTGGTCAGTGATATCTCGACAGCCAAGGCCAATTTCGCAAAAAGCGATGACCATGCATTACTGTTCATTCCCAAAACCGAGGTGACACTGCCTACCAATGCCATCATCTATTCCGAGAAAAGCGTCAGCATCAATGTGACGTCGTATATCAGGAATGTAATGAGCAAGCAGATTGAGGAGCTGAAACTACAAGCCCGGCTCAGGGAACTTCAAACAGATAAAAAAGACCCTGTTTCTGTTGATGACATCCTTCGCTCCATCAAAACATCGGTTGACATCAACACCATGAAAATCGGTGAAGACGGGAAAGAGTCGAAAAGCTATACCGAGATCAACATGGTACTTGGAATGGTTTCCGGAATTCTCATCTACTTTTTCATCTTCATGTTTGGCGCCCAGGTGATGCGTGGTGTGATTGAAGAGAAAACCAGCCGGATTGTAGAGGTCATCATCTCCTCGGTAAAACCATTTCAGCTGATGATGGGAAAAATCATCGGTGTGGGCCTGGTCGGGCTAACACAGTTCCTGCTTTGGGTGATACTTACTTTTGGAATTGTCACTGTGGTTACCTCCGTTATGACTGGCAAGGATATGAAAAAATCGGCCACGGAACAGATGATGCAACAGAAACAAGGCATGAATGCTGCTGTATCACAAGCCATAGAATCACAGAACGATTCACCGGACGAGATGGGCGGGGTGATGGAAGCCATTAATTCCGTTAATTTTCCGGTGATGATCGGCGCCTTTATCTTTTTCTTTCTTGTGGGTTACCTGCTTTACGCGGCACTTTTTGCAGCCATTGGCGGAGCTGTTGACAGTGAAGCCGATACCCAGCAGTTTATGCTGCCAATTACCATCCCGTTGATCCTCTCCATCGTCATGGCACAATTCATTATCCAGGATCCTGACGGGCCTGTTGCCTTCTGGCTCTCTATTTTCCCGTTGACATCGCCGGTTATTATGATGATCCGGATTCCTTTTGGGGTCCCCTACATCCAGGTCATTCTCTCAATGGTCCTGCTGCTGCTCGGATTCCTGGGAACCACGTGGCTTGCCGGAAAAATTTACCGTACTGGCATCCTGATGTATGGAAAGAAAATAAGTTATAAGGAGTTATGGAAATGGATCAGGTACAAAAACTGAACATAAAAAAAGAGCCGGTGACTTCACCGGCTCTTTTTTTTTACTTATCTAACATCTTGGTCCATTCGTATTTCTTCCGCTTTTTCCAGTCGCCCTTATGATAGACATAACTGGCAATGAGCGGCAACACACTTGTAGCTTCGGCATAAACCATCTTCTCATACACCGTATCTACTTTACCCCAGCTGGCAGCCTCTTTCAACGTAGAACTGGAACATGCTCCGTCGCGTGAATCTGCAACGGTGATCTGGACGGCATACTTATGCATCGGCACCTCTTTGCCAAGAACTTCAGCACAGATAACGGTATCCTGTACAAAATTCTTTGGAACCCCGCCGCCGATCATAAACAATCCGGAGGTTTTTGCTTCCATTTTAATCTTGGTCAGTTCGAGAAAATCCTTGACGGAATCGATGGATACATGTTTTTTCGGGTTATCCCACTGATGTTTCACCAATCCGAATCCTGCACTGCTGTCGCTGAATGCAGGACAAAAGATGGGAACATTGTGTTCATAACAAACCTGCACCAGTGAATCCTTTTTCACAGAATTCTTCGTGAGCCATTTTCCCATTTCCCGGATAAACTCCCGTGATGAATACGGCCTAGGTTCCAGGGAGTTGGCAATAACATTGATGGTGGCATCACAATGCTGGAGTTCCTCTTCATCAATATAGGTATCATAAATCCGGTCGATGTACTGTGCACGTAACTCCTTATCATCTGCATAGGGTGTTCCCTTATAATGTTTGAATCCAAGGGCTTCAAAAAAGTCCATATCTACGATGGATGCCCCGGTGGCAACAATGGCATCGATCATGTTGTTTTTCACCATATCGACATAGACCTGCATACAACCGCCGGCGCTTGTACTGCCAGCGAGCGTAAGGAAGACAGTGCATCCTTTATCCTTGACCATCATATTCAGTATGTCAGCTGCGGCAGCCGTATCACGGGATGTAAACGACATGTCGCGCATGGCATCGATGATCGCAGTGGAATCGATGGCTTTGATATCAATGTGCTTTACCTGTTCTTTTAAAATTGATTTCTTATTCTTTTTCATTGTTGAAATTTTTGATAAAAATAGTAAATTTATTTTTTGCTAGGTCGCCCCGAGGGAAAAGAACACTATCAGTATCCCAGAATTTTCAGCATCGATTTGAAACTTTGCTCCTTAGACCACAATTTGGTTGTAATCTCTTCGGTCTCTTCATCGATGTCAATTAGCACATGCTTTGGCGCAGGGATAAGGCAATGCTGGATCCCGCCATACCCTCCGATAGCCTCCTGGTAGGCTCCAGTGTGGAACATTCCGATATACTGAGCCTCACTTTGATTGAACTTGGGAAGATACACTGCGTTGCTGTGCTCCTCTGCATTATAAAAATCTTCGCTGTCGCAGGTCAGTCCGCCCAGGAAGACCCTTTCGTATTCAACATCCCAGTTGTTTACGGCAAGGAGGATAAATTTCTGATTGATGGCCCAGGTATCCGGAAGCGTATTCATAAAGGAGCTGTCGATCATGTTCCAGATCTCCCGGTCATTCTGACGCTTCTGGTCGATAATGGAATAGAGGATTGCTCCGCTTTCACCAACTGTAAACGATCCGAATTCGGTAAATATATCAGGCTCAGGAACTCCATTCCGCTCACATATGTTTTGAATCTGTGCTATGATCTCTTCAGCCATATACTCATAATCATAAACAAACTCCAGCGAGTTCTTTATGGGAAGGCCACCTCCAATGTTCAATGCTGTAAGTTCAGGGCATAATTTTTTCAAATCGCAATAGACCTGGACACTCTTGGTTAACTCATTCCAATAATAGGCTTTGTCTTTAATCCCGGTGTTTATGAAGAAGTGAAGCATCTTCAATTCAAACTTCGGATTATCCTTTATCCTTTCCAGGAAATAGGGAACTATATCATTATACCGGATGCCAAGCCGGGAGGTATAGAAGTCAAACTTTGGCTCCTCCTCAGAAGCGATCCGGATGCCAAGTTTAACCTTATGCTGGATCTCAGTCTCGATTTTCTCAAGTTCAAATATATTGTCGAGCACCGGGATCACATTTGTAAAGCCATTATTGACAAGATGGACAATATTTTCAATATACATTGGGCGTTTGAAGCCGTTGCAGATGATATACCGGTCTTTGTTGAACAGCCCCCGCTCAGCCAGATCTTCGATGATATTGATATCAAATGCAGACGATGTTTCAAGGTGAACCTCGTTTTTAAGCACCTCTTCCAGGACAAAGCTGAAATGAGAGCTCTTCGTGCAGTAACAATAGTGGTAATCTCCCTGGTAATCTACTTTGGCCATGGCCACATTGAACAACCTCTTCGCACGCTGAATCTGCGAACTGATCTTAGGCAGGTAACTAATTTTCAGGGGAGTGCCATATTGTTTAATGATGTCCATTAAAGGAACATTATGGAAATAGAGTTCATTGTCGATCACTTCGAATTCCGGTTGAGGAAACTCGAATGTTTGTTCAATAAGGTCAATATACTTGTTTTTCATCTCAGGAATTTTACATTCACATTACTTGGATGACAAATTTTTCAACAATGTAAGTCACATGGATTACAATTGAGTGTGCAAATTTAATTCAATTAAAGAAAACAGGATTGATTTTATTAAAAAAATCTCAATTTCGTCAAGAGTTACTATTTTTGGGACGGCAACGGTCAACTGATGGCACCGGAAGCCGTGATCAGACCAGAGTAATAAAAAATGGCGGATAAGGGAAAACTTGATGATTTTTTGCTTCTGGAGATGTCCAGGCGTAATACTGACATGGTGGCAAACCTTGTTACCGGCAGTCCTGAATTATTTAATGAGTTGTTCCGGATTTATGCGGCCAATATAGAGCCGGTCAGCCGCCGTGCAGCCTGGGTGATGGATATCGTGACCGAGAAACACCCGGAATGGATCACTTCACATCTCTGTGAAATCATCGATCTACTCCCAACGTTCAGCCATGACGGGCTAAAAAGGCACTCATTGCGGATTCTTGCCCGCTCGCCACTTCCGGGTGAGAGCCACCTGGGAAAACTGATCAAAATCAGTTTCGACTGGCTTCTTTCTGGAACTGAAGCAACCGCAGCCAAATGTCACTGCATGGACCTTCTATACAGAATCTCGCTGATTGAACCTGAATTGAAGAAAGAACTTGCAGACACCATCGAATGGCGCATGAATGAAGAGACGGCAGGTTTTAAAAACAGGGCTCAGAAAATGCTTGCCAAATTATATTTTGAGCTCAATCAGGTCGCAAACTCGTGATTTTCCAGAACTTTTCCACACAAATCGAATCTGATTTTTAATTCTATTGGTTATTTCCAAGGAATGTTATAATTTTGCACCCTCAAAAAAAAGGCTTAAGTAACAGAATTCATTTAAATTCAAAACTCATGCAGCACAAAGGCGTTGTTAAATTTTTCGCGGTCACCTTCATCTTGGTTTGTTTATTCCAGTTGTCTTTTACATTTATAAGCTACTATTATTCAGGCAAATCTGACGAATATGCCAATTCCCCGACAGTGAAAGCGATGGCCAAGAATTTGGCTCAAGGGAATCCCCTGAAAGAAGAATATTATTACGACTCCATCTCGAAATCAAGGCTGGAATATTTCAATGATTCCATGGCGTCGGTCAATGTTTACAATATTCTTCTGAAGAAATTCACGTTGAAAGATGTTCGTGAGCGCGAAATAAACCTTGGACTCGACCTCAAGGGCGGTATGAATGTTACAATGGCAGTATCTGTGCCTGATGTGATCCGTGCCCTTTCCGGATACAACCAGGACCCGACCTTCTTAAAAGCTCTTCAAAATGCCATTAACAAGGAGAAGACGAGTACCCGCGACTTTGTTGACCTTTTTGCCGAATCCTTCAAGGAAACCGATCCGAATGCAAAACTGGCCGCGATCTTCAACACGGTCGAACTTAAAGACAAAATAAACTATAACTCATCAAACGATGAGGTGATCAAGGTTATCCGCGAGGAGAGCAATGCCGCCATCGATCGCACCTATAACATCCTCACCACCCGTATTGACAGGTTTGGTGTGGTTCAGCCCAACATCCAGAGGTTACAGACCGCCGGTCGTATCCTCATCGAACTCCCTGGCATTAAAGAGCCGGAACGTGTTCGTAAACTTCTGCAGGGAACTGCGCAGCTTGAATTCTGGGAAACATACCAGTTCCCCGAGCTTCAGCCATTCTTTGCCGATGCAAACACAAAACTGAAATCAATTCTTTCTGCGACCCAGGATTCCACGGTGGCCGACAGCACACTGAAAGCCGATACCGCTGCAACTGCACAGGCCATTGCTTCAAAACAGAATGTCGACGAGAAAAAAGATGCAGGCAAAAAAGATGTCGCCAAGAAGGGTGAAGTTGCAAAAACTGACACATCCAAAGGCAATGCACTGCTCAAACAACTTGACAAAGACACTTCTAAAACTGCCACAGCAAACAAACAAAAAGAGTCTTTTGAGGACTATGCCAAGAAAAACCCCCTGTTTGCTTACCTGAATCCTGCCATTTATCAGAACAAGGAAGGACAGTATGTAGCAGGGCAAACCGCCATGGTTGGACGGGCATTCATTAAAGACACTGCGCGCATCAACTATATGCTTCGTTTGACCAAGAGCATGTTCCCACGCGATATGAAACTTGCATGGACTGTAAAACCACGCTCTGAAGCGAAAGACGTTCTTGAACTCGTTGCTTTGAAAGTCACTTCACGTGATGGTTCACCTGCATTGGGTGGCGACGTGATCGTAGCAGCCCGTCAGGATTACGACCAGAATGGCCGTGTTGAAGTATCCATGTCGATGAACAGCGAAGGTGCCCGTATCTGGAAAAGACTTACCGGGGAGAACATTGGCAAACAGGTTGCCATCGTACTTGACGGTTATATTTACAGCTATCCGAATGTGAACGGTGAAATCCCCAACGGGATGTCATCCATCACAGGAGGTGAAATGACCGTTGAAGAGGCACTTGACCTTGCCAACATTCTCAAAGCCGGAAAACTTCCTGCTCCTGCCCGTATCGTGGCTGAGGAAGTAGTAGGGCCATCACTCGGACAAGAATCCATCAATGCCGGTCTTATCTCCTTTATCATCGCATTCATCGGAGTACTGCTGTATATGTCGCTGTATTATAACGGCGCTGGTCACGTAGCCGACATCGCATTGTTTGCCAACGTTTTCTTCCTTTTTGGTGTTCTTGCCTCCATTGGTGCGGTTCTTACACTGCCTGGTATTGCCGGTATCGTGCTAACCCTGGCTATGGCGGTTGACTCAAACGTTATCATCTACGAGCGAATGCGAGAGGAGATTCGAGCGGGCAAGGGTATGCGGCTTGTCGTTAAGGATGGATTCCACCACGCACTTTCCGCCATCATCGACGGTCACGTTACCACCATTCTCACCGGTATTGTTCTCTACATTTTCGGGTCAGGTCCTGTGCAGGGATTTGCAACGACCCTTGTCATTGGTCTGCTCCTTTCACTCTTCTCATCCATCTTCATCGCCCGCCTTGTTTTTGAATGGATGCTCGACAGGAATATGAACATCACTACAGGGAACAGGTTTACCATGGACCTTTTTCAGCATACCAAGATCGATTTTATCGGTTTACGTAAAAAGATGTATATCCTTTCCCTTGTAATCATTGTTCCAGGGTTGATCAGTCTTGCCATCCGCGGCTTGGATCCGGGTCTTGATTTTACCGGTGGACGGAGCTACATTGTTCGTTTTGACCAGAATGTTTCAACCACTGACATCCGCGAATCACTGCGTAAGACCTTTGGTGAATCTCCTGAAGTAAAAACATTCGGACCGAAGAACCAGGTGAAGATCACCACCAAGTTCATGATCAATGAGCGTGGCCAGCAATCAGATTCAATCGTAAATAACAGGCTTTTTGACGGTGTGAAGGGTTTTTATAAAAATCCGCTGACCATTAACGATTTCAAGGCGAATACACCCGGGAAAATTGTCGGAGAACTCAGTTCGCAGCGGGTTGATCCAACCATCTCTTACTCGTTGATCTGGAAAGCTTTCATGGCTGTAATATTCTCACTCCTGATCATCTTTATCTACATTGCCCTTCGCTTCAAGAACTGGCAATTCGGAATTGGCGGGGTAACGGCACTGTTCCACGACTCCCTCATCATCATCGGGGTATTCTCACTCTTCTATGGCATATTGCCGTTTGGAATGGAGGTTGACCAGTCGTTCATTGCAGCCTTGCTCACCATCATCGGTTATTCCATCATGGATACCGTTATCATCTTCGACAGGATCCGTGAATACCGGGCGCTTTATCCGAAACGCGACCTTGGCATCAACATCAATGCCGCTATCAACAGCACCCTGGGACGTACCATCAACACATCAGGGGTAACCCTCATCGTATTGATCATCATCTTTATCTTCGGGGGTGAAGTTCTCCGCGGATTCACCTTTGCCTTGATCGTAGGGGTTGTGATCGGAACTTACTCTTCTGTGTTCAACGCAACACCTGTTGCCTATGATATCTTAATGTGGCAGAAACGCCGTAAAGAAAAGAAAGAGTTGGAAGCCGGTAAAAACAGGGCGAAATAATTTTTAATTTCTTCAACAGGAAATGGCTGTCCCAAATCAACGGGACAGCCATTTTTTTTACGCCCTTATTAGACTTTTCTCTATATTTGTACGTTAATTAGGCAATCCAAATTGCGGTTACATGCGTTATACCATCATTTCCCTTTTTATCATGATATTGCTGGCCTCTGCACCAGCCTCCTATGCTCAGAATAAATTTTCAAAGGCAGCCGATGCAGCGTATGCAGACCAGATGTTTTTACTCGCCCTGCAGAAATACCAGAAAGCATATTCGAAGATCAAAAAAAACAAAGCAGAACGCGACCGCATCTCCCTGCGCATCGCAGAGTGCTACAGGATGATGAATAACACCAAAAAGGCGGAAAGTTCCTATAAAAGGCTTGTGACCAATGCCAGTTACATCAAGGACAATCCCAAGATCCTGCTGGTCTATGCCGACATGCTTAAGGCAAATGGCAACTATGAGGAAGCCATCAAACAATACAAAGCATATAAAGAGGCGGGCCCAGCCGATCCCAGGGCCGAAATTGGAATAGCTACCTGTACCGAAGCAAAACTCTGGATTGAAAACCCGACCAAGTATGGTGTCAAATGGGAAAAATTACTCAACACCAAAGAGGATGATTTCGCAGCCTCTTATGCCGATAAAAAATACATCTCCATTGTTTTCACCTCCGACCGCAACGGGGCCAAAGGCCGGGATATTGACAACTGGACAGGGCTGGGCTTTTCCGACCTCTTTCTCTCCCGGATCGATCGCAAGAGCGACTGGAGCAAACCTGTACTTGCCGATGCCGGCGGGATGATCAATTCCAAGGCCAATGATGGCGTAGGTCAATTCAATGCACGGTTTTCATCCTATTACTTTACACGTTGCTGGAATGATCCTAAAAAGAAAAACGGTTGCGCCATTATGAAATCGAGCCGCCAGGGTGGTACAAACTGGTCGGAACCTGAAAAAGTCGAGCTGGGCGGGGACTCCTCAACCATCATGGGTCATCCCAGTGTGGGATCGGATGAAACGATCTTTTTCTCTGCAGATTTACCCGGGGGTTTTGGTGGAAAGGACATCTGGATGGCTAAGAAAGAGAAGAAAGGCGGGAAATATGTAAAGGTGAACCTGGGGCCGATGATCAATACGGCAGGTGATGAACTTTTTCCCTTTATCCGGAACGACAGCATTCTCTATTTCTCTTCAAACGGACACCCTGGAATGGGCGGACTCGATATCTTTGTCTCCACAAGATCAAAAAGCGGTACAGCCAACCTCTACCAATGGAAGAGCGCTGTTGACAATAAATCATTTACAAACACTGATGGCGCAACAAACTATCAATGGCAAAGTTCCCTCGACAACAAGACATTCGCCAATGCTGCCGGAGCAACTACCAGTACTTACAAACCCGGAGGTGCAATGACCACCGATCACTGGTCAAAACCGATCAACATGAAGTCACCCATAAACTCACCTGCCGATGACTTTGGCATCGTGTTTAATGGCGACGAACTTGAACAGGGCTTGTTCTCATCCAACCGCCCTGGAGGGAAAGGACGCGACGATATCTATTCATTCATTATCCCTCCGGTTTATTACACCCTGGAAGGAACCGTCACTGATGACCGGACCCTTCAACCCATTGCCGGCGCCAAGGTAAACATAGTTGGCACCGACGGCAGGACCTTAGAAGATAATACGGATGACAAGGGTCATTACGGGTTTAACAAGATGCAGATTCTTGCCAATACGACCTATGACATCCTCGTGACAAAAAAAGACTACTTCAACGAAAAGGGTCGGGAAACTACCGTAGGCATCGAAAGAAGCAAAGACCTGGTGAGGAATTTCGTTTTGCGTCCAATTCCCAAAAAACCAGTTGTTCTGCCGGATATTCTCTATGACCTGGGAAAATGGGATCTCAAGCCTCAATACCGTGATTCCCTGCAGGGCCTTATTGAAACACTGGATGCAAATGAGAACATCGTTATCGAACTGGCCTCTCACACCGACTCCCGCGACAGCGATGAACGCAACGATATTCTCTCGCAGAAAAGGGCACAAAGTGTGGTGGATTACCTAATCTCCCGTGGCATTGATCCCGACCGTCTTGTGGCAAAAGGTTATGGGGAACGGGTACCCAGGAATCTGAACAAGGATGTCATCAAGGAAGGGTACACCATCAAAACGGGAACAACACTGAATGATTCGGTGATCAACCTGCTCACGTCAACTACCCTGAAAGAAGCCGCACACCAGCTCAACAGGCGAAGTGAGTTTTCAATTCTCAGGAATGATTTCGTGCCTAAGACAAAAATCACCAAAAATGCACAACCATCAAAAATTGAGATGGTGGTAAACCCGGAAGAAAACAATGTTCGTTTTACGAAAACCAAAGAGGGTTTGCGCCAGGCCACAAGTTATGTCAATGGCATTACCACTGATTTTGTATTCGATGCTAAAGAAAAGGAGGTCTTTATCTCCCCGGCAATAACCCTGAAACTCCTGAAAGACGGTGTTATTGACAAAACCAGTTTTGACGGGGATCCAACCAAAATCCTAGGTGACGGAACTGTTGCAGAAAAAGCGGTCCTGACCCTGAAAGAGATTAGAATTGGCAAGAATGTGGTTAAAGATGTTAAAGCAACGGTAAACAAGAAGGTGCAATCACTGCAATTCGGCGATGGTTTGCTGAAAAAGTTCGGGAAATACAACATCGACGACACTACCGGGGAGATCATTTTCGAATGATCCCAGCCGGCAGATACGAACAACGGGGCGTTTCCTCCTCCAAGGAGGATGTGCACTCAGCCATTAAAAACATTGACAAGGGCTTATATCCCAAAGCTTTCTGCAAAATAATCCCTGACATCCTGGGTGGCGATGATGCATGGTGCAACATCATGCATGCCGATGGTGCAGGCACCAAATCCTCCCTTGCCTACCTTTACTGGAAAGAGACCGGCGACCTCTCCGTTTGGCGGGGTATCGCACAGGACGCAGTGGTCATGAACCTCGACGACCTGCTTTGCGTTGGAGCAACAGATAACATCCTGCTCTCTTCCACCATTGGCCGTAATAAAAACCTCATTCCGGGTGAAGTCATTTCAGAGATTATCGCCGGAACTGAAGAATTTTTAGCAGCTATGCGTTCGCTGGGCATCGGAATCTACTCAACCGGAGGGGAAACTGCCGATGTGGGCGACCTCGTCAGAACCATCATTGTCGATTCAACTGTTACCTGCCGAATGAGGAGGAGTGAAGTGATTGACAATGGAAAAATCGCACCGGGAGATGTAATCGTCGGTCTCTCCTCTTCAGGCAAAGCAAGCTACGAAACGACTTACAACGGTGGGATGGGCAGCAACGGACTTACCTCTGCCCGGCATGATGTTTTATCCCACTCTTTCGCAGCCCGCTATCCGGAAAGTTATGACCAGGATATCACTCCGGATCTCGTTTACACGGGAACCAAAAATCTCACCGACCCCACAGAAATAGCAGATGTTGATGCGGGTAAGCTGATTTTATCTCCTACCCGGACCTATGCACCTGTGGTAAAGCAGGTGCTCGACCAACACCGCCATGAAATCCATGGCATGGTCCATTGCAGCGGCGGTGGCCAGACCAAAGTACTGCACTTTGTCGACCATCTGCATGTCATTAAAAACAACCTTCTCCCGGTCCCACCCCTCTTCAGGCTGATCCAGCAAGAATCCGGAACCCCATGGAACGAGATGTACCGTGTGTTCAACATGGGACACCGGTTGGAATTTTATGTTCCGGGGCATCTGGCCGATTCAATCGTTAAAATAGCCGGTTCATTTAATATCGAGGCACAGGTCATCGGCCATTGTGAACCGGCCCCATCAGCAAAACTCACGATAAATTCCATTTTCGGGGAGTTTTCCTATTAATCCCTAATCGAAATCGTCCATCGTAATTTTTCGGATGGAAATGGTTAACTTTGCACTCCCATTTCAAAATCTCACATGTTAGACAAATTAGAAGCTATCAAGATCCGGTATGAAGACATTCAGGTGCAGATGAATGAACCTTCGGTGATGAGTGATATGAAAAACTATATCAAACTCAACAAGGATTACAAGGAACTGCAGCCTATCATGGAAGCGTTCGAGGTATATAAGACCGTTCTTTCAAATATCGATAATGCGAAAGACATCATCTACAACGAAAAGGATGAAGAGTTCCGCACCATGGCGAAGGAGGAGTTGAATTTACTCACGGCAGAAAAAGATAAAATTGAAGAAGATATCCGAATGATGCTGATCCCGACTGATCCGGAAGACGGAAAAAATGCCGTTATCGAGATCAGGGCCGGAACCGGTGGTGACGAAGCCAGTATTTTTGCAGGCGACCTATACCGCATGTACAGCAAATTCGCCGAGACCAAGCGATGGAAGGTCGAACTCGTTGATTTTACGGAAGGAACCATGGGAGGCTTCAAGGAGATTATCTTCAACATCATGGGAGAAAATGTTTACGGTCTCATGAAATATGAATCCGGGGTTCACCGGGTTCAACGGGTTCCGCAAACGGAAACCCAGGGCCGGGTGCACACTTCAGCGGCTACGGTAGCCGTTTTACCCGAAGCGGATGAGTTCGATGTTGAGATCAAACAGTCCGATGTCAGAAAAGACACCTTCTGCTCTTCAGGTCCGGGGGGACAATCGGTCAATACCACCTATTCGGCTATCAGACTTACCCACATTCCTTCAAATATCGTAGTCTCCTGCCAGGATGAGAAGTCACAGATCAAGAACTTCGAGAAAGCCATGAAAGTTCTTCGCACCAGGCTTTACGAACTGGAACATCAGAAGTATCTTGATGAAATTTCCAAAAAGAGGAAAACGATGGTCTCAACGGGCGACCGATCCGCGAAAATCAGGACCTATAACTACCCACAGAGCCGGGTAACCGACCACCGTATCAACATGACACTTTATAACCTGCCTGTTGTACTGGATGGTGACGTTGAACCGCTGATTGAAGCCCTGCAGCTGGCAGAGAATGCGGAGAGACTGAAAGAAGCCGGAACCAATTAATGCAGCAAACCGTCAAATGCTAAAACAGCGGATAAAAATTCGTAAATCGTAAATCGTCCAATCCCAAATTTGATGAACCGTACCGAACTTATCAACCTGATTTTCACAAAAAGATCATTTCTTTGCATCGGGCTGGATACAGATCTTTCAAAAGTACCTGCCCATCTGCTACAAACAGCTGATCCGATTTTCGAATTCAACAAAGCCATTATTGATGCCACGCACGACCTGGCAATCGCTTACAAGCCCAATTTCGCATTTTACGAATGTTATGGCACCAGGGGATGGGAAAGTCTCACAAAGACCATCCAGTATATCAACAGTGCATATCCGGGGCAGATCTTTTCCATTGCCGATGCCAAAAGAGGTGACATAGGCAATACATCGCAGCAATATGCACGGGCTATGTTTGAGCCGGCATCCTCAGGAATGGATTTCGATGCTGTAACCGTTGCTCCATACATGGGGGAAGATTCTGTTAAACCCTTCCTCTCCTACCCGGACAAATGGATTATCGTGCTGGCGCTTACCTCGAACAAGGGGGCCGCTGATTTTCAGTTTTTCAGGAACGACAGCGATGAGCGCCTGTTTGAAACGGTTCTGTCAGTTTCACGAAATTGGGGAACAACTGAAAATATGATGTATGTTGTTGGCGCGACACAGGCGGAGATGCTTGATGAGGTCAGAAAGATTGTTCCCGACCATTTTCTTTTGGTTCCCGGTGTAGGGGCGCAGGGCGGCAGCCTTGAGGCGGTTGTAAAGCACGGACTTACGAAAGATTGCGGATTAATAGTCAACTCATCAAGGAACATTATTTATGCCTCCGGGGCGACTGACTTTGCTGAAAAAGCCCGTGAGGAAGCCATGAAGATCAGGCAGGAGATGGATGAGCTCATGAAAAAAGCCGGAATCAGTTAAATCCCGGCTTTTCTGTTAATCCTTGTGTGGTTATTCTACATAGGTAATCCAACCATGGGTATCGGGCTCAATTCCTTCCTGGATTCCTTTTAACTTATCATACAATTTTTTGGAGACAGTCCCCGGCTGGCCATTCTTGCAATATTTGTACTCTTTGCCGGTATCGCGGTCGTGGATCATGCAAATGGGTGAAATGACTGCAGCGGTACCGCAGGCCCCCACCTCATCAAATTCAGCAAGTTCATCAACCGGGATATGGCGTTGCTCAACCTTCATTCCCAACTCCTCCGCCAATACCCTTAACGACATGTTGGTGATAGAGGGAAGAATTGAAGCGGAATCTGGCGTCACGTAGGTATTATCCTTGATCCCGAAAAAGTTTGCCGGTCCGGCTTCATCAATATACTTTTTCTCACGGGCATCGAGGAAAATACAGGAGGAATATCCGTCCTGGTGCGCCCGCTGGCCTGCGCGAAGGCTGGCAGCATAATTTCCCCCCACCTTGATGTGGCCTGTCCCCAGGGGTGCTGCACGGTCAAAGTCGCGCACAATCTGCATTTTAACCGGATTGAAACCCTCTTTGAAATAGGGACCGACAGGGCCGACAAATACCATGAACATATATTCTTTGGCAGGGCTGACACCTACCTGTGCTCCTGTACCAATAAGCAATGGCCTGATGTAAAGGGAAGCTCCTTCTCCGTAAGGCGGGACATACTTGAGGTTCAATTTTACGGCCTGCATGACCACTTCGGTAAAGAGTTCAACCGGAACTTCGGCCATCATGACGCCCTGGGCTGACCTGATCATCCGCTTTGCATTCTCTTCAATCCTGAAGATCCTGATCCTTCCATCTTTGCCTGTAAATGCTTTCATTCCTTCAAATGCTTCCTGTCCATAATGGAGGCAGGTGGCAGCCATATGCATGGTAATGGTTTCGGAATCGGACACCTCGGGGGCTCCCCATTTTCCGTCTTTGTAATAACAACGAACATTGTAGTCCGTTTTAAAGTAACCAAAAGGCAGGTTTTTCCAATCTATCGCGTTCATATGAGTAAGTTTTTAGTTTGTGTTTCAGGGAGAAAGACCTTGTAAAATTAGGAATTTTCCTTTTCATATTTGCATAGTGGAAAAAAAATCCTTTTCCTGCAACCTTTGTCATTTTGTCAGAGACCTTATCATGGCATTACCTTTGACAAGAACGAGCGAACAAACAAAAACTACGAACAATATGCAACAAGGTAAAATTAATGTTCAGACTGAGAACATCTTTCCGATTATCAAGAAATTTCTGTATTCGGAGCATGAAATATTCCTTCGTGAATTAATATCCAATGCAGTAGATGCCACACAGAAGCTTAAAACACTGGCTTCTATAGGGAAATTTACCGGTGACATCAGCGACCTTACCATCCTGGTGACCCTGGATCCAAAGAAAAAGACCATCTCCATCAGGGATAAGGGTATTGGCATGACATCTGCCGAAGTTGACAAATACATCAACCAGATCGCGTTTTCAAGTGCTGAAGAGTTTGTGAAGAAGTTTAAAACCAAGTCTGAATCAGAAATGAATGCCATTATCGGCCATTTCGGGTTGGGTTTTTACTCCAGTTTCATGGTCTCCGACAAGGTTGAAATTCTTACCAAAACCTACCAGAAAAAAGGTGAAACCGCCGGAGTTCGCTGGGAATGCGATGGCAGTCCCAACTACACCATGGATGATTGCGATAAAAGCGACCGTGGCACTGAGATCATTCTCCATATCTCTGATGAATCCAAAGATTACCTGGAAGAACATACACTCCTGGGTATCCTGAAAAAATATTGCAAGTTTCTTCCTGTTCCAATTCAGTTTGGCACCGAGAAGAGCTGGGAAACTGTTGTAGGTGAGAAAGATAAAGATGGCAACGACAAACAGGTTGAGGTTGAAAAACCAAGGATCATCAACAACACCGATCCTATCTGGAAAAAGAAACCCGTAGATCTTAAAGATGAGGATTATAAGAGTTTCTACAGGGAACTTTATCCCTACACTTTTGACGAACCCTTATTCTGGATTCACCTCAATGTGGATTATCCTTTCAACCTCACCGGAATTCTCTATTTCCCGAAGGTGAAGAAGAACCTGGAAGTTCAGAAAGACAAGATCCAGCTCTATTGCAACCAGGTTTTCGTAACAGATTCTGTTGAAGGAATCGTTCCCGACTTTCTGACCTTGCTGCATGGGGTTATTGACTCGCCTGACATCCCGTTAAATGTATCACGCAGTTACCTGCAAAGTGACCCCAACGTCAAAAAAATATCAAATCATATTACCAAGAAGGTAGCTGACAAACTGGAATCATTATTTAAAGACTCCCGGGGCGATTTCGAAGCAAAATGGGATGATATCAAGGTGTTCATTGAATATGGTATCATTGCACAGCCGGAGTTCTATGACCGTGCAAAGAAGTTCTGCCTGCTGAAAAATGTAGATGCCAAATATTTCACCTTTGAAGAATATGAAGCACATGTTTCTCCGGCTCAGAAAGACAAGGAGGGTCAACTTATCTACCTCTATGCAACCAATCAGCATGAGCAGTACACTTTTATTGAATCGGCAAAAAACAGGGGTTACGATGTGCTCATGATGGATGGTGTTCTCGAGGCGCACTTTATTAACACCCTGGAACAAAAACTGGAGAAAACCAGGTTTACCAGGGTAGATGCCGACACAGTTGAAAAACTGATTAAAAAAGAGGATGCACTTCCTTCAAAACTCAATGAGGAGCAGCAGGGGGTACTGAAAGAACTGTTTGAAAAACAGATCGATTCAAAAAAATTCACCCTTGCATTTGAAAGCTTAAGTGAAAAAGAATCGCCACTCCTTATTACCCAGAACGAGTTTATGCGCAGGATGAAGGACATGTCGGCCCTCGGCGGCGGCGGTGGTTATGGGTTTATGGGAGAGATGCCTGAAAATTACAACCTGGTGGTCAACTCAAATAATCCGCTGGTAGGAAAATTACTTATTGAAACAGATGCCGGCAAACAGGCTGGCACCATCAAGCAATTATTCGACCTGGCATTGCTGGCTCAAAACATGCTGAAGGGAAAAGAGCTGGCTGATTTTATTAAACGCAGTACTGAGCAGATGTCTTAAAGCAGGAAATAGTGTAACCTTTTTGGGTCAGTGAGTCTAAATGTTTGATACGACAGACCAGTTGTTATAAAACAATTAAATGCCACAAAGATAATTCAGAGTGTCTTTATTATAAGTAATTTAGCAAATATTAACCAAAAATTATTGTATCATGAAATTAAGTAAAGGTTGGATTGCGTTAATCGTGGTCGTGGGTGTTGTCCTGTTACTCATCGGATGGGTGACCGGCATCAACAATAACCTGGTCACCCGCGAAGAGGGTGTTAACCAGGCGTGGGCCAATGTGGAAAATGTTTACCAGCGAAGGCTCGATTTGATTCCAAACCTGGTGAATACCGTGAAAGGAGTTGCCAAATTTGAACAGCAAACACTCACGGCAGTCATTGAAGCCCGTGCAAAGGCCACCAGTGTTCAAATTAATCCTAAAAACCTGGATGAAGGTTCGCTTCAGAAGTTCCAGGAGGCTCAGAACGGGGTAAGTTCAGCTCTTGGACGCTTGATGGTGGTTGTTGAAAAATACCCGGAACTCAAGGCTACACAAAACTTCTCAGAACTGCAGGCACAGCTTGAAGGCACTGAGAACCGCATCAGCGTGGAGCGCATGAAGTTCAACGAAGCGGCACAAGGTTATAACACCTATTTGCGCCGGTTTCCAAACAGCATGTTTGCAGGAATGTTCGGTTTCCAGAAAAAAGCCTATTTCCAGGCCCAGGCTGGCGCCGAAAAAGCCCCGGAGGTTCAATTTTAACCTGGGCTTAAACTACATCATTCAGGCAATGCTAACGACCACATAACAAAAACCATGGGGACTGCTGCAAAAGATTTCTTTTCCAAACAGGAAAAAGAGGATATCGAACTGGCCATTATGAATGCGGAACTTGACACTTCAGGAGAGATCCGCATTCACATTGAGAATAACGTTACCGGTGAGGTGATGGACCGTGCTGCATTTATTTTCAAGCAGCTTGGCATGAATAACACTGAACTTAGAAATGGGGTGTTGATTTATTTAGCTGTTAAAAACCGTCGTTTTGCCATCATTGGCGACTCGGGAATTCATAAAGTTGTTCCTGAAAACTTCTGGGGTGATATAAAAGCCAATATGCTGAATCATTTCAGAGAGAACCGCTTTACCGATGGGTTGATAGAAGCAATTGCCGCCACCGGAATTCAACTCAAAAAACATTTTCCGCATCATCGTGATGATGTGAATGAACTTTCTGATGAGATTTCTTTCGGCAAGGATTAGTATAGGACAAATTCCTGAACAATAACATCCCTCTCAAATTGATTGGGAATGATTTAGCAGCTTTTTAAGATTTATAAAGATGATAACTTTCAAGAAGATCTTTGTTTTTCTGGCACTTTTGTTCACCTGTTCGTGGACAGTGCAGGGCCAGGATATTCCAGCCCGTCCTGATCCGCCAAGGCTTGTCAATGATTTTGCCGGGGTTCTTAGCCCTGAGGAGGCACAAAGGCTGGAACAGAAACTGGTCTTGTTCAATGATTCCACCTCCACCCAGATTGTGGTGGTGGTGGTAAAATCGCTGAATGGTTACGATTACAATGAGTTTGCACGACTGATCGGCGAGAAATGGGGTGTTGGACAGAAAGGGAAAAATAATGGCGCTGTGATGCTTGTAAAGCCTAAATACCCCAACGAAAAAGGGGAAGCCTGCATACAAACGGGTTATGGGCTTGAAGGGGCGATCCCGGATGCCCTTGCCAAGCGGATTGTCGACAACGAAATGATCCCGAATTTTCGTGCAGGGAATTACTATGCCGGCATTGAAGCTGCTACTTCAACCATGATCTCGCTGGCCAAAGGCGAATATACTGCCGACCAGTACACCAAACGGACAAAGAAAAAATCGAATCCGTTCGGGCTTCTGGTTCCGCTCATTATCATTGTCGTGGTGTTCATGCTGATGCGAGGAAGCCGTGGGCAGGGAACTTCATTGGGTAAGAGCATTCCGTTCTGGACTGCTTTCTGGCTGCTTGGTTCCATGGGAAGAGGTCATAGCGGATCATGGAATGATTTCAGTTCAGGCGGC
>JBMOIP010000040.1:0-40917 GCA_049317265.1 Bacteroidales bacterium
GAAAGGGTAATTATAGCTGCTGTTTTTCCTTACTGGTACGAAAGTGCTTAATCAAAAATTCAATCTGCCATCGTAAATCGTCCAATATAAAATAGATAACTGTGAAAATTTACCTGCCATTTAATGTTTCTATTTTTAAATTTGTAGCATAAAGAACAAAAATCCCTGAAAAAATCCTCCGCCTATGGTACGCAAAATTGTGCTGATCCTGAGTGTGATTACTTGTATAAATATGACAAGCTATGGTTGGGTATATCCTGAACACCGCGATATTGCAGTAATCGCCATTCAGAAACTCGACTCAGCCCACCGGGCTGTGCTCGACCAGTTATGGGCCCTGGCCCGTACAGGATTTGAATCACGGCTGAACCTGTCGGTGATCGATGCCTCGCAGGGAGAACATCCGAAATACCTGGATTATGCAGCGTTCCCTGCCATTGCAGGCGATCACTCCACCTCTGCGGATGACATGCTTTTCAACATCCTTCACACCAGTTGGATCTTGAATGTTGCGGATGTCACTGCCCGCCTGAAGGCCGGACTGGCTGACTCCAAAAATGAGAGTGAACGGGCCGTTAAACTTCGCGATTCCGATCTCCGTCTCCTGAGAGCCGACCCTGGTTATGTCTCAAGGGCAGGGGCAAACAATGTCCATTTCATGCTGGCAAGACCCGGTGCAAAAACCTCTGCAGGGGCCTATTTCGACAGCTGTTTCAAAGAGGGTGTGGAAGTTAATCTCGTTGGCACCTACAAATGGTTTCATGCCAGCGCCCTGCTGAAAGCCAAAAGATTTTCTTCGGAAACCATGACGCCGGAACAACGTTCGGCACTGGCACTTTCACTGCTTGCCGATGAAGCATTTGCTCTTCATTTCCTCGAAGACGGTTTTGCTTCCGGACATGTTGCCGGCGTATGGGGTAATGCAGCCCTGCGAAAAGGAACCCATGACTATTACGACGAGCGGGGACTTGAGGTGACCACATGGCAGGGTGAGCGGATGATTTTAACCGGAGATGCCTACATGCGGGATGCCGATGCCGCGCGGGCCGCAGCAACCGTTCTTATCAGCCTGAACCAGGTGCTGGATGCTGCAACCACCTCTCATACAACCTCCCTTTACAATGATCGGATTGGTATTTTCAACTCCGACACTTTCAACATTGCCAGAGCACTCACAATGCCTCCCCGCCATATCGATCCGGCCTTCAGGGACCTGTTCGACCAGGTGCTTGTCACGACTCCTGTCCCGGGGCTGGCTACCGGGCTTGGTGAGATTCCGAGATTCCGTTCCGAACTCGGCCCGTTTATCGGCTTTGCCCCCGCTGCAAGGATTTCTGCCCTGGCCGGCGGCTTCAGCCCGGTTCAGCAAACCATCGGCATGGTGCCTGGCCTGGAAGTAGCATTGCATCTTGGGTTGGGAATGGACGGGGTGCTGAATGAATCGAGCGACGGGCTGGTATTTCTCGACCTGGGCTGGCGCCTCGACGGGGTATCTACCACCAAACTTGAACACGATCCCGGCTACAAGCAATTCGGATCAATTCTATCGGCGGTCCCAAGCCGGGATGCCTTTTATGGCCGGATCCGGCTTCCATATTACCTGATACCCGGCGACCTTATCATTCTCGCCCCTATCCTTCTGCTGGCCTCCCCCAACGCAATGAACAACGTGGTGGCTACCGCCGGTGCGGGTGGACTCATTCCCTGGCAGGCCGGAATTCCCACAAAAATCGGCCGGTTTCAGTTCATCCTCGGAAGGGAAGTTGGAATATGTTTCTACGGATCCGCCCAGGGTTCCGACGCCTTCCTGTTTCCCAACACATTAGATGCCAGCGCATTATTGGCTCTTGTTACCATGCGTTCAACGCAATTCAGCTTTCCGATCCTGGAATATCGCCCTGTCAGAACATTTTCCCGCAGGCAAAGTGCCAGTCTGCTGATGCAGATATATGCTGCCGTTGACATTCCCCGGAAAATAACAATGATCGAGCCCGCATACGCTGAAACAATAAAATTAAGAAGCATCTGGTCGGCGGGGATCAGGCTTGCCTTTGACTGGAGATACTATTATGCCAGGAAAAAAACCGCAAAATAGCCTAAATTTTGCCACCACCTTTTCAAATAAGTGATTAGAGTATTATATTTACAAAAAAATTAAAGATGAAAACAAACCCCTTTTTTCTCCTTTTATTCCTGCTGGCCTGTTCAGTGTCAGTCTATTCCCAGAAACCTGCCGTAACCATGCCCACCATGATCCACGTGGAAGGCGGGAGCTTCATGATGGGAAACAATGCCGGCAGCGCAGATGAAAAGCCTGCACACAACATCACCCTGAACAGTTTTTTCCTTGGAAAATATGAGGTGACAAACTCCGAATTTAAGAAGTTCGTCGATGCCACCGGTTATATAACGGATGCTGAACAACCCGACACGGTGAAGTTGAAGCACGGCTTGCCCCCCCGTGGGATCAATAACGGAACATGGAAAATGTATTCAACCGGCAAACCTGTTCCTGCTGCTGATTCAATGAACCCTGTTGCCAATATCAGCTGGAATGATGCCGTGGCTTACTGCGAATGGCTGGGTAAGGAGACAGGCAAGAAATTCCGCCTCCCTACCGAAGCCGAATGGGAGTATGCCGCCAAAGGTGGCGCCAAATCAAAAAATTATAAATACGTTGGCGGAAACAACCTGGGCGAAGTTGCCTGGTACCTGGAAAATTCCGACAAAAGGTCGCATACCATCGGGAAAAAATTGCCGAACGAACTGGATATCTACGACATGGCCGGAAATATCAGGGAGTGGTGCTCCGACTATTATGGCGAAACATATTACAAAATCTCTCCGGCAGAAAACCCGGCCGGCCCCGATCGCGGATCGCACCGCTGCATTCGCGGTGGTTCATGGGGCAGTGAAGAGGGCCGGATGAGGATCTCCTACCGGAACAATGAGTTCCCTTACAACAGCGCACTCGGATTCGGGTTCAGGCTTGCCATCACCGATGAATCTGCTGTGAAGAAAGAGATGCCAAAAAAGGAGATAAATTTGATGCAGGGTTTTGATGAAAAGGGATTTATCGACATTTATGGGATCAATTTCGACATTGGCAAAGCCATCGTAAAAGCCGAGAGTTTCCCCGTTGTTGAACAGATAACGACCTACCTGAAAGAACACCCCCAGACCAGGATTTTGATCGAAGGACATACCGACAACACCGGCACTGATGCCAAAAACCTCATCCTATCCGACAAACGGGCCGCAAGCATCAAAGCAGAAATCGTGAAGCGCGGAGTGGATGCAGGACGCATGGAAACCAAGGGATTCGGAGCCTCAAAACCCATCGCCGACAATAAAACCGCAGCCGGAAGGACCCAGAACCGAAGGGTGACCATTAAAAAGTTGTAACCGAAACGAAGCTTTTATGACAGAAAATTTAGTAAAATATTCTTGTTAGGGTTTTGTAATCATTGGCAATATTTTATATTTTTGTGACTACAATTAACATTAATTAAAACTTCAAACCATGAAAAAATTCATTATTCTCCTTGCCTTCGCGCTTACCACTTCCGTATTTTCTTACGGACAGTTTGCCCTGGGCTTAAAAATCGGTTATAACGGCAGCAAATTAACCACCGATCTCGACTCTATTAAAAACCAATTCAACAGCGGTTTCCACGTTGGGGCCTATGCACACTTTGGAAAGCGCTTCTATGTTGCACCTGAAGTGCTTTACTGCATGAGTGGGGGTGTATTCTCCTATGATGGTGCTGTTTCGTCTCCCAGATACTGGTCGCAAAAGATAACTGTCGGCAGCCTGGATATTCCGGTAATGCTCGGTTTTAAAATCATCCATTCGGATTTTATCACCTGGCGCGTTGAACTCGGACCCGAAGCATCCTTTGCAATGCATAAAAAAGTAAGCGAGGATATCAATCCAAAAATTCAGCCTGCCGATATCAATACAGCCAACTGGTATGTTTTGGGTGGTACCGGAATTGACTTTTTGTTCCTCACCTTTGATGTCCGCTACAAGTATGGTTTGAGCAAACTCATCAAGGATGCCAGCAATCAGTCATTCGACACCAAAAACAATGTGTTCCTGGTATCGCTCGGATTTAAAATCTTCGGGAAGAAATAGAACTTTTACTCAATTCTCCCGGTCACATCATCCTTATCCGGGAACCTGTTAAGGCAGTGTGAAATAGAAGGTGGTGCCCTGTTCAGGCACCCCTTCTGCCCACACCCGTCCGCCGTGCTTTTCTACAATATCTTTCACAATCGACAATCCTATCCCGATTCCCTTGAACTCATTTTCACTGTGAAGCCTGTGAAAAACACCGAACAGTTTGGAGTAATACTTCATGTCGAATCCAACGCCGTTGTCCTTCACAAAGTAAACGCCTTCATTTTCAATAACCGTGTAGCCGATCTCAATGACAGGCTGTTTCTTTTTTGATGAGTATTTGATCGCATTTGAAATAAGGTTCACAAAAACCTGCCTCATCATGGTAACATCGCCAAGGGCATCAGGAATATCGGCAAGAATGATCTCCACGGGGTTTTTCCGCTTTTCGGCTGTGCTTTCTGCAACAACGATTTCGGCCAGTCTTTTCATATTCACCAGGCTCCTGCTGATCTCGGCTTTACGTTGACGCGAGAAAAGCATTAACCCATCAATCAATTCACGCATTTTAGCAGAGTTCGATCTGATCGTCTCGAGATATCTCAGCCCATCTTTGTCAAGGATGCCGGTATATTCGTCCATGAGGATTTTGGAATACCCATCCAGGGCCCTCAGGGGCGCTTTCAGATCATGCGACACCGAGTGTGCAAAGGCATTAAGACCCTTATTGATCAATTCAAGATCGTCGGCATGTTCCGATTTCTTGCGGATGATGTCCGCTTTTTTCAATCGGACCGTGATCGCCCCGAGGAGCTCATCGCGTGTGATAGGTTTATTAATATAATCATCGGCTCCCAGCTCCATCCCCGACCTGATGTCGGACCTTCCCGACAGGGCGGTGATAAAAATGAAGGGAATCAGCCTGGTTGCTTCGCTGGAGCGCAGGGTTGCAAGCACCTCCATACCGGTCATCACGGGCATCATGACATCGCATAAAATGATATCCGGCTTCCATTCATGGGTAAGTTCAACACCGATTTTGCCATTTTCAGCCTGCAAAACTGAGTATCCTTCAAATTCAAGAATGTCGCAAATCGATTCGCGAAGGGGTTGTTCGTCTTCGATAACTAGGATTTTTTTCATGGCTCTGTCTGATTTTCGTCCTGGATGAATATTGGCAACTCAAAAGTAAAAGCAGTTCCTTCATTGAGGATGCTCTCCACTATGATGCTTCCTCCATGGCGGTTTAATGACTCTTTGACAATGTTGAGGCCTAGTCCGGTACCGGAGATATTCCCAGCATTGGAGGCCCTGTAAAAAGGTTTGAAAAGGTGCTTTACATCCTCTTCGGGAATTCCGATGCCATGGTCCGTTACCTTGGTGAAGACACGATCCTTGTCCCTGATTACCTCAACGGTTACCTCATCCTCTGCTCCGGAATATTTAACCGCATTCATAAGCAGGTTGGTCAATATCTGTGTCACCTGTTTTTGATCGAGCACCACCTGGATGGAATCTTCTTCTGATGTGAAGGTAAATCTCAATGATGATCCAGTGATGGTTCTGAAACCCTCCACTATTTCACTGAATAGTTCAATGATGTCAAACTGTTCAGGTTTGAGAGCAACCTCCCGGGCCTGTAATTTAGATAAATAGAGAACCTCTTCAATGATCTTGTTCAGGTTGGTCACCTGGTCCTTGATTTTGCCGAGACGAAGGTTCTGCTGTTCCCTGGTCATCCGCTCCCCGTATGCCAGCAGCGATTCGCTGGTCGCCAGAATGGTTGCCAGCGGAGTCTTGAACTCATGCGAGGCCACCGAAACAAATTTCGATTTCAGTTCATTGAGTTCCTTCTCCCGTTCAATACCTTCCCGCAGCGTCTGCTCCAGGAATTTGCGATCGGTGATGTCGGTGCAGGTCCCTATAATTCTGGCAGGGTCGCCCTCCGGAGTTCTGGAGACCACTTTCCCCCGGTCAAGAACCCATTTATAACTACCATCCTTGCACAATGTGCGGTGTTCATTAATATAAACCTCTGTTTCGCCGCGGAAGTGCTTCTCAAGGTTGGCATACAGCTCATGCTTGTCATCGGGATGGATCAGTTGTCTCCACTCGTCAGCGGTACCGCTGAGTTCATTCTCCCCAAAACCAAGCATGAATTTCCATTGCCTCGAGAAAAACACCTGGTTCGAAACAATGTTCCAGTCCCACACGCCGTCACCGGATCCCTCCAATGCAAAGTTCCACCTCGCTTCACTCTCGCGCAACGCACGTTCCATCACCTTTTTTTCAGTGAGGTCAATTGAAATGGCTATGTAGGAATTGATTTTTTGTTCCTGGTCAAAGACCGGGGTTATGGTAAGTTCTTCGGGGTAGAGTGTTCCGTCTTTTTTCCGGTTCATGAGTTCTCCGCTCCAGACTTTTCCGCCTCTAAGCGTTTTCCAGAAGGCTTTGTAAAACTCCTTGTCGTGGGTACCCGACTTCACGAGTTCACCATTGGTTTTCCCGATAATTTCCGGTTCTGAATACCCTGTAAGTTTTAAAAAGCTGGTATTGCTCCAGGTAATTAAACCATTCGCATCGGTAATGACGATGGGAAGAGCAAAGGATTCGAAGGCGGAACTCTGGATTTTAAGCGCAGACTCGGCCTTTTTCCTTTCCGTAATATCGATGGAGTAGGCCGAAACTCCGATAACTTCGCCCATGTTATTCACAACAGGGAATTTGTATTTCTCAAACCATGTTTCAGCGGAATCGATCCATCCCTGTTCCTCTCTGACAAGAGGCTCCCTGGTTCTCATCACCTCCTCATCCTCCTCCTTATAAGCAACTGCATTTTTCACGGGCATAAAATCAAAGTCTGACGATCCGATCACACTTTCAAGATTTTTCATCCCCGACATTTTCAGGAATGCATCGTTCCGGTCATTCATCAGTAAAAATTTCCCCTCCACATCCTTCATCCAGAACATTCCCGGGTGATTCCTGATTACGGCCGAGAGGTACGATTCGCGCACCTGCAGCTCTTTTTCAGCCTTCACACGCTCTGTGACATCGCGTGAGATTCCGAACAGCACATCCTTATCATCCCATTTGCCAAGTACGACCCTGGTCTCAACAGGAATCTCCACCCCATCGCGGGTGATGAGCGGAACCGGGCAGAACAGGGCACGGTTTGCAAGCATTTCACCTACAATAAAGCCCGCCTCCTCCCGCCTTGCAGGAGGATGAACCTCCAGGACATGCTTCATGTACAATTGTTCATCAGTATACCCAAGTCGTTTTTGAACCACCGGGTTTGTCCTGATGATTCGCCCTTCAGCATCGAGGATAAACATGAAATCATCCAGTGTATCGAACAGGGCCTGAAAATTTTTCTGGCTTTGCTTCAGGGAGGTTTCAGCATTGATCCTGGCAATGGTTCCCCCGATCTGACCGGCAAGCGCTTCGAGGGAAAAATGAACCTTACTGAACACATCCGTGTTCCTTTTTGATGCAAGGTTGATACAACCGATGATTTCCCCTTCATGTTTCATCGGCAACACGGCGAGGGATAAAATCCCTTCGTTAATGAAATCCGATGGAACAGCGCTGTTAAGGGTTTCATTTGAGACATACAGGGGGTTTCCCTCCTTCACAATCAATGATTGATCTGTGTCAGCTAAAAAATGTGAATTCTTTGAAATAAAATCATCAGAAAGTCCCTGTTGGGTCATCAGGTCAAGGCATCCCGTAGCGGCATTATGCAGGTAGATCCCACCACAATCGACCCCATCTATCTGCAGGAGAACCTCGAGCGCTATCGAAAGGGCTTCATGCATCGATATTATCGTACTGTGTTTTGCAGCCAGGTCCCGCTGGATGCGGATAAACTGTTCTGTTGCTTTTCTCTGGGTGATGTCCTCAAAAATATACAATCGTCCGAAGTATTCGTCCTTCTCCCCCCTGATCTGAGCTGAAAACCGACGAATCATCCTTCCGTCGCTAAACGGGATCTCATCTTCTAGCACCACCTGGTTGAATTCATCCTGAAGCGGAGTGCACGATTCGGCAAACGCCGGGATGTCTTTGAGCACCGGGAGACAGTCGGGGATGATGTCATTGTTTTTCAACTCCCCCTTGCGCATCTGTTCCTCGAGATGGGTTATTCCCCATATTTCACAAAACCGATGGTTAAAATAGAGGATAGCATCATCCCGGTTATCAACCACGAGAAATGCAAGGGGGGAGGTGCTGGTCATCTTCTGCAGGAGCGATTCATTCCATTGAAGCGCCAACTCGGCCTTTTTTCGTTCAGTGATTTCGCGGACAATGGAAAGTACTTCATTGTCGGAAATGGCAACGACCCTGTCTTCATAGAAATGAATTTTTTCACCGAACTGCAACTCATACTCAAAAGTGACAGTTTCCCGGGTGCTAAATGCCTTTTCCAAGGCATTAACCGCCAGGGTTGCTACGACGGGTGGCAATACATCCCTCAGATTTTTTCCGAGGAAATGCTCCACCGGGATAAGGAGGTTTTTGGGATCACCGCTGCGTGAGTCAAGAAATATTCCCTTCCTGTCGAGGCGGAAAAGTAAATCGGGAACTGCATTGAAAATAGCCCGGTTTTCAGTCTCGCTCCTTTTAAGGAGCTCTTCTGTTTTGCGCCGTTCGGTAATATCATGGATGATCGAGAATAACAGTTTCTGATTGTTAACCTTTATGGGCGAAGAGTGTACCTCCACGATCCTCACCTCACCCGAAGCCAGCCTGTGCGGAAAGATAAAGTAGTTCCGCCGCTGAACCATCGCATCAGACATCTCTTTTCTCAACGCCGCATCGGGAAGGGTATTTATACTGTAAATCGAAATTTTACCGGCCTCTTTGAATTTATATCCATAGAACTTTTCGGCGGCATCGTTGGCCTCAACGATAATTCCTGAGTCGGGGTGGACCAGTAACATCACGGCATCGTGATTGTGAAACATGGAGTGGAATCGTTCTTCGCTCTCGCGGAGCGATTTCATCACTTGCTTCTCCTTTCCGAGATCATATGCAACGAGGATATAGCTATCAACCACCCCATCCGCATCTTCAATGCATGAGATGGTCAGTTTTACCGGGAACCTGGTTCCGTCTTTTGTGGTAAAAAACCACTCCATCGTACTTACCGCGTTTTTTTTCAGTGTGTTAACCAGGGATTCGAATCCAGGATAGATATCACTCCGGCGAAGGGACGACAAGCCGGCCCCCTC
Organism: Bacteroidales bacterium; assembly: GCA_049317265.1. GTDB lineage: Bacteria > Bacteroidota > Bacteroidia > Bacteroidales > FEN-979 > CAIVAT01. Next base: position 9,361 of record JBMOIP010000040.1, read on the forward strand.
CTTTTCGAGTTCTGCATGGTCATGAAAAATATCGGCACTGGCCCTTCCAATCACCTCAGCGGCTGAATAACCCAGCATTTTCTCAGCGGCAGTATTGAAGGATTTCACAACACCATCGGCAGATGTTGTAATGATGGCAAGGCCAACATTCTGCAGCAGGTCGTGTTGCGCATTCAACAGTCTGCTGTTTTTTTGGTTCTCTGTCCTAAGCTCGTCGAGTTCTTTTAGAAGGTCGGTAGTAAGGTTTTTCATGCATTATTTCTGATCACCAGTAGTAACTTTCATGTAAAAATAGGGATTATTTTCTTTTAATGGTGCTGAATTCGGCCCAAACCGGCCAATGATCGGAAATTGTTTTTGAGTCAAAGCAACGGTCAACCCCCCACCGGCCTGTGTAGTGAGCTTTTGCCGGAAGTGTTAACACAAAACGGTCGTATGCACAATCGCTTTTTGCCGAGAGGTTTGTCTTGGCATCGTCGGGGACAACCCAAAAGTAATTTTTCCCGCGGATGGCAAGTTTGTCAAGATCGCCCGGGCTTGCATAACTGCACGATGCATTAAAGTCCCCAAGTACGACGATCTCCGTCTCTTTGGCATATTTCTCCGTCGCCCACTTTACCGCATCGTCAAGGCTCCCTATCTCTTCAGTCGCTAATTTGGGTGTTGTGTGGATGGTGATTAAAACAAAGGTAAATCCTCCTGATCTCGTCCTGAACCTGGCCGTAAAAGGTTCCCGGGCAAAATAGTCATGCAGTGAGTCGTTGTAAAGGCTCGGTGCGCTCACCAGTGAAAACAGCGTGGTATCATAAAAAAAGGCATACTGTTCCCGAGATGTTTTATCATCCTCCTGCTCGCCTGTAAGCGGACTAACAGCCACGGCAAAGTGTCTATTCCCTTTTTGGTTAATGATCTTGCAGAAAGTTACCGGAACCTCTCCTGAAACATCTGAAATCTCCTGAACTGCAACGATATCATATTTACGAATGATTCCGGCAAGGAAATTGACCCTGGCCGAATCGTTGAGTTTCGTCTTTCCGAAATTCTGAATGTTAAATGTTCCGATTCTGAATGTATCTGCTTGTTGTGACAATGCAGTTGCCGCGGAAAACATAAACAGCAACACAGCCAGGATTACCAGCCACGATATATATATACGGTTGAATTCTCTTCTTTTCATAGGTCGGCGTTTATCGGGACCGTTGAATTTCCGGGATCCCGGGTGAGTATACTTGTCTTGTATATTAAGCAAAAAGGCGACTCCTTTGGGAATCGCCTTTTTTCGGAGCGCTGTTGCGCAGGATGAATTTTTCTACTGCAGGGTGAATTTGATCGGCAAGTTGAACTGAACACGAACAGGTACACCACGTTGTTTGCCGGGAACCCATTTGGGCATCGACTTAACCACGCGGATGGCCTCTTCGTCGCAGCCACCGCCGATACCCCGGAGAACCCTGACATCGGTAATGGTTCCGTCGACTTCAACCACGAAGGTAACGAACACCTTTCCCTGGATACCCAACTCTTTGGCTTCCTCGGGATACTTGATATTCTGCTGCAGGTAACCGATACGGGCCTCTTCGCCACCGGGATATCCGGGCTGCTCTTCCACAACTGTGAAAATTTCAGCCTGTACCGGGGTTTCAATAACTTTGGGGCCTTCATCTTTCACTTCCACTTCAACATCTTCTGTGGGAGCTTCAACATTTCCTTTTTTATTGAGATCATCCATGCTGGCCATGCTTACCTCAATCGTTGTATCTTCAACAACGACGGGGGCGGTAAATTTGACCTTTTCAACCAATACTTCAGGTGGAGGGGGAGGCGGTGGAGGGGGAGGCGCTTCTTCCTGTTTCAGGTTTTCGAATTTCACGCCAACTTCCTTTTCTTTCTCCCTGATCAGCCGTTCCTTATTGATATAGGCATTGATCAGGGGATAGGCCACAACAACTCCTATCAACACAAAACCAAAGATCATGGAGATGGTCACAAACTTCCTGTAGTTCTTCCTCAGGTAGTACGAGCCATACTCCTTGTTCCTGTTTTTGAAAACAATATCCTCCAGCGATTCTACATGCTGTGTTTCAATTGCCATACACTATTTTTTTAACGTGTTAAACACAATATCACTGCTTATTTGGGAGCATTCTTCAACATCTCCAGCTCGGTGGGGGTAAAGTCAACCACGGCATAACTGGCAACGTTGCAGATGGCCATCTCGTCGATGATGTCAACAATATCCTTGTATTTTGCCTTGTCATCCGCCTTGATAAGGACGATCGGGCCTTTCTGATCCTCCTTCTTGAACTTTTTGATGGCATTATCGGCGGTTGTGTCGGCAACAACAGTCTTCCCTGTAACCCGCTTATCGCGATATTCGGCAATTTTGGTAAAGAGGTCCTTATTCTTGATCAATAAAAACTTCCGTATACCGTCTTTGCTGAAATCTGTTTTAATAAGCTGTGGCATTTCGGCTGGTTTCTTCGGATCGGCAATGCCGATATAGTAATAAACCTTATGACCTTCTGTCAGCAAAATATTCAGGGTTCTGTTTTTCGGAATTTCCGGCCGGTTTTTATCGGCTGGATCATCAGATTTTTCGGGCATGGTGATCACCATGACCTTGGGCTTGCTAAAAGCCGTGGTAAGCATGAAGAAGGTAATGAGCAAACACATCAGGTCGACCATGGGGGTCATATCGATGCGGGTGCTGTGTTTCTTCGCCTGGCGCTTACCACCCTTTTTCCCTTTTTCCTCAACAATTATTTCACCCATACTGGTTTTATCTTTTAGGGATTAAAATCGCGTTGCCCTATTTGGGCAGGTCCTTCAATGTGACTTCGTCTTTCTGAAGGTTGGTAACGAGATTAAACTTATTTACCTTGTTTTCCTGTAACAGGTCCATGATCTTTTTCACCGCGGTATAATCTGTTTCCGCATCACCCTTGATGGCCACTTCGGCGCTCAGGTTGGTAATACGGGCAGAACGTACCCACCAGGCAAGCTGGTTATCGGTTGAATCCATGGGAATCCCTTCCTGAAGTTTATCACGTTCCTTGGGGTCCTCCGCATCGATCCAGGCCTTCATGTTCTTGATAGGCATGCCGAAAGAGGCCATTTTGCTGAACTTATCAAGTTCCTTTGGCGTAAATGTTATCTTGTACTGCTCTGCCATTTTCTCAAGGAGCTTTACCCTGAAATGGGTAGATGTGTCTTTTCCGTTATCGATATTGAAAAAGACCTTCCCCTCTTTGGAAATGTAGATCGTCATGATATCATTATCCGGAGCCTGCTTTTCCGACACCGAGTTCGGTGTTTCGATCGGCGCGGCTTCCTGCGGGCGGAACGACGTGGTTAACATGAAAAAGGTCAGCAGCAAGGAAAACAGGTCCACCATAGGCGTCATGTCTATGTGCGGACTTCTTGCCGGATGTTTAATTTTTGGCATATAGCTCTCTTTTTAACTATTTGGTAGCAGCTGCAAATGACTGAACGAGACTGAATCCGGCCTCATCAATTTTGTAGGTGAAGCTATCAATCTGGGTGGAGAAGAAGTTGTAAAAAATGATAGCCATCAATGAACCAAAAATACCAAATGCCGTGTTGATAAGGGCCTCGGAGATACCGTTTGCAAGGGCAAGGGCATCAGGCGCACCTGCCTGGGCAAGAGCTGCGAAGGCCTTGATCATCCCGATAACGGTTCCCATCAGACCGGTTAATACGGAGATGGAGGCAATGGTGGAGAGGATAACGAGGTTGCGTGACAACATCGGAAGCTCCAGCGCTGAAGCTTCTTCAAACTCCTTCTGCAATGCAAGGATTTTCTGGTCTTTTTCCAAAGTAGCATCGTTCTGAAGGGAGCGATAGCGCATCAGGCCGGCTTTCATAACGTTGGCCAGTGAACCTCTCTGCTTGTCGCAGGCAACGATAGCATCTTCGATCTTGTTGTTGCTGAGATCGTTCTGGAGTGATTTTACAAATACATTGATACGGCCTTTTCCCCTTGCGCGGAAGAGTGTGATGCCACGCTCAACGGCGAAGATGATCAGGACAAGGTTGAGGGTGATGAGGAAAGGAACAATAACACCTCCCTTGTAGATGATGGCGAGATAGTTGCCCGGAAGTGGATGCCCGTCAGGGTTGCCACCTTCGAAAAATAATGGGTTTCCAAACACGACCTTGTAAAGGAAATAGGAAAAGGCGAATGCTACGATCATGGCACCCACTGTAAACACTGACCTTAAGGCTTCTCCCAATGATCCGCCTTTGCTAGTTGTCTTGCTCATCGTTAAAAAGTTTTTAGTTTAAAAGATTGATTGAATTATTAGATTTTCTAAGTAAAAAGGCCTACAAAGGTAAAAAATTTCTGAAGGAAATCAAATAGTTGTTAACGACTGGTTTTATTTAGTTTTTCTTGCTTCTATTTCAAAAAATTGAAATACTCAACCATCCCTTTATCGTTGATCGCAATTGAAATTTTCAGCTCATCATAGGTCAATATTTCAAGCGGTCCGGCGGCGCCGGTGGCAGGCGTTGTGGCAGTTGGATTTCCGATCACCCTGATCATATCCGCTTTTGCCATCCCGATCTTGAATATTCCGATGTTCTTGGTCAGGTTATCGAGGATCTGTATCGCCTTTTCATCCTTCGGGTCAAGGTTGAGCACTTTGATGGCATAAGCCATCGCCTTGATGGCGGAGGTCCTGGCTTTTGTGTCAATATACTGCACGTAGAAGTAATACGACAGGTAAGAATAGGACACCGTTCTGTCGGATGCGTATTTTGCCGTGTCAGGCTGAGTTCGTTCAAGAATCGTTTCATACAGCGGTTTAGCAAGGCCAAGTTTGCTGTCGGGATCAAGACTTGTCTTTACCCTTGCATGCCATACCCAGCCGGGGATGTAATCAGGCTGCATGCTGTTGAAAATGGCTAGGCTGGTGTCGGCCTTTACATAATCGCTGAGTGAGTAGTAAACTTTTCCCAGGCTGTAAAAATCCATGGCAGAGCCCTTGTTCATCTGTATCCTGCGTTCATATAGGTCCTTGGCTTTATCGTATTTTTTTAACTTGGAATAGCAAAGGGCTGCCTCAGAGATCAGTTCAACCTTGGAGGTATCGAGGTCATATGCCTTCATCAGCTGAAGGGTGGCAAGAGAGTCCTGTTTGGTTTTTGCCAGTAACCGTCCGTAATAGATATAGTCCTGTGCCCTGATCTTCTCAGGTTTGGCGCTGGCCATGAATTTCCGGATGAATATCAGCCCCGAATCATATTTCTGGGTCTCAAAATAGGAATAGGCCAATGCCCTGTTCACATCGTTATCGGTGATGTCGACTTTCCTGATCTCATACAACTGGTTGATCGCTTCGGGGTAATCTTTAAGCTCGATCAAAATGTTCACAAACTGTTTGCGGGCCGCGGTATTACGCGACAACTCAAGAAACTTGTAGAAATTCTTCTTTGCCTCCTCTTTCCTGCCGACACGCGACAACAGCAAACCGAGTTCGCGGTAGGCAGGGGCAAAGGTTGAATCCATTTTTACCACATCCTGGTAAAACTCGAGCGCGGCAGCATACCTGCGGGCACGCAGCCACAACTGCCCGATTTTCAGTTTGGCTTCCGGTGATTTCGGTTCGAGCCGCTGGGCTTCGTTGTAATTGGAAATTCCTCTGGATCCGTCGTTGAGGAGGTAAAAATAGAGGTCGCCCTTCACGATATAGAGTTCCGGATTTTTATTGTCGAGTTTTTCGGCACGGCGGAGAAATGTGAAAGCACTGGCAGTATCCCTGTTGCCGGCAATGACATAAGATTCGGCCATCTGGATCAACACTTTCGCCTGGCGTTCAGGTGCCATCTGGATCGACTTATTTGCTTTTGACGGAAAGAGCGCCAGGGCCTTGTCAAATTCTGCTTTTGAGCCTGCCAGATCTTTTGTGATCATTTTCAGGCCACCTAAACCAACCAGGTTCAATGGATTGGCAGGATCCTGGCTGATACCCTGTTCAAAGATCGCCCTGGCTGAATCAGCTTTCTCCTGAAACGATACATTCATCGTATCGGAGTTGTACTTTTCCATGCAGTTACGGCCATAATAGTAGTATAAATCCCCGTTGGCCGGAGTTTGCCGGATCAGTTGCTTAAACATGGTTGCAGCCGGAGCAAACTGTTCACTCTTGGTGAGTTTGATGGCCGCATTCAGGTCCTGCGCAAATAATCTGGCAGACATGGTAAAAAAGAGCAGTAGTGCAACAACAACCGGTTTAGTAATTCTGGGCATAATCTGTATCTCCTGTGGTTTTAGTGTTTGATTTCAACTAATCTTACCGGCATGGCGGCGGGCACCAGGCCTGAGTGAAGGACTATAAACTGGCCTTTCTCCCCTGCAATAAAGGATGAAAAACCATGTGCAAGGCCAGTATACGACTGGCGGTTAATACAATAGACATCGCGGGTGAACGGATAGGACCCTTCGGCAATGTATCCGGGGAAGGGCCTGTAAAATTTGGTCCCCTGCTCATTGTCTCCCTCCAGGGCGATCCCTGCCACCTTGAAACGCTTTAAAAAGTTGTGGGAAACGGTATCGGCCGGATCGCTGATCCAGTTCACACCAATCACGCCAATGGCATTTTTGTTTTTTTCAACATAGTTGATAACCTCGGCATTGCTTTCAACAGCAAAGCAAGTGGATGGAAAGGATTCTAGATTGAATTTTTCTTTAAAATATCGCGGATTTCCTGACTTGAAGTTGTCAAACACAACTTTCAGGTCCTTAAGTTTTGACTTTTTATTGATCTGATCCCAGGAGGTTATTTTACCCTGGAATATCTCTTTGACCGTCTGGAAAAACAGGGATGTGTCGGGGTTTTCGTTGTTAACGATCAGTGCAATTGCATCGATGGCGATTTTTGTGGTTTTCGGGATATACTGCCGTTCCCGGAGGTAGGCCACCTGCTGGTCAGATAGCTTGCGGTTTACGATGATCAGGGGGAGCGAATCATTCATAAAATCGTTAATCACGTCGGCTTCTGTTTTAAAAACCGTATCGATGCTGGCATACTTGTACATCGCCTCAAAGGTGTACAACTCCGCCTCGATGAGGAGGCGGTACGAATCCTCTACCCCGACCTTGATTTTTCCGGCAGTGGGCGTGTCTGTGTTTTTTTTGTTGCCATCACCTCCGCAGGAGGTTAAGAGCAGGAAAAATGTGATCCCTGCCAGGCTTAAAAAAAAAGTACTTTTCCCTGCTGTGATTTTCATTGCTTTAACGCTTAAAATCAACTGATTCATAAGTAAGAACACAAAATTAGAAAAATTATTATTGCAGCTGCCCTTTTAAACCATAATAATTCACAAAAACGTTGCTCCAATCAGGTCTTGCCGCTTCTGAACAGGATAACATGAAGCCCTGTATGAACAGGTGTTCGTTAGTTTATCCGGAAACCGGAAAGGGATTGTGCGGTCAATTTCTGTTAGGGTGTTCAGTGTTCCCGTCAGATACCACGCAACCCCTTTCCCGATACACTTCACGGTTCAGGTGTTTTCAGGATCGTAATACCGCTATTTTTTCTCCATCATGAGGATGATAACATCTTCACCCACACCGGCATTGGTAAGCGCAACCAGGGCGTCGGTCGAGGTGTCAAACCTACAGGTGGAGGTTTTGATTTTTTGGATGATGAGTGAATTCGGCAATTTTTTTTGTGTTAATGCAATGACATCCGCATTGGTCATCGTGCTGGAAGCCTTCTCCTGAATGGCTTTTTCGGTTTCATTCTGGCTCTTTTGCGCATCCATGATGGCCTTGTTATCCACTTTCTGGAGTTCGGCAGCAAGGGCCTGTGCCCGCTTGCAGTCATTTATTGCATCGGTTACGATCTCTCCCGGCCTCAGCTTCTGGCTTGCTTCGAAGTTTTCGATCGCTTTTTCATGATCATTGCGGATCATATACGACATTCCAAGGTTATAATAGGCATGTGCAAGGATCTTTTCCTTCAGGTCGGGTGTTTGCTTGCACGTTTCAAGATTCTGAACGGAGAGGTTGAATGCAAGATCCTTGTCTCCTGCCTTCAAGGCTGCAAAAGCCTGTTTTAAACCGCCGGCCTTGTCATCCATGTAATACAACGTGGTTAATTCACTCCAGGCGAAATATAATTTATGAACATCCCGGGTCAGGGCATTATAGGCTAACTCCTGAACATCAAATTCAGCAGGCGCCTCGGGACGGCCTTCATACGATTTATTCTCCCGCTGCGGAGTGTATTCAAGTACCCTGGCAGTGAATATGCGGCCGGTGGTGAGATCGGCCGACTGTATCGAAACCTTCAGAAAAACACTTGTCCTGGAAATGAATGCCTTCACCAGGTAATCCCGGTTGGTCTTATAATCATGCTTTTGTTCCGTGGCTGTTAAATTATCCTGCACTTTGGTTTCACACCGGAGGACCTTCACCGTGATCAGCGCTGAAGGACCGATAATTTTTCCAATGGCGGCGGCGGTGGACTGGTCGATATAGCCACTGAAATTCAAGTCGTGTTCAGCCAGGATGGTCTTCAGGTTACTTCTGTCGATCACCTCCACGTTGTTACTTACAAAGTCCTGGATCATGGCATCGACAATCTGGTCGGCACAGTTTCCTGTTGCTACATTAAATGCAACTTTGTTGATTTTCAGGCCCAGTCCCGGGGGATGATCAATTTTAACCGAGATGGTCGGGTTGCTGAGTTTGTCAAAAAACTGGGCTCCGGCATTTGTGATAAAACCAAAAATGATAAACAGGGTTATGACCACCCTGCCTGCCTGATTGTGCTTGTTTTCTTGACCGATACTGCGTAAATAATTTTTCATATTACCGAATTTATTGTCCCGATCGTGAGGCCTGTCAGGATACGCCCCGTTTTTGAAGTGTGGTATCTGGTTTCCACATTGATGTTATGTCTGGAATTTATAATTGGCGCTATCGTCTGTCGGTGTATTTTAAATTATTTCGGGGACCGGTTCTTCACCAAATATTGTGCCGTATCATCCAATGTTAGTAACATTGGATGATGAATATACCAGCGGTTTGTGCGGTGTTAAATTATTTACGAATATTCAGAATATCTGTGACCGTAAAGACTCACAGTCCACACGAAATTAATCTTTTTAATCGTTCCAAAACATTTTCAAAACATTTTCTTTGAAAATGGATGATTGAGGCCAGTAAGGAAGATGAATGTAAATAATTTCTGAAGGGAAGATGGTTACTCCTGGTTTCTTTCGCGGTTCCTGGTCCAAAGCCGTGCCAGCCGGAACCCACCGTAAAGAAAGAGGAAGAGGCCAAAAACGATCCTCAGCTCCTTGGAGAGATATTGAAAGCGCGGACTTACGAGGACGTAAATTCCGAGAACGAAATAGAGGAGGATGACAAACCAGGAGAAGTACTTTGCAAATTTCTGCATGGCGGCTACCGTTGAACCTGCCAGTAAGGGAGGGTGTCCTCTTCGGGCTTTTGATTCCAGTATGCCGGGGTAACGGTCAGGCCATCTTTTCTGATGAGTTTCTTTTCATAAAGGACGATCATCGGGTTGAAGAGGATGTCTGTTAATCCGACAACAAAAGAGTCAAGTTCAGTTCCATCCTTTGCCTTTTCCTTCTCAATCTTTACTTCATAACCGTTTCCCACCAGCAGATTTTTCAAAAACTCAGCCCGCTCGGATGTTGCTCCGGTTTCAACAACCGTACAACGAATGCCTTGAATTTCGGCGATATTGTGTTTGCCTTTTAAAATTGCCATATTATTTTTTTTATCCCTGAATGCCGGAACCGCGGCAGGCAGGATACGGGGCGTGCCCCGTATCTACGGGGTTAATATAAACCGAAACTTAGACTATAAATCACTTCGTAAATTGAACTTGCGAAACCAATGATCACCATGCCGGCCACACACATGATGAGGCCGAGGCGGGTGTAGTTGTCGCTTTTAAATTTGGCAATCGGCTGGTCGCTGTTGTTGAGCAACATGGCCTTGATCACCAGGAGGTAATAGTACAATGAAATAATGGTATTGATCAGGGCAATTAAAACGAGGATGTAGTATCCTTGTTTCGCGGCAGCCGAAAAGAGGAAAAACTTTCCAAAGAATCCTGCAAGAGGCGGGATACCGGCCAGTGAGAAAAGGGCAAGCATCATCACCAGGCTAAGGTTGGGGTTGGTACGGTACAGTCCGTCATAATCATTGATATTCTCTTTTCCCGTGCGGTTCGAGATGATCCCAACCACGCCGAAGGCGCCCAGGTTTGAAAAGATGTAAACCATGGCAAAATAGACAACCGTTGTCATTCCAAGCTGGCTTTGCCCGATCACACCCAGGAGGATGAAACCGGCCTGGGCAATGGATGAAAAGGCAAGGAACCGCTTGAGATTCTGCTGACGCATGGCAAAGAGGTTTCCAACGGTAATGGTCAGAACAGTAATTACATAGAGCAATTCGCTCCACATCACCGCCAATTTATTGAAAACGGTATAAAGGATGATTGTGAAAATAAAGACAGCAGCTCCCTTTGAGATGACTGACAGGTAAGAGGTAACATTCACAGGGGCCCCTTCGTAAACGTCGGCGGTCCACAGGTGGAAAGGAACGAGGGAGATTTTAAATGCCATCCCGGCAAAGAAGAAGATAAAGGCAAGCACCTGCAACGGAGCGCCGGTAATCAACGGGGAGACATCGGCAAAATAGAGGGTACCGGTAGTCCCATAAACCATGGAGAGACCATATAGCAGGATTCCGGAGGAGAGTGCAGAGGTGAAGATAAGTTTCACCCCGGCTTCGGCTGATTTTTCCTTCATGCGTTCATAGGCAGCAAGTGCGGCAACAGGAATGGTGGCAAGTTCAAGGCCAATGTAAAACATCAGGAAATCGCCGGATGAGATCATGTAGTTCATCCCGATTAGTGTAGAGAGCATCAGGAGGAAGAATTCGCTGATCTTCTCTTTGTTCTGATCTTGTTTCAGCCAGTCGACCGACTGAATAAAGATAATAAGCACCCCGATGTTCAGGATATTCTTGAGCATCATGGTAAGCTCCGTCGACTGGAACATGCCACCGAACAAAACACCGGGAGTACCCGGAAAAAATCCGAGGACCGTCACGGCAGCCATCATCAGGATGGCTGGCAGGATAATTTTGTGCTTCTGTGTGTTGGGCAGAAATATTTCGACAATCAATAAGATTACCGTGATGGCGATCAACAGTAATTCATGTCTCATTATCAGCATCTTGTCTATGTTTTTAGTTTTTATTATCTTCGGCTCCAACCACAGGGAGGAGCAGGCAGATATGCTTAGTTTATTATTCCGGGCGCTGCAGCCAGTAACTTGTGCATGATGGGTCCGAGGCCGCCGGTGATCATGTCCGAAAGCCAGAGAGGGGCCATCCCGACGAGGGTGATCCCGAAGATGAGCGCAACAACACTCATTTTATCGTACCATCTTGCATCGGGCAGGGTCTCAAACGCTTCATTCTTTATTTTTCCAAGAAGGAGCATTCCAACCACCCTGAGTACATATACGGCGGTAACCACGATGGAGGATGCCGCAATGATTGTTGCCACACGATGGAACGTATCAACATTTTGGAAAGCGCCTACGAAGATGGTCATTTCTGCCACAAACCCGCTGAATCCCGGAAGTCCGAGGGAGGCAAGACCTGCAATCACATAAGCCACGGACAGGAACGGCATGACCTTCATCAGTCCGCCCATCTCATTGATGAACCGGGTATGTGTTCTTCCGTAGATCATCCCGATGAGGGCAAAGAAGAGGGCTGTCATGATACCATGGGAGATCATCTGCATGATGGCGCCGTTCATGGCAGTCTGGTTGAACATCAGGATGGCAAAAAGCACCAGTGCGCAGTGGCTCACCGAAGAGTAGGCATTGATATATTTAAGGTCTTTCTGCCAGATGGCGCCAAGCGCTCCGTAAATGACCCCGATGGTAGCCAGGATCAGGAAAATCCATCCCTGCTGATGGGCTGCTTCGGGAAGAAGGAAAACAGCTACGCGGTAACATCCGTATCCGCCAAGTTTCATCAGTACGCCTGCGTGGAGCATGGAGACGGCAGTAGGCGCTGAGGCATGACCGTCGGGCGACCAGGTGTGAAACGGGAACATGGCGCCCAGTGTTCCGAATCCGACGAAAAGGAACGGAAAGAGGAATCGTTGCGCTTCAATCGGAATATGTTGTTTTGAAATTCTGATCAGGTCGAAGGTAAGCTGGCCGCCGCCGGGAGCAGAGTTAAAATAGATCCCGATGATCCCCAGGAGGATAAAGGCAGAGCCGCCCATGAGCATCAGCGTGAGCTTCATGGCAGAATAGTGACGCGGACCACTTCCCCAGATGCCGATTAAAAGGTACATTGGAATTACGGCCAGTTCATAAAAGAGGAACATCGTAAAGAGGTCGAGCGAGATAAAGAAGCCGAACACGCCAGCTGCGAGCAGTATAAGAGATGTGAAGAACTCCCGTGGCAGGTCAACAATATCCCAGCTGGCAAAGATGCCGGCAAAAACCACCAGGGCGGTCAGGCCGATCATGGCTACCGATACGCCATCCACGCCGAGATAGAAGTGAATGTTGAGGGTTTCATACCACACATTATCCTGTACAAAGAGCACTTCGGCCATGTTGCCGGCCCTTCGTTCTGCCAGGTAAAGAAAGATAAGCGCGATGGCGCTCAGCAACTGGAGACTCATCCCCACCACCGAAACCCACTTCACCTGCATGTGGGACTTGCTTAATAGAATACCAATCACGGTGAGAACCGGTATAATGATAAATAGCGTCAGAATACTCATTCTTCTATGGTATTAATTGGTCATGAAATAGGTGAATAACAAGGTAAACAGCACAACGCCCGACACAAATACCAGGGCATATTGCTGAAGCTGTCCCGACTGGAACCTCTTGATGCGGTCGGAGGTCTCATTCGTTACATAAGCCATTCCGTTCATGGCGCCATCGACAATGTGACGGTCGAACCAGGCGATGGGACGGGATACATAGTTAAATATGACCTTTTTGGTAATGAAGAGGTATACTTCATCAATGTAGAACTTGTGGAATGCGGCCCTGGAGAATCCTCCGAGCGCATCGTAAATTTTGTCAGGAATGGCGGTCTCTTTCCGGTAGAACACCATGGCGATCCCGATCCCGATCAATCCCACCAGTACGGCCGGGATGGCAATGGCCATTTCGAGGCCGGAGTGAAAAGGCAGACGGTCGGTCGTAACGAAGAGGGAGAAGGGAATAAATCCGGCAAAGAGGGCTCCGATGGAGAGAAGCATCAGCGGAATGGTCATCCATTTCGATCCTTCGTGCGGTGTGTGGTGATAATGGGTCTCTTTTCCCCAGAATACGGAGAAGTAGAGGCGGAACATGTAAAATGCGGTCAACCCTGAAACGATCATCTCGACCCAGTAGAGCATCATGCTTTTTTCATGACCAGCGGCAAGGATCTCGTCTTTGCTGAAGAAGCCGGCCAGAGGCGGTACCCCGGCAATGGCGATGCAGGCGATAAGGAATGTGGCGTGGGTGATGGGAAGATATTTCCGAAGGCCCCCCATGTCGTTCATCACATTGCTGTGAACGGCATGAATGATGGCGCCGGCGCCAAGGAACAGCAGCGATTTGAAAAATGCGTGGGTAAAGAGGTGGAACATCGAGGCCATGTATCCAAGGCCTTCATGTCCGCCATATCCTGAAACACCGAGAGCGAACATCATCATACCAATCTGCGACATGGTGGAATAAGCCAGTACCCGCTTGATATCGAACTGGGTACAGGCAATTACCGCAGCAAAAATGGAACTGAATGCCCCCACATACATGACCACATCAAGCGCTACCGGGGCAGCAAAGCTGTAGATCGGGAACAAACGGGCCACCAGGTATACACCCGCCACAACCATCGTGGCGGCATGGATAAGCGCGGAAACTGGTGTGGGGCCTTCCATGGCATCGGGCAGCCAGATGTGCAGCGGGAACATGGCCGATTTACCGGCGCCTCCCATGAAGATGAAGATCATTGACCAGGTCATGCTTGACAACCCAAGGAACATGATTCCTGTTCCCGAGGAGAATGCCGGGCTGTTAGGCCCGGTAAGGGTCAGAAAATCAAAGGTTCCCGTTGAAAATGAGAGCATCAGGATCCCGATCAGGAATCCGAGGTCGGCAAAACGGGTGACAATAAATGCTTTTTTGGAAGCCGCTACCGCAGAATCCTTGGTGTAATAGAATCCGATCAGCAGGTAGGAGGAAACACCCACAAGTTCCCAGAAGATGTACATCTGGAATATGTTGGTGGCTACAACCAGTCCGAGCATCGAGAAACTGAACAGTGACAGGGTAGCAAAGAAACGCATGAATCCTTTTTCCCCATCCATGTAGCCGATGGAATAGACATGCACCATGAATGAAACAGTGGTGATGACGATCAGCATCATGATGGAGATCGGATCGAGGAGAACGCCCATGTCGATATGCAGCGTATCGGTGAGGTTCAGCCAGCGCATGTTAAATGCCAGGAACTTCTGGAAAGAGCCGTCGGCCGCCTTTTCAAGCACGAAAAAGTACTTGTAGGCCGTGACCAGTGACAGGATCCATATGACAAACAGGCCGGCGGTTCCGGCGATCCCCGAGACCAGGGGCTTAAAACGGTTCCCGAAAAGGCCGACCACCACGAACATGAACAGGGGTATCAGCAGGATCCAAACGGTGTAACTGAAATCGAGCATAGATGTTGGTTTTCTTTGTGCCCCTCTCCCCCATCCCCTCTCCCGGCGGGAGAGGGGAGCAAGGGGTGAGGGGCATTCATGTTAATATTTCATTTCATTCATCTTCTCCACATCGATGTTGACGAGGCGGCGGTAGATGTTGATGATGATGGCAATGGCCATCGATGCTTCCGCTGCGGCAACCGCGATGATGAAAATACTGAAAAACATTCCCTCCAGGTGTTCCGGGTAGAGGATCTTGTTGAAAGCAACAAAGTTGATGTTGACTGAATTAAGGATCAACTCTGTCGACATGAGGATCGTGATCAGGTTTTTCCGGACCAGAAATCCATAGATACCGACAAAGAACATGATGGTGCCGGTGATTAAAAACCAGGTTAATGGAACTCCTTCAAACATATCGTTCGGTGTTAAACAGATTAATCATTACGTTTCTTTGCCAGGATAATGGCTCCGACCATGGCGGCCAGCAAAAGGATGCTGATCACTTCAAACGGGAGAGCATATCCGAATTTCTCAGTGCTGATAAGGCTTTTCGCGATTACACGGATGTTGGTGCGCTCGCTCATGGAGACCACTTCCGACGGGAAGTTGTGCTGCAGGATGGTCGCCATGGTAATCACGGCTCCGGCAGCGGCTGCCAGGAAAGCAGGAATGATCTTCTTCAAATCCGGTTTTTCAAGTTTGTCGCCGATATGGCTGGTGAGCAGGATCGAAAAGATGATCAGCACCACGATACCGCCGGCATACAGGGTGAGCTGTATGGCTGCCAGGAAGTTAAATCTCAGCAGGAAGTACATTCCGCCGGTAGCCACCAGCACAAAAAGGAGGTAGGTGGCCGCCCGAAGGATTCGCCGGCTGGTCACAGTCAGAATGGAAAAAATGATAATGACTGCCGAGAAGATCGCAAACATCAATTGATTTGGTGTCATTCTACAATATCTTTTATGATGGATGATCCGGGTTTATTCAAAGTCTTGTTCAGTTTCGACCGGTCGAAAACCGCATGTTCGAACTCCTGGCCCCAGGCGAGTGCATCCGACGGACATGCTTTGATACAGAGTCCGCAAAATGTGCACATTCCGAGGTGATAGATATGCTTGTCGATAATGCGTTTCTTTTTGCCATCGGGCATGTCGATCTTGGCCTGGAGGATCTCGATGGATCCGTTTGGGCATGCCGTTTCGCATATTCCGCAACCGGTACAGCGATGTTCGTTGTGGTCATTGTGCGGCATGATCACTTCACCCTTGAACCGGTCGTACATTTTCAGTGTCTTCCGGTTTTCCGGGTACTGCTGGGTTACGATCTCCCCGGGGCTGAAGAAGTATCTTCCGGTTACCTTCATCCCCGTAAGGAGTGATTTCACCGTATGGAAGATATCTGCAAAGTATTCGAAAATGCTGTTCATAGTTTTCTAAAAATGCCAACCCATTAATACGATAAATGCCATGATAAGAATATTGACCAGGTTGATGGGCAACAGGTATTTCCACTCCAGGGTCAACAGTTGGTCGATCCTCAACCGTGGGAAGGTCCATTTGAACCACATCATGATCCAGATGACAAAGAAGGTTTTTCCTATATACCATATAAATGGCGGGATAAAATCCATGATATGGTTGAATCCGGCCCAACCGCCCATGTGGAACGGCATCCATCCCCCAAGAAAGACGGTGGCGGCGATGGAAGCCACAATAAACATGTTCATGTATTCGGCCAGGAAGAAAAAGGCAAACTTGATCCCCGAATATTCCGTGTGGAAACCTGCGGTAAGTTCTGATTCGGCTTCGGCAAGGTCGAAGGGACCACGGTTTGTTTCGGCAGTGCTGGAGATGAGGAAGACGATGAAGGCGATGAAGGCAGGGATGTGCCCTTTGAAGATGAACCAGGCATCGCGCTGTCCTTCAACAATTTCTGAAAACTGCATGCTGCCGGCCAGTATGATAATGGTAACCAGCGACAACCCGACAGAAAGTTCGTAACTCACGATCTGCGCGCCCGAGCGCATGGCGCCAATGAGGGAATATTTGTTGTTGCTCGACCAGCCGGCCAGCAGGATACCCACCACACCCAGTGATGATACGGCAATGACATAAAGAACACCGATGTCAAAGTCGATGGCATGCAACCCTTTTGCAAACGGGATGGCAGCAATGGCCATAAACGAGGCGATGATCACAATGAACGGAGCCAGGTTGAAGAGCAGCTGGTCAGCATTTTTAATGTAGATCAACTCCTTCAGCATCAGTTTGATGAAGTCGGCGATGGTTTGAAAAAATCCATAGGGGCCAACCCGGTTCGGGCCGACACGGTTCTGCATGAATGCGCAAACCTTGCGTTCGGCATAGACCAGGAACAACCCGACCAGCGCATAAAAGAGCAGGATGGCTACCCCAATGATCACCATTTCCACGGCAATTGCCCAAAATGGAGGCAGGAGGTCGTACAGAAATTTATCGATCCATTGGTTGAATGACGTAAAGTCGTAGATGCTAAAATTCATAGATACTTTTTATTATCTGTCAATATCCGGAATAACATAATCAAGGGAACCACCAATGGCGACAAGGTCGGCAATCTTTACCCCGCGGCTCATGTGATCGAGGGCGCTGAGGTTTGAGAAGTTGGGTGAACGGAATTTCATACGGTATGGGGTCTTGTTGCCATCACTGATACAGTAGACGCCCAGTTCCCCACGGGAAGCCTCCACGCGCTGGTAATATTCACCGGCAGGTAGTTTGATCACCGCTTTCATCTTCGCGGAATAATCGCCCGCAGGAATGTTGTCGATGAGCTGCTCGATGATCTTCATCGATTCATGCATTTCATGCATTCTCATCATGTAGCGTTCAAATGTATCGCCCTTTGTTCCAAGGATCTCCTTGAAATCAACTTTATCATAAACGCCATACGGGTGATGTTTGCGCACATCGCAGGAAAAACCGGATGCACGGGCAGCAGGGCCGGTCACTCCATAACTGATGGCATCTTCTTTGGAGAGAAGTCCAACACCTTTTGTGCGTAACTGCATGATCATGTTACCGGTAAGGAGATCATCATAATCTTTGATCTTCCTGCGGAAATATTTGATGAAGGCTTTGACACTTGCCTGGAAATTCGGATGAATGTCCATCATCAGTCCACCGGGCGTATAGTAGCTGTGCAGCAGCCTTGATCCGAATGACTCCTCGAAAATATCCAGAACTTTTTCGCGGTCACGCAGGCCATAAAAGTAGCAGGTGAGCCCACCCATGTCCATTCCGAAGCTGCACCACCAGAGTTGATGAGAGGCGATGCGGTTGAGTTCGTCGATGATGGTGCGGATGTATTTGACGCGTTCGGGAACCTCAACTTCAAGGGCATTTTCAACCAGCAGGCAAACAGCGTGGTTGTTGATGTGGGCAGAAAGGTAGTCCATCCGGTCGGTGAGGTGGATGATCTGGGGATAGGTATCCTTTTCACACATCTTCTCAATGCCACGGTGGATGTACCCGCAGTGAGGTTTCAGGCTTTTAACGATCTCTCCCTGGAGTGAGACAACCAACCGCAACACACCGTGGGTGGAGGGGTGCTGGGGGCCCATATTGATATGGTACTCCTCCTCCTCAATATTTTTTACAGGCAGGTTAATGACTTCTTTCATACCTTAAAGTTCTACGATGTTAACTGCATCAACATAATCTTTGCGAAGCGGATGGCCGATCCAGCCCTCTTCGAGGAAGAACCTGCGCAGGTCGGGATGGTTGTTGAAACGGATGCCCATGAGGTCGTAAACTTCCCGTTCATGCAATTCGGCTGTTCTCCATATGTCGCAAACGGTATCTATGGCGCCGTTTACACGGTCTTCGGTCCGTACCTTGAGAACCAGCTGATGTTTATGGGTGGTTGATTCGAGGTGGTAAACCACTTCAAGAAATTTCACCATGTCAACGCCTGACAAACAAAAGAGGTAATCAAAATGTAACTCAGCATCAGACTTCAGTCTGATGGCCAAATCATGAAATTTTGCCGGCGGGATGATGAAGGTAAGAAATTGTTTGTTTTCCTGGAATTCTGCGTCGGGAACAAGACCCAGAATGCGCTCCTTCAATGCTGCGTTGTCCATTGTGGGAAATTTTCTATTTTAATTCTAAGGTTCGTTTTGGATTTGCCATCGACTCCAGTTTGATCTTTCGCTGGAGTTGCATCACGCCGTAAAGCAGCGATTCGGGGCGGGGCGGGCAGCCGGGGATATAAACATCCACCGGGATTACATGATCCACGCCACGAATGACATGATAGGAGTTATAAAAGAAAGGGCCGCCGGAAACAGCGCATGCACCCATTGCAATCACATATTTTGGGTCCGACATCTGGTCATATAGCCGTTTGAGTACCGGAGCCATTTTATTAACCACAGTTCCTGCAACCACGATCACGTCGGCCTGGCGGGGAGATGCACGGTATACTTCGATGCCAAACCGGCTGAAATCATGCCGGGAAGCGCCTGTTGCCATCATCTCAATGCCGCAACAGCTGGTAGCAAACGTAAGCGGCCAGAGGGAGTTGGAACGTCCCCAGTCAATTACCGCATCCAGCGTGGTCATCAGGATATTTCCACCCGACTGCTTGAACAGGTCGAGGGTTTCGTTGTCGCGGAAATCCGCCTCTTTCATGTTTTTTATTCCCATTTCAAAGCTCCTTTCTTCCAGGCATATAACAAACCAAGGCCCAATACGAAAAAGAAAATGATGATCTCAATGAAGGCGGTCATACCCATCTCTTTCATTACCACGGCCCATGGAAAGATGAAGACACTTTCAACATCGAACACCAGGAAGATGATGGCGAACAGATAATACCCTACATTGAATTGCAACCAGGTAAGTCCCTCCGTAGGAATCCCGCACTCATAGGGTTCGGCCTTTTGAGGGTTGGTGGAGTTGGGTGCAGCAAAATGGGCAAAAACGATGGCGAATCCCACCAGAAAAGCCCCGACAATGAAAAACAGGATAAGACTTTCAGCACTCATAGTGAATCTTTTAACAACAGATGTGGCGGCAAAGTTAAAAATTAATCTGAAACAACCTAACCAAACGCAAGGGAATGCATATTGTTAAAAGAATATATTTGCCTGATTTTGTGATAGATGACAAATGGACCTTGTAATATCTCAAAGATGAGGTTGATATTTGTCAATGAATATCCCCGGAGTCGGCATGCCGGTCTTTTTACACTAACGGCAATATTTTCGCTTCACTGCATTCAGATTTTTTGTTGAATACCTGAAAAGCCACGATTCGATGGTATCATTGAAAGCCTCCGGGGAGAGGCTTCCCATTTCAGCACGTTTAACGGTCTCTTCCGCATTGGACGCATTGATGAACCCGGGAATTAAAGTGACCGGGTGGAGTTCGCAAATGGGTTTGATAACAAGATATCCATGACACATCTCTCTTAACGTAAGGGATTTATAACCGATGCCATAGGATGTGTTGTTCAGGCTGTTTTCGCCAAGCGGGGAAGCAGAGGTGGAAAAACCGGCTCCATCCTGCGGGTCCGCATCAGGGCTGAGCAACGCATCGAACGCTCCATTCCCCGGCAATGTGATATTGCTGTAAGTGTATCCCCGCCAATCCCACGGGCCATGCATTAACACGGTGATAACTTTTTCGGGGTATTTCCGGTAGAGGAAGTTCCCCGCCCTGCTGCCAACAAAGCCCTTCAGGGTATCATTCACGATATAGGGCTGATGGTAAGCGGTAAAGGCGTGGTGCATGCCACACCAGACAAGGGATTTTGCTCCTTTCTTAATCCCGATGCTGTCGATGAGATGGGCCCAGAACTGTTCGGTATCATAAATGCCATTAAACTCATTGTCATAGTCTTCCATGCCAATAATTCTGAACGGCGGTTCATTCCCCGGCAACGACTGGTTTACAATCCAGGCGGCATGGTAGAGGTCGATATACTCCTGGTAACCCCAATCCCATGAATCGTCATACATAATCCTGGCAGCAAGCTCTTTATCGAACACCGGGGCGGTGATCAGCGAGTCGATCCTGCGGGTATCCTTATATCTTGCGAATTCGGAAAACAGCAGGTTGATCCCGTTTTTGTGAAGCGCCGGTATTAATCTTCCGACAAATTCAACCTGCTCTTTGATGCGGTGAACCTCTCCCAGGAAAATGACATCCTTGGCAGCGAATTGACTTATCAGGTAGGTTTCTGCTGATTGCAACGGAGCTTTTATCCCTGTTTCCTGTGAGCGTGCAATCTGAAATAAAAGAATGAGCACGGTTGAACAAAGCAGGCTGAAGCGTTGCATAATGCAGTTGTTACAGGATTGAAACTATATAAATTCCGTGCAGTTGTAACTGATTTCCGCCAGATCAAAGCGGGCATAGCAGAACGCTCCTTCGGGCATATGCCATATGGCCTCCCCGTAGGAAGGAACTTTTCTGCCTTTGATTTCGACATAATTACTGATGGGGGTCGACCATGGATATTCCAGGTAGGTTTTCCCGTCCTCGCAATAGTAGCGGTCGTTTGAGATAAAATTGATGAGCTCTCCTGCCTCGTTAAAACTGAGAATTGCCGATACCGTAATCTTCCCGGTGGTGAGGGTAGCCCTGACGGTGAGCGGACCGATGGTTTCCCATTGAATGTTTTTCGAAACAAGCGCTGACGGCGCCATGAAACAGATGTCGTTGAGCAGCGTAACTGTTTCACCGCGATCCATCATTTCGCCTTTTGCATCGACCACCTGGAACATCGAGGCGATTTTGATCTGCATGGTGGCCTTATGGTCAAGGTACAGGTGCAGTCCGTCGAACGGGATTCCGAAAAGCTTTGCACGGATATAGAAAAACCGGGCAAGCGGTTCATCAAAGAAGTTGAACTGTTCTGACCTGATAGACATCCACCCGCTTTTGCGGTTTCTTTTCATGCTGCCGTTAAACACCACCCTGACATTTTCAAGCCCGGGGTTACCGACAGCGTTGACATAAACCAGGTATTTCTGCACCGGTTCGGGCAGATGTTGGATATCCCCAGGGGTCATAACCTGGGGTTCAGGGTTTTGGCCAAGCCTTTTTCTTACTTCAGTCTCGTATTGTGTTCTGTAGTTCATGACGGGATAATTTGCAGGGTTCCTTAGAACAATAATTTTCCAGCCGGGTCAGCTCCTCCCCCTATCCTTCCAGATAGTTTTTGCAACTGCGCAAACCTGGTTGTTGTCTTTGATTTTGATGGTGTGCGTAAAATGGTTGGCAAGAATATCGGGTTGAGTATAAGATACCACCGTGTCGCCCAGGTTCGCCTCGCCGATAAAACGTCCGTCAATGGAATGTAAATAACAGTTCTCCATCGTTTCGTCAGGAATTGTTTCCAATGCCCATTGGAGGTATTTTAAATTGCTCACGTGCAGGTTCATATCAATGTCGAAACGATGAATAGGAAATTCCATCATATACTGTGCCGTATCCAGTGGCCTGAGTTTTGTGAAAATGTCATAATGGATGGATTCGTCTTCATAGAAAGACCATCTTTCCTTTATATCTTCAAATATCTGAACGGGTCGTTTTCTGCAAACATCAAAGAAAACCCACTGCCCTTTTGATCTTCCGATGACTGCACCCTGTTCGTCAAATATGATGTTTTCTCTTATTCCTTTAACCAGCGTGTACTTTGACAACCAGGTTCTTATAACGATCTTTTCTCTATATGCCGGGTAGCGGTAAATTTCAGTGGCACCCGAAACAAGCACCCAGCCAATGTTCTGTTTGATCAGGTCGAACAAGCCATGATTGATAGAATTGCAATGGTCTGAGGCTGTCTCTTCCAGCAAAGTCAGGATCGTCGTGGGAGATGCTTCTCCATGTTTATTCATTTCGAAGTACCGCAGTTCAAATTGCTTTTCAAACATTGGAATCAATTTTAATTTCTGACGAATTTTCCCACCAGGTTAGCTTTTTGATCAGATAGCCTGACAAAGTAAATTCCTTTTGGCAATGAACTGACATCAATTTTCCGAATTGTTGAACCTTCGATGTTAACAGCCACCCGCCGGCCATAAATGTCAAATATGGAGAGAATACCATCATTTCCGAGGTTTTTTGATTCAACCGTAAGGATATCATCTGCAGGATTGGGGAACATCGCAAGTCTGTCACTTTTTTCTTCGGCAAACTTGAAGCCGACACTTCCTCCGGTCGTGGTTTTCAAAATAGTGCCTTGCCCTACAATATATCCCGTATTTTCAGTGGGGAAAAACAGGGATAACAACACAGTATGTACTGTTGAGTTCTGGACATTCCAACTGTTTCCTCCATCCTGCGATTTATAAATAGTCCCGTTACCTCCGGTGATATACCCGGTGTTTTCATCATTAAACCGAACGCAATATAGCATCGGTATTGTATCTTTGGCCACAATTGACCAGTTTGTCCCTGCATTGTTGGTTTTCAATATTATACCAAAATAGGAAGCTGAATAACCAACTGCAAAGCCGGTGTCAGCATCTTTAAAACAAATATCCATCAGCGAATAGTTTGTCCCTGAGTTCAATGAGGTCCAGGTCGTTCCGCCGTCAACCGTCTTTACCAGTGTGCCAAAATCTCCGGCTGCATATCCAGTATTGCCGTCATGGAAATAAACGGAATTCAAGTTGTACGTATTATCAAGCCCGGAAGTTTGGGCAGTCCAGGTCGAACCGCCATCGGTCGTTTTTATGATTGCCCCGGTAAAGGTGAACCGGTCTTCACCAACGGCGTACCCGGTATTTGCGTTCAGGAAACAGACATCGGAATAGTTACAAATGGAGTAGGGTGAGATTTGCGGATTCCAGGTGATACCTGCATCTGTTGTCTTACAAATGGTGTTGTTTTCACCAACGGAAAATCCCGTATTAGGTTCCGGGAAGCAAATTGAAGATAAACCTGAGGAGTTCCCCGATGACCATGTCGACCAGGAGAGACCCCCGTCCATGGTTTTACAAATGATCCCCTTGTATTCAGGGTACCTTACTCCGGCTGCATAACCTGTATTCTCATCCACGAACCAGGTTGACAGGTAAACATCATTCGTGCCGCTGTTTTCTGCAATCCAGGTTGCCCCTCCGTCATTCGTCTTTCTTATCGTACCATTCATTCCCGTGCAGATTCCCTCATCCCCGCTGATAAAAGAGACAGCGCGGAGAAATCCTGAAGACCCGGAACTCTGCGCTATCCAGTTGATACCGCCATCAACGGTTTTTAAAATTTTACCACCATCCCCAACAATATACCCAGTGTTTAAATCAACAAATTGAATGGAGAAAAGATCAAAAAGGGTATTTGTATTGAAGATGGACCAAGTAGAACCTCCATTGGTGGTTTTGATCATGGAACCACCCCATCCAACAGCATATCCTTCAGCCGCATTCCTGAAAAAAACCGAATACATCGGAGCCCCGTGCACCGGTGCCTGGGGAGTCCATGATGCGCCCCCATCGACTGTTTTCAGGATCACTTCCCAGTAAGTGGAATCGTTCCAGCCCACGGCATACCCGGTATCACTGTTGAGGAAGCACACCGAATAGAGGTTGCCATTTGTCCCCGAATTCTGTGCGTGCCAGGAAGAACCACCATCCCCGGTTTTCAAAATAGTTCCCGACCATCCGACCATATACCCTGTTAAGGGACTTGGAAAACAGAGAGAAGTCAGGTTTTCAGAGGTGCCTGTTGGTTGGGTAATCCAGAAGGAGCCGCCATCTGCCGTTCTTAACACAGTACCGCCATCCCCAACCATCCATCCGCTGGAAATATCCTTGAAAAACACAGAATTCATGGTTACTTCAACCCCCGAAGACTGTGTTAACCAGCTGGTTCCCCCGTCGGTCGTTTTCAGGATCGTACCCCACGCGCCACACGCGTACCCTGTGTTTGCATCCAGGTAATGAACCGAGTTAAGGTTATTCCCGGTAGGATACGGGTAGAGCAATTGCCAACCCTGGCCTTCCACGACAATTAACTGCCCTGTAAAAAGGACCAGGAATAGTGCGCAAAAAACATGGACGGAGCGCATTTTCATAACATCAATTTATGACTGGAACGAACTACCGGCTTTCAGTGTAATTTGTGTTAATG
Organism: Bacteroidales bacterium; assembly: GCA_049317265.1. Classification (GTDB taxonomy): domain Bacteria; phylum Bacteroidota; class Bacteroidia; order Bacteroidales; family FEN-979; genus CAIVAT01. The sequence goes on from JBMOIP010000040.1 coordinate 34,235, forward strand.
GCCGGTTATGAACAGTTTATAAATTGCAAGAATAATAATTGCAAAAGTTATTGTACCCAATATCATTGCAACTTTTTTCATTCGTTTTCTGTTTTCCAACCTCATTTCCGGATTTTTACCTGGTTTTAAATTATCCCGAGAGTTCACTTATCCCGTCAAATGTACGCTCTTTTATTTTGCAACCGTGCCCAATGGTGAAAACTTACCAGGCCACAGGAAGTCTGGGTTTTTGATGGGTCCAGGCTTATAATGGGCAGAAATTACGATTATGTTATTATATTTTCTTTGGTTATTTCAATCATTATCAGCCTGATAACACAATAAAAAATTGCACCGCCAGCACCTGCCGGAATATCATTGAGGTCCGCTGTTGTAAAAGCGGAAGATTGTCCAATCTCAAAAAACATAATGACAGCTATTGAAACAATTGCTGCTATTATGGCAGTTGTTGTTCTGGTGACAGTAACCTTGAATATTTTATACGATTTTGAATCCGGCCGGGTTTTTTGAAAAAGGAGATAGTTTGCCAGTCCATCAATGATGAAAGCCATGACATAACCATTCACAAAGTCTCCGAAATTATAAAAGTAGAAATCTCTTAAGCTATTGACTGAATGATCTTTATTGGCAATCCTGAGACTGAGCCTGACAGACTCCTGCCATAAAACCAAAAAAAAGAAAATCGTTTCAACAATCCACGATTTTTTTAAAAAGCTTCTAATTTTGTGGTAATCAGTCAACGAGTTCATTGCATTCAGAAACAGCCGTTTATTTTTATCGCAAATCAGGGATTTGGATTATATCAGGAAAGATGATTTTACCATTGGCCTCTCCTGTTTTTACCATTTCGTCTGCTCCTGCTGAAGGACCGCCAATTCTTAAAACAGCATCACAATGTTCAATAAGTTTTACCGCGACCGGATGAAAAAAGTCATTAAATATCTCATCTCCAACTTTTTTTGAACCCGCTGCTTCAATTAAGGGAAGGGCGAACCACTCTCCCAGTACCGGCATATGGCCCATTCTGTACAGCTCCAATGCCGTGTCTGTCATTGCCTTTACATTGGCCTCAATACGTTCAGGGACATCATTTGTTCCTGAACGGTATGGACCGGCAACAAGAATTAATAAAGATCTGCCTGCCTGTTTCATAAAATGTTGTTGAGTTTAATGTATTGCAGCAGCATGATGGTTTTGCCGTCCCTGATATCTCCGCTTTCAATCATGGTCATTGCTTCGTTAAAATCAAATTCCAATACTTCAATATTTTCTTCTTCGTGTTCAGCGCCACCACCGTCGGTTACTTTCATCTCTTTTGCATATTCGGCAACAAAGAAATATAGAATTTCCGTTACCGAACCCGGCGACATATAGGCTTCAAATATTTTGCGTACTTCCGTGATCCTGTATCCGGTCTCTTCTTCTGTTTCCCGCCTGATGCACTCTTCCGCATTCTCCTTGTCAAGCAATCCGGCACAGGCTTCAATTAACATTCCGGACTCGTTCCCGTTGATAAATGTTGGAAGGCGAAACTGCCTGGTGAGAATTACCGTTTTTTGCTCCCTGTTATAAAGCAAAATGGTCGCACCGTTTCCCCTGTCGTAGGCCTCCCGGCTTTGGGTCAGTTTTGCACCATCCTTTTTTGTGTATTCGTAGGTTACTTTTTTTAGTACGTACCAATTGTCAGAAAGAATTTTCGTTTCTGTGATTTTTATATTGTCTATCATGTCAGTGTGTTTGTTTAAATTCCCATAACGTGAATGCGGATGTTTATTGTGCTATCGGTCTGCGGAATGGCATCAACATAATGGAAATTCAGGAATCGATCACCTAAACAAGTTGGTACGCTGCGTTATCAATTCTATGTAATGACGTTTATTAATCTCATTTAAAAATGAGGCATCTATTAATTCGATGGCTTTGGGCAACCATGTATCCAATTTCCTGTAAACAGAATTGATTTGCCTTTCATTCAATTTCAAAACCACACCAAACCTATCAAAATAACCTTTATTGAAATTTTTCTTTTTACCTCCAAACAGAAGCGCTGTCTCTTCCTCATCGTTTGGCAGGATGATTTTTACATTTAACAAATCATAAGCAGGCGACAGCACCCATCCCATATCTGACAACAACATCGAGAAGTTTTTTAAATGCATGTCGTTATTGTAAATTATATAGTTGAATAAAGTGAGTTCAAAAAATCGCAACTTGTCCAATAAAGTATTTACCGATAATTCCCCAATGGCTTTACCAAGCTGTTCCATGGTGCCTAAATACTTGCTTTCCAGTTCCAATATTTGCAAGAAATCGATCATGTGAATCCTGGCGTTATCTTTTCCCCGGTCGATTCGCCTGGTAATGTAACACAATTCACCCGACGCCAAACGAATCATATTGGAAGGCACCACATCTATTTTGAACAGCTCTGCCAATTTCATAGACAGGTGCTCGTTTTCAGGCATTTGGTTGTATTGCGGATTTTGCGGTTTTAAAATATACAATCCATCCAGGGCATTCATAATGGTTAAACGGCCATTGTGTCCATCTGCTAATTTGCTTTTTATCCAGCCAAGCGATAATTTAGGCTGCACACCCGGAACGGTTACCGACAATTCTACCGCTTCCTTTGCCAGTTTTTCCATTTCATCTAACCGGTACGGCAAAGCCGGGGCAAAAGTAGTTCCATAGAAAGCTTTGATACATTCAGGATGGTAATCCACTGCAACTGTTGCATCTATTTCCTGGTAACAATATAAACATTTATACATCACCATTCTCTTTTACCGGGTGGACACTGACAGCACCGATGGTATTTTGACAGCAGGCAAGAAGCAGCCCCATGCGATCGTTTTTGTTTATTCTCCAGCTTTCTGAAGCAATTGTCAATAGCCAACCTTCCGGAATTAATCCATCGAAAAAAGAAAACAGCCTCTTGCTTGTATACGGCATTGACCGTACGGGCATTTGGAAGGTAATGAATAAATCACGATGGTCTTGAATATAGCGTTCGTCATATACAAACTCATATTCACCACTATCCAGTTCTCTCAAAATACCCGCTTGAATATTGTTGTACTTTATTGTGGCTTGTCGCATAGTTCCTTTTCATTTACCGGGCCTAAAACCTGGCCAAACATCATCAATACCTGATTAACCTTTGATAAACTCAGGCTGTCTTTGCCTTGCTCAATTTTTCTGATTACCGTCAATGCCACCCCTGCTTTCATGGCAAATTCATCCTGTGTTAGCCCCAATTGTTTTCTCCTTTTTTTTACAAACTCCGCTATCAAGTTCATTTTATATGCTTTTAAATATAAATTTAACAAAAATACAATTTTTTATATGCTTTTACATATAAAAAAGAACAATACCTGTTTTTTATATGCAAATAGATATAAATTCAACAAATTAACAAATTTTATATTCATTTGCATATAAAAAGTTAAACTATTTTAAAACTTAACTACTGCAAATGAAAAAAGGATTGGCAATAACTGTGTTACTGAATGTCCCTTCATTCCTTTTCAATAAATAGTTTGTAATTACAGGCCATTCCGCCTACATTGACACTTAGGATATAAAGTCCTGCCGGGAACTTCTTTATATCTAATGAATAATTCTGAGCCGGATAAGTGCCACTGGCCAGTTTTGTCCCTAAAAGATTAAAAATTTCAGTTTTACACCATGATTCCCCGGTTTCCTTTAATTCAACAAAAACCTCGTCTTTGGCAGGATTGGGAAAAATCGAAATTCGAGGTTTCAATGCAGAATTTTCATGAATCCCGACTGACCTGTAGTTGCAATCAGAGACAACACCCGTTTCGTAATGACCCATAAAATTGTCATCATAGCAACGCAACGGACCGCCAAAGGATCCGTCGCATGCCCCGAAAACCCAGGGGAAAAGGTAATAATCATCTCCGATATTTTCAATAATCCTGCCGCTCCCGGTTGTATACCAGGGAGAGGCAGCGTTCAGGTATTTAACGAATAACTCTTTATAATTTATCGAATTGATCAGCATGGTTGATATTGAATCTACTTTTACTACAACGGAATCCTGAAAGGGTAAATTGCCCGTGCGCCAGGACCAGGTGTCTCCAACCTGAGCATTCATGTCGAACAGCATTTGAAATTCCTCCCGTGAGGCATCATAAAAACAGACCCGGCCATTGTCAGCATACATATATTCATCGGCGCCCCGCAGGTCACACACAATCATGCTTTTATGAAGTTTTCTGCATTGTTTCCCCTGGATTATTGTATCACCAACCGATCTGACAACCAGCGTATCCACATCCGGGGAGAAAGCAAAGGTAAGCGTATAGGTCCATTTTGCACCGACGGGCGCCCAGTTCTGAGCATGGGAGTGACCGATGCTCAGGATCATCAATCCAATTCCTACAAACAAGTTAGAGATTTTCATCTTTCAATTTTAAAATGTATACCCAATCAAAGCATTTACTGTAAAGGTATTAACAGAAACCTGTTCATCATGTTTTTGATTGTCAACAATTTTAGTCAGGTTCAAATAGTAATCACAACCCAGTCCGAATTGAATTTTTTTAAACTTGAAATTTATCCCGCCTCCCAGCAAGGCCCCATAGATGATGTAATTCTTCCCGGGATGGGTGTTGAACAATTCATCAAGGTGGCTGTACGAAACCAGGTAATCCATCCTTGGACCGGCAAAAATGTAGGGTTCAATGATCTCTTTTATGGGGATTTTAAGGTTGAAGGTCGTGTTTACGGTCATGAAATTCAGCCTGACAGTGACTTTCTCATCTACATAAGGCGAGCCAAAAGATACCAGCTCCTCCTCCCCTCCACCCTGGAGAAATCCGATACCGGAGCTGAGATAAAAATAGTGCCGGTTTAAATAATTAACACCGGCGATTGCATCAAAACCAACAATGCCTTTTTCAGCAATGACAGGACTTGCCCCCGGGGTGGCTGTTGAAGTGATTTTTGAAAAAGAGGGGCCGAATTTCAAAAATATGGTTTGTCCATGACTTGCTGAACCCATAATGAACATTAAAATAAATAACAGGCGAGTTCTCATTTGTCAGTTGTTTTGAATTATCATTAACGGTTGCTTTGCCTTGTTTCATAAATCGCATTTAACAACCCGTCTTCATGTGCGTCACCATTCAACCGCCAGAACATGATTCCTCCCATCTTGTTATCAATTGCATATTTGGTTTTTAGGCGGCATGATTCTTTGTTGTCAAGAGTGATAAACGTCCTTTCTTTAAAACTATACAGGTAAGGCGCCATTGCAATGGTATCCCAATACGTTTGATAGCCGTTTTCTGCCGTGAACTTTTTTATTGTCGTACGAAAATCAGGGGAATTTTTAACTTTCCCGGGACGACCCAGCCCAAAGTTAACAGAGTCTGCGTTGACAACCACAAACGAATAGAATGCTGCCCCAATTACTATTTTATCCAAAGGTACCTTTAATGAGTCGAGCAAGTTAACACCACTCTGAACACTTTCTTTTTGGAAAGGAGATGAATATAAGGCCGTATGATGTCCTGTATGGCCAGGTTTATCATTGGGTAAACCATAGGTCATCAAATTTACAAAATCCACATTCGGCATTACATGGGGCCAGTCGACTGATGTTAAAATGTATTCAGGAAAACTATTTGCATCGAAACAAACAATGTATGGCAGGGGCAATGCATGCCGGAGTTCTTTAACCAGGGAGGTGAAATTGTCCTTGTCTTGCGGAATTGCCGGATGATCTTTATAACCACCAATCACCGGACTTTCCCAGTCAAGATCAATGCCATCGAGGCCATAGCGCACAATAAAATCTCTGACCGACCTGGCAAAAATTCTCCTGTTGCTGTCAACAGCAAATACCGGGGAACAAGTTGCGCATCCGCTCCATCCCCCTAAGGAGATCAAAACTTTTAACTGAGGGTGTTTCTGTTTTTGAGCGACCAAACGACTGAGTGTTCTTTCATCTGCCGTATCCTTTAATGAGATCTTGTTTCCCTTAAGATCGGTAAAGCAGAATATGACATGCGTAAGTTTCCGGTATTCATAATTATTCACATCTCCATACCCTCCCTGGTAGTATCCAATAATTCGGAAAGTTTTGTTTTCTGGTGAATTTTGGGATACCGAATATTGGAACAAACAAAGGAGTAGAGATGTTTGTAAGAGTATAAATTTGATCTTTTTCATGGTCGTAATAAATTGCGCTAACGCTTTGCGAACTCCCGGGAATTTCGTTGCCTTGTCATCTGAAGGTCACTTTTATTGCTGTCTTGTTTAAACCTCGTTATCCCAATCACCGTTCTCCAATTGATCCAAAATTAGAAAATACTGCTGATGCCTTAACTTTTTTTTTCTATTTTAATAATTGATATATAAATTCCTCTCTGTGGCGCTCTGTGCGGTTTCTCAGTGGTACTCAGTGAAACAAAATTACACAGAGGTATTATGTTTGCAAAATAAAAGCACAAGCTAAAATTTCTAATTTGGTTTTTGAATTTGCGGAAACGAAAACCATTTAAAAACTTAGCTTATGCGACACGAAATTACGAAAGAATCATTCAAAGACCAATCATTTTATGTTGGTATTGATTATCACAAAAAGAGCTGGAAAGTGTGGATAAACCATTCACTTTGACCAGTCTCTGCCGATCCAAATTGACCACCCCTGT
>JBMOIP010000041.1:0-40894 GCA_049317265.1 Bacteroidales bacterium
AGGTGACAGAAGTTCCGGCACACACCGGGTTTGCTGAAGCTGCAACCGATACACTAACCGGCAGCAGAGGATTCACGGTCATGGTAATGGTATTCGAGGTAGCCGGATTACCGGTAGGACAGGTTGCGTTGGAGGTCAGCACACATGCGACTGTGTTGCCTGAAGCAGGAACAAAGGAATAGGTTGCATTTGTGGCACCTGTTACATTACTTCCATTGATTTTCCATTGGTAAGAGGGTGTTGTTCCTCCGTTGACAGGAGTAGCCGTAAAGGTGACAGACGTTCCGGCACACACCGGGTTGGCTGAAGCTGCAACCGAAACACTAACCGGCAGCAATGGGTTTACTGTTACGGTCACAACATTCGTAGTCAGGGAACCGCACCCTCCTGACGAGGTTTGCACCAGGCGAAAGTAGGATGTAGTGGCTAATACCCCTGGTGTATAGTTCAGGTTTGTGGCTCCTGCAATTGCAGCAAAGGTTATATTGTCAGTTGAACTCTGCCATTGATACAGGTATGGGGGGGTACCGCCTGTAGGTGCCGTTCCGGTTAGTTGTGATGGCGCTGTTCCTGTGCAGATGTTCTGGTTTGCCGCAATTGTTCCGGCAATGAACGTAACACATGAAATGGAAAAGCTCGAAGTGCTTACATCGTAAAGGCCACTGTTGGTAACACTTGTGATTTTAATGGTATAATCAGAACCAGGTGCCTGGGAGGCTGGGACAGTCCATGCGAAACTTCCTGTACTAGCCGTTGAGGCTGCAATTGTCAAATTGAAAACGCCAGCCTTATATAATTCAATTTTAACATTTTCACTGATATTATCAACCCATGAGATTGTATGAAGGCTGCCCTGCTGCCAGTTCTCTCCACCATCCGGGGAGATTACAGTGATGGAAGGAGCCGGCTCTCCGATAAAAATATCATCGACATACAGATTGTTTCCATAGCCACTGATCGATTGAAATTTCACCTGGACTGAGCCATTGATATACGAAGCCAGGTTGATGGAATCCTTGCGCCAATCTGCTGATAACGAAGGAATAAATGGAGTTGAAAGTTCTGCCCCTGTTGCCAGTGTAATGCCCGATTTGTTATATACAGGTGTCGAACTCCATGAATTGCCGCAGTTTGTGGAAAGAAAAATCTTTAAAGTATCACTTACCCCGGGATATGGGCGGTAAGCAACCTTGAAGGTAAGATAGGGGTTGACAGTTCCCGACAGTTTGACAGGTTCGGTAATCATTTCGTCAACCTGGCCTATTTTCGCTGAATAGTAGCTGTAAAAATCCATGAAAGCTGCGTTGGAACTCACGCCATTACCATAGGCATTCGTTATTTTCCATGTTGTTGATCCATCCGGGTTGTAAATGGCCCAGCTAACCGGAATATTTCCCGATTCAAATGATTCAACCAGGGGAGAGGAGGTTCCTCCAACTGAAATTGCTTTTGTGATGTTTGATGAACCATAGCTGTTGGTTGCAACCAGCTGGACGGAATAAGAGGCAGTTGTATTGAACTGTACCTGTGGATTTTGTGAAGTGCTGGAGGTGGAGTTAATATAAGTTACACTCGATGGGTTGAAGGTCCATGCCCATGAGGTTGGATTGTTTGCCGAAAGATCGGAAAATTGTACCGTTTGGCTCTGGCATGGAACAAGCGGAACTGAAGTGAAACTTGCCACAGGCGCTGTAGCGGGTGCCGTATAGAGATCAGATTTCCAAAGCCCCCTGCCGAATGTGCCTGCCAAGATCTTATTGTTTGAAGGTGTTGCATTGTAATATATTTCAAGTTCTCTTACATCCACGGCAGGCAGGTTGGTGTTAAATAGCGCCCAGTTTGACATGGTAGCGCTTTTATATAAAACACCTGTTTGGGTGCCAATGTATAGTCCTTCATTGCTGTTTTTATCGTAAACGATCGTATTGATCGGGATATCTGGAAGGGCTCCGGGCACAAGAGACCAATAACTACCTTTATCAGTTGATTTGTAAACTTTTGTTCCTGATACAGCGTAAATGGTGTTTGCATTGGTTGGATGGGCTTCAAGGTCGGTAGGCGTGACACCTCCCGGCAAAGTACACAAGGTCCAGGTTGGGGTCGATGCATTTGCATTGTCGCTCCTTTTAAGCGAATCGTTGCGTACGACATATAAAATATCCGGGTTGGCCGGCGATTGTTCAAGAACTGAACAATCGGCAGTCTCATTTGATGATATCTTTGTCCAAACCGGCGAACTAACTGTTACATCGTTGCAGCGCCAGACATTTTGAAATCCGGCAAACATTTTTTTAGGATCTGATTCGCTGAGCAGAAACGGTGTGACCCAGCCTCCCGACTCCGTGATTCCAAAAACACCATTCCCGGCAATCCTAAGTTCACTGGCATTGTCTACTTTGCGAAAAATCGAACCATAGTACTGCGAATGATATGTGTAGGATGAATTCTGATAATCTACTGCACATTCCATTCCATCCACACCACCTGTGGCTACCCATCCAGTTGATAACAGGGTATGGGATCCGTTATCCTGGAAGCCGCAGATCGTTTTTAATGGATCTGTCTGCCCCTGCCCAATTTTGAATATCTGTCCGATTGCCATCCCTGCCGTGCAATCTGTCCAGGTATTTCCACCGGTGGTCGAATAAACAATGCCACCATCGTTACCAGCATATAACCTTCCATTAACAGGTGAGAACCCAAGAAAGTGGCACTCAGAATGAACTGGAGCCACACTGCAATCACCATTCCAGTGTGATTTTATGACCCATGTAGCCCCCCCGTCTGATGATTTCCATACATTGATTCCTCCAGTGTACAGGATATCTGCATTTGAGGGATCTGCCGCAATTGCCAGATCATGCCATCCCTGGCCACTTGTGCCACTGCCGTCACATGACTCATCCAGGATATTGGGAGATGTGGACCTTGTGGAAAATGTCAACCCGCTGTCATTTGACCTGTAAACACCCTGGAACCCCCCGCTGGAATTAGATTGTATGAAATAGACATAACTTGGATTGGCTGCAGACACTGAAATGGCACCGCGTTCATCAATAGGAAATTCCACATAGGGGAGTCCTGCGGTTATCAGGCTGAAAGAGCGGCCGTTATCTGAAGAACGGTAAAAATTTCCCATCGAAGCTGCATAAACAATATCCGGGTTGCCTGGCTTAAAACAAATATCTTTAAAACTCCCTGCTTTAATAAATGACCAGAGCGAGCCACCATCAGCTGACCTGAAGATGCCACTTGTAGTAACAGCCATAACAATCAGTGAATTTGCGGGACTCTGGATAAGTTTGCAAACAGTAACATTCCCCATTCCGGTTTTAGAGGCCGACCATGTTGCCCCTGCATCGGTACTTTTAAAAACACCCATACCCGGCGCATCGCCATGATCACGATCACCTGTTCCCAACAGGATAACATCCGGATTTGAAAAGTCTATGCAAATTGCAGAAACTCCCAGGGTTGGCAGGTAATCGGTCGCAGGGGTCCATGTCGCTGCATTATCGCTGGTAATCCATAATCCGCCTGAAGGAGAGCCGGCATATACTTTGTTCTGATCGGAGGGATGAAAAGCAACCACATTCAATCTTCCAATACCTAAATAGCCTGTTGATCCGGGTACCGGAACTGTTGATGGTCCCATTGACACCCAGTTTCCAGCCGGTGAATGGTTGGCGGAGGTAAATGAATTCCACTCATTGAAAACTTCATCCGGGGCTGGCCTGGCACCATCGGAGGCTACCCTGCCGCGCATAATGTATGCCCACTGCTGGAAAACCTTCCCCCCATTGAAACTGGTTTTTGCATTATCCTTCCTGCTATCGTCAAATGCACGCAAGGTCTGGTGAAAGTTGGCAGTCGGATCCTCCATCATTTTTATCCAGGAGGAATTGATTTTCGGATGATCCTTGAAATGCCTTGAAATTGCCTGTCCGGCTGATGTAAGAACAGCTAGGACGAAAGTGAAAACCAGGATAAGCTTCGTCCCGAACTTCAGAAACCGTTTCATAGTGTGGTCAGTTAGTATCTAATGCAGCTAAGTTGCTGACTAATCTTATAAAATGAATCAATAACCAGTAAAGATATCCAGGAAAAAAATGACAGTCAATGGTGGAAATCCGTAATTCTGTGTTACGGAATTCACCATAAATGGTTACCCCGGAATTCAGAAGAAAAAGGATCTTATCAATTGAAAACCCGGGCAACAGGGAATGGCTGTTTGACGACATTCCGACTTTTTCATTATTCAACAGAAAATCGCAGGAATTTATCTTATCTTTGTTTCGTTATTCTACGAAATACAAAACGAAATGGTCCCTCCAAAGAAATATTATACAGAATCGCAGGAGAGAATGGCCCGTTATGCGAAAGCCGTTGCACACCCGGCTAGGGTGTTCATTCTTGATTTCCTTTCCGATAATATCGACAAGTGCTGCTATAGTGGCGACATGGCTGAGGATATTCCAATTGCACGTTCTACACTTTCAGAACATTTGAAGGAGTTGAAAAATGCCGGACTAATCCAGGGAGAGATCAATCCGCCTTACATAAAATATTGTATCAATAAACAGAACTGGGATGAAGCCAGGATGATGTTCGACGGATTCTTCCGGAAATAACTGTATATCTCAGGTTACCCTGGTTCTTTAACACTATTCATCTATCAACCCAATAACAAACATGGAAATCAAAATTTTAGGTCCCGGCTGTGCAAAATGCAAATCGTTGGACAGACTGACCCGCGAAGTGGTGGAGAAACATGGAATCAACGCCACTGTCACCAAAGTGGAGGATATCATGGAGATTATGAAATATGGTGTAATGTCAACTCCTGCTCTGGTGGTGGATGAAAAGGTGATATTGAAAGGCCGTGTTCCCTCTGCCGATGAACTCAAACAGTTATTAACCAAATAGAAAAACCAATATGAAAAAACTCTTCGGATTGCTATTCGTTCTCATCATGACAACTGGCAATTTTACCGGTAACGCCAATTCCTCATGGGTTGCAGGCAGTTTACCCTCCGTAGGAACAGTTAAAAACATTGTTGTTTACTATTTCCATTTCACCAGGCGCTGCATGACCTGCAACAACGTGGAAAAGGTATCGAAGGAGGCCGTGGAATCTCAGTTCGCTTCCTTGGTGAAAAGCGGTGAAGTTTCCTTCAAAAGTGTCAACCTTGATGAAAAGGCAGGTGAGGCTGTCGGGGCAAAGTATAAAATCGAAGGTCAAACCCTGATTATCATCTCCGGGGATAAACGTGTAGACCTTACAGATAAAGGATTTATGTATGCCAACGACAGCCCTGCAAAACTGAAGGCTGAGATAAAGAAGGCGATGGATGGGCTCTTGAAATAACGAACCTGTGAACCATGCAATATCTACAGGCAATTCTTGAGAATTCACAGTACGCGGCGCTTACAGCATTTATCCTGGGATTAATGACAGCCATCAGTCCCTGTCCGCTTGCAACCAACATCTCTGCAATCGGGTTTATCAGCCGTGATATTGAGAACAGACGGCGGGTATTTGTTAAAGGATTGGTTTACACCCTTGGCCGTGCAATTTCATACACCGGTTTGGGTGTGATTCTGTTCCTTGGCGCCAGTAAAATGCATGTTACCATGCTCTTCCAGGGATGGGGGGAGAAAATCCTGGGACCTTTGCTGATCATCATCGGGCTGTTGATGCTGGACATTATCAAGGTGAAATTTCCCGGAGTTTCAGGACTAACTGAAAAACTCGGAGAGCACAGCAAGCGCAGCTATTGGGGAACACTGCTCCTTGGGATGGTCTTCGCCATGGCATTTTGTCCATACAGCGGGGTACTCTATTTTGCCATGCTGATCCCTATCACTATTACAAGTATCAGTGGTTTATATCTTCCCATTGTTTTTGCCGTTGCCACCGGATTGCCGGTTATCATTTTTGCCTGGTTGCTGGCGTATGCCGTGGGTAATGTCGGAAAACTATATAACCGGATCAAAATTGTTGAATTGTGGTTCCGCAGAGTCGTTGCTGTTTTTTTCATCCTTACCGGCATCTATTACATTGTTATTTTCTTCACTTGACATGGACATTTTTTTCGCAAATACTGGTTTTGAAGGCGGTGGTATGTTGAATGTGACCCCAAGACAGGCCGTTGAACTTTGCCGGAAAGGAGCCGTACTCATCGATGTTCGTGAAGAGTATATGAATCGCTTTAAAAGGGCTTGTGTCCCGGAAATTATCTATTGTCCTTTCACGATTCTTGAAGAGAATTATCTTCAGCTGCCGTTGGGAAAGCCAATGATCCTGGCCGACTGCTCCGGAATACACAGTAAAGAAGCTGTGAAGTTTTTTTCTGAGAAGGGGCTTGGCGACATGGTAGCAAACCTTGCAGGGGGAATGGTGGAGTGGGAGCGGGATGAAATGCCTCTGATCATTGATAGCAGCGAACAACTCTCAGGATCGTGAATGTGTCAACTCAGGAAGCGGAACAGTAAAAAGTAATTTTTTTCCATTTAATTTCGTGTTTCTACGAAAAACGAATCATTGCCAACAAACAAAAATGAAATCATACCAATGGCTTTTGCCAATCATTCTCCTTGGACTCTGGATAGTTATCTACTTTAATCTCCAACCTGTTACCAATTGGTTGATCAATGACATTTTCATTTTAGCCCAGGGCAACCGCCTTACCGAATCCCTTCGGTTTTTCATCTTTGAAGTACCTAAGGTTCTGCTTTTACTGGTTTTAATCATTTTTGTGGTAGGAATCATTCGTAGTTTTTTCACGCCGGAAAGAACCCGTAAAGCATTGGAAGGCAGATCACTTTTTACCGGGAATATCATGGCCTCCCTTCTGGGCATTGTCACGCCGTTTTGCTCCTGTTCAGCGATACCATTGTTTCTCGGTTTTGTTGAATCGGGAATCCCCCTTGGTGTGACTTTTTCATTCCTCATTGCAGCACCCATGATCAACGAGGTGGCGGTGATCCTGTTGTTCGGAATGTTTGGCTGGAAAGTAACGGCCATCTACATTGGTACCGGGCTGGTCATTGCCATCCTGGCCGGTTGGGTTATCGGTAAACTCAAACTGGAGAAGTATGTAGAGAGTTGGGTTTACGAAATCAAAGCTGGTCATTCGGAAGGTGAGGAACCAGAGACATTACTTAACGACAGAATCCGGGCAGGCTATGATGCGGTGAAAGAGATTGTAGGTAAAGTGTGGATATACATTTTCATAGGTATTGGTGTTGGTGCCGCAGTTCATGGATATGTCCCGGAGACCTTAATGGCAAACCTCATGGGAAAATCGACCTGGTATTCGGTGCCATTGTCTGTATTGATCGGGGTTCCGTTATACTCCAATGCAGCCGGCATCATTCCGATCGTGAGCGTTCTGATCGAAAAAGGAGTACCGCTCGGCACTGCACTGGCTTTCATGATGGCCGTAATTGGTTTGTCCTTACCCGAAATGATCATTCTGAGAAAGGTGTTGAAAGTAAGGCTATTAATGATATTTACAGGGGTAGTTACCCTCGGGATCATCATGGTCGGTTATCTTTTCAACACGATTTATTAACTGCTTTTTTTAGAACAGACCGGTAAAGGTCATCAAACTGTTTCCCAACCCGTTGCAACCCGAACCGTTGTTCAATGAAACTGCTTAAGTATTCAGGGTCAAATGACTGGAAATGATCCAGCATAAAATTCAAATTGTTCAGCAATTCCGGTTCATTTCCCGGTGAGGTTAACCTGCCGGCCTTGTTGTTGAAGTATTCAGGAATACCTCCCACAGATGTTGCAAGTACCGGTATACCGCTGGAGAGGGCTTCAGGTATGACAACGGAAAATGACTCAAAATTACTGAACATCAGCAGGAATGATGATTCCCTGTAAATTTCGGCAAGTTCTCCAGGTTGCACAGGACCTTTAAATATTACATTGGGGATTTCAAGTCCCAGTTCGGACGCATACATTCTTGCTTTACCCAGGGCAGGCTCTTCACCCCCGATGAACAGAACTTCAAAATCACTCCTTTGTTCAGCTAGTATGCTGATCACACGCAGGATGCCGTGGATATTTTTGGCCCGCTCATGCAATGTTGAAACATGGAGTATCTTTTTTTTAAGAATGGCAGGACGATTCCCGGCAGGGGAGAACCTAACGGTGTCAATGGCATTGGGAATGATCACAAACTTTTCATTCCTGAGCCCGCAATCCAGTATGGCTGTCCTGAGGAAATCGCTGACAGTGGTGACTGCAGCTGCGTGCCTGACGAAAAGCCTTGTCAGAATTCGCCGGAAAATATTTGTAAACCCCCAGTTTTCAGGGATGTACCTGGTCCAGTGTTCACTGATGATATAGGGCTTTCCGGTAAGCAGTTTTACCAGGAAAGCAGGTACTGCCGTTCGTGTGAGAATATGAACATGAATAAGATCAAATGAACCATACTGTTTTGCAACAAACCGATACCCGGATACGGAACATACGAAGAATTTCAGAAGATTGATCAAACCGGCTATCATGGCAATCCTGCACCGCGAAGGGCGGTAAAAGTAACGGACAACAGTGAATCCCGACTGGCCCGGCTGTTCCTCGATGACCGGTTTCAGAGACGAGCTGTGTTCTCCCGGTAAAACAGCAAGCACCACCAGATCATTGTATAAGGCAACTGCCTTTGCATGACGTTCGACAAAGATCCCCGAAAAAGGTAAGTACCACCGGGTAAGAAACAGGATCTTCATGCTATGGCTATTTCTCTTGAAAGTGCATCAATCAGGTTATATCCGTCACGGGTTAATGAAAAGTCAAGGGTTCTTCCGATGGGAACAATGGTATCAATTCCGTGGGGCCCTCTCTTCGAAATGACCTTCATCAATTCCTCGTTTTCAATTCCGTAATAGGAGAGGGTTTGATATTTACAGGAGACTATCTCTGACAGTTCGGAGAAAGAAGAGGCATGATATTCTGTAAAATAGCCACCGGTGCAACGGCAGATTTCCATCTCTTTTGTCAACGTCTTCAATTCAGTTCTCCAGATAAGGTTATCGGGCATTTCAACTTTTATTACACTTTCAGAATATGTCGACTGCGTATAAAAAGCTGCCAGTTTTTCCACTGCAGCATGTGGAAGCAAAATGTATCTTGCCTTTACAAGGTCGTGCAATTTATTCCAGAAAATCCTTTTGGCGGTTTCAACATTTTCAACAGTGCCGAGCCAGATGATTAGATGGGGCGATGTGCACGACTTCTGGTCGAACAGGTAGGTGTCGTTGTAAAACCCTGAGGCAACCTGTTCCGGTGATTTTTCCATGACAAACTGATCTGCATTGATGGCACAAAGCGTCTCCCTCGAAGCAAAGGTTACTTCAAATGCATGGGCAGGCAACCTGTTTTTTCTGATCTCTTCAATCGTAGCATTGCCACCCCAGATGACCCTTGCATCACAAATTGAGGAGAGATATGCTGTGGCCGGGCTTGTTACATCATAACAAACAATCGCAATACGGGAGGATAATGCCTGAAACTTCTTCTCCTTACTGAGTTCTGTAATGGCATGGCAGATGATATCTGCCTGCACTGAACTCCGTGAAGATACCTTAAGAATGTTGACATTACCTGAAAGTATTCCGCATACCAATGAGTAGGCAAAAGTAACAGGCACATTGGACGGCGTGATGTGGAACAGAAGGCCCCTGCCTGATCTGAAGGTGTTTCCGGGGTAATATCTCTTTTTTAACTGGATAAGGTTTGACCTTCTGCAAAAAAAAGCGAAGGTTGCTACGTCAGGATAGTTTTTTATTCCCTCATATCTATTCAGGATCTGTGACAATGCCTGCAGATAATCCAGAGCATTCACTGAGAAAGGTTCCTCCGGGCGGGCCTGAAGCAAACAATCCATATTGGGTTCCTTCGGGTAAAGGAAACCGATGTCATGCAAAACTTTCGTCATGGGTATCGCTGCAACCTCTTATTTCGGCCTGTTCCAGCCGGCCTGCAATGTTAAAATATTTTCCTGAACGACCACAAGGGCAATCATCTTCTCCGAGCAGGGTGCCTTTATCTTCTGTGAGTATTGAATGTCCGGGGTAACTGTGCGGCAGGATTGAAAGGGACTGAATGATGCCTTCCTCTCCGATATCGGACGCTGAAAAGTCATGGGACCGGCGAATGATGATATCAGAAAAAATTGAAGCATGGTAGTGCCCAACCTCACATTCCATATAGATTGCACCGGTTTGTTCAACCATCCCGTAATAATCGTGTACCCTCTGCAGCCCGCAAACATCCTGTCCCAGTTTTTTAAACGCTGCCGGCGACACGGCTTCCCTTTGCATTTTTTTCCATCCGCCACCATGAATCATCACGCCATTTGACAAATCAGGCTTAATACCGGCCTTTTGGCATTCTTTGTAAAAATACCTGAATACCTTATAGGTAAAACCAAAGATCAATATTTGTTCGTTTTTATGCTCTTCTGCAAAAGCCATCAGGCGATGATGGTCTAATTCCATCTGCTCATTTAAAACAAAGGTCCGTTGCGAGCCGAAGATCGAGAAACCTAAAACGGCTGCGGTATTTGCAGGTAGCTGATACCTGCTTTTCATCACACTTTCTGAGTCAACAATCAGCATGGGGATTCGCCTGGTGCCAATGAAGGATGATACTACTTTTGTAAGGACTTTACCCTGGTTTGCGGCTGTTTCTTTATCAAGAAATATCCTCGACTGCTTTTGTCCCGAGGTGCCTGATGAGGATAGGATTCTTACGGTCTCCTCCCTTGCGACACTGCACAACTCCATCGTTTTAAAAAGCTGAACAGGAAGGAACATCAGGTCAGTGTAGTGATATTCCCTTTGGGGGTCAAAACCAGCACTATTCATCATCCTGCGGTACGGTTCGCAAGTTGAATAATGATGGCGCGACAGGGAATTCAGGGCGGCATCAAGAACTTTTTCCTTATCGGCCCTGCGTAAAGAGTACGGATGAATATTCAATAGTTCTGCAATGTTCATGAATTATCCAATTCAGCGTAAATTGTTTTTCCAGCCGGGTTCCTGGGAATTTCGGCACAATGCCTGCATGAGATTGCAGCCGGATTCAACCCTGTCCTGGCAGAAAAGTACTTCTGTATTTCATTGATCCTGGTCTTGTCAGTGATGTGGACCACCAAATGATCATCGGTTCCTGTACATGCACATTCAGGGATGATATTTTCCAGCAGCCTTTCAGCTTCATCCAGGTTGAGCCTGTTGCCATAGATCTTGATAAACCTGCTTTTCCTGCCAATGAGATAATAAAAGCCATCGCAGTCTCTTTTGGCCACATCCCCGGTAAACAGCACACCGCGATTTTCATCTCTTTTTACCAGGTCATCCCCATGGTTTGCATAGCCCATGCAAACATTTTTACCTTTGTAAACCAACTCCCCTGGATGATCATCTGCTTCAATATCAGATCCTTGATCATCAACCAGCCTGAATTCACCACCTGGTATTGCTATGCCAATGCTTTCGGGTTTGGTTAATGAATATTCCGGAGGCAGATAGCTCATTCGAGCTGTGGCTTCTGTTTGTCCGTACATCATAAAAAACCTTTTACCTGATTGAAGGCAGTACCTTGAAATTTCAATGCTAAGTTCTGGACTCAATTTCCCGCCTGCCTGGGTTAAGGTTGTTATTGAAGGCAGTTCCATTTGGGAGAACTGAAGTTTTTTGAGCATTTTATAGGAATAGGGAACACCAGCCAAAGAGGTTGCCTTCCTGTTTTTTATGAAGGTCCAGAACTCCCTTTCCATCAAGGTCGCAGAGGTTAACAGGATGGTTGCACCCTTTAAAAGATGGCTGTTGATGACCGAGAGCCCATAAGCATAGCTCATTGGCAAGGTTGTACCGGGCCGTTCATTTTCGTTTATCAGCAAATATTCAGCAATGGATGCGGCATTCACGGTTAGGTTTTCATAACTGATCCGGACGAATTTAGAGCTGCCGGTACTTCCCGAAGTTGTTAAAAGCAAGGCCAGGTCTTTATGCAATGGATAGTGATTGCATGAATCCAGCTTTACCAGGGTGTACTTAAATTTTGAAAAAACCGGTTTTCCAGGTAAAAACTCAACAACACGATGATCAGGTACCCATAAATACTGAGGTTTATAAATTTTAATCAGGCCGGAAAGAAGTTTATTGTCAATTTTCGAGTCAAGCATTAATGGAACGATCTCCCCTGAAATAAAGGAAACATATCCCAATAAAGATCCGGGTGAGTTTTGACACAGCAAAAAGAGAAGGCAGCGATGTGGTATGATCTCCCTGACGGATTCAGTGAAATCGTTGAGATCACGATAAGTAAATTGCGTTCCATCATCAGCAATGACGGCAGTTTTCTTCAAATTATGCCAGACCTGAAAGGGTAACATTACACCGGATTTATCAGGTTAATAATAGATACTGTTGACTGATACTGAATGCAATTTGTTCGGGAAGCAATCCATTCTGTTCAAGCATGTAATGGTAATCACCGGCAGGTTGAAATTCATCCTCCATACCAAGGATCAACAGTCCGGGATGGTCAGGGTATGACGAGAGATGCTCGGCAATTGCTCCTCCAAGGCCACCCTTTATGGAGTGCTCCTCGACCGTGACAACCAGCCTGGCGGAATTTATTTCCCGATTAATGGTTTCGGTGTCTAATGGTTTAATGGTATGCATATCAAGAACAGTTGCCGAAATGCCCTGGTCCTTCAGAATTTCAGATGCCCTCAGCGAATTGTACACCATGGAACCGGTAGCGATTATCGTAACATCAGCACCTTTAATCAGTATAATTGCTTTTCCCAGCTCAAAATGATAATCTTCCCTGTAAACTACCGGGTTATTCATAATGCCGGTGAGCCGCAGGTAAACAGGACCGTTAAAATTGAATGCTGCTTCAGTGGCTTTCACGAGTTCGGTGCCATCGGCTGGCGACAGGATCACAATGCCGGGAATAGAGCGAATGATGGCGATATCCTCCCTGCCATAATGGGTATTCCCAAAAATACCCGTGGCAAACCCTGAGCTAATCCCTACTAACTTTATATTGCTGTGCATATATCCCATGAAATGCCGGGTGGGTTCGCATGCCCTTAAAACCGAAAATACAGCAAAAGAGACAGCAAACGGAACAAATCCTTCATTTGCAAATGCTGCGGCTATTCCAAGCATGTTCTGTTCGGCAATCCCTGTATTGATTAATCTTTCAGGAAACATCTTTCCAAAACGATCAAGTCCGGAGGTTTTAGTAAGATCGCTGGTGATTGCAATTAATTTCTCTTTGTCTTTGGCCATCTCCAGCAAGGTAAAACCTAAAGCGCCTCTTTGCCCCAGCAATGACCACATCCTGATATTTGAAGAATTAAATTGTATCATGCCGGTTATTCATTTCTGATATTTCAGCCACTGCTGCTTCATGCAGCTCTTTTGAAAGCGTGTTGTGGTGCCAGGTATTGTTATTTTCCATGAAGGAAACCCCTTTCCCTTTGATGGTATGAGCAATGATTACACGAGGTTTTAACTCATTGGAGGGCTGTCGGAATGCCTCCAGAAGTTGAACTATGCAGTGTCCGTCATCTACGGTAATCACATCCCATCCAAAACCCTTCCACATGTTTTCAAGGTGGACGTTCATAACATCAGAAGTTTTACCATCAGATTGCATTGAATTAAGATCAATAATGGCTGTAAGATTGGATAATTTGAAATGAGACGCCGACATGGCGGCCTCCCATACCGAGCCTTCATTACATTCACCATCTCCAAGTAAAACATATACTGAGAATGGATTTACAGCCTTTTTTGAAACGAGGGCCAGCCCAACCCCATAAGATAAGCCAAAGCCTAAAGTCCCGTTTGAATATTCTATGCCATATTCCGGGTTGAACGAGGCAGCGCCTGGAAGCGGTCCTCCGTTTTTTCCGAAGGTGAGCAGTTGATCCTCGCTGATGATTCCTGATGCTTCCAGGGCTGTATAGTGAGCCAGTGTGCCATCTCCCTTGCTCAGAATAAACCGGTCCCTGTTTTTCCAGGTTGGATCACCTGGTTTTATTTTCATTATACCAAAATAAAGCGCTGCAATTATTTCAATAATGGAGAGACATCCACCAAGATGAGCCCCGTTGGATCCCACGAGGTGGGCCATTCTCAGGACATTGATGCGCATTTGCATGGCCCCATTTTCACACTCCCTGATGGTATTACTTCCCGTAATCATATAGCTCCTCCGTCAACCCGAATAACTTGTCCAGTAACAAACGACGACAGATCCGATGCCAGGAAAACTGCAATATCGGCAACTTCCGAAGGTTTTCCGATTCGTTTTATGCTCAACTTGTCAAGTATTTCAGCAATTGCTTCTTTCGGCATGCCTGACAGCATTTCCGTATCTGTGAGACCGGGTGCAATGGAATTTGCACGTATGCCCATTCCGCCTAGTTCTGCTGCAACTACCCTGGTCATGCACATCAGCGCAGCCTTTGATGAACCGTAAACAGATCTTCCGCAGGCTCCCTCAATTCCGGCGATGGAGGCAATGTTGATGATGCTTCCGGATTTTTGCCTGACCATTGATTTCACCATATATTGGGTAAGTACGAAGGGCGCAATAAAATTAACATCAAACACCTCTTTCAGTTTATCCAGTCCCGACATTTGAAAAAGGGCGCTATAGCCAATTCCCGCATTGTTTACCAGGATATCAACAGGACGATTTGAGGCCATAATTTCCTTTACTCCTGATTTGATTTCGTCCACGTTGCCCGCATCGAAATATACAGGAAAAATGTTTACTGAATTTTTTTCAGAAAGCTGTTCGATGAACCTGGAAAACTCAATATTTTCTTTTCGTACACAGGCAAATATGTTGGCTCCATTGGCTGAAAATGCTTCCAGCACTGCCTTCCCGATTCCCCGGTTGCATCCAGTAATTACTGCAGTTTTACCGCTTAACAAATTACAGTCCGATGCCATATCTCTTTAAAATTTCAAATCCTTTCTTATATGAATTAAAATCAATGATGTCATCCGTTTCAATCATGATATTAAATACCATTTCCAGTTCGGTTATAAGTGCCATGTGCCCCATGGAATCCCACAGAACCACGCTTTGATAGGTGAGTTTGGGTAGGTCTGCTTCTTTCACATCGAAGATTTCAATAAATGCTTTGTTGTATTTTTCTATGTTGGTCATGGAAATTTGATGTTTGTATATGCTGATATGATTTTCAGAACCAATCAGTTTATTCCTTGTTTGTAAAGCCGGGAAAGATAAACATTTTCGGGGTTGATTTTTAATCCGTCCGACAGCTTTACAAAACTAACATGTTCACCCTTTCTGGTATAAACAAAACCAAGATTTCTGATCATTTTCATCTCACGCTGATTGAGTAAATTATTTGTAAAGCCTATATATCTTACCATGCAGATATTCTCCTGTTTCAGTGATTGCAATACCTTCTTAATTAAACTGTAAACAGCACTCATTTTCAACGTTCTGTCAAATAAAATTTGTTCGATAAAGGCTTCATTGTTATTGATACTGCAGACCACCTGCGCCTGGAGAATGTTCCCCTGATTTAGAAGCTGGTATGACCTGTACTTTACAGGGTAAGGGTTTTCTGATATCCTCCATGTTAAATATGAATGATCCTGCCATAAAAAGCAGAGCCTCCCAGGTGTAGCAACTCTTTGAAACAGACTGGTGTTGTCGCTCATCTCTGTATTGAACTGGTAATCTCCTTTTTGAGAGTACAGAAGCGCCCGTTTCAATGAAAATACATAGGACAACCCTGTGAGAAGAGCGATCCTGGCCTTTTCGAGAGGTGAGGTAGCATGTTTTTGAAGTGCACTATTTTTAAATGCCTGCGTTGGTTTTAAAACCAGGACATGATACATAGATTTAACCGGAATTGTAAATCCCATGCGTTTATTGGTGGCATACATATTATTAAATCCCCATACCAGTTCAATCCCCTTTTGATTGCACTCTTCGAATAACAGGATATACAGCTCCCGCAGAATGTCAGTGTTTCTATACTTAATGAGGACGGTAATATCTATCAGCGAATCTTCTCCTTTGGCAGTCATAAAACGGTGCCCGTCAGAAGTGACCATTGGTAGGGGTATCATGCACTGAATCCCGACCATTACCGGTTCTTGTCCCTCATCCACCTCCCATGCTGCGGCATAAATGGCCTTCCCGCCGGGGCCATTCATGAATTCCCAGCAAAATTGATCGTAACTTCTTACGGTTTTCCCGGCCCTGCGGTTAATATTGCGTGCCTTGTTAAAAAAATCATTGACCTCTTTGTATTCTGAATCTTTGACTATCCGTATCTCAAGTGGCATGGTCAAATATAGGAAATATGTTCGTAAATACAAGGAACAGGAATTTTCATCTTAAGATATTAATTCGACCGTTAACTTACTTGCTTATAGTTAAATATGTAATTTGTATTATATTTAAAATGCTGATAATGTGTTATATATGAATATTTTTCGTGTTTGTATAACCTAAAGTCGTAATTTTGCACTCCTGATCTTTTATCAGAAAACAGAATTTAAGCATACAAATTTGTAACCTGGTTTATAATTTATGCGATTCAGAATAATAGTTCTAGCGAAACAGGTTCCTGATACAAGGAATGTTGGCAAGGATGCCATGAAAGCCGATGGCACTGTCAACAGGGCAGCCTTGTCTGCCATTTTCAACCCCGAAGATCTTCATGCCCTGGAACAGGCGTTGAGCATCAAAGATAAGATTCCCTACGCTGAGGTGATCCTGCTTACCATGGGCCCCACACGTGCTGCCGAGATCATTCGAGAAGCCATGTACCGCGGCGCCGACCAGGGCTTCCTGATCACCGATCGCAAGTTTGCCGGATCGGACACCCTGGCAACCTCCTATGCTTTATCGCTGGCAGTGAGGAAATTGGCCCCCTACCACCTGGTCATTTCCGGGCGCCAGGCCATTGACGGCGATACTGCTCAGGTTGGGCCGCAGACGGCCGAGAAACTTGGAATTCCCCAGATAACATACGCCGAAGAGATCCTTTCGCTTGATGCCAAGAAGATCATTGTGAAGCGGAGGCTTGAGCGGGGAGTGGAAGTGGTGAATTCGACACTGCCGGCGCTGATCACGGTGCACAGTTCAGCACCGCCATGCCGCCAGCGCATCGGCAAACTGCTGATGAAATACAAGCATGCCCGCACCGTCACCGAGCTGCAGAATGAAACCAAGGACTACACCGAACTCTATAACGAACGACCTTACCTGCTCATTGAGGAGTGGTCGGCCGAAGACCTTAAAGCCGAGACAGAAAACCTTGGACTGTCTGGATCCCCGACAAAGGTGAAAAAAATCGAAAATGTCGTATTTCAGCACAAAGAGTCAAAAATCCTTAACAGTTCCGACAAGGATATCGAAAAACTGATGCAAACCCTCATCGGCAGCCATATCATCGGGTAGTCAAACAGATTAATACCAAAAATCAGAATCCTGTGAACAATATTTTTGTCTATTGCGAAGTAACCGAAGAACGGTCCATTGCCGATGTCAGCTTAGAACTGCTGTCGAAAGGAAGAAAACTGGCCGACGATCTGAAAGTTAAATTAGAGGCAGTGGTGATTGGACACAAAGTCACAAAACCGGATGCCCTTTTGTACCCTTTTGGTGTGGATGTAATCCACCTCGCCGATGATGAGAAGCTGTTTCCATACACAACACTTCCGCATTCAGCCGTCATAATTGACCTTTTCAAAAAGGAGAAGCCCGAAATAGTGCTTTTTGGCGCCACCAGTATTGGCCGGGACCTTGCCCCAAGGGTAGCCTCTGCGCTGCGTTGCGGCCTGACTGCCGACTGCACCAGCCTGGAAATCGGCGACCATTTCGAAAATAAAACCCAGACCGAATACAAGAACCTTCTGTACCAGATCAGGCCCGCCTTTGGAGGAAACATCATTGCCACGATCATCAACCCGGAAACAAGGCCACAAATGGCCACTGTACGGGAGGGAGTGATGAAAAAGGAGGTTTATTCGGTAAAATACAAGGGGAAACTCAATAAAATAGATGCCCGGAGCATTCTAAAGGATGATGATTTCGCAGTGACCATCATCGAGCGGCACATGGAGAAGAGCAAGATCGACATCAAGAATGCCCAGGTCATTATTGCCGGAGGATACGGGGTAGGTTCGAAGCAGAATTTTCAGCTGCTTTTCGACCTGGCCGAAATCCTGGGTGCTCAGGTAGGCGCTTCGCGTGCCGCGGTGGATGCAGGATTTGTGGAACATGAGCGCCAGGTAGGGCAGACGGGAGTCACTGTAAGGCCAAAACTCTATATTGCCTGTGGCATTTCAGGGGCTGTTCAGCATCGTGCCGGTATGGACCAGTCGGCGCAGATCATTTCGATTAATTCCGATATCAATGCGCCAATCAACCAGATTGCCGATTATACCATCCTTGGCACTGTGGCTGATGTAATTCCCAAGATGATCAAGTATTACAAGAAAAACTCGAAGTAAAAATCACCATGGAAAATTTCTATAACGACAATCCCCATCTCAGGTTTCACCTTACCCATCCGCTGATGGAAAAGGTTGTAAAACTGAAGGAGGCCGATTATACCGAGAAAGATAAATTTGATTTCGCGCCGCTCGATTACGAAGATGCAATCGACAGCTATGAAAAAATAATGGAGATCATCGGCGAGATCAGCGGTGAAATTATCGGACCCAACGCCGAATCTGTCGATAAGGAGGGCGCGCAGTTGGTAGGCAACGAAGTAAAGTATGCCCGTGGAACCCAGCAGAATTACGATGCATTGGTAAAGGCAGGCCTGGTTGGATTTTCCCTGCCACGCGAATACAATGGGTTGAATATGCCACATGTGCCCTATGTCATGTCGGGAGAAATCGTTTCACGGGCCGATGCAGGATTTGCGAATATCTGGGGGCTTCAGGATTGCGCAGAGACCATCCTCGAGTTTGCCTCTGATGAGCTGAAGGCCGAATTTCTGCCCCGTTTCAACCAAGGCGCTACAGCAGCCATGGATTTAACCGAACCCGATGCAGGTTCCGACCTCCAGGCAGTACAGCTGAAAGCCACCTATGACACGCACAAACATTGCTGGCTGCTCGACGGCGTAAAACGTTTTATCACCAATGGCGACGCCGATATTTCGCTTGTACTGGCGCGTTCGGAAGAAGGAACCACCGATGCGCGCGGGCTTTCACTTTTCATCTATGATCGAAAGGATAAAGCAGTTACAGTGAGGCGAATCGAAAATAAACTCGGGATCAAGGGATCACCTACGTGCGAGCTTGTATTCCGCCATGCGCCTGCAAAACTCATTGGTGATACCAAACTCGGACTCATCAAGTATGTCATGTCGCTGATGAACTCGGCACGACTCGGCGTTGGTTCACAGTCAGTCGGCCTCGCCGAGGCTGCTTACCGTGAAGCCTACAAATATGCCACCGAACGGGAACAGTTTGGGAAATCGATCATCAAGTACCCGGCCGTTTACGAGATGCTCTCCAACATGAAAGTGAAGATCGATGGGATGCGTTCCCTGCTGTACGAAACAGCGCGCTATGTAGACCTATATAAATGCTACAATTTTGTTTCGAGGGAGCGCAAACTCGAGGCTGACGAACGCCAGGAATCCAAAAACTATCAGCGGCTTGCTGACATGTTCACCCCGCTGCTCAAACTGTATACCAGCGAAGCCTGTAACCAGATCGCCTACGATGCCATCCAGGTTTTCGGCGGAACCGGCTATATGAAAGACTTCCCGATCGAAAGGATATACCGCGATGCCCGAATCACAACGATCTATGAAGGCACTTCCCAGTTACAGGTGGTTGCGGCAATCCGATATGTTGGGAATGGCGGTTATCTCTCTGTGATGCGCGAAAGGGGAGGACTTCCGGTGAAACGCGAACTGGAATACCTCCGGAGTTCACTTGAAAAAATGGTGGAACAATTTGCCAGGACCGTGGAAAAGATCAACGAATACAGCGACAACGAATATTTTGAATTCCATTCACGCAGGCTGGTCGAAATGGCAGCAAACATCCTCATTGGATACCTGTTGCTGTACGATGCGAACCGAAGCGATGAATATACGTTGAGCGCCGATATCTTTATCCGCAAAGGACGCGCTGAAAATGTCGCCACCGTCAGTTTCATCAATAATTGTCATCCGAAAGAGGTCAATGATTATAAGCTCTGATGAATTTCACAGGAAGTTCTATGCATCGACCATCAGGGATCACACCTTTAACAAGCCGCGAAACCCCCTTGCAGCATAATAAGATTCTGCGCCGTTATGATACACAAAGACACAGTTGTACCGACGGTCGCAAAAGAGAGCGCCTCCGAGTTTTCTGATCTCTGCAGGTGTTTTCACCCAGCTTGATGTTTTTGTATCGAATTCTCCAAGTTTCTGAAGTTCACGGTATTGTTCTTCAGTTAAAAGTTCAATGCCAAAGGTGGCTGCCAAATCCATTGCGTTATACTGAGGTTTATACTCTTTCCTTGATTCGAGCGCATCCTTGTCGTAACAAACACTTCTGCGGCCTTTCGGACTCTCCGCCGAACAATCATAAAAAAAGTATTCACCTGTGGATGGATCTTGTCCCACAACATCCGGTTCACCGCCAGTTGCCTCCATTTCATTGAGCGACAACAATTTTACCGGATATGCACCCAGCCTTGATTGTATGTTATCCCATTCAATGCCTTCATGGCGGTTCATGTTTTTCTCAAAACGGGTTTTTAATATCTTGAATAGTTCTGCCTGTTGTTCAGGCGCCAGTTCCTTTTTGTTTTTAATCGACATAATATGATTTTTGGATTTGGATTCAAATTTAACTAACGGCCGGCTTGTTTTAATGTTTCAATATCGATTTTCCTCATTTGAAACAAGGCCTGCATCGCTCTCTGTGCTTTTTCCGGATCAGGATTGTACAGTAATTCTCCAAGCGAGGTTGGAACAACCTGCCAGGACAAACCGAATCGATCCTTCAGCCAACCACATTGAGACTCTTCTCCCTCTTCCGATAACTTTTTCCAGTAATAATCGATCTCTTCCTGGTTTTTGCAATCCACTGAAAAGGAGACAGCTTCGGTAAATTTGAACATCGGGCCGCCATTCAGCCCGATGAATTCCTGCCCTGCAATCCTGAACATAGCGGTCAGCGCCTTTCCGGCAAGGTCGGGAGTCCCTTCAGGATAGCGGCTGATGTTGATGATTTCCGAATCAGGGAATATAGCTGCGTAGAACGTAATCGCTTCTTCAAGCTGATGATCGAACCAGAGACATGGGGTTATTTTTTTCATGATTTTTAAGTTTAATGGTTGAGTTTTTATTGAAAAGTCTTTGCTGATCTGTTTAAGATAAAACAACTTTCTTATTTCTAGGTTATAAGTTTAACCTTCATCCCTGTATAACAAGGAAGGATCTCATGAAGTTGGGTGGCAACTGTTCTCATATGATTTACAGCATCCTTATCCTTCATAGGTTTCATAGTGCAGTGGGTAATTGGTCCATTGGGGGTAAAATTATACCAAATTTTCGTACAGACTGATAGTGTTCCGTTAATGTGTGAATGATACAACTTATTAATATGATTTTGTAACACAATTTAATGGTAACTGACTAACCTTTGCCGGGCAAAGAAATTCATCTTAGCAACGACACAATGCAGTCTCCCTTTGAATGTGTAATGATGGAAAGATGGGTTGACGGGGAAGAAGTTAGTTAACAGAATCATAAAAACTGTAAAATGATGCTAAGCGGGCGTATGGACGAGGTGTTCAAGATTATTCCGTCCAATTATAAGCATTTGCGCGAGGTATAATTCATGGGGTTACGACATTACTTTTGCTGAATTTTTTAAATAAGCGATTGATCAAATCCAGTGAAGGCCCCGTCATGAAAGTGGTGAATAATGCCATCAACACCAATATTGCAAAAATTTCGGGTCCTAAAATACCCAGGTCATAACCAATATTTAAAACAATAAGCTCAATCAGTCCTCGTGTGTTCATCAACACTCCCAACGACAGAGAGTCTAGCCATGACCTTCCGATAAACCTGGCGGTAGCAGCGCTCCCGATCAGCTTACCCATAATGGCAACACTGATGATTAAAACACAGTATACCCATAAATGGCCTTCGTTTAACAGACCAATCTGAGTACGAAGTCCTGTAAAAGCGAAGAATATGGGTAATAGAAGGATGGTACTCACGTCTTCAATTTTGTCCGTCATGATTTCTTTGAACCGGATATTATTCGGCATAACAACCCCGGCGATAAAAGCGCCAAACAAGGCATGTATACCAATAATTTCGGTAAAATAAGCTGATAATAAAAGAAGAAGAAACGACATCCCGATGACAGTTTTGTCTATACTCTCATCATCTAAACGCTTATCTGTTATTTTTTTAAGCAAAGGCTTGATTACATAGAGCATAAAAACAATATAAGCCATAGCAAGGCCAATGGTGAACAGTGCACTTGTGATGCTACCTGCTTTCACTATAGCAATCACCGCTGCAAGCATGCACCATGCTGTTACATCATCGGCAGCTGCACAGGTAATAGCCAGGACACCAAGAGGCGTTTTACTCATGCCGCGTTCTTTAATGATCCTTGCTAAGACAGGGAAAGCGGTTATACTCATGGCAATTCCTATAAATAATGCAAAGGACAGGAAGCTTACATTTTTCGGAGCTAAATCCTGGAAGATATAATATGAAACACAGGTCCCAAGAAAGAATGGGAATGCTATACTAATCTGGCTGATAATAATTGCTTCATGCGTTTTTCTTTTCAATTTACTTAAATCCAGCTCCATCCCGACAACAAACATGAAAAACGCCAATCCTATCTGACTTAGAAACTGAAGAGAAAGAAAAGAACTTTGCGGAAAAATAAGCGCCGACAGATCTGGAAATAACCAACCTAAAATAGATGGACCCAAAAATATCCCGGCAATAATTTCACCAATTACTGTTTGCTGTCCAAATTTTCTGATTATGATGCCGAACAATCTTGAAGTAAATAGAATTACAATTACTTGCAGTAGCAGAATGCTTAAAGGGTACTTAATATTGGTTAAAAACTGGGTATAAATGTTCTTTTGCGAGTCTATGATTACCGGTTTGGCATTACCTTCAAATTTGATTTGACGGGAATCAGAAATTTGCTGAGTTTGATGCACTAAAAGGTTGCCTCTTTCCAAAACGTACCAGGTAAGCGAGGCAAACACTCCAATTAATAATAAATATGTCAGTACTTTTTTCATCGTTCCAAAATAATATTGCCTGCTGCCTGTCAATTCAGGAATTCAGCTGCAAATTACGAAAAAATAAAATGGCCCTTATCTCATCAGCACGTTTGCCTTTTGCATTTTTTGCTGCCAGTTTACGCTGTTCTTTCACTAGTGTCTATTAAAAATGTTAAAATCATTCGTATCTTACTCATAAATAATATGTATTTTGCAAAAAAACCTTGTCGCACTTTTGAACAAATTACCTTTGGTGGTAACCCAAATAGTTGCATGCAATGAACAGCGGCAAATATATTTTCAGTTAAATCACCGATTTTCGTCCCAAACGTTACTTCGAAAGGCACGTCATGACAATATGTAACGATAGAATCCAAGGATGGAATTTGACATACTGGAACCAGGTGCTCGTTTTCATGTTCGGTCAGTTGGATGGCTTCAACAGCCTTCAATATTGACCTCTGTCTGTCTCTTTTTGAGTGGGCAAGGTTCAGAAGTACCAAATCCGGCATCAAGGTGCACACGCAACTTGACATTGTAACCCAGATACCCGTATCGTTTCATATCACAAAAGCAGCTGTGCATGATGTGAATGCCATGGACTGGATTAGCATCACATATTGCACCGTTGCAATTGGAGTTCAAAATTTTTTAACATTTTTTAATAGACACTAGTGAAAATAATTTATACTTTTGCCATTCAACAATTGAAACAATGAAACACAGCCCTCTGAATCAGTTTGTTACATTTACCAACACCCTGGTGTGTTGTAACATGTGCTGCTGTTGCTGTCATTTAAGGCGGGAGGGTGTTACTATATATTGTTGTTCGAATTAAAACAACTGTTTATAAAACAAAAAAGCCCTTTTGCCAAAGCAGAAGGGCTTTTTTTTTGCGTATTAAGTGGGTTTATGGCCGCCACCAGCGAAAAGCAGATAAGAAATAAATTAAAATACATGACTATGAAAAGTTTAGATATAGAAATAGAAAAAACACAGATGCATCCGATTTTTAAAAACAATGCGGAGTTACTAAGACTCACCTTCGACAGGGATCTATTGGGACGATGGGCAGACGAAATATTTCAATGGCTTTTTTGCATCCATCCGAAATATGCTGAGGAAGAAATTTTCCTGACCAAAGAGCTGGATTTGAAAATGGGCCTGCTGCAGTTTATAGAGCAAACAAAACCAGCCACTGAAAATTCAGGAATTTGTGTTGAATCCTTTTTCAGCAGACTTCCTGAAGTTCACCGAGTGTTACTGAGTGACCTTCACTCAATGTTCGATTCTGACCCTGCTGCAAGGTCAATTCATGAAGTATTGCTCGCTTATCCAGGTTTTTATTCAATTGTAATTCATCGGATTGCCCATGAATTATGGATATGCAAGGTACCTGTTGTTCCGCGGTTGCTGGCTGAATATGCTCATTTTAAAACGGGTGTTGACATTCACCCAGCAGCAGTCATTGGTGAAAGGTTTCTTATCGACCACGGAACAGGTGTAGTAATAGGAGAGACCTGCAACATTGGAAATGACGTAAAAATCTACCAGGGCGTTACCCTCGGCGCATTAAGTGTAAGCAGGGATCACGCGGCAATCAAACGACATCCCACTATTGGCGACAGGGTGGTGCTCTACGCCAACGCCACCATCCTGGGTGGGAATACCGTTATCGGCAATGATTCTGTGATTGGAGGCAATGTTTGGATTACGCAATCAATTCCTTCCAATTCCATGGTTTTTCATAAAAGCGAGATCATCATAAAAAACAATTCAAATTTTCCTGAACCTTTAAATTTTATCATTTAACAAAATCCATAACTATGAAAGCAAATAACATTTTAGAAACCATAGGGAACACCCCGCACGTGCGCATCAATAAGCTTTTCGGAAAATCCCATGAAGTGTGGATCAAACTGGAAAGATCCAATCCCGGCAACAGCATCAAGGACAGGATTGCCCTTGCGATGATTGAAAATGCAGAGAAAAAAGGATTGCTGACATCCGAAAGCATCATCATTGAGCCGACTTCAGGGAACACCGGGGTGGGTTTGGCGCTGGTGGCTGCTGTAAAAGGCTACAAGCTGATCCTGGTGATGCCCGAATCAATGAGCATTGAACGCAGGAAGCTCATGTCGATTTTTGGCGCTGAATTTGAACTGACCCCGAGGGAAAAAGGGATGAAGGGCGCCATTGCACGGGCAACAGAATTGGCTGAAGCTACCCCAAATTCATGGATGCCGCAGCAATTTAATAACCAGGCCAATGTTGAGGTACATAAAAGGACCACAGCGCTCGAAATATTACATGATTTTCCTGATGGCCTGGATTATATCATTACAGGTGTTGGAACAGGGGGCCATATTTCCGGGATTGCTGAAATACTGAAGGCGAAGTTTAAGAACTTGAAAGTATTTGCCGTCGAACCCCAGTTGTCTCCGGTTCTGAGTGGCGGAAATCCCGGGCCGCATCCAATCCAGGGAATCGGGGCAGGGTTCGTACCTCAGATCTACAGGGCGGATTTGATTGATGGTGTGATTCAGGTTGGGAAGGAAGAGGCCTTTGAGTTTGCCAGGAAACTTGCATTGGAAGAGGGTATTTTTGCCGGAATTTCAACAGGAGCCTCTTTGGCGGCCGTTGCGAAGAAGCTGGAGGAAGTTCCGCAAGGCTCTAAAATACTTACCTTCAACTATGATACCGGAGAAAGATATCTTTCGGTTGAAGGTCTTTTTGTTTAAGTGAATCGGCAAAAGCCAATTCCAGCGTAATTCTCAGCTCCATAAAAGAAAATAGCCCGGTATCTCATTCAAAGAAATAACTTTGTGTAAAATGGATGAGATGAAAAAAAAACTCGGTGTGCTGATCATCGAAGATAGCCCGTCTGACGCCGAGCTCAATGTCAGGCTGCTTCAGACGGCTGGCTATGATATTACCTGGCAGCGGGTCGAAACTGCGGAGGAAATGATGAAGGCTAATAATATGTTACGCTGGGATTTGGTTCTTTCCGATTATTCCATGCCCGGATTTAGCGCTGAAGAGGCAATAAAAATACACCTTGATCATGGCCGTGACATTCCTTTTATTGTTATTTCAGGAACCATAGGGGAGGGAAAAGCTGTGGAACTCATCAAAGCCGGTGTGAATAACTGGGTTCTGAAAAGCAATATGGTCCAATTCATCCCGATTGTGGAGCGGGAACTGACGGCGGCAAATAACCGTCGGGAACTGATTAGTGCACAAGCAGCACTCTCGGCTACCGAAATGAAGTACAGAAGTTATATTGACCATGCCCCTGATGGTGTTTTTGTCACTGATGAAACAGGGAAATATATTGAAGTGAATGAAGCTGCATGCCGCATCACCGGGTATTCAAAAGCAGAACTCCTCAACATGTCAATCACAGACATTCTGCCGGAGGAAGCGCTTATTAAAGGCATGGGGCATTTCAGAAAATTGGTTGAAACAGGTACGTCCAATACAGATTTGCCATTCAAACACCATGACGGAACGACGCGATGGTGGGTTTTGGAAGCCGTTAAGCTTTCTGAAATCCGGTATCTTGGTTTTGCCAAAGACATCACTTTGCGCAAAGAGATGGAGGAAAATTTACGGGTACACCAGGTCGAATTGGAGATGCAGAATGATGAACTTGTCCAGGCTAACTACCAGGCAGAAACTGCTTCAGATAAGTATGCTCAACTTTACGATTTTGCCCCATTCGCTTATTTTACACTATCGGAGGATAAGGTCATTGAGGAGCTCAATCACAGTGGTGCCCGATTACTTGAAAGTGAACGTTCCCGGTTGATACATAATAATTTTAATTCATTTATTTCAGTAAAAACGCGTCCGGTCTTCAACCGGTTTTTTCAGAATCTCTTTCATCGTAAGTCTAAACAAGTTTGCGAGGTAATCATTGAAATAAAAGGCAATGGTCCAAAACACGTGCATATCGAAGGGATTGGAGTTACAGATAGCAAGCAATGCCTGATAAATGTAAATGACATCACCCAACGCGTACAGTCTGAGGTATTATTGCAACAAACCCGTCATAACTACGAAACATTCTTTAACACTATTGATGATTTCCTTTTTGTGATCGATCAGCAAGGTAATATTATTCACACCAATTTAACTGTCAATAACCGCCTGGGGTATCAATCAGATGAAATCGTTGGGAAATCAGTCCTCTGGATCCATCCGCCAGAACGACGGGAGGAAGCCAGCCGTATTATTGATGATATGTTGCACGGTATAACCGGGTTTTGTCTCATTCCCCTCATGACGAAATCCGGAGTTCAAATCGAAGTTGAAACAAGGGTTACTTCCGGATTCTGGGATGGCAAACCTGTTATATTCGGGGTTTCAAAGGATATTTCAAAGCTTAAATTTTCAGAAGAAAAATTTTCAAAAGTATTTTATCTCAATCCTTCCGCCTGCGGGCTTACCGATTCGGGAACGGGGCAATATACTGAAGTAAATGATGCATTTTCTGCCTTACTGGGATTTGATAAAGTTGAAGTAATCGGCAAGACACCAGTAGAACTTGGAATTATAACCAAAGAAGGTATGGAAAACCTTCTACAGCAAACGCATCCCGGCAAGAATGAATATAACCTCGAAACAACATTAAAGGCCAAGGATGGCAGCAACAGGCATGTGGCGCTTTCAGCGGAAAAAATACATGTTCATGATAAGACTTACCGTTTTACAGTTGTTCATGACCTTACCCAACGGAAACTTGCCGAGGAGATGCTCAGGGAAAGCGAGATGCGGTTCCACACCTTGACGCAGTCGGCAAACGATGCGATCATTTCATCAAACAGTCAAGGAATAATTGTAGGTTGGAACAAAGGTGCAGAAACAATATTCGGTTATAATGAAGAAGAGATTATCGGAAAAAATCTGCAGTTAATAATGCCACGACAGTTTGCACAGCATCACCCCGAAAGCATTGAACGCATCCGTAATGGGGGACAATTTCACATCCTTAACAAAACCGTTGAACTAATCGGATTGCATAAAAACGGCAACGAATTTCCGATAGAGATTTCATTATCAACCTGGGAATCATCATCAGGTAAATTTTTCACGGGAATTATCCGTGATATTACCCTGCGTGAAGAATCGAAAAAAGTACTTGCCGACAGGGAGGCAACCCTGGCTGCAGCCCAGAGGATTGCTCACCTCGGAAGCTGGAAATTGGACATCAGTACGAATACCATAAAGTGGTCGAATGAATTGTTTAACATCTTTGATGTCGATCCTAAAACCTATGATGACAACCCGGAATCACTTATCAATATGATTCATCCGGATGATGTATGGTCATTCAGAAAAAGCATCAGCAGCAACTTGACCCTGGGCATTTCACCTCCCCTCGAATATCGAATAATCCACAAGGATGGTTCGATTCACAACATATTTGCTGAGAGCAGCTTAGAATTTGACAAGGATGGAAAACCCATCTGGAATATCGGTACGGTACAGGACATTACCATCCGCAAACGGAATGAGGAGGAATTACTCAGGGCTAATAATTTTCTGGATACGATCATTCAGAATATTCCGGATATGATATTTATCAAGGAAGCAAAGAGCCTGCGGTTCATTCAGATCAACCGGGCAGGCGAAGAACTGCTGGGCATTTCAAAAGAGGAGTTGCTGGGCAAAAATGATTATGATTTCTTCCCGGAGGATCAAGCTGCCGGTTTTATTGCAAAAGACCGGGAAATCATCCGGAGCAAGTTTATTGGCGATGTTCCCGAAGAAAACATACTGACAAAAAACAAAGGAATCAGAACCCTGCATACGCACAAGGTGCCCTTGTTTAACTCCGCCGGGGAACCTGAATATTTGTTGGGCATATCCGAAGATATCACCGAACTAAGGGCCGCAGATCAGGCGAGGAGATTAAGCGAGGAAAAATACAAAACGATGATGAATGCTTCTCCTGATGGGATCCTGTTAGTTGACCTCAATGGGACAATTACCGAAATTTCTGAAATCGGGACGGAACTGATCGGAGCCATCAGTAAAGATGACCTTTTAGGTAAAAACGCGTTCAGGTTCATTCCCGGGCAAGAGAAAAACACACTGAGGGATTTGTACCAGAAGACGTTGAATGAAGGGCTTGCACAAAATATTGAACTTAAGGTCCGGAGGAAAAATCACACGGTGTTTCCCGCAGAGATCAGCACAACATTGATTCAGGATACCAACGGCAAGCCGATTTCTTTCATGATCGTCATGCGCGATATTTCACAACGTAAAAAAATAGAGACCAAGCAGATCCATGCCGACCGGATGGCTAACCTGGGCGAAATGGCTTCAGGCATCGCCCATGAGATCAATCAGCCATTAAATATCATCTCTTTGGTGATGGATAAAATTTTGTATGAGGCTGCTAAAACAGAAACGATCGATGGTAGTTTCCTGAAAAATAAATCAGACAAGATTTTCGAAAATATCATAAGGATCAGGAACATCATTGACCACGTCAGGGCATTTTCAAAACCCCATGATGATTATGTGCTTAGTGCCTTCGATGTGAATGCAAGCATTGAAAATGCCGTATCGATGATTAATGAGCAGTTCAAACACCTGGGAATAACACTTACACTGCAACTTGAGGAAGATCTTCCACGAATATTTGGAAATACTTATAAATTTGAACAGGTGATCATTAATTTGCTGGTAAATGCAAAAGATGCGGTGATCGATAAAAAAAGCAAGTTAGATGAAAAGGACGAACTGGTTATCGGAATCAGGTCGTACCAAGTAAATCAGTTTCTGGTCGTGGAAGTCTCCGACAACGGAATTGGAATCGGGAGTGATGAATTCGACAATATTTTACTGCCTTTTTACACA
Source organism: Bacteroidales bacterium (assembly GCA_049317265.1). Classification (GTDB taxonomy): domain Bacteria; phylum Bacteroidota; class Bacteroidia; order Bacteroidales; family FEN-979; genus CAIVAT01. The sequence continues at coordinate 30,200 of JBMOIP010000041.1, forward strand.
ACCAAGGAGGAAGGAAAGGGAACCGGGCTTGGGTTATCAATTTGTTATCAGATCATTAAGGGGATGCATGGGAACATTGAAATCGAGAGCAAAGTAATGAACGGAACAAAAATTATAATTAAATTAGGGCTGAATCAATAAAATAAGATCGAAAATGGAAGAAAAAGACAAGATAAAAATCCTGATACTGGATGATGAAAAACAATTTACAGAAGAATTGAACGGTTTTTTTGTTGATTCAGACTTTGATTCCTATGAAGCCAACACTGCCGCAGAAGGAAAAAAAATATTGCGTATGCATGCCATCGACCTGCTGATCCTCGATGTAAGGCTGCCCGGTGCGAATGGCCTGGATATACTGAGCGAGGTGAAAAGTCAGTACCCTTTCCTTGAAGTCATTATTATTTCGGCTCATGGCGATATGGATACCGTTATCAAAGCCATGCGGCTGGGGGCGTTCGATTATTTACGCAAACCATTCAGGTTCCTGGATATTCAGATTGCCATTGAACGTACCCAGAAATATCTGCTGATGCAACGAAGGCTGAAGCAGATGGAAGAAAAGAACTCCCTGATCTCCAAATCTCTCGAAGCGAAAATTGATCGCCAGTTCATCGGTGTCAGCCCTAAAATACTGGAAGTATTCGATCAGGCCATTGCTGCTGCAAATTATCCGGATGCCAATGTGCTTATTACCGGTGAAAGCGGTACAGGAAAAGAGAATATTGCCAGGATCATTCATTATTCAAGCACCAGGAAAGATCATGTTTTTGGCGCAGTTAACAGCAGTGCCATCACTGAAACACTTCTGGAAAGTGAATTTTTTGGTCATAAAAAAGGTTCCTTTACAGGAGCCATTACCGATAAAATGGGTTTCTTTGAAGTATGTAACGGAGGTACCCTCTTTCTGGATGAAATCACCGATATGCCGTTAAACCTGCAGGCGAAAATTCTTCGGGCAGCTGAAGAAAAAGTGATTACCCGGGTTGGTGACACTGCACAGATCCGTACCGACTTTCGAATCATTTCAGCAACAAATCATGACCTCAAAAAAAGGATAGAAAAGAAAAAATTCAGGCTCGACCTGTTTCACCGGCTGAACACATTGCATATCCACATTCCTGCATTAAGAGAAAGACCCGAAGACATCAAACCGCTGTTAACCCATTTTGTTGATCTCTTTGCAACCAGGTTTAAAAAACCCGCCATGCATGTTTCAGATGAAGCAATCGCCATGCTCATGGAATATGCTTTTCCGGGAAATGTCAGGGAATTGCGGAACCTGGCTGAAAGGGCAACCATTCTGGGCAAAGGCAACAACCTGGGGGTGAATGACTTTCCTGTTGATTTGCAGAAACCTGCACCAGCAACCCTTCCTGAAGCCGGGTCGGTGAATCTGAAAATACTTGAAACCGACACGATCCGAAAGGTACTTCGAAGCAGTAATTACAACCAGCAGGCAGCAGCAGATACCCTTGGGATTCACAGGGATGCCCTGAGCCGGAAATTGAAGAAGTATAACATTGAAGCCACTCCGAAAAGCATTTAATTTGAATTATTTACATGATACGCATTCAGGTGAATTACCGGAATAGTGATTCCACTTTTCAAGATTCAGAAAAAAATCACGGTTCCAGGTCTTCCATGATGCCATATGCCGGGATGCACATAGGGCCTATCCTTCCACAGCAGATCAATACGTTGACATTCTCTTCAATAAGTTTCTGATGTCATGAAGCAGTGCGAATGTGTGTTAAATTTGTTTGTTGCATAAGTTTTAGTTTTTATATGTCATGTTCCGAATGTGTTAAATATTGTGCCGAAATAAAGCGCATAAATATCACTATTTTCAAATTTTATTCGTTACTTTGCAAAAGAATTTGGGATTAAGAATATTTATCATCCTTTCCCTGAATCAAACAAGCTAGAAAATATTGATTTAAAAGTAAATTATCATGTCAGACACCTGTAATACGAACACTGAGCCATTGCCAATGAAGGAAAGACTTAAAACCTGGACTTTCTGGAAGCCGGTATTTTTCACCGCAATAGGCGGGATTGGAGGTTTTTTATATTATCATTTTGTAGGATGTGCTTCCGGAACCTGCGCCATTACGAGTAATCCATATGCAAGTATTGCATTCGGGGGATTTTTAGGTTACTTCATGGTCAATCGTCCGTGCGCCTGTTAAAAGTTGAAAAAAAATGTGCCGGAGAGTTCAACACTCCGCGGCACAATAGCATTCCAAGCATTACGAGTTAGTTACAGTGGCAATTCCCGGTGCCGGTTTCATGTTTCGAATTCACGATCGCGTCAAAATCTTCCTGTGTCAGATATTGCGGTGTATAGGTACCTCCTGTGAATGTAATATTTGCATAAAATGAACGCAAATGATTACGTGAGCCGCGCATAAGGTTATTGAATACGCAGGTGATGTCCTGGTTGTCAATGGTCAGCAAATGATCCTTCAGATCTTTTATATCCAGATCTTCGATTGTGGCGCCTACTACAAGCGCATTAAGTAAAGAACTTGAGCCAAGGGTTACCAGTGAATTGTACAAAGTCTGAAGGTCCTGGTTTGTGAAAGTACCTGTTACGTGGTTCGCTGCAGGATCAACCAAAGAGTATTTACTAATCAGGGCCTTGATCGCATCAGTATGCCGCTGCTCACTGCGGGTGATGTTCCTGAAGATTGGTTTCGTGTATAGTTGGCTGAGGGTAAGATATACATCATGTGCAAGGAATTCCTCTTCGCGCATAATGACAAGGGCTTCCGATTCAGAAGCATTTAACGATTCAAACGGCAAGGAATCGACACATGACAGACATCCTGTCAGAGAAGTATCGGCAATCATGTAGTTAAGGATGTCTTCCTTATACTGGGAGTCTGCTGATGCTGGTACAGCAGTGGTTTCTTTTGTGCATCCGTTCAGGGACAGTACCATAAATGATACACCCATCACCAGGAACATCCCGATGGCTAAATTTTTTCTTGCTTTCATAATAGATAGTTTTAGAAGGGTTAGAGGAGATTGCATTCTTCGAAAACAAAAGTATATACATGTACGTATATAACTATTATGATATTTTACTTTACTTGTATAAGATTTTAAGGTGATGGAGCAGGGGAGGGGATTTCCGGTTTTTTCGGAATAAAAATTAAATATGCTGCCGGATGATGCTCAGCAATTGGTCTTTATCAGCCACGCCTGATTGCCTCCACACCAATTTTAATTACCCTGACACGCTCCCCGAATTCGGATGCAATTTCTGATAAAATGGGTGACTGGACTTTACAAGGGCCGCACCACAAAGCATGAAAATCAACAATAACCGGGCGGGTATCGTTTATAATTGAATCAAAGTTGCCTTTCATTATTCTTGAATTTTATAGGTTAAACTGCCATTTGGGCAAGCTGCCACACACTCGAGGCATTTTGAGCAGGTATAGCTTATGCCAGGTTTTTCCATGGCTGGTTTGTAGAGGCTGAATTTGGCGGGTTCCATGGCAACGATATAGCATTTTTTATCGCAAATCCCGCAATGCATGCAGCATGTGTTTATAATCCTGGTAATCTTGGAAAATGGCCCGTTTTCGACAGCCTGGAATAGACACCCCAGCCTTTTTTCATCCAATGTCCGACAATCGGCATTGGAATCATAAATGCTTTGGTGCCGTTCCTGAACACAAAGGCAGCTCCGTTGCCGGTATCCATCACGCAAAGAATGTTAAGATGTTCCTGGTAGCCTTTCCGTTTGCTGCTCCCTTTTTCAATTTCGAGAATATTATAGGCTGCGTTACGACCCATCAGTTCGGCAATATGTCCTTGTTTGGCGATCCATTCAGGCCCTTCGAGGGCAGCCACATCCCCTATGGCAAATACGGAGGGAAAAGTAGGTACTTGACCTGTATCATCAATTTTAATAAACCCGGCTTCCGAAAGAGGTAAATCTGAATTCTTCAACATTGCAGGACCATTTCCTGCTGCAATGAACATGGTAAAGTCAGCACCCAACTTTGAATCACCTTCAAAGACTACGCCGTCGCTAACGAACTCTTTGATTTTTTTTCCAAAACGTTTGCTGATGTTGTAGCTGGTGAACATTTTGTCCATCATGGCCAAAGCCCCTTTTCCCATCCTGGCTCCTGGCTCATCCATGGGGGCAAAGAAGGTTAGTTCGAAATTTTCCCTGAGTTTTCTGGCCTTCAAATAATTGTGAATATTAAACATCAGCTCAAAGGCAGGTCCACCACGAACTGCCGATTTGTCTTTTGGATTACCCCCAAAGCCTATGGCTATTTTACCGCTGCCCTTTTTAACCAGTTCATCGATCTTATTCCGAATTTCAAGAGCCATTTCAGGTTTCGCACAGATTGACATGGTGTGTTCCATCCCTTTGTGCTGCATTTTTGCGGCACCAAAAGCAACAACCAGGTAATCAAATTCCAGCACATGGTTTTCGCAAACCACCCGGTATTCTGTTGCATGAATTTCAGTTACCCTATCGATAATAACCCGAAAAGGATATTTTTTTTGAATATCTGCTAGCGGAACTTTGACGTCGTTGAACTCCTTTAAATGAACAGGAATCCAAATGGAGATAGGGTACAAGTATAAAAAGTCGCGATCAGAAACCAGGGTGATCTCAAAGCCACCTTTTTTCTGCAGGGCAATTGCAGTTTGCACACCGGCAAAACCACCACCTAGAATAAGAACTTTCTTCATTTAGGTTTGTATGGGTTAATTCAAATCATTTGCAATATTGATAGCCGCGCTGGGATTATGATCGTGAACCCTGTCTTTTACAATCAGTGTAGTAGTGTAAGATTTGATATACTTGTTGAACAAAATATCATGTCCCATACAAAGTCCAACCGTTATTGTAAAATCAACTGATTCTGCATTCAATTGCCCTGCCTGGGCCAATGGATTGCAGGATACTTTTTCAATATTACTCCCGTGATTGATCTCAGATTGTTTAAATCCTCCTGTTGTGCAGGAAACCGGGTATGTTTTAAAGCCTGACTCTTTGAAAATCGTAGCAATCAGCGCAGATTCCCTTTCCATTCCATAGCAGTAGGCTATGCCAATTCGCTGGAATTTCATGGATTTGGAAAATTCAATCACTTCCTGCAACCGTGACAGGGTTCCTGCTCTGCCATTATCGACAAGTTGTGCTGCTGCCTGGATAATTTTTGTGTTCTCTGGCAGATGATATGTTCGAATCAGTTCACTGGCATCGAATTTTTGAGCTGGACATGTTTCTGCTGTCCGGCAACTTTTTGTAGTACATTTAATGCAATTCATTGTATCACACTAGTCTAAGTAAGTTTAAACATATTAATCAATCTATTGCAAGCTTTAATCGTGACACCCAACAATGGTTTTCGAGGTCTTTGCACAACATTGGGCTACTTTCTTTGTACTTGCCTTTCTAACTTCAATCTTTTTTTTAACAAGACTTTTCATGGTTATCAATTTAAGAGTTAATGAGGAGTGATTATTTTACAATGCAAAGGTATCCAATATTTTTATTAAATCACATAAATATCACTATCGGTTTGTCTGATTGCTAATTTTAGTAATTTTAACAGAATATTGGATGTTGTACGAGGATGATTTTAAAATATATGAGCTGAATAACACAAAGCCAAGGTACCCATAACAGTTATTTATCATATTATCAGTGGTCTTATTGACGGTATTTTGGTGGAAACTTTGGAGTTGCAGGGGCTGTCGTTATGTTATGGCTAGTTTATATAACGACACAATGGAATGAAACAGACCTGAGAACCACCAACATTATATCCAGTATCATAAGTAGTTGGAAATTGACAGGAAATTGCTTAGAATGGTCAAACGATGCCTATACGCAACCCTTAATAGTAATAATAAAATGGAAGAGCAACTAAAAAGCATTCTGCCGGATAATCGAATTGATGATTTACTTTCAATAGGAAAAGAAAAATCAATTGCCGCTTCTGAATATTTTATCAAAGCGGGAGAAACCCCAAATAAAATTGGTTATGTAACTAAAGGGTTGTTTCGCTATGTATATTCCAATGGCAAAGGCGATGAATTCACAAAGGGGATTATAATCGAAAACTTCTTCCTGAGTTCCTATTCAGCAATGATATTATGTAAGCCGTCCTATTTCTCTATAGAGGCATTAGAAGATTCCCAGGTACTTGAAATAATTTGGAAGGACTTTTTACATTTATTAAACAATGATATATTTTGGGTCAAATTCCTTTTGAAATTTGTTGAAAAAGGGTTTATGATAAAGGAAAAAAGAGAAAGAGACTTACTGCTACTCGATGCCGAAACGAGATATAAGAATTTCCTTGCAGAATTCCCCGGAATGGATCAGCGAATCAGGCAAGGAATAATAGCATCCTATTTAGGGATTCAACCAGAAACTTTAAGCCGAATAAGAAAAAAAATCATTTTTTGACTTAGGTCAATGCATAAGGTTGAACAACAGTATAATTTTGAAGTATTATTTAACTAAAACATTTTAAAAATGAAACTACAAAATAATACTGTATTAATAACAGGCGGGAGTTCAGGTATCGGACTTGAATTAGCCAAAGTGCTAACTAACAAAGGGAATAAAATTATCATTTGTGGCAAATCAAACAATAAACTTATGGCTGCAAAAAAAATGCTGCCGCAGATTATAACCTACCAATGTGATATTTCCGATGCAGAAGAATGCAGGGCATTTGCAAAAAAGGTCGCTGCAAATCATCCTGATTTAAATATCCTTGTTAATAATGCTGCTATTGTCAATAAAATCGACTTCATCGGCAATGAAAATGCAATGGAATTTGCTGAAAACGAGTATCAGACAAACTTGTTGGCACCAATCAGGTTAATCAAACTTCTTTATCCAACCATCATCGCAAATGATTCTTCTGCAATTATAAATATTACAACAGGACTGATTTATGCACCCAGAGTTATATATCCGTTCTACAATTCATCAAAATCTGCGCTGCACTCGTTTACACAAACCCTCAGAATTCGTTTACAAGATGTAAAGACCAAAGTGATTGAAGTGATGTTTCCTGCGGTTGATACGCCATGGCATATGGGTACACCGCCAAAGATTGCTATTTCTGTGGAAAAAGCTGTTTCAGAAATGATAACGGGACTTGAAAAAGGAAAAGCCGAAATTAAAGTCGGAGGTGCTAAGATACTTTACTTCTTGTCGAGAATTGCTCCTGGCTTCGCACTTAAAAAAGTGAATGAAATACAATGAAATTAAAGATATTTGGTTTATTGAAAGCGAAAGTTAAATTGTTTTTGATCAAGGCTCTCATGCGTATGAAAAAGTAAAAAAATCATGAAACACGACTGGAAAAGGAACGACAAGCAGTTTTATCTGCCCAAAAACAAACCGGAAACCATCGTTGTTCCGAAATTCAATTACTACACAATCGAGGGAAAAGGGAATCCGAATGATGTTTTTTTTGCAGATTATATCGGCATGTTGTATTCGCTGTCGTATGCCATTAAAATGAGCCCGAAACAGGGATTTGCTCCTGATAATTACGAAGAATATACAGTATTTCCGCTCGAAGGTGTTTGGGATATTGATGAAGAAGCCAAAAAGAATTACAACGGCACGTTGGATAAAAATGCGCTGGTTTTTAAACTCATGATGCGTCAACCCGATTTTGTCTCCGTCGGTTTTGCAGTTGAAACAATAAAACGAACAAAAAAGAAAAAACCTCATGAACTATTAGAAAAAGTGAAGTTTGAAACCTTTGAAGACGGACTTTGTATACAAATGCTCCACGAAGGCAGTTACGACAGCGAACCAGCAAGTTTTATGAAGATGAAGGAATTTGCATATGAGAAAAACCTAGAACGTATTAGCCAATCACACCGTGAAATTTATTTGTCGGATGCCCGAAAAGTGCCTGCCGATAAGTTGAAAACAGTATTGAGATTTTTAGTTAGGTAAATTAATAAACTGCTTATCCCTTTGGGTCAAGTATAATTCCAATCTTATCTCAGATTCTTATTCTCAATGCGGACAAACCAGAATAAACCAGCCCCGTAGGGGCGCTATCTTTGTAGTGTGGGTCGGAAAGTCTCAGATTCAAAAGCCCCAGAGGGGCGACATGGTTGTTGAGCCTGTAGAAAAATGGTTATTGACCTTGTCGAAATATAAAATCTATACAACATTGCAGATCAATTCATGTTTTTGGATGACAAGAATGAATTTATATCACAGCTATGCTGCTTTGATGTCCTGATCTTGCACATTAACTAAAAAGATTTGGCAACTTCGTTGCCAATAGGAACAATCATTTATTAAAATTCCAACTTGACCGAAAGGGATAAGCAATTTAATAATTACGAAAAGTAAAATTTATGAAAGCATTAAAACAAACGATTTTGCCAGTGTTATTGGCTGCAATTTGGATTAGTATATCCGAATTTGTCAGAAATGAGTTTTTATTCAAATCCTACTGGACTGGCCATTACCAAAAGCTTGGACTTGTATTTCCGTCAGAGCCTTTAAACGGTGCCGTATGGGGAATTTGGTCGTTGTGCTTTGCCATTGCTGTTTTTATCGTTGCAAAGAAATTCTCGTTGCTCCAAACCACGCTTCTTTCATGGTTTGTGGGATTTGTATTAATGTGGATTAGTTCAGGAAATATGGGCGTTTTGCCATTTGGAATCCTTCCTTTTGCCATTCCGCTGAGTTTTTTGGAAGCATTTCTGGCAAGTTATATTGTAAAAAAACTCGTAAAAGAAGCTAAATGAAAATTGGTAAAACCGCGGAAAGAGCCATAAACGCTTATGGTGGGGCTGATATTTGGAGAAACAATAAATTTATAGAAGCTGAAGTTTCAGTTCTGGGACTTGCGTTTACCTTGAAGCAAAGACCATTTTTTGATCGTGCCAAAATTAAAATGGACATTGAACGACCGTATTCTAAAATAACACCAATAGGGATGAATAAAGATATTTCGGGAATTCTTGATGGTAACGATGTTAGGTTGGAAACTTCAAACGGAATTATAATCTCTGAACGCAACGGTGCCAGGGATTTCTTCCCATATGGCCGCCGTCTTTTTTACTGGGACGACCTGGATATGGCTTACTTTGCCAATTATGCCTTTTGGAATTATTTTACTTTGCCTAATTTGCTTCAATCGCCAGTAATACAATTGGAAGAGAAGACAAATGGCATTCTTCGGGCAACATTTCCTGACAACTTTTCTACACATAATAAAGTTCAGGAATTCCAATTTGATGAAAATTCGGGGTTACTAATTCAGCATAATTATACCGCCGACATTATCAGTACCCTGGCAAAAGCTGCAAATGTTGTGGCGCAACATGATAGTTCGGGGGAAATTATTTTTCCATCCAGAAGAATTGTAACTCCACGAAGCAGCAGCGGAAAAGCTTTAAAACAACCAATATTGATTGACATAACAGTACATAATTACCGATTAACAAACGATATGTGAAAGAGTTGGAGACATAAACAATTATGTAAAATTAAACGAAGGAAATAGATAAAAACTTTGATCATAACAATTGGTTGAGTGTTACCGGTGGTTGAGGTAATAGTAATGAATGGTATTGTCTGGATTACAATGAAAATAGTGAAGAAACAGTATAATTGGTGGTGGAAATTTTGGATGTGATATGGAACTGATATTTAACTGGATAGGTGGAGCAACTTTTGTACTAAGCATTGGCGATCTGAACATTGCGTGCGATCCTGTTTTATGCGAAAAAGGAACTGTTCAGGACTTTTTTTGGTTTAAATCACAAAGAATTCAGCAGCCAGTTTACTCGGAAAATGATTTTGAGAATATTGATTTATGGCTAATTACCCATAATCACGAAGACCATCTTGACCGAATTGGAATTTCGAAAATTTCGGAATCAGCAGAAATTGTATGCAATAAAAAATCATCTGAAATTTTACAGGAAAACGGCAGAAATAATTTAAATATTCTGAATTGGAAGCAAATAAAAGTCATTTTCCTGAAAGGTTATAGAATAGAAATAAAAGCCATTCCCGCCATTCACGGCGTAAATCCGTTAAGTGCATTATTTGCCGGGAAAGTAAATGGATATTATTTGACTATTTCCAGGGGAAAAAGCAAAACAAGAATTTACATTACCGGTGATACCGTTGTTAAAAATAGGATTATTAAATCAATTGACAGAAAACAGATTGATTTACTGATTCCAAATATGGGAGCTGCTAAGCAGGGAAGTTGGATTATGACCTTGACTTTAAATTCGGAAATGTTAAAAAAGATGATATTAAAACTTAATCCAAAAGTTGTAATACCCGTTCATTATGGAGCTTTTGAACATTATAAAGAACCCGTGGAATTCATTAAACAAATTAATGATAACAGGATTATGATTGTGGAAGTTGGAAGTAAAACCGTAGTGAGAATCACTACAGATAGCAGTGATTGAGATTTTTATGTAATAGGTTTTCGGCAGCAACTCAAGCTCAAAATAGCCATAATGACTGCTCCAATCAACCTTTGTAGTAATCGGATAAAAAAAAATTAGCAAAAATATTTGCTTATAATAAGCACGCATATTATATTTGCACTGACAAATTAATCAGTTAAAATATAAGCATATGTGGACAAAATCTTACTCAGTCGTAACAAAAGATGTTACAAAAGAACAAAT
>JBMOIP010000042.1:0-40706 GCA_049317265.1 Bacteroidales bacterium
TCCTGGAGAAGATCCTCAAGGTTGAAAATCTCCAGCTCATCATCGAAAAAAGGGCAAAGTTGGTGCAAACCCGCTCTGAACTTGAACGCTTCCAGATTTCATCCAACGACTTCAACTGCTCCATGCGGCTGAATGACTCAGATGGAAATGTCTTCACCACCAGCTTCACCCCTGGAGTTAAAAAGGTGATTGATTTTCTCAAGTCATCCTTCGATGCAAGCATTTCAGAAGCTGAAGAGAAGATCAACTTCTGAAGATTCGGGAGTTCCACCCTTGGGGGCGGAACTCCCGTTTTTTTATGATCGTAAATCAATTTGAATTGATACATCATAATTGTATATAAAAACTTTCACTACTTTCGTCCAATGATGCACCGCTTATATAATCCCTGGCAAATCACCAATGATGGTGAACGTGAGGCTGACAGGCACTTATCCCTTCCTGCAAACAGGGATGGAGAGGTGGTTTATGTACTTCACAGTTTGCGCATTTCATCACGATATCACCGGGTTCAAATGTCGGGGGAATGTGATTTCGTGATCTTTTCCCGACTTGGCATCATGGTGGTCGAGGTCAAGGGCGGAATTATGGGTCATGGCGAACATGGCTTTTATCGATTTAAAGGTGATGAACAAACGGAACCCGTCAAGAATCCCTTCACCCAGGCCGACGAAAACGCACATGCAATTCTGGATTTCCTTCGCGACAATGAGCAAAACAGCATCTTTGTCGGCTCATTTGTCTGTTTTCCGGAATGTGTGTTTGATTGCGATGGATTAGAATTCAATGACCTTTGGCATCGTGGCCTCGAAGTGGGTTTACTTCCAATGGTGGTGGATTCGTTGCAGGACCAAATAGAGGATTTTTATCAAAAACAGGAAGAGCGGAATGCCGCATTTCAAATAAAATGGGAAACGCTCGACGAGATCCGGATCAAACACCTCACTGAGATTCTGAAACCTCAGTTTGATCCGCGTCTTTATCTTTCACAATCAAAGCTAAACCTGGGAGAATCGGAGCGCAGGATTGAAGAGGGATTGCACATTCTGCATGGATTAAGTGAGAACCAGCGCATCATGGTGCAAGGTCCTCCGGGAAGCGGAAAATCAACATATGCGCTTGATCTGATCGTGCGGTTATGCAAATCGAAGGAAAAACGAGGGCTTTATCTGTGTTGGAACGAATTCCTGGCTGCCCGGATGCAGGACAAATTACAGAAAGCTTTACCGGATAATCCTCCCGGCAGTATCCGGGTACTGCCCTATTTTCATTTTGTGGAGGAACTTGCAAATCTCCTGGGGGATAAATCCCTTATTCCCACTTTTGACAATGTATCCAAAGGAGAGATCAGGCATGTGGTAAATGAATGCCTTGGAAGACTTCATAAGGCAAAGAAGTTACCCTGGTACGATTTTATTGTGGCTGATGAGGCACAGGACCTGTTCGATAAGGGCCTCGACCAGGTGATTAAATCATTGCTCAAAGCAAACAATCCCCTTCAAAAAGGGAACTATTACATCTTATTTGACGACAACCAGGCTTTTCCAAAGTTTGCAAACCTCGATGCTTACATCCGCACGCGCGAGGCACTCAAAGAAGCGTCTGCTTATTACATGCAATTCTCCAACCTTCGTGTGAACACAGGCCATGGCATCACAGACCTGATCCAGGATGCAGGGCACGGACTTGCTGATCCACACAAGATCTACGGGAATGATGTAAAATTTATCTCTTGGAAAAAACCAACCGAGGTTCCAATTATTTTGAGGCAATACATAACCCAGGAAAAGACGTTGAGCCAATGTACACCTGAAAACATGGTCGTGCTCCTCACTGCTGATCTTATGAAGGAGGGTTCTCCAATCAAAGACCTTCTTATAGAAGAATCAGTCCTGGAAATATTAACGATTGAAAACCTGGATAAACCTTCTGATAAAGTTCACTATACCACTGCCCTGCGAGCAAAAGGGCTGGAATGGGACACCGTATTCCTGGTTTGTTCATCCCTGACAGAACCAAAAAACTTGTTCCAATTGTTTATTGGAACTTCCAGGGCAAAAGGCAAGGTTTATATCATTTATGCCGACCATTAATACCATGTTTTTCCAAGTGACTTCGCCCCCAAAAAACAGATAAGAAACAGATATAAATTCTTGTTATCGTTGTACAACGTCATAGTTTGGCGTAGTCAGGGTTTATCTTTGTTATATCAATATCAAAGATATGAACCCAATTGAGTCGGAACTTGCTGAGCTAAACATGCTTTGTGAAAGGTATGACTCCATTCATGAGGACACCAAACCTAAAACCAGGATCAGGCAAATCTTTACCGAATTTGTCAAGCAGGGCTATAACATCGTTACACCCCGGTTTGACCCGGAGTCGCCTGAATATGGTGCCCTTTCAGAAAATGGGAAACTGATATGCGAACGACTGATTTATATTCGCAAGAAAAAGCAGGAGGCTATTGATCATGAAAATTTTGAATTTGCTGCAGACCTCAGGGAACTGGAGCGGGAACTGAAAAAGCGAATGGTCAGCGATTTTTCAAAAATGATCTCAAACAAATTCTTTGTGTTGCTCTCAGAAAATTCGAAGGAGATTATTTACAATGATTTCGATGGCAAACTGAAAGAATACTTCAAAATAACCTGATATAATTATGGAACACCGCCTCATCTCTAAATCTTCCTTTATCCGCGGCACGCAATGTCCCAAATCACTCTGGTTGCATCTGAACCAACCCGATGAACGGGATGAAACCAGCGACGCGCAGCAGCAGATCTTCGACACCGGGCACAACGTCGGATTCCTGGCCCAGCAACTCTTCCCCGGTGGAATTGATGCCAGTCGCGGCGAACATGCCCAGGTTGCCGAGGCTGTCGCCTATACTGCCGAACTGATCAGCAACGGTGCAACAGTGATTTATGAAGCTGCCTTCAGCGATGGGGAGACCCTTTGTTATATGGATATCCTGGTGAAGGAGTCTGATGGCTGGGCTGCCTACGAGGTAAAGGCATCTACGCGCGTTAAAGATTACCAGGTGAATGATGTGGCTTTCCAGTACTATGTGATCACCCGGTCGGGGTTAACTCTCCGGCGTGTATCCTTGGTCCATGTGAACAACCAGTATATTCGGCATGGAGAATTAGACATACCGCAACTGTTCACCGTTGAAAATATGACTGACCGGATCCTGCCGATGCAGGAGGCCATACCCGGGAGACTATACTCACTGACGGATATGCTGAAGACTGGTATGACGCCGGAAATATCCATGGGCGCCCAATGCGGGAATCCGTTTCCCTGTGATTTTCTGGAATTCTGCAGGCAAAGCTGCACCGAAGGTGAAAATAAGAATGAACCCCGGCCAGCCAACCGAGACCAGGATGCGCTTGACGAATTCCTGGACGAGTTGGAATATCCTCTTTATTTCATGGACTTTGAGACCATCCAGTTCGCCGTTCCCCAGTATGACGAAAGCCGGCCATACCAGCAAATACCATTTCAATATTCATTGCATGTTCAACAAACCAAAGGTGGTCCTGCCGAACATTACGAATTCCTTGGAACTCCCCCGGTCGATCCTCGTCCTGACTTTATCGAATCTCTGTTAGCTGCTCTGGGTGAAATTGGGAGCATCATCGTTTGGAACCAAGCCTTTGAAAACACAAGGCTCAGGGAGATTGCCCGGGATTTTCCGGAATATGCATCTAACATCGATTCCCTCTTTCCCAGGGTGGCAGACATGATGGTGCCATTCCGCAGGAAGCATCTCTACACCCCCGAGATGAATGATTCATATTCCCTTAAAGCTGTTTTACCGGCTTTAGTGACCGATCTGTCTTATGATGATCTTGAGATACAGGAAGGTGGAACGGCTAGCATCATCTACGAAAGTCTATATCACGATAATGATCCCGGATCGGTGCAGCAGAAACGGGAAAATCTCCTGGCCTATTGTAAAATGGACACAATAAGTCTGGTGAGGATCCTTGAACTTCTCGAACCATGATTCAATCCTTAACAAACATCCTGGGCAATCCTGCCCCATTTTCCTACCAGGTACCAGGTTATAAAACCGGTTATCCCTCGCTGGACGACAACCTGGGCGGGATTTCAACTTCCGATCTAGTGCTCCTTGCCTCCAAAACCGGGAATTGGGGCAGTAACCTCATGCTTAACCTTGCCATCGGGTTAAGTAGGCAATATCCTGTTTTACTGATTCATACGATGAAAAAAGCACCTGTTGTCGCCAGGGAACTCAGATCTGCTCTCCTTCCCGACGATAGCATCCCTGAAAATGATGAGCAGACGCTGGATGAATTGAGCCACTTAGCCGCCAACATTTTTATCGAAGATGAGGCCAGTTTTCTGGAAGAAATTGATAAATCTATTTCAGCATTTAAATCACTATCTGGTGAAGATGCCATTATCCTCATTGATCAGCTTAACAGCATATTCCTGTCGAAAGAGATCCGGAGTTATTCCAGAGGCCAGGAAGAAAGAGAGATCGCTGTCAACCTGAAGATGCTGGCTCTGAAGTACCATTTACCAGTTTTGTTGCTGGCGCGTATTAAATCGTCCAAGCCCGCCAACGAAAAAGATCCGCCGGCATTCCGGGACCTGGAACATTTGCTGGGATTGAATTGCCCTTTCAACAAGATCATCGGAGTACACCGCCCCGAATACTACCGGATAGAAACGGATGAAAAGGGGTCTTCAACCGAAGACAAGTTATTCCTGCACATTCTTAGAAACAATAGCGGAATAAGAGGTATTGTAAGGTTAAGCATTAATATATCCAACAGATTTCGCTTGACGGATGAGATTCAAAACCAGTTTGAATAGCAGATTTTCCAATTTCAGACCCATGGGCGACAAACTTCAAAAGTCAACTATTGTTCAATGTGATCAAAAAAATCTTCAACTTTAAAAATAGTTCAAAACTTTTGGTCAAAACGTTTATATTCCATTCCAAAAATGGATATATAGAAATATCTAAAAATAGTATCATGAAAACAACGATTTTTTTACCTGACCGATGGGTGAAGTTTACTTTGAACAAAGTAATTTGCGTCGGTATTACATGCTTTCATTGTCATAAAGTTGGCAATGTTCCCAAGAATCGGTTGGTATATTACCTTTCGAGTGAAAAACAAGCCGACATTGTGAACTTCCATGACTGCACGGATTTAACCTATCTGCAATTTATTAAAAAGCCAGTCCGGATTAAAGAATTAAAAATCAACAATGAATCACTTAATATAGAAACACAAATTGACCTGCTGGTTTGTCCGAATATATCCGGTAAAACAATATCAACTTTGGCAAAAAATCAATACAATCAATTATTTATGAACTAATTAATAATTTCAAAAATGAAAAATACATTTTTATTGCGCGATGAATTCATGAATTGGCTTGTAACGATTGGAAAATTCCCTGTTCCATCCGCAATATCGTATTGCAGCTATGTGGCTGCTGTTGATAAGACAATTGTACTTATAAATGAAGAAATATCTCAGGAAAGCAACCTGTTCACCGAACTTGAACCTAGGGTAAAAAACGGTAATTCACCTGCCGTGGCATCAATCATCAGAAACCTGCTGGATCATATGTCATCCGACAAGATCGAGGAGCAGTTAAATAAGCCAAAAAGCTCCATCCGGAAATGGAAAAGTGCATTAAATCAATACCAGGATTTCCTGTATGAATACATGGAAACCAACATTGAAACCAGAACCAGTGAAGAGATAGAGACCGTCAAGGACTCTTGGGATGTAAACGATCAGGATGAAGTCGTACAACACATCCTGACATTTGTTAAAAATGTCAGCGAAGATTCTTCAGTTAAATTTGTGCATGAAAAAGGCGACATCTATGCCAACTTCCGCTTCCGACTCATTACTCAAGACCGGTTCTATGATCCAATTTTTTACCCTATTGGATTCATCAAACGGCTCTTCTATATGAAAGGTGACAAGGAATTTATGGATTCCTGGTTGAATGCCATGCTGGACACCACCACCATTCACACCGAAGATGGTTCAGTCAACCTTAAGACAGTTCACAAACTGGAGATCGCCAACGGAACCGTTACCATCCATACAAAGGGGTCATTAACAATCGGATATACTAAAAAGTCGGATAACGAAACCCTGGTACCTTTCTCTGTCTTTGGACTCGACAACATTGTACTTGACCACGAAAAACCCTTGGCCATTATCATAAAGGAGAATTCAGACAACCTGCCAATATTCAAGGAGATCACCGTTCAACTAAAAAAACATATCGGCCGGAAGATAACCGGGGAAAAAGTAAAAAAAGCGGCCAACCTCGTTTTGAAAAGCGAATACATTGGTCTGATCAATATTGAAAATCTGAAATCTGAAATGTCGCTGTTATCATCCTTAACACACTTGCAGCTTATGGATGGAAGCGAGAATAAAAAGAAAGGGGCTTCGCTATAGCCAACATCACATTCATTCATGACCAATGAATATATTAACCACATTAAGCCGACATAAACTGATCACCTTATAGGTCTAATAAAACAACTAAACTGTACCATTACGATTGGCCATGGATGGTCAACTCAATCGGCCTGTCCTTTCAAATAAAAAATCAAACTTTACTTTTCAACGACACCCTTTGGCGGGTTGCAGTATTATTTTTGAATCATGTGCTTGTCGGTCCCAGCCATGGCCATGGGGAACACTGGCAAAACAAGGCAAGGGAACTGGGTGTTACCTGGGAAAGAAGATACCACAAATAAATTATGATGAATAAATACGACAAACTATTTTTGAAGCAGGCCCGCATGGGCTATTCAAATTATTTACACCGATATCATCGAAAAGGCTGGGACCCTGAACTGAATGAACGCAAGCATTTACTGAATAAGGAATTTGTGTTTTCCGATAATAACATCAATCGGCTCAGTGTCATCAATGCACTATTGACTGAAAAATCGGAAGAGGCCTACCAGCACGCCGAAAAATTGGAAAACTTTGTTCTTTCCTTTATGCAGAATCCGGATACTTTTATTTCCGACTATGAAATACAATTTAAATTGAACTTCTTTTCTGAAAGAAAATATTCCAACATCCCTGATTTACAAGGCAACCCATTTTTCGAATGTAAACCAATCTGGTTTGCAAAAGCTGATCGTCCTGAATCTGACAGGAAGGACCATAAAGATTGGCTGTTCAAAACTGATCATACTGAAGTAATCCACGAGGGCCATCCATTATATAGCTTCCGTCATTGCTATTTGTTCCATGACCTGATTGACCATACGATTCTGTCCTATCAGGATATTATTGACATTGAGGATATCTGGATAGAGGTAGTATTAACGGTTCAGAATTTTCAGGTTATTTCATGAGAACCTTCATAAGAATCCGGATAATTGTGTTTCCTTTTTCTTCCTTCAGCTTGCAAATTTGGCTTGCCTAATACTTATTGCAAGTGAGCATATTGTCATTTTATGTTTTTTGATACTGTTTCCAGCCCTTTTCGTGAAGTTTCTGTACCTCCTTGATCAGACTTTTTGGAGAAATTACCGTAATGTCATCCGCGTAAGAGAGTATCTCCATGACTAAGTCTTGCGTAATCAACAAAAACAGTCTGATCCTTAATTCATCTTTATTATCAACCAGGATTGACTGCGTTTCATGAAGGGGATAGCTTTTGAGGTATTTCCCCTGATCCGGGTCAATGGAGAGAATGATTTCCTGTGGTTTAACATCAGATAAATTGATGATCCCGAAACAGTATTTGAAATCATCATTCGCATTGTAATTATCTGGTGGTGAAAATTGTTTTCTGGTAATATCAAAATCAAGGATTCGGTCCAGGCCAAAGGTCTTTACCTTATCCTTTCCGACTTCTTTCGCCAGCAAATACCATCTCCCTTTTGATTCCTTTAACCCGTATGGTTCTACCAACCGTTTTGTGGGTTCATCATATTCAAACTTCTGATGGGTCAATTCAATGACAAACCGATTTCTGACCGCATGAAGCAATCCATAGAAATGATTGGTCCCTTGAGCCTTCCGTTTTTCAAAGTAAATAAACTTTGTCAGGCCTTCCGACATCTTCCATGTTGAAATAAGATCAAACGCTTCCATCAAGCGGCTATTCAAATCGGAATTCTCATCTTCCTCAATGAAATAGACCATTCGTGAACGATCAAATTGAATTTGAATATTATACAGTGATCGTATTGCAATGATATCACGCTGGAATGTTCGTTGCGATATCAGCAGATCGTAGCCATGAAGCTCTGACTGGTTTTGTAAAAAATCGGATATTTCCTCAAAAGTCAGTTCTTTTGTGGCTTGAAGTTTACTAATGATTTTACTTTGACGTAATTGTGTCTCCTGTTTTGACATATTTTATGATTTGGATGTACAGTAGCCGATTTTTGTGTAGGTTGATTTATCCAGCAGTTCATCATTACAAAAGGTGATCAATTCGGGGAGGTCAGGCGTCCGCCCTTCCAACACTCCAACAATTTCATATTTGCGAACAATATTATCAATCTGTCCTCCAGAGAAGTCAAACTTTTCGCCAAGTACAACGCAGTCTGGTTCCGAAATGCCAGGTAGTTTGACTTTCCAAATTTGTGACCTGGTTGAAATATCCGGTTTTGACAATCCGATTTTATACAAAAATCTTCGTTCAAACGCTTTATCAAAGTTAGATGCCAAATTAGTTGTAGCAATCAAAATTCCAGAAAATGTTTCAAGCTCCTGAAGAATAATGTTTTGAATTGTGTTTTCGGTTTGACCAACAGTAGAATTCCCAACATTCTTCCGTTTGGAAAAAATACCATCTGCTTCGTTAAATAACAGGATCGGTGTATTGCTATATCCTCTGACATAAGAATAATAATCTGTAAATATTTTCTTCACTATCTTTTCACTTTCCCCGAACCACATTGATTTTGATTGACTCAGGTCTACAGACATTATTTCGCGTCCGGTTTCACGGGCAAGTTGATATACTGATTCCGTCTTACCAGTCCCGGGCAATCCCCAAAGCAGAACTGTAAATCCAAATGGAAGTCCCTTCTCTTTCATTCTTTGTTGGATTTCCAAAAATTTCACCTCCTGAAGAGAATGAATCAATTGATTGATTTGTTTGGATTCCTGTTGGTTAAATATCAGTTCCTTTCGTGTTATTTCCTGGGGACTGATGATGTTTTCTTTTTTCCCTTTGGTCAGTGTTAATTGTAACCCGTCAGAAACCAGCAGCTCAACTGTTTTATCCTGCAATTTTATCCAGGTGTTGTTAAATATCCTACTTTTTTCAATTTCGACCAAATTATTCTGGATAAGTGGATGTTGATTTAGCATTAACTCCTGCTTATATTCAAACCTCGTTCGAGTCATATCAAATATCCCGTTAACAGCCGTCTCAATATCAACATTAGCCACCCCGGTAATATGTTTCCACAACAAATAACAAAGCATATAAATATCGCCATCGGAAAGATTTATTGTCAGAATTTGTTTTACCAAAGGGAAATCGGCATAGTGTGATAATAAATCCCGTGATGATGTGAGTAGTTCCTTTGTTGAAATCCTTCCGCTTTCCCTGTCACAACCGAAGATGTATAGTCTTTCCAATAATTCAAACACATCTTTACACTTTGTAGCTGCAGAATCCGGTATGGGTTCATTGTTAAGAACAGCATCGAAAATATTATCGGGAGTGTAGAAGGTAACAATTGCCGGACCCTTGAAAACCTTTCCAGCTACCTCCTTTTTATCCTTCAACAAAAACCATTTTTTTACCAATTCATCAATATCCGGTTTGAATTTCATCATTTGCACAGGGGTACAGTCAAATATTCCGGCCAAATCATCAAGGCCGGCCACTCCCTTTTTATAGTTGTAATCCAAAATATTTGACAAAAAAAAGGCTTGAATGGGCGTAACATGAAAGTATTCCGAAACTTTCTTTAGAGGAGTGGCTACTTTGGCAAAAAACTCATTGGAAAGTTTACAGTCCTTAGACTTATCGGAGATGGAAAGAATACTTTCAAAAATTGTCTTCTGTTTACTGTTGGTTCTAGTCATGGATCGTAATTTTTCGAATCCAAAAATAGAGAGCGTAAGCGACAATAGGTGTCGTTGTGTTCTTTTTATTTTGTTTTTTTCAATGACGCATTTTGACTTATGTAGTCAGTATGTTTGTTGTAAAAATCAACAATGAAAAAGTATCAACCAGAGAATAAACAAAGCGACCAGGCAATCTATATTGCCAACAATCTGGTCGGCGCAGAGAATGCATTTGGCAACTTCATTGCGGGAAGCTGCAACCAAATTGCCAGGGCTACTGCCTTGGCAATAATATACCATCTGCTTTTCATATTAAATGTTATCGTAGAAAATGGCAGGTTTATTTTTTTCATTTGAG
Source organism: Bacteroidales bacterium (assembly GCA_049317265.1). Classification (GTDB taxonomy): domain Bacteria; phylum Bacteroidota; class Bacteroidia; order Bacteroidales; family FEN-979; genus CAIVAT01. Next base: position 10,432 of record JBMOIP010000042.1, read on the forward strand.
AAGGTACTTTGCAGTGAAGTCCAAGCAAGGGATTTATTTTTGCTTCTTAATTGGGTTTGTTCAAGATATGGTTCGGCATACAAGGGTATTTGAGATATTTTGAAAACAATTGAGTTTAATGTTGAGATTTGGTTTAATTTTACATATTGACATCGAAAATAATTAGAATTTGAATTCTCCTTCTTACAAATGCAATTGACCTAAGGTTCGTTTTGAATTCTTTATACCCTTGGTTGGTGAAGGACAACTTTCTCCAAATCAAATTGATAATATAGACTTTGACAAATAACAATAACAAATCATAATAACAAATCACTACCACGAATCCCAAAAACGAAATTACAGTTTGGATTTCTTCGACTCGTTGAGTGATTAATAATAACAATTTATGAAACTGCTAAAAGGAGAACAAATAACATTTACTCATTTAGAGGTATCTTCTATTGCTAAAGCATCTGACGAAGAAATTAACCAAAAATATATTAAGGGCGAGGTCAGAATAGTAACAGAACAAGCAAGGTATCCATTGCCTTCTATTGTCACTATGATAGATAGTGATGACTACCAATTAAATCCAGAGTTTCAAAGGAGGCACCGATGGAATAATATCCAAAAATCGAGACTTATTGAATCTTTCATTATGAACGTGCCTATTCCTCCAATTTTCTTATATGAAGACAAGTATTCTCATTATGAAGTCATGGATGGTCTACAAAGGCTAACCGCCATTTATCATTTCTATACTGATAAATTAATTCTTGAGGGGTTAGAACAATGGCCCGAACTTAATGGTAAAAGCTGCACTACACTACCTGTACAAATTAGAAAAGGAATTGATAGGCGATATCTTTCATCTATCATCCTTCTTCAGGAAACGGCAAAAGATGAATTTGAGGCTAAAAAACTTAAACAACTTGTTTTTGAAAGAATTAATAGTGGTGGTGTAAAGTTAAAGCCACAAGAATCAAGAAACGCCATTTTCAATGGACCTCTAAATGAGTTATGTATAAAGTTAGGTCGGAACAAATTCCTATGTAGAACCTGGAATATTCCAGAACCTAATGGTGATGAAACATTACCACCTGATGATTTACTGTCCAATGATTCATTTCGAGAGATGGAAGATGTAGAACTGGTTCTTAGATTTTTTGCAAACAGACAACGGGAAGAATTATTTAAAAGTAGCATCAATTTTAGCAATTTTCTTGATAATTACTTGAGGTATGGGAATCATTTACAATTAGATACGTTAAAAGAAATGACAACCATTTTCGAAAATACGATTGAATTTATTTATAACTTGTTTGGTGAGAAAGCATTTTGGCTTTTCCGACAAAGAAATAATAAATGGAACTGGTACCAAAGACCGACAACTGCAGTGTTTGATTCACTGATGCTTGTAGCAACAAAACACTTAAATTGTGCGGATATAATTCTAAAGAAACAACCAATGGTTGATGACATGTTGTCTGACTTTTACAAGTTGAATTACACAACTTTTGAAGGCAGAAATACAAATCCGAGTATTTTAAAAGAAAGGGAGAATAAGTTTGACGCTTTTTTTGAACAACTGATAAAGTAATTATGAATGAAATAAGAAATCAATTTCACAGGGAATTGCAAGATTTAAGAAAACTAATCACATTCTTTAATTCCGAAATTAAACTATTAGCGGATTTTGATTTATCAGAGAATAATATTAATAATGAGATACTTGGTGAACTTTCTACAAATTTGAAAATATTTCATATTTCTAAACGACAATTTAATTATAACAGCATTATTATTTCATTATATGGATCATTTGAACGATTTATAGAAAACATACTAATTTCGTATATTGATATAATGAACAGATTGATCGATAAATACGATAGGCTACCAGAAGCGATAATTAAAAATCATTTTACATTATCACTCTCCTTATTGAACAAAATAGAGCAACCAAAATACACTGGACCTCTGAAAAAAGAAGAGATAATAAGCAACCTACATACATGTATTAATATCAATGAAGGCTATCAAATTAATAAGGATGCATTTTCTCAACACACAGCTAACTTTAGGCTGCAAGTAATCGACGAAAGCTTTGCTCACATTGGGATACAAGCAATTAGCTCACAAATTAAAAAGCACGAATGGTTTTATAAATACATCATTTTAAAAACTGAAAAAAACGAAGGCGATGTAATTAGTTTGGAAGAATCCTTTCATTTATTGAATGACTTGGCTGAAAGAAGGAATGATGTCGCTCATGGTGTTGCAAGTGAGATATTACAAAATGAAATCCTTCTTGAATATATTGAGTTTTTTGAAGTTTATTTAGAGGCATTATCGCAAGTCCTAAATCAGGAGTATTTGCATATTGAATTAAAGAATACTGGCAAAAAATTGGGAAATATTACCGATGTTTTTCATGATGGGAAAGTAATTTGCATATTTAGCAATAATATTTCCATAAAAATTGGTGACTTTTTAATTGGGTATAATGAATCAAAAATTGTTAAAGCAAAAATTGCTAATCTTAAACTTGATGGCGCAAATATTGAATTTGTGGACGATCAGAACAATTATGAACTTGGAATAGAAATTGATCAGATTTTTCGAACTAATTTTAATGTATTCCTTGTTTAAAATAATCTTCGAGGTCTCATAATATCATTATTTTGAACCCAAAATTCATTTATCAAGTACGATAAGAAGTCTGAAATTTACAGAAGTTTCTTACAACTGGATTATTACAGATTTTCTACCAACACCAGTTATCTCTACTTTTTGCATCGCACGGGTAATGGCCACATAAATGAGAGCTCGCTCAGAAAGGAGATGTTCTTCCTGCTCATTTCGATCAAATTCCGTGAATGATTGCGGCAAGAATGGTGCAGTACGGTAATTTACGTCAGCAAGTACAACAACCTTGAATTCCAGACCTTTCAAGCTATGGAATGTCGACAGATGAATCCCTTCCTGAGATCCACTCTGGGAGGTCAGGTCGTAATAGGGAAAATTGCTTTGGTGCAGGGCTGATTTTATCTCCCTGAGAGAGTCTTTGAGCCGGGTAGCAATTGCTATTTCGTTGTAGGAAAGTCCGAGACTGACATTTTCTTTGATGATACTGATAATGTAGGCAAGTTCGTCTGCTTTGGTAGTGAACAGGTGATATTGTGGTTTTTCACCATGATACAGTGAAAGGTACCCGTCAAGCTTTTCCGCCTCACCTTCAAAGTTGTCGTAGGAATATCCCTTTACTGTACTTATGGCCAATCTTTTTATCTCCTCCGTGGTCCTGTAGTTAATCCGCAGTCTTTTGCTCCTGGTACCTCGAACATTGATACCAGCCGATGAAAAATTAATTTTCCGGCGGTAAATCCTTTGATAGGGGTCACCTACGAGGAACATATCATCATTCTTTTCTGCTACCAGCGAACGAATAAAGCGCAACTCTACATTCGAAAAGTCCTGTATTTCATCAACAATAATGTTGGAAAATGGTTTTACCTCTTGTGTGTTGTAATAAATTGAAAGTTTGTTAAAGAGTTCGGCTCTGTCCAGGAATTTTTCTTCTTTCTTTTTATCAACGTAGGATTCAACAGTAGACCACAATTCAATTCGTTGCTTTCGGGTAATGGCTTTGCCCCGTCCAATGCGGGATTGTTTAAAATACTCTTCAGGTGTCAAGAGGGCATGGTAAAGAATTACTTCCTGGTATTCTGAATGCAGAAAGGAAGCATCAAACTGACAAAGCGTTTGCTCAAGCACTTCATCCCACAATTCAAGACTCGATTTTGAATTTGGGAAATCAAGAAAGCGTGATCCGTGCGCGATGATACCGGCTGTCTTTGCTAAGTCCCGCGCAAGCATGTCGATATTTGCAAGGTGGTAAAGTGTTGAGGGAACCCCCATTCCTGCAATGAGTTTTCCCAGGTTTGTAGTTAGCGCTGTTGTATATGTGGCAAAAAGGATAGGCTGGGATGTCAGGATCGTTTTTGCAGTTGTAAGGAATTTCAACCGGTGTAAGGCTGCTACAGTCTTTCCAGTACCCCCTCCTCCCGTAACTTTAACAGGGCCTTTAAAACTACCTTCCACAAGTTTACGTTGAGATGGGTGCAGAAATACCTGCCATTTTTTCAATTCGCCGTTGAGCAGTTCTTCAAGCAAATCATCCTCTGCTACTACGAAACTGCGTTTGTTATTGATGCTTTGAACCTGATCTTCCAGGGCTGCCGATTTTACTTTTCCTTCTTCAATCTCAAATATTAAATTGTCAATATTCGCTCCATCTGCGAGGTAAAAGAGGTTTTCAAAGGCATCTTCCGGGAGGTTTTTCTCAACCGTTTCAAGCTCATCGAGACCTTTGATGTTTCTGACCATGGCCAGGGAGACAGATGGCACTCCAACCGCCAGTAATTGTTCATCTGATAACTGGCTGTATAAGGTAGTCTCTTTGGCAGCGGGAAGTGCCGGGGGCGAAGGTATTGCTAAAACAGGCGGTGCGGTAAAAATCTGCACCACCTGTGTGTTTTCATTCCAGGTGATCATCTTATTCTGTGCCCAATCCATGGCCTCATCATGGGTGTCTACCCACAAAAGAAAATAGTCATCCCCACTTTCAGGCACCCTGATGATTGCCCGGTATTTATCATCTACGCGAGCTGTGCGAAGCGATTGGTCTATGAAGGTCTTAATCGGTTCGAGGTGAATGGCAGAAGATCGAGAGTTATCCCGGAATTTCTTTTGAAAGTCCAGAACTTTATTTTGAATCGCCTTTGGGAGGTCTATGAATTTTTCGAAGAATTTGTCATATAAAAACAATCTCATAAGCCAATCAATTTTAAGTTAAAATCACCTGGTTCAACAACGATATAGTCTGCATTCTCAAAAGCTTCCCTGTCAAGATCAGAAAGTGGCCGGATCACGATACGGACATTTGAAAATCCAATGGCTGCTTCCGCAATGAGACCTTTTTCATTTTCAAGGAAATAACTCCCTTCATGGTTGAATGGGACATCATTTTGAATCAGCAATGCAACGATTGAGTGTAATTCGGGATCAAAATAGTTGAAGACCTCCTCATCCTCTCTGCTATGGCTTTCGGATGGATCATGCTCTGCATCGGCGCTGTAAAACTTTACGTCGCAGTATTTCTGCACCAAATTATAAATACGCCATATATGCTGCCATTCATCTTTATCAAGGCCAGTAGCCGAAATTTCTTTTAACTGAATCGTTGACTTTAGATCAAGGTTACTCAACTTTATAAGAATGCGTGCATCGTACAAACTACTTTCTCCAATGACTTGAGACAACATATAAAAGTCACCTTTCGCTTTTTCCGCAACTTCATGATCGGGATCAATCAGGGATGCCATTGCAAGGATTGCTTCTGCTTCTTCATTTGTAAATGAGGGCCTTGCAAGGGTATCCTGGAATAAAGCAAAAAATAAAGCGATCTTTAACTTGTTTTTATCTGTTTCTATAGGATGGGCTAGTTGCCAGAGCAATCTCTCCACGGAGTTCCTGGCTTCAATCAACTCACTTTTATAAGAAGGCCAATGAAGTGTCCGCTGGAATGCTTGAATTGTGTTACGGAATCTACCATGGTCAATTGATATAATATCTTTTTGCCCCTGGTCAAATAACTCCAGGTCATCCCATGTCAGCGTCCACGTTGTTTTATCCCCAGATTCAGCAATGGCTATCCTACGCTGCATATCGGTCAGGAATCGCTGATTCTCTTTTGCAGCATGATAGGTATAACCATCGAGATAAACGGCAATGTCTTTCACCGATTCCAGAACTTCGGGATCTTCTAAAGGAAAGCCGTTTTGCTGAATACCTGAACATGAAATGTAGAAATCAGATACAGTCTGATAACGCACCCCCTGTGCCGAGCCAAGAGTTACCTGGGGTCGAATGACATAGTTGAATTTGTATTCTCTGTTAACGACCGTCAGTCTGTAAGTAAGTATTCCTTCCTCGATAAACTCATCAAATTGCCATCCGTCCGCACTCTTTCTGGCTGCTGCATTGCGTAAACTGCGAATAAACCGTTCTTCCAACTCGCTCTCTTCAATTTTCCCGGTTCCTGAAAGAGCACTTAACCCATGGTGAAGAATCTCCCAGGCTTCTGCATTGTTGACCAGTTTTTCAAAAAACTTCTCAGCCCTTGCACGACTCAATTCCTCGCGCAGGTATTGGTTCGAATAGGAGAAAATGCAACGGTAGCAACCGTCCATGCCCTGGTGCTGGCAAGCGCATTCCTTAATGGCCTTGTATGCATATTTGATCAGTTGAGTAAATTCTTCAGGGCTGAAGAGCTTTCCCAAATAGCCCGTCCCGCCGGGAATTTTATCATAAAGTACCAGGAACCTGTCGAAACGGTTGTTTTGTGGGTTAAACTCCGAATAGCTGATCATTTTTATATGTTCCGGGTTTCCCTTATAATATTTCTTCAATCCGAGTTCCAGGCCAGCTTTAAACATGTTTATGGTAGCGTCATTTTCAAACTCCTGGACCGGGAGCAGCACTTTCAGGACTTCGGTTTTAATACTCCTGAAAAGAAATACCTCCTCAAAGATTTCGTCTGGTTGGTCATTATAGTTATGTTCCTTGTGCTTACAGTAACCGTAATGGAATTTTATATCTTTTGCTTTTGGTGCAGATGTCGATTTTCCGCAATACCTGCAAGTCACAAAGCCTGATGCCGGTATTTCCTCAAGCTGGTTTATGGAAAGTTTTCGGGCATTGTAAGCATCGAGCCGGCCCAGGTTGACCTCTGTGATTTCAACAGATTTGACATATTCAATACCAAAAGGAATGTTTTTCATACCCCAGGCTCCCTGGAATGTGTTCCTGTCAAAATTAAGATGCGTCGAAAGAACGTAGCGGCTGTTTTCACGATCTTCGTTGCTGTCGTCAAGAATTGATTTATCACGGAGATTCACCGACTTTACCGAGCTCAGCTTAACGAATTTATGCTCATTCGACACTGAGGCCCAGGAGGAGTGCCCGCATTTGGGACAGGCATTTTCTGAAACCAGCGGTTTATCTGCAATATGATCGCAATTGGAACAAAACCGTTTAGTCAAAAGAATGGACGAATCATGCCAATCGTAAGTATTGAGTCCCGAAATGGTAAGTTTGTTGCCTTGTGAGTAGAAAAAGTTATCGGGTGCCAACTCCCGGATGGCCACCTCGGCAGAACGCACGATTTCAACCTGGTCATCAGTTGGCGGGACCGAACTCCCTTTTGCCTGCATCCCCTTCACCCAGGCATTCAGGGTAACACCTGTTTCGGGGAAAGCATAGTTCGGTAGCAGACCGGTATTTGTAAGATGTTCAAGTACGGACCGCCGGTCAATTAACCTTTTAAGACCCCACAACGCCTTCTTTTCCGCTTCAAGTTCCTTCCGTTCATCATCGTTAACACCAAGATGCCGCTCCCTGATAATCTTATCTATCTCTTTCCTTTTAATATCAATGTTCCTGTACTCTTCCTTCAATTTTTCAAAGACTCTCCGCAACCTGAAATAAAAACTCTCATCTCCCAGGAGAAGTTCGATGCTGGTTAACACTTCCGGGTTAACCTCGTTTACATATATCGATCTGAATCTTGTTAACAGCGCTTTTTCATTTGCTTTAATATAGCTAATGATCCTGCTTATCAGGAATCCCGATGAACTTATATCCGTATTGAAAATGCGGAGAGCGATCAACCGACCGGGAATCGTATTCTCCTTCGGATTGGTCGTGGACCACGAGTCAAGACAAAAGGCAAAAAAGTGGCGTAGCAGAATGTCTTTGGCCTCAAGGTAGCATCCCGGGGTTGCAATATCACCTTCCATCATCTCCCTTGGTTCCTGAAAATAGAAGAGATCATGTGCCTTGTTTTGCACAAAACTTGTAATGAGCGCTGAACCTGAAGACCGACCTGCACGGCCAATCCGTTGCAGATAGTTAGAGGTTAATGGAGGAACTGAATTATTGATGGCAGTATTCAGTGTCCCAATATCGATACCCATTTCTAGCGTAGATGTTGCCACAAGTGCATTGAGTGAGTTGTACCGTGGCCTCTCCTTGAAATCAAACTCCACCTTTTCACGGTCACCCCTACTCAGCAGGCCGGTATGCTCCGATGCATAGATACGGGGTGCCCTGGCCCTGTTATATACCTGCTGATAGTAGTTCAACTCAATACTTTGTAATGGAAGATATTCCCCTGTACACCTGTAATTCAGACATTTGGCCCCGGCAGTGATAGAATCGTCAAATGCAACTGCCAGAATAGAAGAACATTCGGAACAACCCAAATGTTTCACTTTGTTTTGAATGAAAATGGATGAAGGAGGTAGACAATAATTGAATCCGGAGACTTCTGCCGATTTGTTCAAAACACCTTGGTTGCTTAGTGCCTCAAACAAATTCTCAAAGAAATCATTGATAATTTGGGGATATGATGGAATATTAATAAACGATTTTTTTAAATATGCATGGTACCAGTTTTTTGCGTTAGTAAAGGTTGTGTCCAATAATCCATGAGTATTTAGTTTGGTGGTAACCAGTTTTGGAAATCTTGAATTTTCGTGAAACATCCTATTTAAAAAGTGCCTGTTATCACGCATCCAGTTCAGGTTCCACAATATTAATTTTTCTTTACGATATTTTTCCAAGAACGGGTGATCAATTCCTCCGCGAATCCTTATTCTGTGTAAAATGCCACTTAAAAAAGATGGAAATACGCTTTCATCGATCATGCCGAGGTTGTTGACATCCAACCAAGGCATTAACTCACCATGAATCTCTTTTATTTTTTCCTCCGCAAACAGAACAGCAGATGCCCCTGTTTTTTCGAGGGTACGCCCAATAATTGCATTGAAACCGAATTCTGAGGATATTTCCCAGGTTACCCGATGATCGAATTCAGTACAAAAATCGGGTGTAAATTTGTGCGTTACCGGATTCCTGAAGTCATAGTTCAGGTTTGTTTTCCCCCGGTAATCGGAAGGAAAAAAGCGATAGTAATAGGATTCCGCATCGTCCTTGTTCGTTTCTCCGGGTAAAAGTTTCCAGGTTCGGATGAACTCCTTGTGAAGTTCTTCCATCGAAACCGGCCTGTTCAAGTCATTCAGTACCCGCTGAAGGGAAGAGCGGAATGTAAAGCGATAGTTCCGTGCCTCAATAAAACCTGCCTGGTGGGCGGCATCCTGCACACTGTTGGTAAACGCAAGAACTTTACGATACTTTTCATCCCGGCTGTCAAGATCTGATGCAAGAATCTGACTGACCGTAATAGATGACATTGTTGCAACACGGGTACCGATGATACTGACAGTGTTTTCCGTATTACATTCAGGGCAAAAATGCTTGGCTTTACTGTTGTGCAATTTCCGCACTGCGATTATTTTAATCCGATTATTCCCACCATTATCATGAATTGACAAATCAATTCGGTCAACGTACCTGTCATACAAGGCATCGGTAGGTTCATACTCCTCAATGGGCTTGTGATCGGCAGTGGCCGTATTTACAAAATATATATTTTTATGGTTGCTGAAGAAATGATCGTATATGGTGCGTGGATCCTGTTCAAAACTGTTACCGTTATCATTTTTTTGCCCCAGCCATCCACTGGCACCGCATTCGCGGCAAAACCATGGAGGTAAAGCCTTCGCCTCATCCTTTCCGGATATTTTGTCTTTCCACGTAAAAGAAGGTGTGTCGCTTACTTCACGCAATAATCCGCTTAACTCCCTGATCCATATCTGGATTTGCAGGTAAAGGAATGGAAATTTTTTATTCCCGGGCATCTTTGCCTCCGCGATAAGAGCCAGTAACGAGTTCAAAACCTCTTCCCTGGGCTTGATCTCTGATTCAACTTTAATCTCCGGAAGTTTTCGGAATTCAATATTTCTGTCTGCCAGCTTTTCAAGTAATTCCTGGATAGAAATGATACCGGCAGAAGTTAAATGCAGAATATCCTTTGTTATTTTCAGCTTTTTAAGTTCATTTCCGAGGAAAATATCATCAACTGATTCAGGTATTTGCCATAGTTTTTTTTGCCGGCGGATGTAATCGGAGTAATTCTCGTTCTGGCCCATCCGGCTCTCAGTAATTCCAGACAGCCGGGGAATGAAAATTTCAAGTTCATTATCCGGTAAAGCGAAGAAGTCCTCCACCGCAATGCGTTTTTCAGAAATAACAGCCTCCTCGGTAAATGTCTCGCCAAATACAGTCTGGGCATATTCGGTAAGCAACTGTTTAGCACCTTCGCCGGCACCGATTGTTGCTGAAGTGCCAACGGGACATAAATAATCCTTTGGAATATTCAGTTTGAGTTTCAAACGTCGTATGAGGTTCGCCACATCGGTACCTTGTGCCCCATCGTAAGTATGGAGTTCATCAAGAACCAGGAATTTGAGCAATAATGGATCCTCAAGGTTGTGTATCCATAAATTGTGGAAATTACTTCGCATCAGGCCATAGTCCAGCATCTTGAAGTTGGTAAGCAGGATATCCGGAGGACTGTCCACAATGGCATCCCGGTTTTCGATGATATTCGAAGGCCCCATGTCCTTGGGATATTTCGCTTTATTCTTCCCTTCGCCAATAAACAGACCCACTGTTATTTTCCCTTTAAGCCGTTCATCTGTCCAAATTGTTTCAGCAAGACGCTTGGCCTGGTCGGTAGCAAGGGCATTCATGGGATATAGAATGATAACTTTAATTCCCTGGCGATGACTGTGCTGGAAACAATAATCAAGAATGGGAAAAAGAAAAGCCTCGGTTTTGCCTGACGAAGTGCCCGTTGTTACCAGTGTAGGCTCGGGTTCATGATCATTTCGGGTTGTCAGCCGCCTGAATGCCTTGATCTGGTGGTCGTAAGGCGGGAAGACAGGTTTAATTTCCAAAGGGATATCCTCATCGGCTGCCTGGACTACAAACGGCAATCTCAATGAGATGTACGGTCCTTTGAATAGTCCTTCTTTCTCATCATTAATAAACGAAAGAAATGCCTTGTTCACATCCCTCTCCCTGAAACTGAAGGTCGCTTTAAGATACTCGATGATGGAGTATTTTATTTCGTAGGCTTGCTGGAGCGGGAGCATCTATGATCTTGGTTTTTATTGTTTTTTGTTTTCATAATCAGGAACTTACTATTGGCCTAACCTTCTTGAACAGGATCAATAATATTCCATTTTCCTCCTTTTGCTCCGCCAATTCGTTCGAGTCTTCTATTTTTCTGCAGTTGATTGATGGTTCGTTCGATGGATCTCTCACTTACTCCAATTGAAAGCGATAGTTCAGGGATTGTAATTTCATGATTCTCTGAAATGAGGGTTAGTACCTTTTCAGATGTTTTCCCCGACGTTTTCCCCGACGTTTTCCCCGACGTTTTCCCCGACGCAATTTCCTTTCTTTGGTTGAACTCAATCATGAAACCAGACAAATCGTACTTAAAAACAGGAGGCGGTAATTGGGCCATTAAGCACTCATTCAATATTTTCAGCGTACCACGGCCCCACGACTCAATTAATCCTGAACGAAAGAAGGTTGCTGCGACATCCGGGTTAAATGGAACAGATGGATGCTTGTGCAACAAACGTTCTACTGTCCAGTTTTCGGGTAGCTGACCTTCGTTCCAGAATACAATATGGTCGTCATAAACGCTTATCTGTATTGGATTTCCGCTGCTATAATCCTTATGAGCAATGGAATTCAGGAGTGCTTCCCTTAATGCAGCTTCAGGGAAAGGAAACAATTCAACCCTGGTCACACCATCGTAGGAAATTGTTGCCTTCAGATATTTGGTGAGCAGCAAATCCATGGTTTTATCAACCTGTTCGAACAAATGGCCGTGAATTTCATCCTGGTATAGCAGATCTTCGTCTGTCCGGAAAAAACCTATTTTTATAAAAGCGCCGGTCACGAATTTTTCCGGATCGGGGTGAAACAACAGAATTGCAGCTCGTTTCAGGTAACTACCTTCAGTTAAATGCAGTTTCTCAATTAATAATCCGTCATTGTCCTGCAACATATCAGAACTCAACCTTTTACTGCGAGATGACTTCGTCCTGAAATTGATAAACGCATTTTCGCTCAGGTTCCGTATAGAAACATTCGGGACAGGAACACCATCCCAGTGCTTCCCCTGTTTTTGCAATAAAAATTTATCGAGGGCAGGCCCTTTCAATTCCAGTTTCGTACTCCCGCTGCGATAATGATATTGCCCCTTGTAATTTACCGGGAAAGGCTGCGGTTCAATAACAATTTCAAGGTAATCACGGTCATCTTTCGACAGTATGTTTACATCAACCACAATACCCAAAATGTCCTTAACTTTATTGGGAATAGTTTCAAGAAGTTTTTGTGGTTCCGGGATGCCGGTTACAACCCCTTTGTCGTCGATCCCGATGTAAAGGGTACCCCCAATTGCATTTGCAAAACCGCAAATCCATTTGATGTATTCATCCCTCCAGGATTCTTTCCACTCTGTATGCTGGTTTTCGATGTTCATTTAGAAAATGATTACAAAATGATTATATGAAAGCAGTTTTTAACATATGAGAAATACTTTATTCAATTCCCTCTCCCTGAAACTGAAGGTCGCTTTAAGATACTCGATGATGGAGTATTTTATTTCGAAGGCTTGCTGAGGGGTAGCATTCTTTATCTGGTTTAGTTTTTGGTTGTTAGCACTTTGTAAAAAGGTCATTAAAACCATTCTTATATGAGACTAATTTCAGGTAATTTAAAAAAGACTTCATAATCAATTGGTCTGATTGAACTACAATTCCTTAGAGCATTGAATTCTGCAACTCTTTCGTCATTTAAGAAAAAATCCTCAACAAGAAAAATTTTCACACCTTCAACAAGTGCGATGTGATACCTCTCCTTTTCCTTTATCCCAACATTCACTTCATTTGAACTAATTATAAAACTATCGGATGAAATTGATTTAACCTCTAAATAATACCAATCCTGGTCAATTTTGTTTTTCTTGTAAATTATATCATATCCCTTTGAGTCATCCGGTTTTATGGTACTATCTTCTGAATTTCCTGATATCCAACAAACCTCACCATCAGGGAATACAGCAGTAAGTTTATCTCTTACTAATTTTTCTGCCCGCTTACCTGCTTTCTTTTTCTGCCTGTCAGATTTTATGGTATGAACACCTCCTTGTTTGTGGCCTCCGGAAACATTTCCTTTTGAAATAGGGATATGCCCAAGATTCAAGGAAGTGGTAATTAATAGAGTCGATTCTATTTCTAAAGGCAAAACCTCTTTATCGGTATCAGTTGACTCCTTTTCCATAATTTTTGGCAACTCCTCCTTTAACAGATCATCGTGTCCCTCGAAATAGATCAGACTCTGAATATCCTCTGGCAAATCAGTAATTACCAGATCGTATTCCTTCAGTATTTCCTGATAATGATTTTCAATTAAAACATCGGCAAGTTGATCTTTTTCGATCACCACCCCCAATTCAATTGATATAGCATTAATGAGACTGTCTTCATAACAAACATCCATAGCATATGAATTCATTTCAGAAAGTGTCATTACAATTGAATGGATCTTCTGATTAAACAACTTTCTTTTTGATTCAAAAAACCGTTGTTCTGACTCTTCCTTTTGGGAGAAAAACAACCAGCAAGCCTTATTCCACAAAGGTTCTACATCATGGGTGCTTTGGTTGAACCTTGACAGATGCCAGGCCATTAAACCGGGGAAACCTGGATGAAATACCTTTATTTGGGATAAGGATAAACCCCAATGGGAACAAATTTCTTTAATGAAGTCAACGCTTTCCTGATTTTCGTAAGTATCAAAATTAACTCTTGAGTAGTAATCAGGCAGCCGAAAATTTAATTTTAAAAGAACTATTGGTCTTAATTCTTCTAAGTTGCTAATACTTTCTGGGAATATATGTTCATTTTTTTTAAACAGATTTTTCCAAAATTCCTGCTCCTTTAATGTAAGGCCCAGCAATCTACTGGCCTCTTCGTATTTTTCTTTTAATGATTTTACCCCGATTAAATATTGTGTGTCTTTTAATTCAGGCTTATCTTTGAAAATTGTTCTGTAATCGTCCTTGTTCTCATTTACCTCAAAAAGTACACATAAAATTTCCGCAATAGCCTCGCAAAAGGCCGGAGTATCTTTTAGTTGTTCTAATTTTGATTCCGTATCTGCACATAAATAGAATGTATGCTTATCATTAAGGAATTCACTAGGCAAAAGTTCTTTAATCCCCCCCCCATTAACCTGATATTTTAACCCATAAACAAGCCTGATAGATAACCCTTTTAGAATCCCGGAAACCGTTTTTCCGGATTTATCTTTGGTGAGGGAATTTAATCTATATGTAAGTATGAAAGGCTTTATTTTATCTATCCATGCTCTAAGGATATTCTCCTCTGGATGGATTAGAATTGTATCGTCGCATATCTCTATTACTATATCCTTAAATGTTTTCACTCCAAAATAATCAGAGATTTGTTTTTCTCCTCTTCTTTTTGGAAAATCAAAAATCCAGAATTGTTCAACGATCTTCGAAGGCAAAGTAGAATTGTCACTGTAATAAACTTCATCAAGAGACCTGTAATCTTTTGCTCCATTATTAGTCGCAAGTATTTGAAAATCTTTTTTGTATGCCTCAAAGTTTTTAGTTTGGGAAACTTGAAAATTATTAAATGCCAATTGATAGAGCTTGCGAGCATACACCGGATCTGATTTTTTTTCCCCACAGGTATTAATCAGAGAATAAACAACTTTGGCATCTAAATCATTAAAAGACAATTTGACACCCAGGTTCTTGAGCACATAAGTCAAATGAATCGGTTCAATTTTCAATGTTTTAAATAAGTCATTTTCCAAATTAACTGAACTCAAGCCTAATTGATCAGCAAAATCAAAATCCAGAACTACTTTAGAAAACAAATTCTCCTTTAAAATCTGATATTTAAAATATGATGGTTTCTCACTAAGGTGAGTGACAATGCCATTGTAGGTATAATTAAATCCATTATCATCATTATTATCATCAAGGAGACTGAACAACTTCCTATCTTTAATTATCCAGGCAACCAGCTTCTCAATGGTAAAGAATTGAGATTTAATTATTTCATCAAAGTTTGACAGGGTCAATACCTCATAATTCTTATATGGTTCAAAATCAGGCCACCCAACTGAATCAAATACAAACGTGGTATAATCATCATTTTCATATCTTCCCAAGTTCTTTTTGATATTTTTAAACTTACTAAATTTATTTACACCCAACCATAAAAAGAAATTCTCCAGGAGTTCAGAACTTGCATTTTCAGTATTCAGGTCCCAGTATTCATTGCCTTTAATATAACTTTCATCATTATAAATGCCGTCAAATAACAACTCTGTTATCACACCAGGTTGAAACTCTCGTCCCAAAAAAACCTCATTACTTCGAGCCAAATTACCATTCCGGTTTAATAGCTGTATTGGGATATTCTCATCTAATACGCCTTTCCTGTCCGAATTTCTTTTAAAGATTTCAAATAATGATCTGATGTATGGTTTTAGAAGATTATCAATTGTGTCAGATCCTTCTCTTATTTGGAAATTTATTGCACTCGTCATTATGCGAACTACATCAGTAATATCATTCGACCCGATATTGACAATTGGAGATAATAACTTTTTTAGTGGTCTTGTTTCACTTTCATTGGGTATTCTTATTGCAGATATTCTTGTAGAAAGTTTTTTCACCAGTAAATCCAATAAGTCTGGATAGATAAAAGATATTTTCACATATGCCGGAATCAGATATTCATTTGTTGAGCCGTTCTTTCTGGTTGATACCAGTGTATTTCGGTCCACAACATTTTTGGCATCATCTAATAACAGCGGCAAATGAACTTTGTCATGAATTTCAGAAAAATCATCGGTAATCAATAGCATGATTAAATCAACCCTTGCCTCTAGATCGTCAATTTTACCTGATACCATCTCAAAAAATGACAGCCATTCTCTGGGTGTGTATTTTGCTAAAAACAACCATTTGGAAAGGGATAAACCTTGAATAAGAGGCAACAGCAAATAAGGGAAGTGCTCAGTGACCTTATTCCTGATTACCCATTCAGAAAACTCATTTCCATAGAATTTCACCTCTTCTTTTCTTCTATAAATTCCATCAACACAGGGATATATTTCCAAGGTGTCTTTAATTTTACTAATCTCCAAGAAAAAAGGAATAAGTAATGTATACGCGCTCTTTCCTTCAATTGACAAAAACTGAACAGGTTTCCAATCAACTTTTCCAGCTTTCTTAATTTTAACTGAGGCTAAATAAGCTATTGCTTGTGCTATTTCTGAGAGAAGGTACTTATTATCATTTGTATTATTCAGGTATTTACGTGAAGGGTCTAAGTCAAATGTGGCGTGTATAAGATATGGCAGATGTGTAGGTACTTCTGTTCGGAAATAGGAAAAAAAATGGGAATCAAGGTCACATAGATTTTCTTGCCAAGCAATTTTATATCTATAAAATTTCTTTGGATTTTTAGGCATGCTAATATCCCCTGAATCTAATAGTTGCCATTCAATTCCATTAACCGAGAGGAAGACATCTTCACCTTTTACATATCGCTCTTTAATAAAAACATTATCATAATTGGTTGTTCCATTAATTTCAATCTTCGTAATATGATTTAGGAATAACAGTACTTCAGGGGTTATTAATTCGATTTGCTTTAAAATATACGGTTCAGATTGTTTATTGTATTTTACCTCTATGATTGTTTCCCATTCTTGTTCTTCCTTGTTTTCATAAAAATCGGGTATTGATAAAATGGCAAACGGAACTTCTCCCTCGCCTAAATTTTCTTCATTGTCAATTAGCTTTTGTCGTTCATCAATATCTGTAACGAGTTTCTCAAATTCGCGTTTTGCAATATCCGGAGAGAATTCCAGCACGACATTTTTTGTTTTTACCTTAACCCAAGTCACCCAATTGAGAATCGAACGAAAACCCAAGCCTTTGTTTCCAATGAATTCCTTTTTATTTTTCGAACTGGTATAGGCTAACATCAAAGATTTAACGCCGGAAAGATCAAATGGTAATCCATTATTTGCAACAGATAGTTTACTGTTCAAAGTATCTATCGAAATTAGTACGTTTTCCGTTTTAGCATCATCTGCATTTTGCAATAATTCTAAAAGTTGACGACCAATGTATGCTTCAGTAAATTCTTTCTCACCACGATAATCACTAATAATTCGATCAGGATTAACTTTATATGTATCAATATTCCTGGTTATTAATGCACTTACAGATTTCTGAAAATCTGAAATTGAACCTATTTCATTCATTTTTCCCTCCTTTAAATATGTAGTTGATGACCGTATATTGAAGATGACACTTTGCCACTCATTAGTTATTAGAAATATTCTTTCTGAATTTTTCTTTTGGTTCTACCTCTTGATTAAAAAAGTTAATGATCGATCTAATTGAATACCCTTCATCGCCACTCTATAATTTTGACTAATTTGAACAAATCACTCCTCATGATCAGACTCAATATGTAAATTCGTTTGTAGAACCTTGTTCCCAATTTTAGCCTGTGTTTCATAAGACTGACCTGGGAGATAACCTTGTCCATCTAATCTGTTTACAAGCACATTACGGTAAAATGGTCCGCTGATCAGGTAGTGGATCATCACTTCCACCTCACCGGCAGTATCTTTTACCAATCCTGGCATCGAGTCATAAATCAGGTTTGAATCAAGTGTATTCCTAGAGAATTTGACTAGTTCAGGTATTCGATCCTGGTCAGTAACACGTTTTATTTTATCTTGCGAAGATTGTTTGGTTTTGCGCATGTAATTGAGAAAAGGGAATGCATTGGCCAACCGGGTTTCATTTGATGATTTGGGTATTTTAATATCAATAATTTCAGTTTGCAACTGGAGGATGTAGCATTTCTTAAACCGACAGTCGATTAATTTCAGCAAATCAGTGATCGGTCCATACAAACTCTTATTAAGGTAAACTGTTAATTCGGGATCTTGATATGGATCATAATGTTTAGCCTCCAAGCCCCATGCAACATGTGGGGCGGAGCCAATAATGTTACTCGGCTTTCTAATGATTGGTGCCGCTGGAAGGAATTTTACAAGATCAATATTTTTATAGTTCTCTTTAGAGAATTTTGTCTTCACTTGTGGCCAACAATGATCAAGGTCGGAAGCCATAAAACGTGTGAATTTGTTCTCGCGCTCATCAGTATTCCCATTACCCAGCGTTGCCTTGTGCATTTTATGTTTTGTAATTATTTGCCTTAAAGCCTTTTCAATCAAAATCTTCGTCATATCTTCTAGCATTGAGTTTGATTAAATATCCTCTCAAAATGCCCCCACGCCCCCCGATAATCCTCCACCCTGTCACACTTATCAAACGGCGCATGGTAGGTGATTTTCTTCCCATGATAAAGCTCGCTCTTCGTAATAGTATGCTCGTAAGTTTGACCGGCAACCAGGTTTCGAATCTGCTCCCACACAGCCCTGTCAACCCCAACGCCATTGAGGCCTTTACTACAGGTAAAAACGATATTGCCATTGGTATCGTACCATGTATCGTCTTCGTTTTGCTGCAACACCGGGAACTGCACATTGTAAATCAATATCAGCTCTTCCAGGGTTAACCCCAGGGCCATGGCGGTAATCACATCAATTTCCACCAAAGCCTGACGGCGTTCAAACCAGTTGCGCAACGGGGTGCTCCATTGCCAGTTTGGTGTCAATGTGTCAAACGGTTTTAGCCGGGTATCGATTTTGCTCCATTGGCCCAGGTTGAATTCGGGGTGAAATATCTCCTCCCAGAGCGGTGCGTAATATTTGTTGAGACAGTTGAGGAGAAGGGTGCGGGAGAAAAGGTGGGGTTTGAATTTATCACCAATGCCTAATGGAAAGGCAGTAATTCTACTATCACTAAGATTCGGCGCTCCTACTGTTTTTATGAAGAAATCAAGAACAATCGAAGAACATAATCCCTGGGATTCAATAATAGTATCTAAATCATTGAAAACAATAGAGATAACACCATGAATATGACTCGCTCCAGGTGGCAGTATTGCAGATGTCAGCGTTCGTTCGCCAGCCTGACTCAGCATCTTGCGAAATCCAACTTTGTAATAATCAATCCACCGGTCATATTCTTCATTTCCATCCTGATCCCTCTTTCCGGTCGGGAAACCCTTGATGATGTCAGGGAATTTTTGCGGTTCAACATCTGGGATGTAATTGGTACGAGCAATGAAATCTTCCGCAATTTGGGTGTGATCAATGATATCGTAATGAGCCTTTTCAGAACAAATTTTCTTAGGTGTTTTATAAAGCGGATTGGATACAAAAATATGTGGACCACTATATACCATTTCATAGTTTATAAGATTTGGATACTTCGTATATCTTTTTATCACATTAGCATTTGTATCATTTGTTTCATCCCAACATACAGTAATTTTATTTTTATAGTTGTCAATTGACGTATCAATCCGACCTAGCTTATCCAAAATGTTAATTACCGATTCTGAATGAATGGAAACAAACTTGGCTGAAATTCCATCTTCAGTACCTTCAAAAGTTCTTGATAAAACCTTAAGCCGATCAGAGTTTACATATACAACTCTTTCTCTGTGAGGCTTCATGTTCCAGATAAATCCGTCCTCACCATCTCCTTTAATTTTAATGCCGCCGCAAAAGCCTTGTCCTTCATGAATAAAGCATCCATCAATGGTCGATGGATGAAATAAATTGTTGATAGAAAAGAATGAGATCGTTGATTTTTCTCCTGAATAAATTTGAATGCCATATTTTTCACGATGTGCAACTTCTGCAAAAAGGTTGAAAGCATTTTGGAACTGAAAATGATATTTCAATCTCGGATACATCTCTCTACGCAGGAGTTGCCCATGTGGATCATCATAAACACCTTCAGGATGTAGTAATCCCATAAAACCATACTTTCCTAACAAATTAAAACCATTCTCCAACACACATTTATAAAGATTGGTTTGCTGACCTGCCAAGAGCGGATAGTTTTGTCCTGCATTTAGAAAAACGGCGGTACATTCAGTCCCCAATATTTCTTCAAGATACATCTCTTTTAACCGTTGGTCGGCAAAAAAGTTAGCTTGCATTGCCCGGACCTTTGGCGCAGATTCTTTGCGGATGGCCACTTCGGGGAACTTTTCAGAGATGATGCCGCTCTCTTCAAACTGCAACTTCAGCCACGGAGGATTTCCCGCAATCAAATCAAACCCACCCCGTTCCCAAAATACATCGAGAAACTCCAACTGGTGATGGAAAAAACGGTATTTATCCGCCAATGCCTGCACGATGGTGATACGCTCATTCTGGTCGAAAAAATCCCTGGGGGCCGCGTAGCGGGCAAAGGCTTCATTGGAAATGCCTTTGCCATCGAGGTCGATCGTGGACTCTTCAGGTTCGGCTAATGTTTCCGTGATATTGGAAAGCGAAAGTTGCACAGTTACCGGCACAAAGATGTTCAACTGCACGCTGTCATCGGCGGCAAACTCGTCTTTTTTTCGGGCATGATGGATTTCGGCAGCCGCTTTCTCCAGGTCAATGTCGAGGATTCCGGCAATGTCCTGCCAGTATTCCAAACGGTTGGGAAGGGTGCCGGCCTCACGCACATCCCAGAACCAGAGAGCACACCAATAGTCCATCACCATCTTCAGTTTGAAATATGGAGCATTGTGGCGGTTGCGATAATCGGCCAGGGCTTCCTTTTCATGGTAGGTTTTGATCTCAGTTTGAATCCCTTCCACAGGGATGCCAAACACCTGCAAACGGGTTTGGGTTTGAGTGTTGATGTGGCGCTGAAACTGATAGAATTCCTTCAGCAAACTGTCTATGGTGGCCGAAATACGCTGCCCGATCGTAATTTCGGATGGCAGGAGCGGTTTAATCCACTCTTTTTTCCAATCCCTGACTTTTTTCACCGCTTCCGGATTTTCTTCGCGCAACAGGGGAATTCCCGCCGAAGCTAACATGTTTTTATCCGGCAGGAGAAAATGGTAAATCTCATCCCGCTTCCGGTCCATTTTATTTTTCCTGATTTCCAGTTTGATGGGGGCACTGTTCCACCACTCCCGGGTTGGCTGAAACTTTTTAGGTTGGCCATAGTCGTTCAATTCAACCATGACCGCTTCGGCAGGATAGGCTTTCAGCCAGGCGCCAACCACCGCATTTCCAACTCCCAGCCGATTGCTGAAGAAGGGGGTCTCCATATCCTTGTGGATCACGTTAAGCCACAGGGAGAGTTTACCGAGTTCAATGGCAGTGGGATTGATATCCACGCCATAAACATTGTGCGTGGCGATATAGGCTTTTACTTTTTGCAGCTCTTCGCGGTACTTGTTGGGTGCAATACGCTGGTTGATCTCTTCCTGTCTGTAGGACAGATAGGCCTCCGCAAGCTGATTGATCATTTCATTCTGGAAGGCGGCCGCCCCCATGGCAGGTTCCAGGAGTTTCAGGTTGAGCAGTTCCAGTGCACTGATCTCTTTTTTGTCGAGTCGTTCGAGGATTGGTTTAAGGGTGTATTTAACCGTGCAGCGGGTCAGAACTTCAGGCGTATAGTATGAAGCCGATTTCTGCCGGTCACGGCCAGACAGGCGATATACAAAGGCACCCTTTTTAAGGATGGCCATTTCCCCATCTTCTTCCTTTAAAATCTCGTCATCGTTGAAGTCATCCCGTCGGGAACGTGGAACCAGGTAAGTGCCGTCCTCAGGTTTGCCAGCCTTGTGTACCTCGATATAATCCTGTTCTGCATAGAAACCACGGTAAGCCAGCAGACTTTCGTATACACTGCCCAATTGGTTGATTCCAAGGTTTGCATAAGAGATGCGTCCCCGGTTACGTCCCCGTTGTTCCTTCGATAAAGAGAGGCGGCGGATGATCTCCTGCCACACGAAATTGCGGAACTTGACCTCCCTGAGATGCAGCAACCGTGTATCGTCGAAATGGGGTGAGTCAATTGATCTGACACGGAAACTCCTGTTCTTTCCCTCTTCCTTTTCACGGTACCCTGTGCCAAGCAGGTTAAAGAGCCTGGTCAGTGATTCATGGAAAAAATACCCGTTCCTGCTGCTGTCGGAATACATGGGAACCTGCTCAAGGTCACGCAACATTTCAAGGGAATACCCTTTAATATATGCAGCATCATTCGTTGGCAGGATATCGAGCTCATTGCGTGATTCGGCATAAAAGATGAAAAGAAGCCGGTAGATAAACGTCAGGCAGTCATCCTTCATCTCCTGCTCAAAGCGGTCATCGGTTTCATCGAACACCTCATGCGCAACCTGCTTTTTATACCACAGTGCTTCGTTGGCAAGGGCCTCCACGGCGTGTATCAGACCTTCCTTGAGATCTTTGGTAACCTCATAAGCGCTTTTGTGACTGTCTTCGTCCAACTGGTCCAGCAAAACCATATTGCTTTGGTGTGCCAGAGATTCCTTTGACAACAGGAAATAAAAAAGGGCATAGATGTTTCGCGAAGGGGAAGCCTGGTGTTCAGTAAACAATTCTTCCAGGTCGAACTTCAGATAACTTCCCCGGTCCCATTTATCCTGTTCGAGCAGGAAGATGATATTCCCGGCAAGCAATAAAATATATTTAGGCCTGTTGTGCTTTAAAAGGAAAAGGGCTGATACTGCTTCATTGATCTTGCTTGGAGATATCCTTACACCATCGGGCACCGAAAAAACTCTTTCCCACTGCTTCCGATGGTAGCGTTGTGCTTCCGTTTGCTGACCCTCATCATCCACATTATAGCATTGTTCAAAAAGGCTGTCCGGATCATTTTCTCCCTCCCTGATCATGGGCTGCATTTCCATGATCATGAGTTGTACCTGGTCTCCCCGATAAAGGATATGACGGACAGGCAATGCTTCGTGTTCATTCAGATGAACAAGTGAATCGTAATTGGTCGGACTGCTTTGATATCCCAGGGCATCGAGCAGGACAGAATGAAATTTATGGGTCTCGTAAATTTTATCTTTCGGTCTTAATCCTCCTTCAATCACCAACTGCTTAAACCTGAAATAGATACTACTTAATGGCGAAATCCGTTTATTGAATTCACCTAACTGGTCACGGGCATACCCGGTTTTATCCAGGACCCTCGTGGTGAAATCCTCATCAAAATAGGTGGTCGAAAAATAGTCGCCTACATTATCAATAAATCGGATCATTGCACGGGTGGATTATAAAAAACAGCCAGTATTTTAAGGAATGCGTCGTTTTGAAGCGAGGTCAGGTTTTTATAGTACTGACCGGAGGTATTCAGGATGGTTTTGATCTCTTTAAAGGTATTATCTTTCCTGGTTTTCAGGAAAACTGTTTCTCCTTTCCCCGTAAATTCAAGTTCGAGTTGCTGCAACGCCCCAGACTCCCATCCTGACAGATGAGACTGAAACGCTGAGAGTTTGTGATGCATCTTTCGCTGGAGTTCATCCTGGCGCGGAGCCATATAGAGCATCTGGGCCCGGTCGATAACATCGGGAAGAAGTGTTTGCAAATGAAGCAGGTGATCTTCCTCTATCAGTTCAGTATACAGGGAGTCAGATAATCGGTATGTATTCACGAACTCATTGAATAAAAAAGGCTTTGGACAAGGCTGCCATCCCATTTCACGCCAATGACAAAGAAATCGGAGATAACGGGTTGCCCAAGATCATTTGAAACCTGTCCGTGTAGAATAAACCAGGCTGTCGCAGCTGGGAAGACTGCCGAACGGGCCGCCAGGGCAATATCCTTATCAACACTGGCTTCGAGTTTGCTCATGTAATATCGAATGGCAGGATGAAGTTCATAGAGTACCTGGAACTTTGCCCATTCACCACCGCGTTTTCTCGCCTCTTCAATAGCCTTTTGAACA
The DNA here is from genome assembly GCA_049317265.1 of Bacteroidales bacterium. Taxonomy (GTDB): domain Bacteria; phylum Bacteroidota; class Bacteroidia; order Bacteroidales; family FEN-979; genus CAIVAT01. Next base: position 34,379 of record JBMOIP010000042.1, read on the forward strand.
AGCTCTTTATCTGAGGTAAGTCGAAAAATATCGTTAATTCTGGGCAAAGCCTCAGGAGGCAGATCGAAAAGGACTTCGTTCAGTTCAGGTGTATTCATTAATTCAATGTAACCCGGGGAGTTCTCTTTTAATTCACTCCCAGAGACCTGGCCGGAACTGATTAATTGCTCAAACAGGTCCCTGTAGAAAAGATCATCTTGCGGATAAATTGAAAGCGGAGTTTCGTAAGGTTGATCAGTTATGAGTGGCAAAGTCTTATCCGAATCATTCCCGAAAAGAACAGAAAAATCAAATTCGTAACCATCGTGTTTTTCGAGGAAACCTTCATCCTGTTTCTTAATGGCATTGACCACAAATTGCTCTTCCTTCTTCTGGTTGTAAAGTCGCATAACGGAACCCGCATCCCCCAGTGATTTGTGTGCTTCCTCCTCCTTGTGTGTCAACCGTTCAATGATATGCAAATCGGTTTTCAGTCCGGGAATATCCGATTCAGCCACCAGGTAATAAATGTAAGGTGTCTTGTATTGGCCATATCGGTCGATGCGGCCATTGCGTTGCTCGAGGGTAATCAGTGACCATGGGATATCGTAATTGATCATCCGGTTACAGAAAAAATGAAGGTTAACCCCCTGGGATGCGGCATCGGAACATATCATGATGCGCACCCGACTGTCCTTTTTGCCGAAATCATCGATCATATCTTCTTGTTCCACATCAGAAAGGCTACCATGGAAATAGGCGATCGATTCATCAGGCAGATTGAAATCGGTCTGGAGGTTTTCTTTCAGGTATTTAATGGTATCGATCCTTTCGGCAAACAGCACAAACCGGTCATCGTGCAGGCGGCCCGACCAACCCAGTTCAATCAGTGTTTCCTTGAGTTTATGGTATTTGCTGTCCGCATTTTTACTGAGGATATTTTCCAGCTTTGATTTCAGTTCAATCAGGATTGACAAATTGTCTCCAAGATCATCTGAGGCACTCAAAGCCGTTTTCACCTTTTCAATACGGCTATTTATGCTGGCGAGGGCGGCTTTTGGTGAAGAAAGAAAGGCCTTGAAAATACCGATGGAGAATAAATAATCATTCTGAGTTTTTCCCTGCCTGATCCCTGCCAGTGCATTGAATTTCAGGTTTTGCTGGTACTGCAGAAAATCAATTTCATCCTCTGTCAATTGGGTCCCAAGACGAACAATTTCACGGTCCCTGAAATTGGCGCGCACACTGGCATCTTCAATGTCGTTTTTAAACCTGCGTACATAATAATCCTCGATGTCAGCCTTGCAATAGTCACCACTTCTCGGAATGGCGGTGGGTTCAATCATCCGGATAATGTTTGCAAAGGACTCCTTTCGACCGTTATGGGGAGTCGCCGAAGTAAGTACCAGGGCATCGCATTGCTGGGAAAGGAACTGTGCCAGGTCACCACGCTGGCTCTCCTCGTTGGCCACCGTGTGACATTCATCAATGACAATGATATCCCAATGTGATTTTTCAATATAATGCCTGAATTTGGCATTGTTCTTTAGGGTATCGATGGAAATGATGGTTTTGTCGTAGTACTCGAATGGGTTCTTGTTGGTGGGCAACTTGGTTTTAATCCTTGAAATTCCTTCACTATCGAGGCGCACCAGTGGAATGGCAAACCGGTTCCACATCTCCTGCTGGAATTGGGCAAGGATCGATTTAAGCGCCAGTACCATGATGCGCTTCCCCTTGCCACGTTTCATCATCTCAACCAGGAATATCCCTGCTTCAATCGTTTTTCCAAGTCCGACTCCATCAGCTATCAGGATACGGGGCCGGGGTAGTTTCAGTGCTTTAAGTGTTGGGGTAAGCTGATATTCAGCAAGGTTGAATGCTGCCTTTGGAGCGATGGTAATTTTTTCGGAATAGATAAAAGAGTTCCTGACCTGCGTTTCGATGAAAAGCTTTGTTTTCCGGTAACCGCTGTCAATATCAGCGATCAGCCTGGTTCGGGTAGGATCAACCGTCGAAATTTCATTATCGATGTTTGTATCAAAAACGAATGATTTCCCCTTCACTAATTCACTAATCCCCTGCGCATAAAGCAGGAAGGAACCATCATAATTGGTGTCGACTTTGGATATGAGAAAATCTTCGCCACGGGCTGAGATTTTTTGACCTTCGGAAAAAATGTTGGCAGACAAATAATAGTTGTTAAAATTGGTTACTAATTTAGTTGAATTTGATCTTCCTTTGAAGGAAGCTGCATTGTTTATAACGATTGTTTAGGTTTTACGGGGTTGGAGGATGGAAGGAAACTGCAATTCGGTTGTAGACTATACATTTTTCATAAAAGCCTTGTAACTCCTCACCATAAAGGATGTCTGTTTCCATTATTTCAGATATAATATCCTCCCAATGGATTATATCAATATCCATCTTGTCAATTACAGGCAAAAACTTTTCATGATACCATGTCACTTTCTCCTGGTTGGAATATTCGGTAATGCGATTTAAAACAATTTCCTTTATGTGATTCTTTTGAATAAACGTATTAAATGTGGGTTCCTTGTCATATTTTTCTTTTGGCACCAAAACGTAGAATCCTAACTTCTGAAATGATTTTGGTTCAGCCTTGGCCCGGTTTAATACCTCAGCAATACATGCAACATTCCTGGCCGCCTGGTTGTAATAATTTGCATTTGTTACATGCGGAGTAAGTTTGCTAAACATTTTCGCCTCAGTTACTACAAAGACTTTGGGCTCAACAGATAACCTCAGATCACCTTTGGCTGCCTCGCCAATAATAAAATCACCGTAAACTCCGTCAGCGTGTGTCCATGACTCTGCGAGTTTGTCGCTTCGATCCCTGGCATAAAATTGGGTGGGCAACAAGGCCTCGGAGTGCCAATTATTTCTTCCATGGAAGGAAAGGGGATGGTTTGGCATATCGTGGGTTGCAAAGAAATTTAAAACCAACCTCAGCATCCAGCCCTCATTATACAACAAAGTTGGGGGGACATGAGTCTCTTTAGTGTCAGCCTTTGATAGAATCTGAGTGATGTGATTCAACATTGTAAGTTCTTTTAGTCGATAATAAAATGTCATTTTGTTATGCAAATTCAATTTAAAACAATTTTGCACCAACTATATGTGCCTGATTTGAAATCCATTTGTCATGCAGCAACTTCCATCTTGAACTGGAAGCACCCAACCCTCCTGATTGCCTTGGGTGGCAAAGTGCAATTACATGGTAAATCTTCCCGCTAATATTAACTTCATGAGGAAAACCATAAGCACCGTTTGTTTCTCCAAAACCAGAAAGCTTATAGTCATTGATATTGGAATAGAATCGCAGAAACCAATAGATAGGGAGGTCGCCCAAAAGGATTAATGTGCCGGCTTGTGATTCTTCCAGTTCATTGAAGATTTCCTTACGCCTAAGTTCTGAATCAAGTTCTCTTTTTTTAAAAACCGGCACAGTTGCAGGCGACAGATTGTACTGTTTAATAATATCAGGAGTATAGTGCTTTTTAATTGCCCTTTGCTGATTTTCATTTACACGCGACTCGGGTAACAAATCGCATAGCCAGGCATCTTTCCTTGTCAATCCCAACGGTGAAAGGATCTTTTCATCAAGAGTACGTCCGGATGGGCCATTCAGATTCTTACCTGGTGTCACTAGTTTACCCAGTTCCTTTGGAATTTCAATGGCTGAGATGATTTTATCAGCGTTTTCCCCTGTCCAGAAAATTTCCGGTTCGCTGGCAACTGCTAACGCAGCAACCTTCAGTTTCCCTTTACTATCTATCCACCTTGCATGAACAGCGCTGGCATAAACGCCTAATACAAACACCTTCTTAGGTGTCTTGGATTCCTGTATAACTTTCTTTAATGGTTGTCCAAACGGAAAATAACAATCGATTAGCATAATGAAAAATGATTTTTTTTAGTAGACATCATTAATGTTTTCACGATCATTTACTGCCTTTCCTCCAGTTCTCCTTGCGCGATAAAAGTTGAAGATTTGAAAGAGTTGTTAGTCCACCTTCTTTCCTGGGTTTTATATGATCAATGTGAAAATAAATTCTTTTTTTGCTCTTGAACTTAGACTTTGCACAAATATAGTACCCGTCTTTGGAATGTTTCGTGAAGATGGTTTCACGCAGATGGTGATAATAATCCGGATCAAGTTTTTTTATTTCCTGTAGCGATTTTTTTTCATATTCCTGTTTTTCATAAATGACGACCGGAATATCTGGTGATGGAAGGTACAATTCAGGATACTGAATTTTATTGACAGCTAATTCAAATTCTCTGTTCAGGGACCGGAGATCACTAAACCCAAATGTCCCTTTCCATATCTTTTCATGTGCTTCCCACAAATCTTCCACGCACTTTTTCTTTTCGTCAAGGGTCACACTCCGATCCACCAGTCCACGGGCAATAAAATCGATATCGAATTTATTAAGGTCTTCAAGCAAATTAAGTTCGGGCTTTTCTCTACATTCGGCATAATAAAGGATAAGGGCCACGATCTCTTCCCGGTTGTACCCAATATCAGTCAGATGAACTGGGAAATAGGTCTCCTCAACCTGGTCGGCCATTTTATTTAGCTTTGATCCATTGGGAATAATGCTTTCCTGAATTCCAAAAGCGTGAAAAAGGTCTTCCAGGTCATCAACGAACTCCTTATAATTTGAAAGCAGGTGATTGTACACAAATACCTGGTATTCCCGATTCGCATGATTTGAATCAAATCCATCAATAGCGTTGGCATTATCCAGTTGGAAGAAATAGTACCCGGTCGGGATTCTTTCGACGAACCGAAGCGCCCTGATCATTTCTTTTGTGCTTTCGTCAATGTCATTATCCTGGAGAATTGCATAAGATTCCAGTTGTTCAATAGACATCAAAAGGAACTTCTTATGCTTGTTAATATGGGCCTTATCGTTGAAATCATCTTCTGAATTGATGATTTTTTCAGGAGTGACCCACATTATTTTATCATGCCAATTGTCAATAAACGAAACGACGTTGGTTTCTTTAGTTCCGCCGGCTTTTACTCCCCTCAAACCTCTTCCGATCATTTGAGTCATCAGAATTTCAGACACAGTAGGCCTTGTAAGAAACACTGTTTGAATTTTGGGGAGGTCAACACCTTCAGTAAGGATATTGTAATTGATCAGCACTTCCGTTTCAGTTTCCCGGAACTTTGCAATTTTCTCTTTGTTCACTTTCGAGTTTGAAACGAGTGTATTTTCTTCAACAGTGCCCGAAATGATATAATCAGACTTAATACCTTTGCTTGTAAACAATTTGTTCAGGGCAATAGCATTGTCAACATTTATCGCAAAAATAATTGTATTGCCGTATGTTTCTTTATTGCTGACATAATGATCAACGATGAAATTATTCCTTTTTCTGTTCTTTGAAATGCTCTCCAACCGTTTATTGCCAATGTTCAGGAGATCATGTTTCCTGATCCTGTTAATTTCTGATTCACTCAGCAGTTTCGTAATATCAATCCCGGTCTTTACGGGCAATTTGGATTTAGGTGTTGATAAAAATCCACTGCTTATCAACTTTTTCAAGCTCTCCCTGTAAATGATGTTATCCGGGAAAACCTTTTCAAGGAGTCCTATTTCCTTTTCTATGGTCCTTGTCGGTGTGGCGGTCAAACCAATGATTTTCAGTTTCAGTTTCTGTTGTTTAAGGTAGTCGATGATGTTTCTGTATGAAGCTGCCGTTGCATGATGGGCTTCATCCACAACCAGGAAAAGTTCTTGGTCATAGTCCTTCAACCATTCCTTCACAAGATAGTTCAGTCCGGCAGACCCCTCTGCCACAACGCGTTCTTTTATTCGAGAGACCCCACTGTTCAGGCTGTCTTTGCTGGCAATAACCAGGTCATCACCAGAATTCAGACTTGCACAATTTCCATGATTCCCTGAGATAATTCGATAAGTGAATTCTGTTCTCACGGTCACCAGATCAGTGTTATTTCCGTCTTTGGTATAGGCATTGGCAGTAAAAGTCCTTAATGCCTGGTCAAGCAATTCGTGCCGGTGGGCAATCCAAAGCACTTTCTTTTTCTTGTTAATTACATTTTTAAGCAGCCAGTAGGCCATGGTATAGGTTTTCCCTCCCCCCGTAGGAATCGACAGAATACATGCAAAATCGCTTGGCCCTTGCAGATGTTGATCAAGTGCCTCCAATGCCTCTTCCTGAAAGGGTTTATATGGAGCTTTTACGCTATTTCCTTTGACAACCTTAACAGTCCCTGAGAATTCATTCTCTCCGTATATTAACCTCACTCCCATTGAACCCCTATGCATAGGAATCTTTTTTAATACGCATT
>JBMOIP010000043.1:0-40679 GCA_049317265.1 Bacteroidales bacterium
CGTTTTATTTGGTTTTTCAGGTTCTGGGTGATGAGTTCTTTTGACCAGAGGAAGATGTTGCTGGTCCAGCGCTGAGGATGGATGGTGATCATCACCTGGTTTGGGAAGCCGCCTTTTTCAACCGCAGCGATGATGCCGTTGGTGGTGTGGTAGCAGCGGCCCAGGAAATCGGGATTTGTAACGGGGCTGCCGGCCATGGCTTTGTCGCGGATACTTACCTTATGGCCGTCCCATCGGCGGCCGGTGTCGGTGAGGTAGAAGGTTTTGTTGAAATCGATGACGAAATAGGGCTCGGCGGTGAAGTCGGGCATTTTAGTATGTGAAGTCATCAGGATTCCTTCTGCTATCCCAAATATGTAAAATGTAAATTTCAAGGTCAGATTCCATATAAAATACCTGGTAAAAATCTTTAACAAGGAATCGTTCTTCCCGGTTATCAACCTGCCTTCCGATTTTTGGAAACCTCGATAAATGTTTGATGGATTCTTTTAATTCATGATCCAATCTGCGGCTATATGTTTTATTACCTATTCGGTGAAACCAATAATCAAGGATCAGGATTCTGTCGGCCAGGGCATTTTGTGACCAGATTATTCGCTTAACCATTTTTCAACTAAAAGATCTGCCTGATGATTAGAAAAGGTTTTCCCGTTTTTTATTTGCTCTTTTGACATTTCAATCCTGTCCACTTGCCATGAAGATAAAGTGGGTGTGACCCCAGGGGTGTACTTCCGCTCAATGATCTGTTTAATGGCAAGCAGAAATTCACCATCATCAATATTTTCAATACTTTCATGCAACAGTTGTTTGATTTCGAGTGTGCTCATATGGTCTGTTTCTACAAAGATACAACAAAAGTCAGAATTTGTGGTACGTGATTAAGTGTTAAGTGGGGCGGTTGTTGTATTGGACGATTGACGATTGGACGATTGACGATTGCAGATTGAATTGTTTGATTGACGATTTACGATTGAGCAGCGCTAATCGTAAATCGGTTAATCGTAAATTAATTCCCGAGTGCATAATATAGGTACTGAATTATTTTGCAAATAGTTTTTTGACCATAAACCGTTTGATTTGGTTTTTCAGGTTCTGGGTGATGAGTTCTTTTGACCAGAGGAAGATGTTGCTGGTCCAGCGCTGAGGATGGATGGTGATCATCACCTGGTTTGGGAAGTCGCCTTTTTCAACCGCACCGATGATGCCGGTGGTGGTGTGGTAGCTGCGGCCAAGGAAATCGGGATTTGTAACGGGGCTGCCGGCCATGGCTTTGTCGCGGATGCTTACTCTGTGGCCGTCCCATCGGCGGCCGGTGTCGGTGAGGTAGAAGGTTTTGTTGAAATCGATGTCGAAATAGGGCTCGGCGGTGATGCCAAGTTTACGGTAGTCGTATTTTGCCCAGATGTCTCGGCTGTCATACCTGCTCAAAGGGCTTCCGTGCATGCAGATGGTGGTGACGGGAACAAGCTTCCTGATTTTCTCCAGGTTCCGGCAGAAGGAGGTGTATGCTTTGTCAACATCTCCGCCGGCCAGGGTCAGATCTTCATAATGGTACCCAATTTCGTGCCCAATCCCGGAAATTTCCCGAATCACCCATTCATCATAACTTTCGGGAACGATCCGGAAATAGTAGCTGCCGCTGATGCCGGATTCATGTTCCAGGCGCGCGGTTGCCAGGGAATTGGCCGGTAACCGGTCAACATCATGCCGGAGGATCACGGTTTTTTTACCCGATCCTTCCGTGAAGCCGGAAAGGGGGGTGAAAGAAAAACCCTCGTCCAGGAAGGCTGAGAGGAGGGAGTGGAGGGTGGGGGGGGTGAAGTCGGGCATGGTTTGGGGCTAGGGGACGAGTGGACTAGTGGACGGGTGGACGGGTGGACGAGCGGACGGGCGGACGAGCGGACGAGCGGACAGGCGGACGGGCGGACGAGCGGACGGGCGGACAGGTGGACAGGCGGACAGGCGGACAAGCGGACAAGCGGACAAGCGGACGGGTGGACGCCACTGGCTCCGGAGGAGCCGGATGTGGGTAGATGGTATATGGTTCCGGGGGTTTTCCGTGCCGTAGGTACGGAATTGTTTTGCGACAGTTAATCAACGCCTAAGATATGTTTTACGACAATTTCATTGATCAGGTTCTGGTCATAGGGGACCATGGAGGCGATGCAGGCTTCACGCATACTCCGGGAGTTTTCAAATGCGCTGAGGATTGCTTCTGCCACTTCATGGCTGTTATGAGGATCAACGATGTAGCCGTTTTTGCCCGGGATAACGTAATCTGACAAGTCGCCAACATCATTGACGATCACTGGTTTGCCACAGGCCAGGACCTCTTTGACGGAGATGGGACTGCCTTCGTGGGAGGATAATAAAATGGCTGCATCACTCTTGCAGATCAGATCGCGGATCTGTTCTTTTGATAAGAGTCCGGTGAAGGTGACGTTATGCTCAATGCCCATTTCGTGGACTGTGCGTTGGAGGGTGGGAAGGAGAGAGCCGGTGTAGGGTGAGGGTGAAGTAGTAACCTATGCATGTTCGCCTGTTCACCGGTCAGTAAACGGCTGGATTTGGGATAGGAGATTTGAAAATATATTGATATTCTGGCTGTGATTTTGTTATTGAAATACTTTCAGGAAAAGATTCAATAAACCAAATTAAGAATGATGTGACATCAATCTTGTCTGAGAGCATCGTTTGCTTTCTCTTCTGAAACTCTTCTTTTAAATCAGGTGATTTAAGTAATTCAATTCCTTTTTCAATGGCATTCCTCTGATCCTCTTCCGAAAGAGTGTAATTATAGACTAATGAATATTTTTTTTCAAGATGACTTGTATAATAAGTGCCTTGCTGGTTCAAATAAACAGAAGGAACTCCAAGCATTGCGCATTCTTCTGCCATCGTCGAACTTTCCCCTAAAAGCAAATGCGCAAATGATAAAACATCATGCATTTTATGAGGAGGGATATTGATTTTATACTTTATAATTTCCTCGGGAAGTTCGGATTCAGATGAAATAAAAACTTTGGCATATTTTTCGAACTCCTTTATTGCTAATAGTTTATTCTCCATGGATATTCCTGTATAGCCAAAATCATGTGATGCATTCCACGCCACAAAGCGTAGAATCACATACTTTTCATTTTTTTCAACATTCAACAAATTTAGTACATTCTCATCAGCAGTGAAGTAGTTCGGGTGTAAATATGTTAGTTCATTATAACCCGAATATTGAATTTCCTTGGGTCCTAGAGGGGGGTGACCATAATCACCCGTAAGGATAGTAGCAGTAAAAGGAAGATAAAGTCTAATCTGTTCAAAATTAAACGTGTCTTCCAATGTGATATGTGGTTTTTGCATTAGAAAAGATGCATGAGCAGCATAAATAGACCCATGACTTAAAAACAAATCAGGTTTGAATTTTAATCCTGCAAAAAGCTCTTTTAAATCAAATATAACTAACCCAAAAATTTTCCCTATTACCGAATTGTATTTCCTCCCAAAAGATATATAATTTAGTCCGTAAACCTTTAGTAATTCAATTTCGAATTCTTTTTCTCGACACGTAAATAAAATATCATTTCCTTTTCGCATCATTTCAAATGCAAAATTCTTAAAGATATGCACATGTGCCGGGTGCCCTATATCTATTAATATTCTCATTTTCTTAACCTGTTTAAAAGTTCCAAACCAATTGTCCCTAGCCGGAATAAAAACGGACTGTAGATGTTTTTAAATCGACCATGCTCAACCAATTCACCTCCAAATTCGATTTTGTAATTACGTACACCATATTCAGCATCTGGTTTGCCTGCACCCATAAGATCAACTAGTTTCATTTCATAATTAATACCGAATTCAATGGCAGCCATGACTGCCATCGTAGTAGGAAAAATATTTCTATGATAGTTCCTCAATCCACAATAATAAATTGTGTTAACTGACAAATCCATATTGTATATGCAAAATGTCCCACCTATTATTTGATTATCATGTATAACTAAAAAAACCTTACCAACTTCAGATAGATATAATTTAAGGAAAAAATCTAGTGTTGGTAATGGAGACTTGACTCGTACCTTGTATAAATTCTTGAGGATTAAATATAATTTTTGTATCTCGTTTTGATTATTTGCCTGCTTTGTTATAACCCCAGATTTGATCGATAAACTTACTTCTCTTCTGCGTTGGTATTTCATTGATCTGAGAATTGCTTCTCTTGATTTATTTTTGATTTGTATCTGAACATTCAAATGTGGTTCATAATACCAGTTGTTAGTTAAAAAGCATTCTTTATAATTATGGTAATCAACAAGGTTTCTAATTTCACCATAAATAACTTTACCTTTTATAGTAATATTAATAAAATTCATCAAGTGGGCTAATGCCAGTTTCCCTGCTTCTCCATCAATCAGTAAAGGACCCCCATTTATAATAGCTCGACGGGAGAAATACCCTTTAGTCCCTTTCTCCCTCTGAAAAACCACGACACACAAGGCTTGTAAAATATCATTTATTTCAATTGCGAAAACTTTGGCAACTTGCTTAGGGACAGAATTAATAAAGTCATAATATTCGACAGATTGAAATGGAGTTGCAAATTTGTTTTGTGATATGAATAATTTCCATTTATCCCGGTTAACATCTTTATCTTTCAATAAAACCATTCTATTTTAACTTTGTATTCAAATGAAAATATATCTAGATTACATTCAATAATGTTACCTATAACCCAAGAATCTTATTGTTCATGATTTTTTGATGATGCAGCGGAGTTTTGAAGTTTGGTCTATTATTCTGGTTTTTTTAAGTCCACCACATAAACAGGTATTGGTTTAGTTCTTAAAATATTGTCTTTTCCCACTTTTAGTTAAAGGTATTTCAGTGGAATATATAATATTCAAGGTAGTGTTATCCCCCATTTGTTTATAAAATGTTGATTTTATTATATCTTCATGGTTTTGAGAAAAATCGGGTAACTTTATAATACTACACTCTATTGTGTTTATCCCCGTTTTTCTTATACAAAAGTGTTCAACAGGCAAATCTTTGAAAAGAACAGTAAAACCTGGCCCTGTGAGATTGTGTCCATTTTCAAGTTGAATAATGTCTGAGGAACGACCATGAATATTATTTATAACCTGTCCATTATATGGATAGTCTTTGTTCTTTGAGATTTCAATCTGGATCTCGTCCCCAAGCTTATAATTTATAAAAGGTAGGGCGAAATTAAAAAGGTCAGTGAGCAATGCAGATCCGTAACCGGTTTGATCTTTATTCTGCAATTGTACCATGCAATTATATCCAACCTCAAAAAACCCCTTCTCATGAGCATAAGAAGTAATCCCGCCGTCATTTGCACCATAACAATCTAATACTTTACACTGAAAGGCTTGCTGAATCGTATTTCGGAAGTGATCTGTAAGGACTTCTGATGTGGGGAAACATGCACGTATTTTTAATAATTCATTTTGGACAAGCGAATAATTTGCCAGCAAATAAATGGCAGATGCATATCCATATATATAATTAATCTTTTTGTTTCTAATCAGTGCAATATATTCACTACAAATCTCATCCGACATATTAACTCCATTTAGCCCAATTTTACTCTTTAACTGGTAATAGATTCTATGTTTTAAAGATGAGCTTTTATTTACAAATAATGAAGAACTACCTAATGCAACGTATGGATCACCATATTTGTAGCCAACTTTCTCCCAATTTAAAATATTATTTGCATTGCACATACTCCACGAACGGTTATCCTGATAATAAATCAATGGATTACCGGTTGACCCCCCGGTAGCTGATTTAATACTTGGGATCGAATTAATATTGTCAGCAATAATATCATTAAAATTTTCCCTTATAATATCCTTTGTTAATATAGGCAATTTTTCAAGGTCCGATATAGATTTGATATCTTCTGGTAATAGCCCTTTTTGAGTAAATAACCTGTTGTAGTATTTTGTGTGATTATATGCATGATGAACTAATTTAATTAATTGTTCATTCTGCCATTGGTCAATTTCGTCCATTGAATAAGACCGCATTCGTTGGAGTTGTCTGTAAGAATTAACAATACAAGTCTTCATTGCAATGTCAGCAATGGGCAAAAGGGCTTTTTTTAATAGAATCGATTTTAATTTAGACACTTGTTATAATTTTACTAGTTGAAGTTTAATGTTACTCTCATGTCTCATGTTGATAATACGTTTCTTACTTGAATAGTGATGCTTTGATTATTCGCTTGGATACTAATATCTCCACTGTATTTTTGATAAGTTTTAATTTATCAGAAAAAGGAAGGGAAAATAAAAGTTCTAACAGAAAGCATTTCATCTTCAATCGGAAAAGGAATCTAATCCGTTTGAGTTTTTTATAATATCTAACTTCATATGATTCATTGTTCTGATATTTTATTTCGTTTTTTGATAGAAGTAAATTTGTGGTTTTTTCATGTATTTTTTTGAAACCTATATATTTAGATGAAATAAAATGATAATTAATGTTTAATTTGTCTTTTGTTAAAACACAATCAACACGTAATCCTTTTTTTATTTTGGCAGCAAATAGGTAATCAAAATAGGCATTGCCAAGAGAATAAAATACATAGCAGTTATTTATAATTTCAACTCTTTGCACAACATGAGGATGATGTCCAATTATTAAATCACAACCCTTTTCAACTGCAAATCGAGCGATTTTAATTTGTTCAGGACTTGGCAAACTGATATATTCATTTCCCCAGTGAAACGATAAAATCTTAAAGGTTGCATTGGCATTCTGCATGTTTTTCAACGCAATTTCAATGCGCTCTTCACTTAATTCAGCATATAATGATGGATTTGTAATGTCGTGAATGGCATTGAATGCGGCAAAAGCAATAGTTTGATTACCTATAATAAAGGTTTCAATGTTTGAAGAATTGTTTTCATTAATACCGATAACTTTAATATTGTTTTCCTTTAATAATTTAATTGTTTCTAAAAACCCTTCATGTCCTTGTTCTAATATGTGATTATTTGCAATCGTAACGATGTTAATGCCCAAATCTTTGAAAATATCTAATATCCTGCGATTACCGGAAAAGGGGATTTTATTTCCGTTTCTTAATGATATTGGAGATTCTAGATTAGAAAAGAAAATATCCGGTTTATTTGTGGATTCAACAATTTTAAACGTTTCAATAGTTGAATAATTACCAAATCCTACTGTATACGGCATATTCCCAGGCAATACATCGCCAACAAAGGATATTTTTATATCTTTTTGTTTTGACTGAACCAATTTGTAAAAATTTCAAATAGGATTATTATTTTGACCACAAGGACCCTTGATCAAATTAGTTTAATTATTAATTGTCGCTGCACTGGATGGATTTGGATATTAATATCTTTTTATAAAAGTCAAATAGAATTTCACTTTTTCTTTCCCAAGATATTTCATTTTCGGAAATTGAACGGTTCGTGGCTCCCATTTCTATAAAATCACTAGGATGTTGCATAATATAGCCTAATTCCTTTGTAATTGAATGATGCGACAATTCGCTAATAAAAAATCCTTTTGGATGTTTGTTGACGAATTCAACAACTTCACCAATCGGATTCAGGAAGATGGGGCGACCACATGCTAAATAATCTCCGATACAATTAGGCCAACCTGCTTTGTTTCCAAGATGATTCTCTTTAAATGTAAAAAACACATCTACACACTGTAACTTTTCATAGTCTTCTGCATAATTAACCCAACCAAAATTAATGCTAATCTCTTTAACTTTTCCTGGCAATGAGTCTACCAAGGAATTAGTCCTTCCAAAAAGCAACAGTTTGACTCTTGATTCGATTCCTAACTCATAAATTGCATCTACCAATGGCTGTATCTCATTTAAAGTTCTATTAAACGCGTCAATGTATCCAAAAGTTACCATTTCTTTTTTGATACCAAATTTCTCCTTTAGAATTTTGTTGTCACTTAAAAACGGTATGGAATTTACATCAGCACCACCATGTAATTTGATAATTATTTTTCTGGAATCCAATGACAACATTCTTTGCTTGAGCACTTCAGATAATACGACCACACCATCTGCAACCATCTTATCTTTTATCTCATACTTTAATTCATATCGACCTAGAAATATTTTGAATATCTTCTTTTTGCTATCGTACTGCCCACCTTGCCCAAACCAATCGTACCATTCTGCAATATATACTGAATCATAAAGTTTTTTATGAATCCGACAAGGTATTCCAGAAAGCGGTCTATGCCCATTGTCAGAATGAACAATATCGGATTTATTAAATATGACGTACAAAACTTTTAAAATTAGGCTAAGAAAACCAAAACCCAATCTTGAAATTCTGGCAGGAATAATCTCCGGGAATATAATAATATTCACTCCATCTGTAGTCATCTTTTTTATAAAAATGGAGTAATTTGGACTTGTTGTGATAATGGTTACCCTATTACCTAGTTTGGTTAAACCAACAGCCAAAGGGAAAGTTCGGCCCCATCCTGCCCTTTTGTAAAGGCTACCGTGTGAAATCAAAATTTTAAGTCCCAAAATTCAAAGTGGTTATAATACAATTTGATTAATATTAATTTGCGTTTCTTCTATCGAGCATTGATGAAAAATAGAGGCCGGGTATAATAACTATTAATATAAGCCATGGTTCAACCCCACCAATAGCCTTTGTTAGTCCCATTAGAATAAATGCCCCTAAGGAAAGAGTGTAGTAAAACACGAATGATTTGTCGAATAAATAGCTTATTCTTTTGAAAATTCTAAAAAGCATGTAAATAAAGAATGTGAACGTCGGGATACCCCATATAGCAAGTCGGTTCATCCAATAGAGATGAGCCCCACCAAGTATTTGAAAACCACTTGAGTATGATGCATCTCCGAAAAAAGGATTGGAAAGTAATGCCTCTAGAAGCATAGGATAACGTGAAGCCCTGCGACCTGTACCAGTAGATGAATCCAATTCCGGATTATCTATAAAACCTGCAAAATCTGTAAGTTTTGAACTAATTACTGAATTTGGGTTAAAATAAGTGCTTAAAGAGTTTAAAAATGATGAATAAAATGGAATAGGTACAGACATAAGCGTAACAAAAATAATAAGTAGTACCAAAAAAGATAAATTGTTTCTACTTCTAAATGCTGCCAAAGAAAGAACTGTAACTACAGAGGTGACAATAATATTGGCAAATACCTGGGAACGAAATTCGGTAATAATAATTATAACAAGTATAACTGTTAAAATTCGTGGAGAAAAAACCATATACATTTTACTTTTAATATGATAAATCAGAATTGGTATTAAAAATATTACACTCTGAGCAAAGGCAAAACTCATAGTTCCTCCTCTGTAATATAGGATACTTTGCAATTTTGAAAAATCATCTGTTCTGGCTGCTTCACGAACTATTTCTGAATCAAAGAACAGGGAAATATTAGTTAATAAAAGAGTGATGATTATAAATTTAAATGTCCATTCCCCCAACCAGGCTAGTTTATTGTATTTTTTAGGTATCGTGTAAAAATTAAAAATGGCAATCAGTACTAATAAATAATAAAATTCAAATAATATACGTGTCTGGTTAAATTCATCCATATGGTTCCACAAAAGATATTGAAATAATCCAACAATTAGAAAACCATAGAACAACAATATCTTAATCGGACCTTTGGTAAATGAATCTGGACGCAAAGAGAAGATTATTAATAACGTAATTGGCGCCCATAAAAATGCAAAACTTCCAACTACTTTGCCAAAGTTCCTAGAAGCAATGTAAAGAGTAGTTGAGGCAATTGATATTAAAATTACCGCATCCGGTATTTGCATTTTTATTTTCATTATCTTATTACCTATAATGATTCGAAAGCTATCAAATTGTTAATTATATTGCTATACATGTGGTTAAATATATTTCATTCAGCTATTATCCTGTTATAAATTGATCATATAAGCACTCAACTTGTATTATGTTTTGTTGTGTAAATTTATGTATGGCTATATTGTATCCAAATTCTCCAAAGTTTTTTGCCATTTTACTTTCAGAAGTAATTTTATTTATTGCATTTGCCAGCGCTTTCGGATTATTTTTTGGCACAATAAGACCACTCCTGTCATGTTCAACAATTTCCTCCATTCCTTCAACATTTGACACTATTGCAGGTTTTTTATGTAAATGAGCTTCGATAACGGGTCTTGAAAAATGGGGATTGACAAATGGTGAAATCAAACAACAAACCTCATTCAAATATTTATCTACCTCATAAGTCAAACCCAATAGTATAGCATTGGGATAATTGTCGATTTTCTTAAGGGCTTTCTTTCTATTTTGAGCATTTGACATCAAGAATTTAAAATAGCTCAATATTGATCTGGGATCCTTATCTGTTGTGTAATGGCCAGCAAAATAGACTATTACGTCCCTGTTAATATAATCCATGGCTTCAACCAAGGTAAAAAACCCCTTACTGGTACTTGATCCTCCTAAATATAACACCTTTTTCGAGGAGTACGAGTTTTCCGATGGCACATTTTTAGGAATTTCGGAATAGTTATAAATAGTACTGGTTTTAGAGGGAACCGCAATACGGCGAGAATTGTCCTCACTAATAGCGATTATTTGATCGGCATATTTTCTAATTATTGATTTAAAAAGATGATGCAGAAAGTCAAATTTACCTTTTCTAAAAGGTTCCCTGATATGAATAATTACTTTTCCTTTTTTTTGTCCTGGTGCCAGCCAGTCGGTTAAAACGGAAGAGTTTAAATGAATAATATCAAAGTCATGGCGGGATAATTCTTTTTTGGCAAAATAGTAACGTGATAAGCCCCATAAAAAACTCAATCGAATAAAAGTATATATTTGAAACCATTTGACGTAACCTGCTTCACTATGGGGAAAAAAATCATAATATTTTTTGTAAAAAATGGAATTTGCAACTTTGTATTTAATTCCGTTTTCAATGAATCTGTCAGCAAGTATTGAGTTTTTTAGCAAAAGAACTTCTGTGTCATATTTTGATGAGTCAAGTGCACTAAGTAATTTAATCAAACTATTGGCAGGTCCACCCCAGCTTGAAGTATGATGAACATATAAAATTTTTATTTTGCAGTTTGCCTGCAATAATCGATTATATATAAGTTCAATTTTTAACACGTTTTTGTGTGTGAATTGATGAATTGCTTTATTGTATCCTGCTTCCCCAAGTGTTTTTGCCTTATCACTATTAGCTGTTAATGAATTAATGGCTGCCGCTAAAACTATCGGGTTGTTTTTCGGTACTATCAGTCCATTTATTTCATGCTCAATAATTTCATTCATCCCAACAACATCCGAACCAATTGAAGGTTTTTTATGTAATTGGGCTTCAATTACAGGATTTGAAAAATGTGAAACCGTAAATGGAGAAATAAGGCAGCATACTTCATCCAAATATTCAGCCACATTATAGACCACATCTTTTAATATCGCATTAGGATGATTTATAATTTTTTTAATCGCTGATTTTCTTTTTCTTTCCTTACTAAAGATATACCTTAGTATTCGCTCTATAATATTGTCCGATTTTCCTTCCAATACATATAGACCCAAAAAATACACTTTTACATCCTTATTTAAATAATCCAGGGTCTCCACCATCGTGTAAAAACCTTTACTGGAACTGGAGCCACCAAGATATAAGACTTTTTTGCTAGCATAGGAACTTTCTAAAGGTAAGTATATAGGAATTTCCGAATGGTCGAAAATGACTTCTGTTTTAGCAGGGATATCTATACGGCTGGCATTGTCATTACTTATTACGATCAGTTGATCAGCATATTTGCTTATTAGTGATTTGAAAAAATAATGTAATATATCAAGTTTGCCTTTCCTGAATGGTTCCCTGATATGCATAACTACTTTACCTCTTTCTTTTGCGGGAGCAAGCCAGTCCGTCAAAACAGAAGAGTTTAAATGAATGATATCAAATTCATGCCGGTTTAACTCTTTCCTGGCAAATAAATAGCGCGATAAAATCCACAAAACACTTAAATTAAGAAAAGTATAAACTTGAAACCATTTTATGTAGCCAGCTTCACTATGTGGAAAAAATTTATAATATTCTTTATAGAATCTTGATTTTGCTATACTATATTTGATTCCATATTCATCGAGTTTGTCTGCAACAATTGAATGCTTTAGCAATAAAACTTCAGCTTCGAACTTTGAGCTATCTAGACTATTAATTATCTTTAACAAGCAATTTGGAGCACCACCCCAACCTGATGCATGGTGTATGAATAATATTTTTTTCAAATCAAATCATTTTAGAATTTATATTATTTTCTTGTCAAATTGTTAAAGTAATGCGAAATAATACGATTACTTAATTTCAAAGATTTGAAAATATATGTTCTACATGTTTTTCCCAATTATTATTTTCAAGCCACTTAGAATTATCAAATGACTGCACTCCTGAAGATAGTATATCCTGAATTGCATTAAATGCTTCATTCTTATTGTTGGATTCATATTTTTGAGCAAAACAATATTCAGCCTGTTCTTCAAATACGCCTATATTTGGATAAACAAAAGGCTTACCAAGGGTCGCAGCCATTGGTATCAAGCCGGAAGTCAACCCGGATTTATGTGGTAAAAAAATCATATCGGATGCCATAAATAACTGATAGGTCTCAAGTTGAGAAAATCTATTGTGAATCAACACCTTATTTGTTCTGAAAAAATTAAAACAGGTATTATTGATTTTATAATAGATTTTATTGATACGATTGTATCTGAAAATGGGTTTAACTCCTGCCATCAAAAGAATAGCATCACTGTACTTATTACTCAATAGACCAAATACTTCCTCAGCGAATGAAGTGTTCTTAAATTGCAACTGTCCGAAGATCAATATTATTTTCTTTTTTAAGGGCAACTTAAGTGCTATTCTTGCTTCCTCCTGAGTTTGATTAAAGATTCTCATATCATTCAAATAATCACCATGATGACAAACAATATGACGTGCTTTGCCAGATAAAACAGGAAACTCTCGTTTTAGGATTTCTATAGAGTTTTCACCATGATGAATAAATAGGTTAACATAGTGTAAAAACTTTCTAAATAATGTAGGATAGTCAAATTGTTTAACTTTGGCATGAGGCCTAAGATCGTGCATAGTCAATAAAAACACAACTCCTTTTTCTTTATAAGCATCTAATCTGTTAAAAAATTCTATTTCGTTATATTTAATATGTTTTAAAATACCTTCAAGAAAGTGGAAATGAATAATATCCGGCAGAATATTTCCCAGAAAAAAATCATACCCAACAATAATTTCAATACCTTTTGAATTATATGCTTCCACCAAATTCTTTAAATGGGTATTGTATGGATCGATATTTTGAGGAATATACACAATCATATTTTGAAAGATTTGGTAGTTAAATCAAAATGAATTTTATACTTTTCAAAACTTGGCCTTATGAGCTATTATTATTAATTATATCTTTAAAAAGGAACGGATTTTGTTTGAATACGTATTTATTTTTAAAGTGAATAGATAGAATTACAAATGTTTGTTTTAGCAGAAAATTTCATTAATGACTAAGTTAATGCAGAAAATGTTTGCCGTTATGATATTCACTACTAAAAGGATTTATTTACTTTAGTCCATCTAAAGATTGAAATGGTGTGAAATTTTTATTAGTATTGAAGTTCATGCATTAAATTCCTCATCATTATTTTGTATTCATTTCGCATTTGATCAGCAAATTTTGCAAGATCATCCTTTTTGATGCTTTGGATTTTCTCATAAACAAATTCAGGAGTAGGTGCTTTGTAACTAATTTTCTTTATTGTTGAAATGCGATAATCTTGTAAATTTGCCTTTTCCAAAATTTGATATATCTTACTTGCGCGTTGGTTTTGAAATAATTTAAATCGTAAGATACCATAATGATCGAAACAAAAGAAAGGAACGCTGTTGTGCAATGCAACAATAACCGGATGCATTTTTTCTCCAATGTATGCTGATGAATATTTGATTAAACAATACCAATCCAAAGGGTCTATCGGAATATCTATTTTATGTTGCAAGGAATTGTCAAATTTTATTCCTCCTGGCATCGTGAATGCAACACACTGATAGCCACTTTGATTTGCAATGGATTCAAAATTGACTACCCAGGATTTGCTTACAGTCCGGGATGAATTGAAACTGAGCAGAAAATATTTTTCCGGTAATTTAAACTTTTGAAGTATTTTGTTTTTATCCGGTAAATTTAAAATGTTGTCATTAAAAGCGAAAACAGGGTCAGGAGTGACGTTTGGAATACATTTACCCCCGGAGACATGTTTAAATAACTCCTGAGTTCTATTGTCGCGTACTGATATGAAGTTGAGCTTTTCTATATTGTGGCCAATTCCCTTCTTTTCACCACCAATAATTAATTTGTAATCAGTGTCTTGACAAGATACTGACATCATTGCCACAGGAATAGGGTTATCGAGATGTTCTAAAAATTCTCCCCAGAATGGATTGGGGTAATTTGTTTCATAACAAACAGGATCGATTCGAAGTGATAAAATAGTTTTACGGGAAGGATTTATTCTTATCCTTGCCAGAAACGGATTATGTTGGACAACTGCATCACTGCCTATGATAATAGCTTCAATGTTGTTTGCTATGATTTCTTTCGCTATATCAGATGCATTGCGGCATCTTTTGGTCAGGATAAAATGCTGCAATAAATAGCTCTTATGAGCATTTGCCTGAACTACTGGCACATGTTTGTCAAATGTTTCTTCCAGTTTTTCTGGAAAGAAATCAATAATTACAGGATTATATCCCGCATTTTTAAGGTAGCTATATGTGGATAATGCCTGCAGATTAGCACCAAAATTATAAACTGCATGATATGTAAGAATTCCAATTTTCATTTTAACGATAGAGTTTCGATTGTTTTATTGGTTTTTCCTATGCTATACCTTGGGGAGACTGCAATCTTGAATTCACTCGGGGCTTCACCACATGAAATCATGGCAATTAGCACTTCCGAATTCTTTATTTCACATATCTTTTTTACTTCCATCTCTTTATCAAAATCAAAACTGCAATTCAAAATACAGGCCGCAACTTTATTGCTGTGTAAGGCATAGAGTAAATTCATTGCATACATCCCTCCATCCACATAAACCTGGTTTCTTTCATTTGTATAGCAGAATCCTCCTAGCTCGCCTGCTATTACGACCAATTTGTTTGCTAGGTGTCCAAATCCTCTATTCCCACCCTGGATTTCAAGTATTTGACCAACTTTTTTAGTGTCAGTGTAAATATATGTTCTCCAAGATTGTCTGTTACATGCAGACGGTGTGTTACGGGATAATTCGATAGATTTCAAAATTTTTTGAATATCCAATGTCTCGAGTCCATAGTTCCGTACACTCGATCTTGAATTTGAAAAATCGCAGAAAGTACTACTTGTATGCCTAAAATATTCATCTTTTGTGGTTTGTATTTGTTTAGAACATTTAACTGGCTCTTCACTTAAATTTTTTAGGCGGCTTATCAATGCCAGTAATTCGTTATCAAGTTGAAATCCGGAATTGTCATGATAATCCTTGTATTCAAGGATTACCCCAATTGCATGCTTGATTTGTTCATCTGAACTCCCATATTTCAAAATAAAATCAATGCAGGAAATACATAATGATTTAATTCGTTCTCTCCCAAAACCAGGTCTTGTTTCAGGCATGGTCAATCCTTTTTCGATTACATGGTATTGGAGAACGATTGCACCTATCATTTTGTCTGGGTTATTACTATCCAGCGTTCTTGAATGTTTAAGGTAGCGAAGCATATCCTTCTTGTACGTTTTCTTAAAGTGATAAACTGATTTCTTCCTGCGAAAAAAAGCATAAAAAGAAATAAGAATTTGCAACAACCATACTGGTAAAAGTTCTTTTGCAACTGTTTTCATATCAGGGTTAAAAAGACAAAGACTTCTTAATTATACTTCCTAGTCTTCTTTTTATCTTGTAAAATAATTTGTTTCGTTTTATGTAATAAG
Source organism: Bacteroidales bacterium (assembly GCA_049317265.1). Classification (GTDB taxonomy): domain Bacteria; phylum Bacteroidota; class Bacteroidia; order Bacteroidales; family FEN-979; genus CAIVAT01. The sequence continues at coordinate 16,074 of JBMOIP010000043.1, forward strand.
TATCAAACCAATGCTTGCTGTAACCATAATCTGCAACGATAAAAGGTGGTGGATTTGTGATAACATATTTGTCAAAATCGGGTAATATTCGGTTGTGGACCAGGCTTTGAGTTCCGCTATTATGCACACCCGAAATTCCAATATTGGAAACTAAATTAACTTTAGGTATTATTCCAAACGCTCCATTACATTTCATCGAAATGGTGAAACGATAATCCCAGGCAGGCGTATTCACAATTTTTTCGGTAAATTTCAAAGCTTGTTTAACTGCAGTGGGTTTAATATAAATTTGATCAAACAAATGATACTCTTTTATTTTTTCATACGGCAATCTATCCCTGATAACTTTTTGCCAGCGATTCTGCCACGAGGCCCATCCATACATGTAAGGGAAATAACTAAAGAAATAATCATAATTGTTTGGATTATATCCTTCAATTAAATTATTTCCACTTATTACCCAAATTCTATTATCGTCTCTATACTGCGGTAAAAGTTGTTCACAGAAGTTAAAGAATGCTATTGATGCTACGCAATCTTCTTCTAAAATAATGGCCAATTCTTCCTTGCTGAAAATCCAATCGATCGCGCTCCACAAGGAAGTATACACATCAACATGCTCTTCCCTGAAAAAGGTATATAATTCGCATTTCCATGTTACTTCATTAATAAACGCTCTTATTTGTTCATTCCGTTCTATTTCATCAGGTCTGTCGTGACGAGCTTTGTTAGAATAAAAGTAAAGAATGCCAGGTCTTGCTATTTTAATAGCTTCAAAAGCTTTCCGGGCGTAATCAGGTCTTGCAAATGTTATAAATAGAACAGGAATATTTGTCAAAGAAATCCAGGTTTAGAGTTTCCGATTTTTTATGTAAAGGATGGATTCGATTTATTTTAATTATTGGAAAATTAAAATTTACCATCAAAATTAAATGGTGTTGTGTCTTTGGGATCATACAATTTATCACTATAAGCCACTAGTACAAATTCGCCTCCAGAGTCATTGCAAAAAACATGAGCAATATTGGGTGGTACAATAACTGTACATGGGTTCTCGCTTTCGAGATGAACATCCATGATCTCATTCGTGTAAACGTCTTTGAGATTTAAAACAGCCTCCCCCCGAATGATTGTAAAATACTCAGTCGCCTTTGTGTGATAATGGCCGCCCCTTCTCTCATTTGGGTATGCCATGGTTATGTATATTTCACCTGTTTTATCTGGTAACCCCTGTTCAGTACCAGTTAAAACCTTCAAAAAGTATCCACGAGAGTCTTTAATCAGGTACCTTTTAATAATTTCAACTTTGTCTTTAAGAAGCATGCATTACAGTATTGATTCAATTTTCTGATGTGGAAGGTACCCAATTAAGATTTGGAGTTTCCCCGCATTTAGTTTTAAACTCTTGATGTCACCATCTCGTCGAACTTCCCTGCCAAACATTTCATCGCATATTGGCACTTGATAATAATTAAATAAACGAATAATAAGTTCTTTAATTGATAATGCCTCTCCTCCGCCTATATTGTATATTCCACTAGGGATTTTATATTCCAAGCATTTGGTTATAACATAACAAACATCTTCGAAATTTATATATTGTCTAATTTGATTACCAGATGAAAGTTTCGGTAATTCAGAGTGTTCGCCGTTCTTTGTTTTTTTAATATAATTTAAAACATATGGAATAAGCCTTGTCCCAATTTCGTTTTTAATAAATATATTTGGTAGAATAAAGTGCCAAAATCTATATGGAGCTGTTAAATTCCCCATAAATCTTGTCAGGAGTCTTTTCGATAAAGCATAATCATTCGATACTGTATTTGAAGATAATTCAATTTCCTTTTCATCAAATAACTTTGCATCATTGTCATTTAAACCAATTTCCATGTACGAACCAAAGGAGATATATACTCCTTCATAATTGTTTTTTTTTAAGGTATTACAAATAGTTAGAGGTACATTTAAATTTAACTTATACACCAAATCTGGATTTGTATTTATAGCAGCTTGCACCCCTGCTCCAGCAGCGTAAATTATCAAGTCTGATTTAATTAGCAATCCCCAATCTATTTCATCATTTAAAAAATCTGTTGGTATAAACTTTGTAAACAAATAATCCTCTGGTTTCTTAATCCCGTAAACATTCACTTCATTCCCTGAAAAAACCTTTGAAAAGAATGAGGAGAGAAAGGAAGACAACATGCCATTTGTGCCAAAAACTGAAACTACCATAGAACCTATTAGAAATTATCAACAACCTTCATTTAAACTTCATTCAGAATGTTAAAATAAGCACATATCTGATCTATTGTAATCTCCCGTGCGTTAATTCCGTTAAGATACGCCTTATTCCATTTTATAACTTCCTGTAAGGATTTTCGAATATTCCATTTTGGAGACCAACCCAATTGCGCTTTAGCTTTTGAGCAGTCAAGCTTTAAATAATTTGCTTCATGAGGCTGAGTGTTTTTATCAATAATGTAAGAGGCTCCATTTCCCCACAACTTACATGTTTTTTTTGTAATCCATTCAACATTTTTTGCATCAGCATCGTCAGGTCCAAAATTCCATGCATCAGCAAATTTGGGGCCATGTGACAGCAGTTTCTCCCCCAATATAAGATACCCGGTAAGTGGTTCCAGAACATGTTGCCAGGGCCGAATTGCATAAGGACTTCTGATTGTGATTTTTTGACCAATACTGATAGCCCTGATAAAATCGGGTATCAACCGATCGGATGCCCAATCCCCCCCACCAATCACATTCCCTGCACGGGCTGATGCTATAGCTACTCCATGTTTGTTATAATCTGAGGGATTAAAGTATGAGTTTCTAAAAGACGATGTAACCAATTCAGAACACCCTTTACTATTGGAATAAGGGTCATATCCACCCATTGGCTCATTTTCACGGTAGCCCCAATGCCATTCTCTGTTTTCATAGCACTTATCAGTTGTTACATTTACTACGGCCCTAATTCCTTTTGTTTTTCTGATGGCCTCAAACAAATTAACTGTGCCCATTACATTAATGGCATAAGTGTCTACAGGATTTAAATATGATTCTCGAACAAGTGGCTGGGCCGCCATGTGGATAACAATTTCGGGTTTGATCTTTTCAAATACTTCCTGTAAGTTTACATAATCTCGGATGTCGCCAATGAATGAGGTAACAAGTTCTTCTATATTGGCTAACTTGTAGAGGCATGGGTTTGTGGGTGGATCGAGAGCATAACCATACACATCAGCACCTAGTCCATGAAGCAATATAGACAACCATGAACCTTTAAAGCCTGTATGTCCGGTAATTAGAACCCGTTTATTTTTGTAAATCCCGTTAAATAAATTATACATTAAAATAAATTATTATCAAAAAAACATCTTTGTATACATATCAGACATTACCATTTTATCCATGGGGCTGTTCCAGATGCAATAAGACCCTCCAATTGGTTTTTATCTCGAATATTATCCATTGGTTTCCAAAAACCAGCGTGCTTGTAGGTGAATAGTTCCCCATCATTGGCCAACCCTTCTAATGGCCCTTTTTCAAATATTGTCTTATCTTCATCTATATAATCAAACACTTTGGGTTCACATACAAAAAACCCTGCATTTATCCATCCGCCATCACCTTTAGGTTTTTCTAAAAAAGATTCTACGATATTGTGTTCACCAATTTTTAGCGACCCGAATCTTCCTTCTGGTTGTACTGATGTCATGGTGATTGTTTTTTTATGGAATTTATGAAATTTAATAAGTGCATTGATGTCAATATCACCAACACCATCTCCATACGTAAGCATAAACTGTTCATCCCCTATATAGGGCTGTGCTCTTTTAACTCGGCCTCCTGTCATCGTATCATCACCTGTATCAATAAGGGTTACTTTCCAGGGTTCTGCATAATTACGATGATACTCGATAGAATTACTTGTCATATCTATGGTCATATCGGCCATATAACGAGAGTAGTTTGCGAAATATTCTTTAATTAGGTAACCTTTGTATCCACAAAGTATAATAAAGTCTGTAAAACCATAATGTGAATATATTTTCATTATGTGCCACAATATTGGTTTACCCCCAATTTCGACCATGGGTTTTGGTTTTAGGCTAGTCTCTTCTGAAAGACGAGAACCAAGGCCCCCTGCGAGAATAATCACTTTCATTTATTTCAATAATTTTATCAAAAATTTAACTTGAACCCTTTATTATTTAAATATAAATAGATGAAATTCTTGAAATTATAATAATTCAATAGGGTGAAAATACATTACCTTTTTAAATTATTAAAATGAAATAATTTTCGATAAGATTGGTTTGCCCAAACGTTTACTATTTTTCTTTCGGAACCCTCTAATCCAATTAAATAAATAACCAATAACATAACTATAACAGATAAAATGGAAAAGCCAATAACACTTAAAAGTGAATTTGGGAAAATCTGTCGTAAAAAAAACAATGGACTAATAACTAATACAACACTAGTAACTTTAAAGATCGTTTTTTGCAAATATAGTTTCAAAGAAAATTCGGTTAACTTGGCCATAAACCTAATACCCACATTTATTGAAATAATGCTGGCCAATAGAAATACTATATTAATTGAATATGGCGGTAGACCCAAGTAGAATAATAAATATGATAATGCTAAAGAACATAGAAGGATAAGACTTATTGTAATTTGATAATTTCTAATTTCCCCTGTTGCCTGAATTGCTGCATCAAAACCGGAGGAGACACTTCCAAGCAAACCATTTATCAACATAATACGTACAAATTCTTTTGTATATTCTGGCACATCTTTAAGCCAAAGTGCAAGGACTTCATCAATTGACAATAATAATGGAATCGTTGGTATAAGCATTAAAAAAAACGAATATTTTGTTATACTGTATACGAGCGACATAGACCTGCCTTGATCGCCACCGCTATAGTTTTTTGTGATTTGAGGTACCGCTGCTCCATTGAGGTTTCGTGCAAAAAACTGAATAAAGGTGTTTACTTGATTAGCGATACCATAAGCAGCATTTAGTAAGGTGCCGAAAAAAGCATTTAATATTAATGCAGAACCTTGACTTCGACCCACGAATGCAACCGTTCCTACCAATATCCACAAATTGTAATTTAATATTTCACGATAATCATGGAATGATTTGTTAATTTTCCATTTTATAATTTCAAAATATCTTTTTCTGCAATTTAGATAGAATTGAAATGAATTAAAGACAATAACAATTGAAGTGGCTATTGCAAATAGCCTTAATTTATTGCCAGTAAAGTAGATTAACATCAATGCGACTCCAAGTTTTAAAATTACTTGTACGATATTGATAACAGCATTGCTGAAAAAATCTTCATTTGCTGTCATTAACCCCTGATACGGGATGCTTACGACAGTAAAACAAGTGGCAATAACAGAAAAATGTAGTATATATAGAGCATCAGGAATCTTATTTGGCTCAACATTTAAATAATTTTTCACGTAATACATTCCACAAATTTCTCCGATGAGTAAAAAAATCGCGGCTAGAATCAAATGTAGCGTTAATGAGGTATTGAAGACTCTATTTGTATTTCCACCTTTACCCTTACCGATTTCAATTGCGATAAACCGATATGTTGAAGCAAGCATCGATGAACTCAGGATGTTTAAAAGAGAAATCATGCCCCCGACAACAGCATACAAGCCGAAATCAGAGGCTCCAAGTTCATGTAATACAATTCGTGAGGTCCAAAGTCCAATAAATGTTGATAGCAATAATCTGCCATATAAAATGAGACTATTTTTTGCTATTCGTTTATTTTCATTCATTTATTGGAACCTTGTGATGAGAAAAAACTGATAGAAAGGTGAAATGTTACTTTGCCAAAGTATGACTCCCTTGCATATATTTTAAAAATGAAGGGATGTCCGTATTGGAATATGATTAATTCTAATTATTATTAACCAACGCTTGGTTCTATGTTGACGGGTTCCAAAGAATGAATCAGACCCTCCTTCTTTTAAGAAACTCGGAATATGTGACAATAGTTTCTCATATCTTATCCCACTTTGGAGGAAATGATTTTCTGAAGTATGATGTATTTTAAGAAAAGGGTATTCACAAAATCAAGAATAGTAGTTGTCCTTAGGCTTTTTCAGAATGACAAGTTCCTTCCATGTTGTCGGTAATGAAACAATCTTTGTTTTAAATGTACTATGGCTCCTTCATGCAATAATTTTTGATATAGGTCTGTACCGTCGTGTTTGACAAGTGTTTCATTATACCCTCCATTGGATTTCAAAATGTTGGTCTGTATTAGAGTACAAGCTCCATGTGGTGGTGCTGCTGAAGGATTGTTGTTTGGGAACAATTCAACTGCCGAAACGTCTCGTATATCATGTCCCATTTTATCTGTAAGCCAATAATCAGGGAAAACGTATGCTGTATCTTTTTTGAACAGAAACTCATTAACTAATTCCTCAAGAGCTTTTAGTTCGAACCAATCATCTGCATCCAGACGAATAAAATACTTTCCTCGTGCCAGCTTTAATGCAACATTAGCTGAGGTTGTCAGACCTTTATTAGATTGGTAAACTACCGTAATGTTGACCTTCCCTTCATAAGGTTTAATTTTATCCTTTGAATTATCTGTTGAACCATCATCGATGATGATCAATTCAAAGTTGCTAAATGTTTGATTGATGGCACTCTCAATGGCTTGAACTATATACTCCCCATAATTGAAATTGAGGATGTATAAGGTAACTAAAGGGGAGGGGAGGAAGACCGGAGAAAGTGGCATGAAAGAATAAAGGGATTAAGTGTTAAGTGATAAATATTTAAAACTTGGTTTTTTCCTTTCCCCAAATCCTCCAAACATCCCCCCGTCCCTTGATCTGTTTTTCCTCTTCCTCTTTGGTGAGAATGGTACAGTTGATTCTGCGGCTGATCAGTTTTTCCGCTTTGACGGTTAGTCGCTGCAGATATTCACTGTTGATTTCTTCGCCTACCAGCACCAGGTCGATGTGGTCGGCGTCGCGGCCAACGGCCAGGTCGCCCAGGAGATAGGCCGATGTTACATTGCCCAGGCGGTTGATGAGCTGTTCCACCAGGCTGTCGACCCCTACGTGTTTCCGCAGGATGCTGGTGATGTCGCCGAATAAGGGGTGGTTGCGGTTGGCCCGGAATACCTTGCGGTTCTGCTCCTTGTCTGAGATCAGCAATCCGCCTTGCTCAAAACGGTTGAGCTCCAGCCGGATGGAGTTCGTGCTCTCGCCAAACTCTTCAGCCAGGCCGCGTAAATGACCCCGAATCTCCGGAGCAAGAAAAAACTTGGTAAGCACCTTCAGCCGGGTCTTCCCCGAAACAAGCAGGTCTAACAAAACAAAAATTTAAAACTGACGGAAGCCATAAACATCATTTCTTAACACTTAACCCCTTAACACTTAATACTCTTAACTCTTAACACTTAACCACTTAAAACTTATTGTATTCATGGCTTCGCCCGTTCGGTCACAATGCCTGGCGGTTTAATGAGTAGCAAATATACTCACTTATATTTGGGAAATGCAAGGGGAAAGAAAAAAAGAAAAAAAAAGTTTTAAGTGTTAAGTGTTAAGTGAAAAAAGTTTTAAGTGTTAAGATTTAAGTGTTAAGGGGGGCTTGGGCGGGGGAGGTGGGTTGAAGCAGGGTTGAAGGAGGGTTGAAGGAGGGTTGAAGGAGGGTTGAAACAAGGTCGGATGACACTTGCATGAAGGTAGCATCAAAATGAATATCAAATTTTTTTTCTGATCAGCGAAACCTTTTTGAAGGTTGACTTGTCATGGTGATAAATAGATGCCAACAAGGTTCGCCTTTCACTTCATAAAAAAAAGCAGGAATTAATTTATTAACCATAAAAGAGAGGAGGCAATCATGGACAAATAGTACCAGTGCAGGACAAAAATATTTTTGCATATCACCTTTTGATACCAAATCCGATTAAGCACTATAAACAGTTAAAATTCATTTTTATGGAACCGAAAAACAACAGAAAAAAGTGGACGCCAGAACCTGAACAACCTGTCGGGCCAGTCGAAAATTCCACGGAGGCATTGGATACAAGTCTCGAAAACCTGATGGACGCACAGGATGTGTGCACCCTTCTCCGCATTTCAAAAAAGACCCTCGCCCGATTGCGGCAAAAGGGGTTGATCGTCTATACCAGGCTGCTCGGGAAGATTTTTTACCTCCGGAGCGAACTGGAAAAAAGCCTGAAAGCGAACCTGGTCTTAAGAAAAATCTGAGATGAAAACAGGAACCAGCCTCGCCGGGATGAACGTCTCCCAACTGGTCAGCATCTCCGGCTTTATCGTGGGCATCGTGACCATATGGATCCACCTTGAGATCCGCATCGCGGAGATCAACGTCGACCTCACCAACCTGAAACAGGACCTCCTTCTCCACAAAACCGACAACCGCAAAGACCTGGAAATCCTCCGCACCGAGATCAACACCGATACCAAAGAGATCCTCCGCAAAGTCGACGAAATCCAGATCTACCTCCGCAACCATAAATAACCTTAACACTTAATACTTAATCACTTAACTCTTTTTTTCTTAACACTTAACACTTAATCACTTAACACTACATTAAGACATTTGTACAAATCCATCCGATTCTGGCCAGGATCACATTTATTCACTAACACTAATTTTAAATCCTATGTCAACAGAAAATTCATTAACGAAAACCTACAGTGGTATTTTCGGAAATCAGGTGGTTCTAAAGAACCGCAAAGGGAAGAGCATCATGGTGATTCCCAAAACGAGGGACAAGGTAAACCCTACTGCGAAACAGGTCGAGGTTCGGAAGAAATTTGCCCTTGCATCCCAGTATGCACGTACCATCCTGCTCATTCCCGAGATGAAGGCGCTCTATGCAGCCAAAGCGGTCAATGGATCATCGGCCTATGTGGTCGCCATGACCGATTGGCTGAATCCGCCTGCTGTACATGAGATTGACACCCTCGATTATAAAGGAAACCCGGGTGATAAAATCCATGTCGTAGCCCTTGATAACTTCGCTTTGAAGGAAGTGAGGGTGAGTGTATTTGATTCAAAAGGTTCGGAGATCGAAAAAGGGTTTTGTGACCAAGATCCCATGACCAGCCGTTTCGACTACATTGCCACGGTAAGGGTCGACAACCTCAAAGGCGTAAAGATCATCGCCCATGCGGTTGATTTTCCGAATCACATTGGAGAGCTCTCCAAAACCCTGTAGATTGACGATTGGACGATTGACGATTTACGATTAGGGCCCTTCAATCGTAAATCGTCCTATCTAAACTAAATTTGTTTTTTCAATGAAAGGGGGATCCGGAAACGGGTTCCCTTTTTTTAATAGCTCCCGTTCAGGAATAGCCGCGAAGCGGCTAAATATGAATAACCACGGGTGAAACCCGTGGTAGGATGGACACTGTCCCCCCCCAGCCCCGAAGGGGCTGAATATCCGTCCATACAGCCCTTTCAGGGCTGATATGTCCGCCGGGTGTTTTGGCCACGGGTTTCACCCGTGGTTATTCAAATGGTGCCCCTTCGGGGTAAATGGCTGAAATAAAAATGGTCTTCAGCCCGGGGATTGAAACAACCTAAGCGTGTTCCCGATCTGCCTGATGTGCTCAGCCTCCACGTTTGCCGATTGAGCATAGTGTGCCCATTTTGACACTACCTCCAGCACCTGGCCGATGATCTCCCTGGCCGGACGGATTCCCTGGTTGCGGGCGACCGTGAGCAGGTCGGCGTATTCAAACCCGTCGCGTTTGTTGTTCACCGACATCTGGTGTTCGCGGGTCCATCCGCCCGAGGGATTATAGGCATAGCATAGATCGTATGCAGGTGCGAGCTCCCACTCCTCGTTTTCACGCATCAGGAATGAGTGGTTTTTGGTATGGTCATCCTGGTTACGGGCCACCACGTTAAATACCATCCGGCGGTACATCTGTTCCATGTCACTTTCCGGCAACCGCAGCCGGCGCATCACTTCGAAGGCTTGTTCATACCCGTAACGGCCATCACGGTTGAAATGGGCCATGGCACACAGGGTTTGGGTGTGCAATTTTGATCCGTCATCGGCACGGTCGAACCGGCGGGTCATGAAATGGGCATACTTTCCATCGTGCAGGATTCTGCTGTAGGCCATCCTGATCCCGCAATCGAGGGCCATCCGGTAGTAGGCAAATTCGACCCTGCCGATCCCAAGGGGGTTGTCATTCAGTTTTTTATCTTCGATGCCGTCAAATTTCAGCAGCCAGTAAGTATACCCTTTGGGTGCCTTCACCTGGCCGGAGCGGACTTCATTGGTTTTTTCATTCCAGGCAATCACCGCCTTGGGTTTCGCCCCACCGGCTGAAGTTCCGACCTTTAAAATATCCATGGCCGATTGATCTTTGCCGGCAAGGCTCGCCTGGAACCGCTCCCGGTTGTTCAGGATCTCACCGGCCAAAGCCGTAAGGCGGTTTAACTCGATGCGTGATGATTTGTTCAACGTGGCCATCTCCGTGGCAGGCTGGAACTCCAGGGCCCCCATGGCCCGCTTGCCCACATAGCATAACCTGTCAACCGGCGTGATCCTTTCTGTGGAGATGCCAAGGCTCGCAAAATATTCATCGATGATGGCATTTCCGTAGTCGTCGGGAAGCGAATCGGCCAGCATGCCGGGCAACCCTTTAAAGGTCTTTCCCTGGTGCCCGGGAAAGCTGAAAATTTTCTCACCGCGCCGGATGGCCTCCAGCGGCATGGTTAAAGGAGCCACATCCAGGCCGATGGACATAAAGGAGTCGTAGAATTCGAAAACCCCCAGTCCGGATCCATTATCCCAGGCAAGTACCCCGACATCTTTCCCCCATATTGATACCTTTAGAATTGTTTCCATTATTATTTGGGTTTAATCACCGGTTTTTTAGCCCTTTTGCGCGTTTTCCCTTTTAGCTTCAACAGCTCTACCGGGCTGATCGTTGGTTCGGGGATAAGCGATTCCAGGTTTCCCAGGAGGTTCAGCCGCCTGAGCACCGGGATCAGCGTGGAGAGGGAAACGGCACACCCATTTTCGACATTACGCACAGACAATACGCTCAGTCCGGCATTGGCCGCCAGCTCCTGCTGGGTGAAGTTTTTACGCAGCCGGTACTCCTTTAACCGTTTTCCCAGTTCTATCATCACGGCCGGGTCGCTCATGCTGTACCAATCCATCTGTCAGGTTTTCAATAGCAAAGATAACGAATAAATGATGATAAACCATAAAAATATATCTGTTAAGTTGCAAAAATAGCGATAATACATATAAATACATTGATTAAGTGAAATATTCCCGATGGTATGTAATATAGTACTAGCCGCGAAGCGGCTAAATATGAATAACCACGGGTGAAACCCGTGGTAGGATGGACACTGTCCCTCCCAGCCCCGAAGGGGCTGAATATCCGTCCATACAGCCCTTTCAGGGCTGATAAGTCCGCCGGGGGGTTGGACCACGGGCTTCACCTGTGGTTATTCAAATGATGCCCCTTCGGGGCAAAGGATCGAGTTAATCCAGATTCAGTGCTTCAGGGCACCGGATTGAATTAACCCACATTCATTGCCCCGGCCTTCCAGGCCGGGGTTGGAGAAATGATATGAAATAATGGCTTTAGCCCAAAAGAGAGAGGATGTTTGTTCCATAAAAAAAAATCTCGTATTTTTGCCCTGGATAATTCCTGTAAGCCATGAAACAACCCTACCCGCAGATCCTCAACGTTCTCCTTATTTTAATGGTATCTGCGCTGTTGTTTTCATCCTGCGTGCCCCAGAAAAAGATCAGGTACCTTCAGAAACAGCAGGAGCACGACACCACCGCCCTCTACCGCAACAACCACAATACAGACTATAAGATCCAGGTGCGCGACAACCTCTACATCAGAGTCTTCGCCCTCGACGAAAAGGCCTATCTGTTCTTCAACAAGCAGTCGGGATCGAGCTCCTACAACGATTTTGCCAACGACGCCTCCATCTACCTCAACAGCTACACCGTCAACTCCGACGGCAACATCGACTTCCCCATCGTCGGCAGGGTCTTTGTGAAGGATCTCACCGTCGACCAGGTGAAGACCATGCTGCAGCAGATGATTGGCGAGTACCTCAAAGAGACCACCGTGGTGGTGAAGAGCGTCAACTTCAGGGTGACCATGGTAGGGGAGGTGATGCGGCCCGGAGAGTTCACCATCTATAAAGACGACCTCAACGTGTTTGAGGCGATTGCCCTTGCCGGGGATATGACCGAATTCGCCAACCGTGGCCGGGTGGCGCTGATCCGCCAGGTGAAGGGCGGCTCTCAGGTGCACTACCTCGACCTCACCAGCGACCAGCTGCTCAGTTCCCCGTACTACTACCTGCAGCCCAACGACATCCTCTATGTGGCGCCATTGGGGTACAAGCGGTGGGGGCTCGGCTCCACCTTCCCGTGGGCCATTGTCCTCGCCTCGCTCACCACCACGCTGTTGCTGATCAATTACATCAAAACATTCTGACCTCCATGAACGACCCCAGGGATTTCGACAACCAGCAGGAACCAACCTTCAACTACGAGGAGTTTTTATACAAATGCTACCACTACTGGTACCTTTTTGTCATCACCATCGGCCTCGCCCTGGTGTTCAGCTTCTTCTTCAACAAGTATGCCCGGCCGGTCTACGAGGTGCGCTCCACCGTCCTCATCAAGGATTACAAGGAGAACAAGATCAACCCCGCCGATTTGCTGGGCATCGGCGGCTTCAATAACATCCAGGACCTGCAGAACGAGATCGAACGGATCTCCTCCTACAAGCTGGTCAACCGCACCGTGCAGAAACTTGGTTTTGAGGTGAGTTATTTTAGCAAAGAGAAGTTCCTCTACCGTGAATTCTACCGCCAGAACCCCTTCAACGCCTTTAAGCGCTTTTACAACGGGAACCCCTTCTACTCCTCCAGGGAGATCTACAAGGAGGCCCCCTTCCGGGTGATCCTGGATACCACCTACCCGCAGCCGGTCAACATGAGTTTTAACCTCACCTTTCTCTCCACCACCCAGTTCAGCCTGAAGGCAGAGGCGGAGGCGGTGTCATTTTACAACTTTGCCGGGAAAACCTTTGTGCCATCTCCTGTGCAGGACATCAACATCAACACCACCGGCTATTTCAACCAGGTGATCCAGCAGAATGGCTTCCGGTTCAAGATCGTGCTCACCGACCAGTTTGACCAGAAGCGCGATTTCAAGAAGACCTTCTCCTTTATGTTCCGCGACTACGAGAGCCTCACGGATGAGTTCAGGGGATACACCGTGGCGCCTGTCAAAAAGGACGCCTCCGTCGTTGAACTAAAGATGAAGAGCATTGAGGCGGCCAAGACCATCGATTTTCTCAATGGACTCACCAATGAATATATTCTCAGCGGGCTTGAGCGGAAAAACGTGGTGGCCACCCTCACCATCAACTTCATCGACCGGGAGCTGACAGGGATTTCCGATTCGCTCAACACCTCCGAGCGGGGCCTGATGAATTTCAGGACCAACAAGAAGGTGATGAACCTGGATGCCCAAGCTAACCAGGTGTACGAAAAGATGATGCAGTTGCAAGATGAGAAGGCGGTACTGGCGGTAAAGAACAGCTACCTCAAGAACATGAAGACCTACATCGAGTCGAACGGCAAGCTCGACGAGATGATCGTCCCCGCATCGATCGGGATCGACAACGCCATGCTGAACGGCCTCACCCAGCAACTGACCACCCTCTACCTGAAACGGACAGAGAGTACGCAGTTTTCAAAAGACAAGAGCCCCAACATCATTGCCATCGACAACCAGATCGCCACCACCAAAAAGGCACTCTACGAAAACACCTGCAACGCGCTGGCATCGAACGAGAACATGATCAATGAACTGAACAAGCGCATGGGTGAGATCAATGGGCTCATCGACAAACTTCCCGAAACCCAGCGGGTGTTGTTCGGCATCGAGCGCAAATTCAAACTCATCGACGCATCCTATACCTACCTGTTGCAGAAGCGTTCGGAGGCGCTGATCACCCGCGCCGCCAACACCACCGACAACGAGATCATCGACCAGGCGCCCCATGCAGGCGTTGCCACGGTCTTTCCCAAAAAGAGCCAGAACATGCTGATTGCCCTGCTGCTCGGCATCATGCTTCCGCTCCTCTACATCTTCGGCAAATCCTATTTCAACAAGACCATCCTCAACCGTGAGGACATCGAGAAGCTCACCTCGAAACCCTTCATGGGCAACCTCCTCCACAGCAAGAAGGGGAGCCGCGTGGTGATCGATTCGCCGAACTCCACCAGCACCGAGGCGTTCCGCACGGTGCGCACCAACGTCAACTACCTGCTGCAGCGCAAGGAGCAGCAAACCATCCTCATCACCTCCGACATGGTGGGGGCGGGCAAGACCTTTGTATCCGTGAACCTCGCCTCCATCTTCGCGCTCTATGGCAAAAAGACGCTGCTGATGGGATTCGACCTTCGCAAACCCAGGATCTTCGACGATTTCAACCTCACCAACACCGAGGGGATCAGCTCCTACCTTAGCAACAAGTGCAGCCTCGAAGAGGTGATCAAATCCTCGGGGGTCGACAATTTCGACATCATCATGGCCGGTCCCGTACCCCCCAACCCTGCCGAGCTCATCGCCTCCGAAAAGTGCACAGAGATGTTCATGAAACTGAAGCAGATGTACGAATACATCATCATCGACACCCCGCCGGTGGCGCTGGTCACCGATGCAACCCTGCTGATGAAACACTCCGACGCCAACCTCTTCGTCGTACGGCAGGGCGTCACCCACAAAAAGATGTTTGCCTCCGTGATCCGCGACCTGGAGTTGCACAACACCTCCAACCTCGCCATCGTCCTCAACGACTTCGACCTCGAGCAGGGCTCCTACGGTTATGGCTACGGCTACGGCTATGGCTATGGCTATGGTTACGGCTATGGTTACGGTTATGGCTATGGTTACGGCTACTACTCCGACGATAAGGAGAAGGAGAAGAAGCAGACGTTTGTGGAGCGGGTGATAGGTAGGCCGAAGAAGAGGAGAAGCAGGAGGAAGGCGTAGTCTGGAGGCCCCCTCCCCAACCCTCCCCCAGGGGGGAGGGAGTTTGTTTTCGTTTGCTGTTTATCACATTATAGTCACTCAACCTGATTTCAAGGAAAAGTATATCGCTCCCTTTTGGGGATGCTGATTTAAGTTGTAATAAGGCTTATTCTGTATTTTCACCGTGCAGTAAATGGCTGCACCAAACTCCCTCCCCCTTGGGGGAGGGTCGGGGAGGGGGCGCTTAGTCCCTAATAATTCTCCTCCCTCACCTGCATATAAGCCTTCGGATGCAAACACGCCGGGCAGTTCTCCATCGCCTTCTCTGATTCGTACACATAGCCGCAGTTGAGGCATTTCCACCACACCTTGCCGTTTTTCATGAAGACTTTGTCCTCCGACACGTTCTGCAGCAGCTTGAGGTAGCGGCGTTCGTGTTCCATCTCCACCTTCGAGATCATCTTGAAGGCGGTTGCCACGTCGTTGAACCCCTCCTCTTTGGCCACGGCGGCAAAATGGGGGTAGAGTTCGTCCCACTCCTCATGTTCCCCTTCGGCGGCGGCCTTCAGGTTCTCTTTGGTGGTGCCGATGATCCCGGCAGGGTACATGGCGGTGATTTCGGTCATGCCCCCTTCGAGGAATTTAAAGAAGCGTTTTGCGTGCTCCTTCTCCTGGTTGGAGGTCTCCATGAAGATGTTGGCAATTTGTTCATAGCCCTCTTTTTTCGCGACACTGGCGAAAAACTCATAGCGGTTGCGGGCCTGCGATTCGCCGGCGAAGGCCTTCAGCAGGTTTTGTTCGGTCTGTGTTCCTTTGAGTGATTTTGTCATAGGGATAGGAATTTATGGTTTCTGTTGTAAAGGTAAGTGAAATTTTTGTTGGTCCGGCCGGGAATTGTTGATGGATTATCGCCCATCCCCCGCCTGAAGGGGCCTCCTCAATTGGAAATATTGTCGTAGTTTTGCGCGCTGAATTTATCTGTCCTCGTGCCTTCGTGGCAAAGGCAGTCTTACTTTAATGATTCACTTTGACACTTTTATATGAAAAAGATCCTCGGAATGGGTAACGCCCTTGTTGACATCATGATCCCGCTGGAAAGCGACACCATCCTCGAAATGCTTGCCCTTCCCAAGGGGAGCATGCAGCTGGTCGACCTTGACCAGAGCAATGCCATACTTGCAGCGCTGAGAAGTTATCAAAAGAGCCATTCGGCGGGAGGTTCTGCAGCCAATACCATTCACGGGCTGGCCATGCTTGGCGCATCCACGGGATATATCGGCGTGGTGGGCGAAGATGAACTCGGAGGCTTTTTCGTTCGCGACCTTCTCAAGGCAGGCGTTGACCCGCACATGATCCACAGCACACAGGAGACGGGCAGGGCGGTGGCGCTCGTCACCCCCGATTCGGAGCGCACCTTTGCCACCTACCTCGGGGCGGCAATCGAGTTGTCGGCCGGCCACCTGGAGGGGCAGAGAGCAATGAGCAATGAGCAGAATGCGAGCATCTTTAAGGGATACTCCTATTTTCATATTGAAGGCTACCTCGTTCAGAACCATGAGCTGATCCGCCGGGCGGTGGAGCTGGCACAGGAGCACGGGCTCATCGTCTCCCTCGACATGGCCAGCTACAACGTGGTGGAAGCCAACAAAGATTTTCTCCTCTCGATCATCACCGAGTATGTCGACATCGTTTTCGCCAACGAAGACGAAGCCAGGGCGCTCACTGGCCTGGAGCCCGAAGAGGCACTGGTTGAACTGAGCAAGCTCTGCGAGATCGCCGTGGTGAAGACCGGCAGCAGCGGCTCGATGATCAAATCGCACCAGGATATCTGCCACGTCGGCGTGATCGAGGTAACCCCCATCGACACCACCGGCGCAGGCGATCTCTACGCCTCCGGATTTTTATTCGGCCTGGCACAGGGACTGCCCCTGCAAACCTGCGGAGAACTCGGCGCCCTCCTCGCCGGCAACGTGATCGAATTCATGGGATCGAAGATGTCGGATGAAAGGTGGGAGATGATCAGGGAGCAGTTGGATACACCATAACCCCCTCCCCAGCCCTCCCCCAGGGGGGAGGGAGCTTGTTTTCGTTTGCTAACAGGCTGATTCTGTTCCATCAACGATAAGTATATGGTGCCCCAAACTCCCTCCCCCTTGGGGGAGGGTCGGGGAGGGGGCCTTCCAGCACCCACCTCCCTCCCCCTTGTGGCAGGGTTGGGGAGGGGGTCTTCCAGCACCCACCTCCCTCCCCCTTGTGGCAGGGTTGGGGAGCGGGTCTACCACCACCCACCTCCCTCCCCCATTCTGGCAGGGTCGGGGAGGGGGCATTATTCCTTCCAAGCCTTTGTTTTATCCATAAAAATTTATAATTTTGTGGCCCTTTCACGAAGACAATAATTTTCAATCACTTATATAATTACTTAGCTGCCATGAAGGTATACCAAACCAACGAAATTCGAAACATCGCCCTCCTTGGGGGCGCCAAATCAGGTAAAACGACTCTTGCCGAAGCCATGCTGTTTGAAGGAGGGGTCATCGGTCGCAGGGGAACAGTGGAAGACAAGAATACGGTTTCCGACTATCGCCCCATCGAGCTGGAGCGCCAGAACTCAGTTTCTGCCACCATCCTCTATACGTTGTTTGACAACAAGAAGATCAACGTCATTGATACTCCGGGGTTTGATGATTTCTGCGGCGAGGTGATTTCTGCCCTTCGCGTGGTCGACACTGCCGTGATGGTGGTCAATGGCCAGAATGGCGTTGAAGTAGGTACCGAGATCACCTGGAGGTATGCCACCCGTGCCAATACCCCGGTGATGTTCGCCATGAACCACCTCGACCAGGAGAATGCCAATTTCGACGAAACCCTTCGCCAGATGAAGGCCCAGTTCGGCAAGAATGTCACCCTCATGCAGTACCCTGTGAATGCAGGGGCAGGTTTCAACACCATCATCGACCTGCTGAAGATGAAACAATATAAGTTCCCCTCCGGCGGCGGAAAACCCGAGATCTCCGACATCCCTGCCGGTGAAAAGGACAAAGCCGAAGAGATGTATGCCGCCCTGATGGAAGAGCTCGCCTCGAAAGACGAAGCCCTGATGGAGGTATTCTTCGACAAAGGCGTCCTTACCGAAGAGCAGATGCTGCAGGCCCTCAAGACGGGTTTGATCAACCGCACCATCTTCCCGGTGTTATGCACCTGTGCCAAACAGGACATGGGCGTTGCCCGCCTCCTCGAGTTCATCGCCGGCAGCGTGCCCGCACCGAACGAGATGCCCGGACTGAAGACCAAAGATGGGAAAGTGCTCACCTGCAAATCTTCCGATCCCGCTACCGCCTTTATTTTCAAGACCTCCATCGAGCAGCATCTCGGCGAGATCTCCTATTTCAAGGTATATGCCGGGGAGATCACCGAAGCCATGGATATGGTGAACCCCACCCGCCAGTCGAAAGAGCGCCTTTCACAGCTTTTCGTCATCAACGGCAAGAACCGTGAGAAGGTGGAGAAGATGGTGGCCGGCGATATCGGCGCCACGATCAAGCTGAAGAACTCATTCACCAACAATACGCTCAACTCCCTCAAGAATCCTGACGATGTGGTGGAACCCATCACCTATCCCGATCCTAAGTTCAGGACCGCCGTAAAGGCCAAGAGCAACACCGACGATGAGAAGATCAACATCGTGCTGCATGAGCTTGCCAAGATGGACCCGACCCTCATCATGGGTTACTCCCGCGAGTTGAAGCAGATGATCCTCCAGGGACAGGGCGAACTTCACCTCAACCTGGCCAAATGGCATGTGGAGGTCCTCGAGAAGGTCCCCATGGAGTTTTATGCTCCCCGGATTCCTTACCGTGAAACCATTACCAAGTCGGCCAAGGCTACCTACCGCCACAAGAAGCAGTCGGGTGGTTCAGGACAGTTTGGTGAAGTGCACATGATGATCCAGCCCTATCGTGAAGGGATGACCGAACAGACCGAATTCCCCATCCGCGGGCGCGATGTGATCGACCTCGAATGGGGCGGCAAGCTGCAGATGAACACCTGCGTGGTAGGTGGTTCGATCGATGCACGCTTCATGCCCGCCATCCTCAAGGGGGTTATGGAGAAGATGGAAGAGGGACCCCTCACAGGTTCCTATGCCCGCGACATCGTGTTCAACGTTTACGACGGCAAGATGCACCCGGTCGACTCCAACGAAATCTCCTTCAAACTGGCAGGCCGTAACGCCTTCCGTGAAGCTTTTAAAAATGCAGGCCCGAAGATCATGGAGCCGATCTACGACGTGGAAGTAATCGTTCCCGAAGACAAGATGGGTGAAGTGATGACCGACCTCCAGGGTCGCCGTGCGGTGATCATGGGTATGGACAGTGAAGGGAATTACCAGAAGATCATGGCCAAGGTGCCCCTGGCCGAACTGAACCGCTATTCGACCGCGCTCAGTTCCATTACCAGCGGCCGCGCCACCTACAACATGAAGTTTGCCGAGTATGCCCAGGTTCCGGGAGACATCCAGGAGAAGCTGCTTAAGGCTTACGAAGACCAGGAGAAAGAAGAAGAATAGTCTGTTTTATATTTGAAGTGAAAACCCGGTCGTTTGGCCGGGTTTTTTTGAATAGCGATATCCGAAATGTCAACCGACAATTCACCCCCGGTCAAATATGACGCTTATGCCGTTTTAAAAGTCGGCGACTTCAGGCTGTTCCTTACTTTCCGCTTCTTCACCACCCTGGCCTTCCAGATGCAGGGACTCATCGTGGGGTGGCAGATGTATGAACTCACGAAGGATCCGCTGGCCCTCGGGCTGATCGGCCTGGCAGAGGCGTTGCCGAACATCGCCACCGCCCTGTTTGCGGGGCATGCCGCCGACCGCTACAACCGGAAACGCATCATCATGTGGTTTACCCTGTTCTTCTTCATCGGAACAGCCATGCTGTTTCTCTTTTCCATCCGGTCGCTGGGGATCATCGTGCTGGCAGGCGTCTTGCCCATCTACCTCGTCGTGATGATTTCCGGGGTTTCACGCGCCTTCATCTATCCCTCCATCGTGGCCATGATGTCGCAGCTCATCCCGCGGCAGCTTTACGGCAATGCCTCCTCATGGAGCAGCACCGTCTGGCAGCTGGCCGCCATCAGCGGTCCGGCGCTCGGGGGACTCATCTACGGATTTTTCGGTGTACGGATCGCCTACCTGAGTGTGCTCTTCTTTTTAATGGTGGCGCTCACCCTGCTGGCCTTTGTGAAGAATCATAAGACACCGCAGGTTGAAATAGGGGAGACCCTCTATCAGCGGCTCTCTTCGGGGTTGAAATTCGTCTTTAAGAACCAGGTGCTGCTGGGCGCCATGACACTCGACATGTTTGCCGTGCTCTTTGGCGGGGCCGTGGCCATGCTGCCGATCTTTGCCGCGGAAGTGCTCATGGTTGGTCCCCAGGGACTTGGCTTTTTACGGGCAGCGCCGATGCTCGGCGCCGTGGCGATGTCGCTCGTGATGGCCCACCGGCCGCCGATGGTGCATGCCGGCAGGTACCTCATGATCGGCGTGGCGGGGTTCGGGCTCAGCATCATCTGCTTTGCCCTCTCGCGCAACTTCTACCTCTCGCTCGCGTTGCTAATGCTGAGCGGCATGTTCGACAACATCAGCGTGATCATCCGCGCCACCGCGATGCAGCTCCTCACCCCCGACGAGATGCGGGGACGTGTAGCCTCGGTGAACGCCATCTTCATCGGATCCTCCAACGAAATCGGCTCCTTCGAATCCGGCCTCGCCGCCAAACTCATCGGCCTCATCCCCTCCGTCATCTTCGGCGGCATCATGACCCTCGGCATCGTCGGCGTCACCTCGAAATTCGCCCCCAAACTCCGGGCCCTCAACCTCAAAACCCTCGGCTAACCATGTCCGCCCGTCCACTTGTCCCCTTGTCCCCTTGTCCACTCGTCCACTTGTCCACTCGTCCACTTGTCCACCTGTAAAAAATCGTACCTTTACCCCCTCTTTCACCCGCAACCTCAAAAACCAACTATATGTACGGACAATTCAAAGACCATCTCCAGAAGCAACTCGACTCCATCATCTCTGAAGGATTGTACAAAAAAGAGCGCATCCTTGTTACGCCGCAGGGCGTAGAGATCAGGACCGACCAGGGCCAGAAAGTGCTTAACTTCTGCGCCAACAACTATCTCGGCCTCTCCAACGACCCGCGGGTCATGGCCGGGGCGAACTATACCTTTTTCCGGTATGGATTCGGCATGTCGTCGGTACGCTTTATCTGCGGCACCCAGAAGATCCACAAAGACCTCGAAGCCAAGCTGAGCGAATTTCTCGGGATGGAAGACACCATCCTCTTCTCCTCTGCCTTCGACGCCAACGGCGGTGTTTTTGAACCGCTGCTCGGCGAGCAGGATGCCATCATTTCCGACGAGCTGAACCACGCCTCCATCATCGACGGCGTGCGGCTTTGCAAGGCCCAGCGGTACCGTTACAAGAACAACGACATGGACGACCTTGAAGAGGTGCTCCAGGGCGCCGGCGCAGCAAGGTTCAAGATGATCGTCACCGACGGCGTCTTCTCCATGGACGGCATCATTGCCAAGGTTGACAAGATCTGCGACCTGGCAGAAAAGTACAACGCCCTGGTGATGGTCGACGACTCCCATGCCACCGGCTTTGTAGGCAAGACCGGCCGCGGCACCGTGGAGCACTGCAATGCCCAGGGAAGGGTCGACATCATCTCCACCACCTTCGGCAAGGCGCTGGGCGGCGCCTCCGGCGGATGCATCTCGGCGAAGAAAGAGATCGTCGAGCTCCTCCGCCAGCGGGCGAGGCCCTACCTCTTCTCAAACACCCTGGCCCCGGCCATTACCGGCGCCACCCTCGAAGTGCTGAACATGCTGTCGGAAACCACCGAGCTGAGGGATAAACTCTTCGAGAACACCCGGATCTTCAGGAAAGGGATGGAAGAGGCAGGTTTTCGAATTGTCCCGGGGATCCACCCCATCGTTCCCGTGCTGTTCGGCCACCTTCCCAACGACGCCAAGCTGTCGCAGGAGTTTGCCAATGCCCTGCTCGAAGAGGGGATCTATGTGATCGGATTTTACTATCCCGTGGTGCCCAAAGGCAAGTCACGCATCAGGGTGCAGGTGAGCGCCGCCCACTCGGTGGAGCAGATCAACTTCGCACTGGAAAAGTTTATCAAGGTTGGGAAAAAGTTGGGAGCGATATAGACTTCCGGGCAGTCCTGCTGACATACGTATTAATATTGTATCTTTGTACGTCTAAGATTAAAAGCGATGGATACAAAACTCACATTAAAACTCAACAAGAGTGTCATTGACCAGGCAAAAAAATATGCATCTGATCATGAAACGAGTTTATCGCGGATGATTGAAAATTACTTAGCTGCGATTACTGCAGCGTCAGCCGAAACGGAAGAAATATCCCCACTGGTCAAGTCACTTAGCGGTGTTATTAATGTTCCATCAAACTTCAACCATAAAGAGCGTTTTCATAAACACCTTGACGAAAAGTATTTATGAAACGTAAAATCTTTGTAGACACGGATATCATTTACGATTTGCTTGCAAAACGGGAACCTCATTACCAGGCGGCTGCAAAATTATTTACGCTTTCTGATGGCGGGAAAATTCAAATTTTCATCTCGGTCTTAACAGTTGCCAACATTCACTATTTAATTTCAAAGCAACTTTCATCAAATGACGCAAAACAAATTATCAGAAAATTTAAGCTTTTGGTGAATATAGTACCCATAAATGAGAAAATCATTGATCTCGCATTAAATTCTGATTTCAAAGATTTCGAGGATGCTATTAAGTACTACTGCGCAATAGAGAATGACATTGAAATTTTATTAACCCGAAATGTCAAGGATTATAAAAAGGCTCAAATTTCAGTTATGACTGCCCAGGATTTTATCTTTGTTTAATTGGAGCAGGCACGAACGAACCGGCAAACGCAAAAATCATGATCTACGGAACAGGCATTGACATCATTGAAGTTGAACGCATCGAGAAGGTGATGGGGCGCGACATCGGGTTTCGCGACAAGATCTTCACCCCCGGCGAGATCGCCTATTGCGAAACCAAGAAGCACAAATACGAGAACTACGCCGCACGGTTTTCGGTGAAGGAGGCCTTTCTGAAAGCCATCGGCACCGGCTGGCGCTACGGCATCCGGTTCGCCGACATTGAAGTGTATCACGACGACCTTGGTAAGCCCTTCATCAATGTTCACGGCAAAGCCAAAGAGCTCGTCACGGAGTTGTCAATTACAAAAATGCATGTATCTTTATCCCATCTGAAGGAGATGGCCACGGCTATCGTCATCCTGGAGTATGATGGTAAAGACGGGGCATGCCCCGTCTCCACAGGCATGCCCCGGCTATCCGGGCATGCCCCACACTAACTAACCAAGTACAGACGCGGCATGCCGCGTCTCTAACCCAATAACCAATAGGAGAACCCAAACCATGGACGAAATGCACGAAATCATCAAAGCTTATGTGATCAAGGAATATGTGGAAGACGACACCGAACTGACCTACGACTCCCCGCTGATATCGGGTGGCATCGTCGACAGCTTTTCAATGGTATCGTTGAAACGCTTCCTTGAGAACAAATACAAGATCTCGATCCCCGACGCCAGGGCAACCCCCGAGGCTTTCGACACGGTGAACAAGATCTGCGCACTGGTAACCGAATTTGTAAAATAGGGAGGAAAAATGGCCTACAACGATAAAACCCGCGGAATCTATTCCGGGCTCCTCGACGGCATAAAAGATGCCGGGTTGTTCAAGCAGGAGCGTTACATCCATTCAGCCCAGGCTGCCGACATCGAAGTTGAATTCCCGTCGGGCGCACCGCTGAAAAAAGTCATCAACATATGCTCCAACAACTACCTGGGCATGTCGAGCCATCCCGAGGTGGTCAAAGCCGCGCATGAGGGGCTCGACTCACACGGGTATGGCATGTCCTCTGTACGCTTTATCTGCGGAACACAGGATATTCACCGTACCCTGGAGCGCATGGTCACAGAGTTCCTCGGAACCGAAGACACCATTCTCTTTCCATCCTGCATGGATGCCAATGGCGGCGTTTTTGAAGCCATCCTCACCAAGGATGACGTGATGATCTCCGACCGGCTGGTGCATGCCTCCATTGTCGACGGGATCCGGCTCTGCAGCGCCATGCACGACACCTTCAAGCACTCCGACATGGAGCACCTGGAGGAGAAATTACAGCTTCACCACGACAGGCGCCTGAAGTGCGTGATCACCGACGGGGTCTTCTCCATGGATGGCGACACCGCCCAACTTGACAAGATGGCGGAGCTTTGCGAAAAGTACGATGCCCTCCTCTTTGTGGATGATTCGCATGCCAGCGGATTCATCGGCAAAACCGGGCGCGGCACCCACGAACTTTGTGGCGTGATGGGCAAGGTCGACCTCATCACCACCACCTTTGGAAAAGGGCTGGGTGGCGCCTCCGGCGGATGCGTTTCCGG
>JBMOIP010000044.1:0-36018 GCA_049317265.1 Bacteroidales bacterium
TCACAGCTGCGCAAATTCCGGACATAGATGGACGAAAATATCCTGCCGCACTGGCTGGTAAACTGTATCCCAAGGGCATTCCCATCTATGCCGAATCGGAACTTGTTGCCCTGATCAAGAAGCACAATGTTGAAATCTGCAACTTCGCTTACAGCGATGTTCCTTATCAAAGGGTAATGAACATCAGTTCCATCGTGAATGCTGCCGGAGCAAACTTTCTGCTGATTGGTCCTAAAGACACCATGATCAAGAGTTCCAAGCCGGTCATCGCAGTAGGCGCCACCCGCACCGGTTGTGGGAAAAGCCAGACTTCCAGAAGGATCATTGAAATTCTCATGGCCAAAGGGCTGAAAGTTGTAGCAGTTCGCCACCCAATGCCATACGGCGACCTGGTTGCCCAGAAAGTTCAGCGTTTTGCCACAGTGAAAGACCTTGCCAAGCATAAATGCACCATTGAAGAGATGGAAGAGTATGAACCTCATGTTGACCGCGGAAATGTGATCTATGCAGGGGTTGATTATGAAGCCATTCTTCGGGCAGCTGAAAAAGATCCTGATGGATGCGATATTATCCTCTGGGACGGCGGGAACAACGACTTCCCGTTTTACAAGCCCGATCTGATGGTCACTGTAGCCGACCCTCATCGTCCGGGAGCAGAAATGAACTACTATCCCGGTGAAGTCAATATCCGCATCGCCGACGTGGTAGTCCTCAACAAAATTGATTCTGCTTACCCCGAAAACATTAAAACCGTTCGTGATAATATACAGAAAATCAATCCTAAGGCTATTGTTGTCGATGGCGCCTCCCCTATCCGTGTGGATGATGAATCTATCATTCGCGGAAAGCGGGTGCTCGTCATCGAGGATGGCCCAACGCTTACCCACGGAGAGATGAAGATTGGGGCAGGTGTTGTTGCTGCCCAGAAATATGGCGCTGCCGAATTGGTCGACCCACGTCCATTTGTAGTTGGTAAATTAGCGGAAACTTTCAAGATTTACCCGAATATCGGCCAATTACTGCCAGCCATGGGTTATGGCGAACAGCAGGTGAAGGACCTGGAAGCTACCATTAACAAAGTGGTATGCGACTCTGTTATCATTGCCACCCCGATTGATCTCAACCGCCTTGTGAAGATCAAGAAACCAAATACACGTGTCTACTATGACCTTCAGGAAATCGGGAAACCCGATCTCACCGACATCCTGAACGGATTTCTGAAGAAACACAAAATTAAGTAGTTATTAAATCCCGGTTTTCACCGGGATTTTTTTATATTTGTTTAGTTGATAATCAAAGATTAACACCCAGATAATGAAAAATAAAAGCTTAGTTTCCATCAATGATTTTACGCGCGAAGAGCACACCCGTATCCTTGACCTTGCTGGTGCATTTGAAAAACGGCCAAAACAGCGGATACTTGAAGATTATGTTGTTGCAACCCTGTTT
Organism: Bacteroidales bacterium; assembly: GCA_049317265.1. Taxonomy (GTDB): domain Bacteria; phylum Bacteroidota; class Bacteroidia; order Bacteroidales; family FEN-979; genus CAIVAT01. Next base: position 1,450 of record JBMOIP010000044.1, read on the forward strand.
TTTGAACCATCGACCCGTACCCGCCTTAGTTTTGAGAGCGCTGCAACCCGACTCGGTGCGCGGGTAATCGGTTTTACTGATTCGTCCAGCTCGAGTGTGACCAAAGGTGAATCGCTGAGGGATACGATCCTGACGGTCAGTAACTACTGCGACCTTATCGTGATGCGTCACCCCAAGGAGGGAAGCGCGCGATTTGCCAGTGAAGTGTCAAAAGTCCCCGTGATCAATGCCGGGGATGGAGCCAACCAGCATCCGACACAAACCTTGCTTGACCTATACTCCATCCGAAAAACACAAGGTTCATTGGACAACCTGAATGTTGCGTTTGTTGGTGACCTCAAATACGGAAGAACTGTTCATTCACTTGTTCAGGCCCTGTGCAACTATAAAACAACCTTTCACCTCGTTTCACCGCTTGAATTAAAACTTCCGAGCGCTGTGAAAATGTCAATCAAGGAACGAAACCTTGAATACACACAATCAACAGATCTCCAGGATGTAATCTCAAAAGTCGACATTCTTTACATGACCAGGATCCAGAAGGAACGTTTTTCAGACCCTCTTGATTATGAGAAAGTTAAAAATGCCTATGTATTAAGAAACAGCATGCTCGAATCCTCAAAACCGAACCTGAAGATAATGCATCCACTGCCCCGTGTCAATGAAATTACAACAGATGTTGACGACAATCCCAAGGCCTATTACTTCACGCAGGCCCTCAATGGGGTATTTGTGCGCCAGGCATTGCTGGCTTCCATTCTTGGTGTAGTTGAATAACCGAAAATAAACATAAATCATGGAAAAAGAGATTCTCAGAAAAGAACTGAAAGTATCGGCAATTGAAAACGGAACTGTCATCGATCATATCCCATCCGCAAGCGTATTCCAGGTCATTAAAATTTTGAACCTTACCGAATACCAGAATCAATTGTTGATAGCCACTAACCTCGACAGCCAGAAGATGGGTAAGAAGGGGATTATTAAAGTCAGCAATAAGTTTTTCAAAAGTGACGAGATCAATAAGATCGCACTTTTTGCACCTACAGCGACATTAATTATTATTAAAAATTTCGAGGTTGTAGAGAAGAAAAAAGTGGAAGTTCCTGATTATGCAGAAAATATCGTCAAATGTTTCAACCCTAACTGCATAACAAATAATGAAGAGGTCACCACCAAATTTACGGTTATTGATAAAGCAGACCTAAAGTTGCGGTGTCATTATTGTGAAAAAATAACAGCCCGGAAAAACATCGCTTTCAGGTAATGCTCCACCATATCACGAAACTGATTGCGGAGGGTGAACACCAGCAACTCGATTTTAAATTTGAGATTTCGGATGCTCACAAAATCGCCCGCACGTTGGTTGCATTTGCAAATACCGATGGCGGGCGTTTGCTTGTTGGCGTTAAAGACAATGGCGTTCTGGCCGGGGTGCGGTCGGAGGAAGAGTACTACATGGTGGAAGCCGCCGCCAAAATGTATTGCAAACCACCCGTGGAATTCAGTGTCAAAGAGTGGAACCTTAACAAGAAGAATATCCTTGAGATTATTATCCTGAAAAGTCCCGACAGGCCGCACCTTGCTCAACAGAAGGAAGGAAACTGGCTGGCCTACCACCGCGTCAGGGATCAGAATTTCCTGGTAAACCGCATCCTGATGAGGGTTTGGAAACTTGAAAACAACCCCGGAGGTGTATATGTAACCTTCACAGATCCGGAAAAATTCCTGCTTGAATTCCTTGAGACCAATGCATCGATTACCCTGTCAAAGTTCATCAGGCTTGCAGGAATTTCACGCAAAAAAGCAGAAAATATCCTTGTCAGGTTTATGTTGCTGAAAATCCTGCGTATGAATTTTAGCGAAAATTTAACATTTTTCACGCTCAGCCCATCAGCAAAGCTGACTGATAATGGTTAACTTTGTCGCTATAAGATGAAACAAATAGCTTCAATTACGTTCCTTCTACTCATGGCGGCCCAGGTTTACAGCCAGGCCTTAAGGAATGATACTGTCATTTCTGGTAGTGAACGTCTGTTTCAACCCAAAAAGATGGACTACCATTTAACGCTGGGGTCCCAGTTTAGCAGTGTATCGGGTTTCGGATCTGCACTGAACACCTATGTTGCTCCTCACCTTTCATACAACGTGAGCAAGAGGTTCCGCATTGGAGCAGGGATCAGCATAATTCAAACCAATTACTTCAATGCCAGGTCTTTCTACGGTAGTGAGCAGGGTGCAACAACCAGTAGTAATTTCACAAGTGCGACTATCTCCATTGATGGACAGTACATCTTAAGTAACCGGCTTACCATCTATGGTTCAGCTTATAAGCAATTCCCGGTGACCCATGATCCACTTCCCTACAACCCTTTCAACCCTGTTTCTTCAAGGGGGGCGCAAGGTGTGAATGTAAACCTCCTCTACAAGATCGGGGACCATGTGTTTATCCAGGCGGGGTTCAGATACCAGGATGGTGTGAATCCCTTTTATTCCGATCCGTTTAACCGTGGTACTTTCATGAATGATGGCTACGGAGTGCAGTCCTGTTTCGGAACCCCCAGGTGGTAAATTCAACTGCCGGGGAAGTGGTCGGCAATATATTTTAACGCCTCACTGATATCCATGGCATTGCTTGAAGGTCCTACCCGGATATAAAAGTCCTCATCAAATCCCGGCTGCCTCAGAAAGACCGGCCTGGCGCTTTGCCTGCACTGCACGAGGCAAATCGTTTTTTCCTCCGCTTTCTCCAGGGTGGTGCGGATATATTGGCTCACCTCCCTACCAAGGCATGTGCGGATCAGGGTCCAGAGGTGCAAAAGAAACTTGTCATCATTTACAAATTTGTCGCTTTCAATCCCTTCCACAGAGCCATCGTCACGGATACCAATAAGTAAAGTTCCGCCATTGGTGTTAAGGAAGGCTGCAATGGTTTTCAGACAGGCGCGTTCCACAGCCTGGTTGGTTTTCCCGGCACGGATATCCCAGCGAAGCGTTGATTTAAATTCAATGACATCGTTTTCTCCCTCCCTGATGATGGTTCCGGACTGTTTTACCATCTCATTCCGTTGTTCGACACACTCAAGGTAATCACGGGCATGAACCAGGTCGAGGAGGATGTCGGGCATTTTCTGGGCTCCGGCTATTTTCAAGGCCACCAACCCTTTGGCATATTCAATGGGGCTGAAAACACCTGAAACAAGCAACAAGGGTAAAACAATTCCGGAATCATGCAGCCCGCTCAACGCCTGAACAACAATTTTCCTGGCTGTAGTCAGCCGGGCGTAGGTGAGCTGAAGCAGTTCAGGAAAGGGATGTAAATCATTTTCCTCATCCATGATCTCAATCATGGTGGTGTTAACAAACTCGTTTATAGATCCAACAAGGGCAGAAAGTGTAATAAAAGCAAAAGAAAAAAGTTCATCCTCAGGACCAAAAGAGCGAAAGTTGAATTTCCCCATCATTTTTATGGTCACAAATGGGTCGGAGGCAAGAACTGACTCCCATGACCCTGAAAATTGATCGCCATCCAAATCAAATACATCGGTTTGATAGGCATATAGTAATGGTGCGGAAATTCCAGGCAGCGCTTTCCCGTCACTGAACATCAAATCAGTGGTAATCAGACGGGCAACCCGCTCCGATTCATGAATGAACTCTTTACCCAAAGGTGTAAGCAAGGGTTTGGGACCATGAAATATACGATACTTATGATCCATCTTAACAATATCGAGTTGCCCGGAACCCCTGTTTAGAAAATTGCTCTCCTTGTAATCGATAAAAGTACTCATATGGTGGCTGTTACAGGAACTGATGAATTTCAGCGAGATTAGAAAAATATCCCCCGCAAATCTAGCAAATTCAACTCAATTTTTATTCTTACCTTTGAAAAGCTAAAAACAAGGGCCAGTCCCGATGGTAAACCAACATAATACAGTATGAAAAACCTGATCCGCCTGCTTTCCATCATCCTCTTCTTCACTTTTACGCTTACGGGATGCTATTACGATAAAGAAAATGAATTATACCCTTTGGCCGGGAACTGTGATACGGCAGGAATCATGACCTATTCGGGCTCCATTGCCCCTATCATGGTGGCAAACTGCAACACCTGTCATGGCGCTGGCAATGCAAGCGGAGTCGTAACCACGAATTATGACGGGTTGAGTGTCATTGCGAAAAATGGCATGCTCTGGAGCAGCGTAAACTGGGAAGGTGCTAAAATGCCCAAAGGCGGAGATAAACTGTCAGCCTGCGACCTTTACAAAATTAACAAGTGGGTTAATGCCGGATCATTGGATAATTAGCAAACTGGTTTAACCATTTTTTACAGTTCAAACATATACAATTAAAGGATATTAAAATGAAAATTTGGGTTAAAATCGTGCTTGGACTCGTTGCTGTTGGTATCATCGCGCTATTCCTTGTATATAAATTTGTTTACAACAAACAACACCCTGATTATGAAAACATTGAACCGGCGTTCACCATGACTGCCCAGGATCTTTTCCAGGCTTTTAAAACAAACAAGGATGCCTCTTCTGCGAAATATAATGGCAAGATGATTGCACTTACTGGGAAACTTAGTAAAATTGAAGCTGCTGATTCCCTTGTAACTGCAGTATTTGTATTTAGCCAGGGCGATTTCGGCGACGAGGGCATCCGCTGTACAGTGCTGAAGAAGTTTAATGATGCGGCCGACAAGCTCCAGCCTGACGGTGAAGTTAAACTGAAAGGATACTGCACCGGATACAATGAAACCGATGTAATTCTGGACAAATGTTCCATCATCAACCAATAATAAAACCAATACCATGCGACTCAAATCAATCATCATTTTCCTGGTTTTAATCACAGCGATGTCTGCAAATGCTCAGAAATACCTTACTAAAACAGGGCATATCAAGTTTTTCTCAGATGGTCAACTGGAAAAAATCGAGGCTCATAACCGACAGGTCAACAGTATTCTGAACACGGCTACCGGTGATTTTGTTTTTAAGGTGCTTATGAAGTCGTTTGAATTTGAAAAAGCACTGATGCAGGAGCATTTTAACGAAAATTATGTTGAATCCGATAAATTTCCCAGTGCAACCTTCGTTGGAAAGGTAACAAACATCAAAGACCTGAACCTTGCAAAAGATGGTGTTTACGAGGCGAACACTGAAGGAAAACTGACAATGCACGGCATCACAAAAGATATCAAAGAGAAGGGGACATTTGAGGTTAAACAGGGAAAACTGATTGGAAAGGCAAAATTCAATATTGCAGTTGCTGATTTTAACATCACCATTCCCGGCAATGTCGGAAAAAACATTTCCAAAACCATCGAAGTCACTGTAGATATCACATTGGACAAAGCAACCTTGTAATATGAAGAACAAATTTCTGATTCTGCTCACACTCGCTGGTGCACTGCTGGCTACTTCCGCTAAAAGTCAGGATGATCTCCTGTCGATGATCGACAAGAATGAAACACCCGCCGTGGATTATGCCACTGCCACTTTTAAGTCGACACATATTGTTATTGGGCAGTCAATTGAGACAGCTCCGAAAGGGAACCTGAATTTCCTCATCACCCACCATTTCGGTGCGCTCAATTCAGGATATGAAAACTTGTTCGGGCTGAAACAGGCCACCATCAGGCTGGGCCTGGAGTATGGAGTAACCAGGTGGCTTGGGATCGCTGTCGGACTTAATACGGATAAAAACACCTGGGACGGTTCGGCCAAGATTAAGCTTCTCCGCCAGAGCAAAGGGGCAAAAAAAATGCCTGTTACGATGGATATTTATGGTAATACGGCTGTTTATACAACCAAATGGGCAGATCCTGCCCGAACCAACTACTTCAGTTCCAGGATCACTTATGCAACGCAGTTGCTGATCGCCAGGAAATTCGGAAACAGCCTTTCCCTGCAGATCATGCCATCCTATGTACATAAAAACATGGTTCCCACCTCAGAAGACAAGAATGATATTTTTACCCTTGGAGCAGGAGGCAGGATTAAACTCAGCCAGCGTGTTTCAGTCAATGCGGAATACAACTACCTGTTCAAGGGACAGGTAGTGTCAACCAAAGCATATAGTTCCTTTTCAATCGGGGTTGATATTGAGACCGGCGGACATGTTTTCCAGGTTTTTCTTACCAACTCATACGGGGAATATGAGCAGACGATCCTGACAGAGACCCGTGGAAAATGGTCAAACGGTGATATTTTCCTTGGATTCAACATCAACAGGATGTTTACAGTTGTTAAACCGAAGGTTCCCAAGAATTAATTTTTCCACATTTCATTTACGGGTTTCTCCGGAAATTCGCTGGTAAATATGACAGCCGGTAAGGTGGTCGTTGACCATGCCAGCGGCCTGCATAAAGGCATAGCAAATTGTGGTACCTACGAACTTGAACCCCCTGGCTTTTAAATCTTTGCTCATCCGGTCAGATTCCGGAGATGATACAGGCATCAACTTAAGACTGGAAAGGTTATTGGTGATGGTTTTTCCACCTGTGAATTGCCAGATATATTTGTCAAATGTGCCAAATTCCTTTTGAACATCCAAAAAACACCTGGCATTGCGGATGGTTCCATTGATTTTGGCCTTATTCCTGATAATGCCTGTATCCTGCATCAGCCGATCGAAGTCTTCCGTACCATATCCTGCTATTTTTTCAACATCGAATCCGGAAAAGGCTATACGGAAATTCTCCCGCTTGTGCAAAACGGTTCGCCAGCTCAGTCCGGCCTGAAAGGCATCTAACAGGAGAAATTCAAAGATCTTTTGATCATCATGCAGAGGAATGCCCCATTCCTCATCGTGATACCTGATCATCAGGGGATCAGTTGAAGGCCATTGGCAAGTAGGCAGGTCTGACATATATTTAACGATTTACGATTGTGCGATTTACGATTTACGATTGGAGTAAATATAGGTCTCAATATTGAATTTTCGTTTACATCCCTGGAAATTCATATACCTGATCATGCCAAATACCGGCCGTTCACCCCATGGCCGGTCATGCACCCCACCGACGGACCAGGCAATGCCAGCATATCCGTTGGGGTCGCGGCCATCCAGTGAATATTTGTCATTGAGCCAAATCGCCACTTCGATAGCCTCTTCAGGTGATGGGGTCCATTCCAGAATTTTTTTTGCCCAGTACATTCTCATGAAACCATGCATTTTCCCCCTGGTAGTCAACTCCACCTGTGCGGCATTCCACAATGGATCATGGGTCTCAGCAGCTTCGAACTGACCGGGTAAATAGGAATATTCCCTGCGATCGCAGCGGTGCTTGTTCAATGATGCCTGTGCCCATGGCTGAAAGCCGGAAAACCTGTCATAATTCGGGTTATAAAGGCAGAAATTATCGGATAGTTCCCGCCGCACAATCAGCTCTTCCAGGAAAGCCATTTTTGATTCTGAACCTGCGTTGCATCGCTGAACTTCAAATGCAAGGCGCTGCGCCGACAACTGGCCGAAGTGCAAATATGGAGAGAGGTCGGACTGGCCAAGTTTATCCGGAAAATTGCGATCTGTGGCATATTTGTCCAGCCTGGTGTCAAGAAAATCTGTCATTGCTGCGCCAGCAGCGATTTCACCTGGTTTCAGCCAGGATACTTCAGTAACCGTCCTGTCTGCCTTAAGCGATTTAACGATTTCGGTCCAATCTGTCTCCCCTACCTCTTCTGAATCCAGGAAATCAGGATGTTTCATCAATGCTGGAAGATCGGTCAGGAATTCGGGCAGGAGGCGTTCCACCTTCTTTCTTATGGTGAATGCGGCGTATTCATGTTTATTGGAAATGTACCGGCAAGGAATGATATTATGAGCATCCACCTCATGAAAAGGGATAACAACACGTTGAGCCAGCCTTGTCCTCCAATCGGAAGGCACACGAAGGGGATTAAAATCGGTGACAAGCATGCCTGCACCAAGTGTGACCAGGAACCTTGGCACCACATCCTGTGGCAAACCGTTCAGGACAGTAAACTGGATGTTGAGCCGGCAAAATCTACGTTCAAGTAAAGTCAGTCCCTTCAGCAGAAACCCATACTGCCGGATCGTGGCTCCTAAAAAACAGGGGACGAGGCAAAATACCACGACCAGGGGCTGGCGCATTGAAATCGCCATCTCCTGTGCATACAGCAAGGCCCAGTTGTCGGCCGACCGCTGGTCGCGCTGCATGAGGTAAACAACCGGACCAGGCTGTGGTTCTGCCTGTTTCAGGATGTTGATTCTTCGGGAATCCGTGATCATTGGTTGGTTGTTCTCTCCTTCTCTATAAGTTTCAATCGTAATACCTCAACTTCCTGCCGAAGGGTTGTAAGCTCTTTTTCTTCGCCTATCAACAGGTTGTTCATCATTTCAAGTTCCTTAACCTTATTTTGCAGTACCGCCTCTGCCTCTTTTCGGGTTGTAATATCTTGTGCCATCGCAACAATTACCTTCTGTCCGAAATAGGTGCCTCTTTGAAGCCTAACATCTTTAATAAAATACTCGTTATTCGAGCGTTTCCCCCAGAATTCGAACTGCTGAGGTTCTCCGTCAAAGGCCAGTTTCAACATTCTTGCAACATTTCCCAGGTCATTTTTCATCGGTGCAGAGACAAACGACGGATCTTTTCCCACAAGAACATCATGCGGATAACCATACATCTTTACAGCCCCATCATTCACATCGATAAATTTACCCTCCTCATCAAGAACATAGATTGCATCAGTAACACTGTTAAACAGGCCACGGTAACTCTCCGCACTCTGCTGAATAGCATCGTTGGCTTTTTTCCGCTCGGTGATATCCCTGGCAACTCCCATGATTTCCGTAAGCGCCCCATGCTCATCATAGATCCCGTTAATGCTTTGTTCGAGCCATCGGGTTGTACCATCCTTATGATAATACTCCAATTCGAGAAGAATGCCCCGATCTTTGTCTGCACTACCATCCTGACTTGTGACTGCCTCGTTGATCAATACCTGCATAGCATAATCGAGGGACTCCGGCACCATGCATTCATCGATTCTCATCGACATTCTCTCTTCAGGTGTGTACCCAAGGGTAAATTCTGTGGATGGACTAACATAAACGATCTGCAAATCCAGGTTCAGAATCCACACAACATCGTGCATTTTCTCCGCGAGAATCCTGTATTTCATTTCGCTTTCACGCAAAGCTTGTTCAGCCCGTTTTCGTTCGGTGATATCACGCAGGATAACAACCTGGCAAAACACCTCGCCAATACTGTTCTTCAAATGGAAAGCGCTGATATCAATGGCAGCCTGGCCATTTTTTGTATTGGAAGTGGCCTCCCCCTTGAACCTGCCATGCAAATCAAGTTCGGTCATCAGGCAGGAGAATGTTTCTGAGCCAAGGTAGATGGCAGGAGTTTTCCCCGCGAGTTCCAGGTCGGTGAAACCATTAAGCGCAATATGTGAGCCGTTCTGTTCAAGGAAATAGCCATCTTTATCAAGGATAATAATGCCTTCGGCAGAGTGGTCAATGATTTCCTTGTAAAGCAGTAGTTTTTGTTCAGCCTTTTTATGATCTGTGATATCGCGTGCAGTGGCGATTATCACACTCTCCCCCATATAGTTACCCTTGTGAAATATCAAATCTTTTGGAAAAATCTCGCCATTTTTCCGAATTCCCCAGAACTCGATCTGAGCCGGCTTTCCTGTTTCTAACGTTTGATGAATGAGAGTCATTACCAGATCCAGGTCATTCAGCCCGGGGGCAGATACAAATTCAGGAGTTTTCCCAATAAAGTCATTTCGTGAATAACCATACATGATGCTTGCACCAACATTCACATCAATAAATATTCCGTCTTGCCTCTGGATATAAATGGCTTCAGACACAGAATCGAAAAGCCCCTTATAACTTAAAAGGCTATTCTCGAGGGCATCCTGAACATGCTTGCGTTCTGAAATATCCCTGATTGTTCCTTGTCCTGCAGGTTCTCCCTTGTAGGTTATTAGTTTTCCATTGATCTCAACGTCGATCAAATGACCATCTTTGTGGTATATCTGGGTGACAAAATCCGTAACAACCTTATTCCTGAAGATATTCTTAAGTTGTATCAGATAACGAGGGATTTCGCTTAATGGCACAAACTTTGTAAATGGGAAACCCTCCACTTCGCTGGTAGGATAACCCAGGAGCACCTGCAGACTGTCACTAAAGTAAATACAATGGCCTTTTTTGTCAAGGATGAAAATTGTGTCAGGCGTGGTTTCTGCAAGAACCTGGGATTTTAACAAATCAATTTCCTGATAGCGCTGATCCAGGTCTGGTAAAAGCTCCTCCCTGTTTTTTTTCAGATTATCCATATCATATAAGAGTATGCCTGTTTTGACAAGCAATTACATTCCGCCATCCCTGACGTAAAACAGATTAAAGCAACCATGAGTATACCGGAACCCGGATCCGCTCAACGGAATTGCCTTAACCGTAAGTAAGTATTCAATGATCGCAGTGTAAAAATAAACAAATTTTCTATTATTGCACCTTTGAACAACGAACCTGAATTTGCTCTTCAGCGTCCGGATTTCCCAGTGTTTGTGCTTTTCTCAAATCAATGCAGGCGCTGTCTGCTTGCCCTATATCAAATTTTGCCATCGCCCTGTGATAATATGCATCAGCAAAACCGGGGTTTAGCGTTAATGCCATGGTGTAATCATCGATCTCTCCGGCTGCGAAGGGGAAGAGTTCTTCAAGGTAAGAAAACGGAGCAGTGCTGCCAGGCTCAATCACATTGAGTTTCCCTGGTTTAATAAAAATGCCGATACAGTTTTGCCTGAAAGCCTTTTTGACCAGTCCCCGGCTATAATATGCCTCAGGAAGTTTAGGGTCAACTTCCAAAGCCCTGGTATAACTGGCTATTGCTCCTTTATAGTCCTGGTTATGGTATTTTTCTATTGCCTGGCCAATATACTTTTGAGCCGGCTTTTTACAACCGAAACTAATCAACAACAATAAAATTAGCAATAGGAATATTTTTCTCATAATTGAATTATCAATTGTGGTGGTTTGTTTCTGCTAAATAAGGTCTTCCCTCACCCTGCACCGGAATTATACGAAAACAATTTTATTTGGTTCGCATCGACCACATAACTGGTTAAACAGCTACATACCACTGAGTAAAATTAACATTTTATTATAATATCAAAGGGAATTTCTTGGTGTCAACGAACTTAAGCTGACAATTAACTTGCATTCGGGGATGATCTCCAGGTTTATTATAGCTGTGCCAAAATATTATCATGAGGAAAAGTACCAGCTAACCGGGAGTGTACAGGATAAAACCCAGCTATCCAAATTATATCATCTTTTACTTTACCATTATCTTATTTCGAATTTGTGTATGCATGATCAACCTGGATATGAAAAAGAATGCACCGCTCCAAAACCATAAGGACGCCAAATACAACGTTGAATAATGCATTTTGCGATAAAACGCATAAAAAGAGAGTAAAAAAAAGATAAATATAAATCCTTCAGCTAAACCGACAATCAACCTGTTTCCTCCACTAAAGTTCCTTCTATAGTATTGTATCAAGAGTAAAGTGCAGCCCATTGCAATTCCCTGAAGTCCTCCGAATATGACCAGTAACGATAAAATTACCGGTATATCGTTTTGATTGAATTTAACCCTGCTAACTTCCCGGTAATCGTATTTAAACTGATAGTACCTTTCATAATATCCCAGGAATACATTACTCCAGGCATCGACAATGCTTAAGTCTTCAAGACTGAACCTGCTGTTCAATGCCAAATCCTCATAATATGTGATTTTCTTTTCTTGTTTGTACGTTGTTTCAATTTCGGAAGTAAGATGAAAGAGTGATTCCCTGCTGTCGATGGCACTGAACAATGAAAAACCGAATACGAGCCAATAATATAAAATACAGACAGGAAGCACGATATATACTGCGAGGTTGGGAATTTTCACCCCGAAAAGTTGAATTTCCGAAGGTCTGAAGTAGAGCAGCAAGATGGCAATCAATACCAGTAATGCCAACCTGTCTATGCTGGAGCCTAAAGTTTTAAGCGTACCAGAGTAGTGCTCCTTCCTGTCATTCTTAAGAAATATAAGAAGCTTCTCAGATTTTGGATTGGAAACTTCATAAAATACCTTTTTGTATTTTATATGAGATTTCGAAACGGCATGTTTGGCGTATGGATAGTATTCCTTAGAACCAAAGAATAATCCAATACACAGTCCTCCGAATAGAATTGATAAATACAGATAATAACTTCCTATGATCGAAATTCTGACTTTTGTGAATATTCGCTTTACAAGTGAGGAGCACTGGGTGTTTTGCATGGTGAATAATTTGATTGTTAATAATATAACATGCAGTATTTCAATAAATTATTCACCAAATATAGAATAATTTTAAATAAAAATATAAGTAAGGGAATGAATTTAGTTTGCTGAATTGGTTAGCGTACCCGACATGTGTTTAACAGCTGGCATCATCTGTATTTTAAGTGCACAAACAACTTATCACCACACCGTTCACTTTTATACTACAACCCCGGTGAAACATAAAAAAGGATGGCCGCTATGGAAAATCAGGGTTATGGCATAAATGTGATGGGTTGGTTGATAAGTTAATGGTACCATGTGCAATCTGAAATCTGAAATTTGAAATCAGTATGCTTCATACTGGACTTTTCTCAAAAAAAAACCACCGAAATGGGATTATTTTCGGTGGTTTTCATTTCATGCATTATTATCTGGCGGAGAGACAGGGATTCGAACCCTGGGACCCCTAAAAGAGGTCAACGGTTTTCGAGACCGCCCCATTCGACCGCTCTGGCATCTCTCCGGTTGGGGAGTGCAAAAGTAGGAACAATTTGGTTACCGGCAAAGAAATGAAGCAATTCGTACAGGGAGATCTTATTTTTTCATTATTTTTACAATCTTCATTGAACATTTATGGCATCGATTTTTCGGAAATATCTGAGTGTGTTTGTTTTGTTGCTTCCTTTCCTCTCTTTTGCACAGAACAAGCACACCATCGACAGCCTTAAACAGTCCCTTGCAGCCTCAACCACAGATACCAGCAAGTGCCTGATCCTGAATAACCTGTTCAGGGAATATGCACGACTTGATATTAAAACAGCGACATCATACAATGAACAAAGCCTCAAGCTTGCCAGGAAGATCCGCTATCCCAAAGGTATAACCGATGCCATCAATAACTGGAGTTACCTCCTCAGGTTAAGGGGAAAATATGACAGTGCAATGCTGGTCCTAATGTCGGCCAAACCCATTTTCAAGGCGATGCCCGACAAAATTGCATATGCAGATTACCTGAGTGACCTTGGTTCATTGTATGCCTTGAAAAATGATCAGAAAACAGCGTTGATCAACCTTTTTGAAGCGCTCGACATTTACAGGTCGACCGGGAGCAACAAGAACCTTGCACTGCTTTACAGCCGGCTTGGTTCGATCTACCAGGCTCAGAAACAGTACGATTCCACGCTTCACTTTTTTAAAAAATCGCTTGAAATCAATAATGCCACCGACTTTCCACTGGGCTCTTCCGCCAACCTGGTTAACATTGGAACAGTGTATTCTGATATGGGTGAACAACTTACAGCGATTAAATACTTCCAGGATGCGCTGGTTATAAAGGTGAATCTGAACGACAAACACGGGATCATTAAATGTCTGAACAATATCGGCGCTGCATATATGAACATCGGCAAGGTAAAGGAAGCCATTGTAAACCATGAGAAAGCACTGGCCCTTGCCAGGGAGTTCAACAGCAACCTGGACATGGCGCTGGGATATACCAACCTTGGATTTGATTATCAGAAGGAGAATAACTACAAACAGGCTGTTTATTTTGCCGCCAAAGGACTTGTAATATCAAGGCAACTCAATGATTATAAGCTTATCCGGGAATCATCCAGGGTTCTGTTTGAATCGTATTATTCATTGCGGCGTTTTGAAGAGGCATACCGGTACCATGTATTATTCAAACAATACAGTGACAGCATCACAGATGAAAGCAACCTGAAAGCTATGGCTGAAATACAGACAAAGTATGCCGTTGTTTCGAAGCAAAATGAAATTACCGCCCTGAAGAGCGAAAAGGACAAACAAGAACTGCAGATTCAGAAACTCAGGGCATGGTATGGCCTCGCCATCGGTTTTTTCTTTGCTTTCCTTGCTGTTGCGCTTATCTTTTTCTACAGGGCAAGGGTCTCGCGGAAATTATCCCTGAAACTCAGGGAGATTAATGAGATGAAGTCTCATTTTTTTGCCAATCTGTCCCACGAATTCCGAACACCGCTAACCCTGATGTTGGGGCCGGCCGAGAAGTTGATGGAGACGGCTACTCCTGATGATAAACCCTGGTTAGAACTGATTCACAGGAACGCCAGCAGGCTTCTTTTCCTGGATGAACAGCTGCTGGAGTTTACAAAAATTGACAGCGGGGCCCAGAAAATCCATCTCGTTCACGGCAACATTCTTATTCCGCTGAAAACCATTGCTGAGTCGTATATTCTGCTTGCCGGTCAGAAAAAAACAGATTACGCCATTCACCTGCCGGTTGACCCTTTGGAAGTGTATTTTGATCCGGATATTCTTGAAAAGGTAACAGGCAACCTGTTGTCGAATGCTTTCAAATACACGCCGGCTGAAAGATCTGTTAACCTTTCCGTTTCAATTATCAACCGTGAACTGATACCATTCAGCGCGGATCAGATCCAGCCATTGGCAGGAAGATATGTCAGGATTGATGTCAGGGATACTGGTACCGGAATTCCCGAGGCTAAAAAAGAGGTTATTTTCGAACGCTTTTTTCAATTGAATCACAATTCCGGAAACACTGTCGGCGGTGTGGGAATCGGGCTGGCCCTTACCCGGGAACTGTTAACCCTGCATCATGGGTTTATCACTCTCGAAAGCAAAGAAGGGGCCGGAAGCCTCTTTTCAGTTTTCCTGCCTGCCGATCCCGGTATCTACTCCATGGAAGAGATTGTCGAATTAAGGCCATATAAACTATCAGAAAATCAAATAAATAACCAAGTTCCAACAGAAAAAACTGTCGCGTTGTCCCCGGTAACAAACGCGGAAGTTCATGATCAACAGGATGAGATTGAGTTGCCAATGGTGTTGGTTGTGGATGACAATGCCGACATGAGGAGCTATATCAAACAGATTCTTTACGGCAAATATTTGTTATTGGACGCTGATAATGGCATCAGCGGATTTGAAATCGCCTGTAAAACCGTCCCTGATCTCATCGTTACCGATGTGATGATGTATCCTGTCAACGGTATCGAATTATGCATGAACCTGAAGAACGATGAGAAAACGAGCCATATCCCGGTTATCATGCTTACCGCTTT
This sequence comes from Bacteroidales bacterium, assembly GCA_049317265.1. Taxonomy (GTDB): domain Bacteria; phylum Bacteroidota; class Bacteroidia; order Bacteroidales; family FEN-979; genus CAIVAT01. Next base: position 16,816 of record JBMOIP010000044.1, read on the forward strand.
GTCGGCATCCCAGGAGAAAATTACGGGACTTGAAACAGGGGCTGATGACTACATTACCAAACCCTTCAGTAACCAGGAACTTCTGGTACGCATCAGGAACCTGATCAACCAGCGAATAAAATTGCGCCAGCTTTTTTCAAATTCTTCCCGTTTTGACCCTAAAACCATCAGCGTCACCTCCGCTGACGAAAAATTCTTAAACAAGCTTGTTCAGCTTATTGAAGCGAACATTGACAACAGTGATCTCGACACGGAATTCCTGCTAAGCCACATCCCGATGAGCCGCAGTCAGTTGCACAGGAAAATAAAAGGACTGACCGATCAGCCGATCACCGGCTTTATCCGAATAATCCGGATTAAAAGGGCTGCCCAGTTACTGGAGCAGAAATTCGGAAATGTATCCGACGTCATGTATGCTGTCGGATTCAACAATCTCTCCTATTTCACAAAGAGTTTCCGCGAAGTTTACAACATGACTCCCACCGAGTTTATGTCAAAATGAAACATAATTGTCGACTTTTGACACATATGAGTTGACGCATGACACATTAGTGTTAATTATTGGCACATTGGTTTCAATCAGCCTCCTCGTGTTGAGATAATTTTGCCACAAGATTATCCATAATTATTTCATAACCAAAACAAGCAATGATGAAACGCCTTTCAACGTTTAGTGTATTCATGTTCCTGGTCGTATTTTTGCAGGGACAGCCTCTAACAGGAATAAAAACTATTCCCGGTGATTATGCATCGGTAACCATTGCAATCGGGCAGTTGAACACTCTTGGCACCACAGCCCCCGGTGTGACATTCAATGTTGCCTCCGGATATACTGAATCAATCAATGCCAGTTTAACACTCAACACTAATACATCGTCGGCAACTGCACCAATTGTATTCCGGAAAGTTCCGGGTGGTGCGATTAACCCGAAGCTTTTTGCAAGCAATGGAATCTGGAACAACACTACTGACGGGGGAATCATTATTGCTGGTTCTGACTATGTTACCTTTGATGGGATAGACATCACATCCACAGATAATACCATAGACTGGGGGTATGGTCTTGTTAAGAAAAGCAATACCGCTCCTTTTGATGGTTGCCAGAATGTGGTAATAAAAAATTGTAAAATTTCATTGTCACAATCAAGCGGGATATCCTATGGCATCTATTCCGGAAATCACACTGCAACCAATATTACAGCATTAGCCATAAGCGCTATTACTGATGCTTGCAGCAATTGTAAGTTTTATAATAATACGATATCAAATGTAAGCCATGGCATCTATCTGAATGGCTATAATGCCCCCTCTCCGTATACTTTGTATGACCAGAATAATGAGATCGGTTCAGATGGACCCAACTTCATTACAAATTTTGGCGGATCATACAATGACACCGGTATTGGAGCAACCTATCAGAATGGCATCTCAATTTCAAACAATAGCATTTCGAGCGGCATGAATGCAACCAGCACCTTCTATTTCTATGGTATAAGCCTGACCTCAGGAATACAATCCAATGCCATCATCCATAACAATACGATTAACTTGAACCTGTCATCCAATGGTGGTGCCCAGGGAGTCTACTGTATTTATACACAATTTGGAAACTCCGGGACAAACAATATCCTTACGATTTCTAACAACACAATTCAAAATTGCTCCTGTATCAATCATACCTCGGCATCTTGTTATGGAATATATAACTATTTGACTAACAACGGGCCGGGGACAATTGCTGTAACCAATAATATAATCCATGATATTACATTGGGTGGTACCGGTTATCTCACAGGGATTGACGCCGGCACAGCCCTGAATGTAAACATGAACGGTAATATCATCTATAACCTTTTTCAAACGGGTTCGGGATATATTTATGGACTTAGGAGCTGGACAGGCACGACCATCGTGCATGATAATGTAGTTCATGATCTTACCCTTTCTTCCGGAGCGAACATGTTATGCGGATTGTATGAATATGCTTCACCCACAAATGAAAATTATTATAACAATTCGATTTACAACCTCCACCATAACGGTACAGGCATCCTGGCGGGGATGTACCTTAATACAGCATCTGGTAGCCGGTTGACATACGGAAATACGATATACAATCTCACGGCTGCAGGTGGAACTGTTTATGGAATGTATCACCAAAGCAGTTCACCCTCCATTTATAAAAACAAGATTTATGATCTTTCTTGCTTTTCCGCTGGAGGTACAGTGTATGGGATGTACCTATACAATGGAAATAACACCATTGTATACAACAACTTCATTAGCGATCTGAAAGCTCCTGCAGCAACTGGCACCAACGCAGTCTGTGGAATTTATGCATATATGCCTGCGCCACTCAACATCTCCTATAATACCATATACCTCAATGCAGCAAGCAGTTCCACAACAACCTTCGGCAGCAGTGGTGTTTACCTTAATTCATCTTATACGGCTGAATTAAAAAACAACCTTATTGTTAATAATTCTGTTCCGGTGTTCATTTCAGCCCCTGCATACACAACTGCCTATATGAGAAGCGGGACCTCCCTCACCAACTTTGCAACAACATCCAACAACAACTGCCTTTATGCAGGAACACCGGGAGCAAACAACCTGATATATTTTGATGGGACAAACGCTGATCAGTCTATAAGTCTTTACAAAGCAAGAATGGCACCACGTGAAAGCTCCTCTGTTTCTGAATTTCCACCCTTCGTGGATGCTCCAAACCACAACCTCAGGATATTACCCACTGTCCCAACCCAGATTGAGAGTGCGGCTTCACGAATTATATCCCCAACGGCTATAGCTGTTGATTATGATAATGACATCAGGTGTGGAGAACCAGGCTACTCGGGCTTAGGTACAAATCCTGATATCGGTGCTGATGAGGGGAATTTCACGCCTGTTTCAGTCATGTCATTTCAAACCGTAACCACTGACCAGGTTTCAGGGAATACCTTTTCAGGAACAACAAACCAAGCGATTATCCGTGTTAAAATAGCTATGGCGGGTGCATCATCCCCTATCAACGTTACTCAATTCATCTGCAACACAGCTGGAACAACTGCCATGACTGACATCAATGCAACTCCTTCTAAATTATACTATACCGGCAATTCACCTGTCTACGGTCCTGGTATTCTTTTTGGCTCAATGATGCCAACAGTTGCAAATTTCACCATTACAGGAACACAGATTCTCGCACCTGGGGATAATTACTTCTGGCTGGTAGTTGATGTTATTCAAACAGCCCAGACTGGACATGTGATCGATGCACAGTGCTTGAGTGCCACCATCGCAGGAACTTCCATGGTCCCCTTGGTTACGTCACCAGCCGGTACCCTTTCCATCCTTGGTCCGATGAGCGGAACCTTCCTTGTTGGCGCTGGTAACATCTCTCCTAATTTTGCCACCCTAACTGAAGCCATCAACCATATCAATCACCGGGGAACAGGGGCTCCGGTTATTTTTAGTCTTACAAGCAATAACTATAACACTGCAAGCGGGGAGATATTACCAGTAACAGTCGGAGTAATTCCCCTTGTATCTTCCATTAATACAGTAACATTACAACCTGCAGCAGGCATATCGCCCATTATTTCCGGATCATCGGCCACATCCATCCTTAACCTGAACGGAACGGATTACTTCATTATTAACGGATCCAATGCCGGGAATAGTTCCAGGAATCTCTCTATTATCAATACAAACACTGCCAACTGGACTGCTGCCCTGCAAGTTGCCTCGCTTGGCGCACTCGCAGGCGCTACATATTGTACCATAAAAAATTGTATTGTCAGGGGTGGTTCTACGGGTAGCAATAACAGTAATACCTATGCACTTTCAGTTGGCTCCACGGTAGGGACAAGTGGTAATGACAATGACTTCCTTACCCTTGATAACAATGAGTTCAGCAGGGCGTATTACGGAGTATTTATCGGTGCTTCTACTTCCGGAGTCCAGGATAACCTTACAATGACGAACAACACGATCGGTTCTGATGACCCAAATTTATATATCGGGAATACAGGAGTATTATTGAGCAATTTACAGTGTACCTTCAGCAACAATGTTATCAAAGGAGTAATTTCATCGACCATTTCCACCTGGGGATTAAGTATCGGAGCAGGGGTGAAAAACTCGCTCTTCTCAAAGAACGACATTCATGCCATCAGGGCGATCGGGAATAGCAACGGAGGAACAGGTATTGTTGTTGACCTTGCCAGTCCAGGAACCAACGTAACGATCGCCAACAACGTTTTATATGATATTACAGGGGATGGATCGTCCAACATCGGCTCATACGGTATTGTAGGCATTAAGATCCAGGGAATCAGTACCAACGTGAAAGTTTACCATAACAGCGTCTGCCTGTCCGGTACGATTAACCGTCCGGGGGCAACATCTGATGCCAGCGCTGCAATCTATATTGGATCATCAACTGCCCAACTGGATATAAGGAACAACATTTTCATGAATTCCATTGAGAATAATACGGGTATTTCAAAATCATATGGCATGTATTGCTATGGAACTGCCTCCCCTTTTACCACTGTTGATTATAACGATTACTGGGTTAGTGGAAAAGAAGGAATCCTTACCTCTTTTAACGGTATTGACAAGGTCTCACTATCTGCCTGGCAGGCTGCAAGCGGAAAGGATCCGAATTCAATTTCGACCGATCCGAATTTCAACTCCACCACTGCCCTTGTACCCTATCCCGGATCAACGGTACTTGATAAATGCCCGCTCCTTTCTGTGACGGATGATTTCAATGGTGCACTGCGCACACTGCCTGCATCAACAGGTGCCTATGAACCTGGCAATGACATCACGCCTCCTGTTGTCACCTATACCCCATTATGCAATACACATTTACTGACGTCACGCACATTGACGGTAACCATCAAGGACTACTATTCAACTGTTCCAACATCTGGCATTGGCCTGCCAAGGCTTTACTGGAGAATAAACAGCAATCCTTATACTGCAGTGACAGGGGTGTGGACCAGTGGTAACACCTACCAGTTCACCTTTGGAAATTGGGTCGTACCTGGAAATACGGTGAGCTATTTCATTGTATGCCAGGATAATATGCCAACGCCAAATAGTGGTACCACTCCTGTCACCGGTGCTTCAGGACTCTCCTTTAGCCCGCCAGCCTGTACGACTACTCCCACGAACCCATCAACCTATGCGATTGTGGGAGCCCTCAGCGGGGTGAAGAACATTCCCGGCGACTATCCAAACCTCACCGGGCCCAATGGATTGTTTGCCGATATAAATAATAAGACCCTGAGCGGTAACCTTACGGTTAATATTATCGGGAACACGACGGAGGACGGAACAAATGCTTTGAATGAGATCAACACGGAAGATCCCTCCTTTCATCTTACAATTCAGAACAGCGGTGCATATCATAAAATTTCCGGGCCATATACCGGTGCGCTGATTCGTTTCAACGGGACAGATAATGTAACCCTGAACGGCAAAGGCAAACTCCTCATCATTAACACAAATCAATATACCTCGGTTGCCATCGGATTTAGCGGCGGATGCAACAGCAATATCATTGACAGCTGCACATTGTCAACCGGAAAATACAGTTATTCATATAATTATGGCATTTACTTCAACGGTCCCGGCAATAACAATATCATCCGTGGGGATTCAATTATCGCGGCCAACTGGGGGCTTTATATGAACTCAACCTACTGGGGTCTCGGAACAGGTAACATAATCACCGGAAACGTGATCGGGTCGAACACTGTTTCAAATTACATTTACGAGCAGGGTATTATTGTTCAGTACCAGGATAATCTGATCATCAGCAAAAACCAGGTATTTAACATCCTCACAAATCTGAATCCCATCGGGATTTATTCTGAGGCGATCACCAACAGCCTTATCGAGAAAAATGACATCCATGATGTCGTCTATAACGGTTCCAGTTACGGTGGTTCAAGTGCGATTACCTTTAAATCTCTCAGTGCATCTCCGAATGTCATGATCCGGAATAATGTTATCCGGCATATGGCCGGGATGGGATACAGTCCAAACCCGGGAGATTACAACAACATTCCGGCAGGGATTAAAATATTTGGCAATGCAACATCCGGGATCAGCATATACAACAACTCCATTTACCTGGTCAGGGATGCTTCCAATGGTATCTTCTTTAACAATGAGTGGTTTACTGCATTGGAAATTGGTTCGGGAATATCCGGTATAACATTGAAAAACAATATTTTGCAAAACAGCATCGGAGAAGATACCGGCGCTTCGCTCACTTCCTGGGGCTATTCAGTTTACTGTAAAGTGGCCGTATCCCCATTCGCAGCGATTGACAACAACCTTTACTTTACCAGCAATTTTGACAACAATTTGGTGGGATTGAATGCCACCGTAACTCCGCCGGTGAATAGCATGAACCTTACCGCGTGGAGAACATTCACCGGTCAGGATGCTCAATCACAGTTTGCCGATCCGCTCTATACCTCAATTACCAGCCTGGTTCCCCAGGCAGGTTCCCCGGCCATTGGCACCGGGCTACCATGCCCTGGAATTGTTGATGATGATTTTGCAGGTCATCCAAGGGGAACAACCACAACAATCGGCGCCTATGAAATGATTCCAGCATCAACCAAAACTTTAACAATCAACATGTTGATACAAGGACTTTCTAATGGTGCCGGCTCAATGAAGGCAGCCTGGGACATCGCAGGACCACGTTGGGGATCGGGGGTAGCTGACCATATTTCCATCGAACTTCACGATGCATCTCCGGGGAATTACTCAAATGTCATTTATACTGCCACTGATGTTGCAGTGACTACTTCTGGTATTGCATCCGCATATATCCCGGCCGGGTATTCGGGAACCTATTATATCACTATCAGACACAGGAACGGGCTTCCAACTGTGACCGCTGCACCGATCTCATTTGCAGGCGTTTCTGTTTCTTACTCGTTCGACACACCGATTAAAGCCTATGGCAACAAACTGGTTTTATTGCCCGGAGGAGGTTATGGAATCTATAGTGGCGATATCAACCAGGATGGTTTGATAAATACTACCGATTTGTCTCTTAACAGCACAGGCTCGGATGGATTTGCTTTTGGATACCTCAGTGCAGATGTAAACGGAGACGGCACAGTAGATTCAGCCGACATGACCATTGTTGACAATAACAGGACCGCCGGCATAACTATATCAACTCCTTGATTTCCATATGCTAAACATTGGACAGGTAGTAATATTCGATAATCATTAGAAATGACAAAAAAATCAATAATGAATAAATTCCGAATTATGAAAATATTAATGATCAAGATAATAAAGTCATTGGCAATTCTTATCCTTCTCACGGTTTTATTAGCGGAAGCGGCCGTTTCTGCTTCTCCCCCAATGGGTGGGTTGGACTTTTCAATTTCAGTAAAAAATGTCATAATGACGAGTGACAGATCCATTGAATTCGACATCTTCCTCCTGGATACGGATCCAGCGCAAACCTTTGAACTTGCATCGATTCAGTGTGGAATTACGGTAAATCCAACCATTTTTACAGGAGGTACCTTTTCAGCATCAATTGTTGCGGGAACTTCAGCTTTGAATCCGGCACAAGCGCCTTCAAGTGTAACTTATACAACGGGGATGGGGGCAAATATCATTAAACTTTCAGCCGCAGCGGCACCTGGGCCTGGCAGCGGAACCATCCTTTCAAGCGTCAGCCCGGGAACCAGGGTAGTTCGGATAAAACTCACTTCCACAGTGGCTTTCCCTGCAAATTCCTATTCAAACATGGCATTCGCCGCAGGTACTGCAGTTGTGCCATCCTACGCAACCAGGGTTGCCGTTTACCAGGCTGGGATTAACACCCAGTTGCCGGTAACACCGGGAACCAATGCCAATGTATTGGAAAACCCTCAGTTAAATTCCTCCTTCCCCATTGCATATACAGTAACCGGGGGTGGTACCTGTTGCGATAATGGCACCGGCTTTCCAGTCGGGCTGGCAACATCACAGGCAGGTACGACCTACATGCTGTACAAGAACGATATTCAAACAGGTCCCACAATATCAGGAACGGGGGCAGCCATCAATTTCCCCGGCAACCAGACTGCCGGAACCTTTACCGTTACAGGGACAAACATCAACGGGACAGCACCCATGCTCAACAGTGTTATGGTCCTTATGAATCCATCACCCGTCCCCCAGATTGCCAGCAACAGTCCGCTGTGCAGCGGAACGAGCCTTATACTCAATGGTAACCCTGGCTCCCAGGTGAGTTATTCATGGTCAGGGATGAATGGCTTTTCCTCCACCCTGCAAAACCCTGTAATTTTGAATGCAACGACTGGTTTCAGCGGCAATTACTCTTTAACCGTCACTAATTCATTTGGTTGTACAAGTAGCACCTCGACTGCTGTTGTAGTTAACAGTTTGCCTGTGCCAACCATTTATGGTCCTGGTTCAATCTGTACAGGCTCAACAGGAATCAACTATTCCACAGAACCGGGTATGACAGGTTATTCGTGGACAGTAACCGGTGGCGTCATCACCACAGGTGCAGGTACCAGTACCATTGCAGTCAACTGGGGCCCGACAGGCGCGGGAATGGTCACTGTCAACTACACCAACTCGAACTTTTGTCCAGGCCAGGCCCCTTCTTCGAAAAGTATCACCATCTCACCGGTACCGGTTTCACAACAAAGCCTGCAGAATATCACCGTGGCAAGCGGACAATCAGTATGCTCCGATGCAGTGCAATCAATTTTTGTAGCAGGCAGCGGAACAACATATACGGTAGCCAACGGAGGCATTTCACATCTTATCGCAGGACAGAATATTATATTCTACCCAGGAACAACCGTGCAGAACGGGGGAACACTACATGCATATATTGCCGATGACTGCCTTTACTGTATATCACCCAAGAGTTCTTTTATATCAAATTCAACAGATTCTATCTCCGGCAGGGATACAGAAAATTCTGTCCTTGCAAATGAACTGTTCAGGGTGTTTCCGAACCCGACTTCAGGAGTATTTACGCTTGAAATGCTGCATCGAACTGAGTTTACTTCAACCACGATTGAATTGTATGGAATGCAGGGGGGGCTTATATCAAAAATGGAGTTGAATAATCAATTAAGCCACACTTTCAATCTTGCGGACAATCCGGCAGGACTCTATTTCATTAGGGTCATGGCAGGAAAGGAGATGAAAACCGCAAGGATTATTAAATTGTAACCATTCTATCTTCTCATCCTGAAGCCTGCACGAGTAAAGAAAAAGTACGCCGTTCTCAAAATACCTCATACCTTTACGTGGTATTTTCTATTCAAGTGAAAAAACCAGTCATAAGTTGGGTTATCATTGCATTTTCGGGGATATTCATCCTCTTTGGTGCTGGTATGGTTCATTCGCAGGATCTATCAAATCCGGCTGACCAGATTTATGGCCTGGATCAGACACTCTGCAACGGAAAAAAATACACCTTTATGCCGCCACCCGGCACCTCCGGGAATCAATACCTCCTATCACCTGCATACATTGCCGGACGCGTGACCATCCATGAAAAAAATTACCCGGGGGTTTTACTGAATTACGACATCTGCAACCAGTTGCTATTACTGCAATATGCCAGTGAGAACGGAACCTGGAATAACATAGAGGTTTCAAAAGCATGGCTCCAGGGCTTTCAGATAGGCACAATGAACTTTGAATACCTCACCCCTGAACGGGAACCTCACCTTTACCAGGTCCTGGGGCAGGGTCAGCTTCGCATCCTTTGTTTCTGGTGGAAAAGCCTTACCCTCAACGCAGCCATTGGCTCGTCCAACTACCTATTTAGTTCTCCTTCCAGGGACACCTACCTTCTTATCAACGGGAAACTCATGCCCTTCAGATCGAACAGAAGCATGGTCAGGCTTTTTAATCCTGAACACCGTTCAGAGATTAAAAATTATCTGCGGAAAAACAAGATAAAGGTTAACAAATCCCCGGATAAAGTGCTGGAAGAGATGATCACATACATTGGCAATTTCCGATAATCCCATGAAACTGTTACTGCTCTTACATTTGTTGTTTTTGGGAAATCCTGCTGCGGAGAAAGGACCAGACTCAATTGTTTCATGTCATTTTAAGGAGGTTCCATTTACCGTATTCAGTGATTTTATATACCATGAAACCGGTGTACATATCTATTACCTCGATGCCTGGATGCAAAAATTTATGGTAACCATTGAGGCGGACAACATTAATGTGCTCACAGCTACCGAAATGGCATTGAAAGGCTCTGGACTCCAGGTTTCAAGGTGGAATAACAACCTTATACTGCTTCCCTCTGAAAAACTGCCTGAAAAGCTGCCTGGTTTCGACCTTCAGCAAACCCGTCCGGACAGTTCAGCACGCAGCAACACCGCACTTACCCGCAGCGCCGAACGATATCTCACCGGAAGAAAAGCTGATGCCATGCAAACCCTGAGGGTAGGCAAAAAAGGGCTCGCCACTGGCAACTCCAATGTGACCATCCGGGGCAGAATCACCGATCAGCAAACCGGCGAGGCGCTTATTGGCGCAACAATGTACCTTGAGGAGGTAAAATCAGGCGCTGCTACCGACCAGAACGGCTTTATGAGCATGATCCTCAAACCCGGCGGATATACAGCCACCTTTACCTTTATGGGACTTGAGACAAAGCGAATCCACCTCGAAGTCCTTTCTGAAGCAGAATTCAGCCTGGAGATGAAGAAATCGGCCATACAGATGAAGGAGGTTGTCGTCTTCGGAGATCAGCAAACCAATTTCCGGTTCAAGGCCCCCGGGCTCGAAAAGATCTCAACAAAAGAGATCAGGGTAATCCCGATGATGATGGGAGAGCGGGATATCCTTAAAGTCTCCGAGATGATGCCCGGGATTGTCACCGTGGGTGAAGGTTCAGCCGGGCTGAACGTACGTGGAGGCAATTATGACCAGAACGCATTTTATATCAACAAAATACCAATTTATAACACTTCTCATCTGTTTGGATTTTTCCCGGCTTTCAATGCAGACATCATCAAAGATTTCTCGATATTCAAAGGTTATATCCCTGCCCAATACGGAGGGCAGTTGAGTTCGGTATTCAACATCATCGGCAGGCAGGGAAACCGCAAACGCTTTACAGCCAGGGGTGGAATCAGTCCGGTCGCAGCAAATCTCACCATCGAAGGACCACTTAAAAAAGATACAAGTTCCTTCATGCTCAGTGCCCGGTATCTTTACTCTGACTGGATTCTCAACCAAATCCACGACCCTGTCATCAGTTCAAGCAATGCCGGTTTCAATGACATCTCCGCCTCATGGAATTACGATTTCCGAAAAAGCCAGTTATCCTTATTCGTTTATCACAGCCGGGATGCCTTCAAACTCTCTGATATAAACTCCTACAAATATTCAACCAATGGAGCGTCGGTCAACTTCAGCCACAATTTCAGCACCTCCTTACGATCCGATTTTTCCATTTCCGGTTCCCAATATGCCTTCAACACCATTGACCAGCAGGAAGCTCCGCTTGCATACGAACACTCCTTCCTGATCGGGGATTACCGCATTAATGCAGGTTTTACACATGACCTCTCCCCGAAAAACACCCTTCAGTATGGTGCAGGGATCACATTCTACAGACTTAACCGGGGCACTGTAGAACCCTATGGAAATAAATCGGTGAGATTGCCTGTCGCTCTGGGAATTGACCAGGGGGTGGAGAGCGCACTTTATCTCTCCGACTCATACGACATCCTTCCCTGGATGAACATCACAGCAGGATTGAGATTCACCCTCTTCAACCCGCTGGGTCCCAGGGATGTTTACACCTATAATGCCAATGCTCCCAAAGATACAAGATATATCAGCGATACCCTGCATTTTGGAACGGGGGAGGCTGTCAAATGGTACTTCGAACCCGATTTCCGGGCTGCATTGAACATCCATACAGATGCGAACGGATCTGTCAAAGTGGCATTCAACCAGATGCACCAGAACCTTTTTGTGCTCAACAACACCATTGCCCTCGCCCCCAACTCACAATGGAAACTTGCTGATTATCATATCCCTCCGGCCCGTAGTGACCAGGTATCGGCAGGAGTCTTCCGAACCTTTTCCAGGTTCGGACTGGAGACCTCCATTGAATTGTACTATAAGCGAACCGTAAACTACCCCGAATTTATCGATGGGGCAGATTTCCTGGGAAATCCATTGGTGGAAACATCGCTGTTACCCGGTAACCAGGATGCCTGGGGCGCTGAATTCCTCATACGCCGCAGTAACCGAAAACTTGAAGGCTGGGTTTCCTATACTTTTTCCCGATCTATTGTTAAAGCCGACGGAAGCCAACCGTGGGAGCGCATCAACAACGGTTTGGCATACCCGGCAAATTTCGACATCCCCAATGTTGTAAATACCGTGCTGATCTACCATTTCAGCCGCCGGATTACTGCCTCCGGGGTGGTTACCTATCAAACGGGAAAACCGGTAACCTACCCCATTTCAATATATTATATCAACAGTACACCTTATGTTGATTATTCCAACCGGAATCAATACCGAATCCCCGACTACTTCAGACTCGACCTCTCCCTGACAATTGAGGGAAACCTAAGGAAAAAGAAATTTCTCCATAACTCAATATCATTCAATCTTTACAATGTAACCGGCCGTGACAACCCCTACTCTGTATATTTCAAACTGGAAAACGGGAAAATAAGAAGTTACCAATATTCAGTGATTGGTGTCCCGATTTTCACGGTCACCTGGTTGTTTAAACTTGGGAATTATGCGTCAGATTAATTATACTTCACTCTTTTTCCTCCTGTTGTGCCTGTCCGGATGCATCAAACCATATAATCCAGTAATTGACACCAAGGACGAGAACAGGTATGTGGTCACCGGAAGGGTGACCACCATGCCGGGGTGGCAGGAGGTCGAGGTCACGCTATCCTCCCCTGTTGGATCACCGGAGTATATCCCCGTTTCTGAATGCGAGATAAAAATCCTTGATGATACCGGCAACATTTTTCCCCTGGAAGAATTTATCCCGGGACACTACCGCGTATGGATGACTGCAGAATACCTGGTCACTGGCACTTCATACAAGGTCGATGTCAAAACTCCGGATGGAAAAGAACTTGTTTCATCATTCGACAAAATGCCTGCCGGCGTCGAACTTGACACCGTCTATTATCACCTGACGGATGTTCCGTCACCGGTATCCGGTGTAACTTCGAGGGTGATGCAATTTTATGTAGATATCAATGCCAGTGGGAATTTCAGCCAGTTTTACAAGTGGGAAATTGAGGAGACCTGGGAGTATCATGCAGCCCGGCCTGCCGAATACTACTACGATGGTACATTCCACACCATAGATCCTCCTGATTATTCCCACATCATCTGCTGGAAATATGAAGTGGCTAAAAATGTCTTTACCCTGTCAACCAGCAGTCTTGCCCAAAACACTTACAAGCAATTCCCATTGCATAATATTGATGGCCGGACCTCCCGGTTGGGAATTCAATACAGCGTGCTCGTAAGACAGTTTGCCATGAGTGAAGGAGCTTACAACTACTGGGAACAGCTAAGGATAAACAGTAATGAACAAGGCGGGCTTTACGAAAAACAACCCCTTGCTATCAAAGGAAATCTCGTGGATGTGAACCACCCCGACCAGGTCGTACTTGGCTATTTTTATGCCGGTTCAGAGTCGTCCCGAAGATATTTCTATAAGGATATTGAAGGCTTGGAACTCACCTTTGCCAATGATTGCAGCGGCTCGTACCTGCCGAGATTCGGCTGGAAAGAGTTTGGAAAGGACGACTATCCCGTCTATTTTTATTATAGCATTGGTGTTGTTAAAACACTGAGCATCGATTGTGTCGACTGCCGGGCAGCAGGCGGAACGACCGTAAAACCAGATTTTTGGCCAAATTAACATGAAAAGAGTTGGTATTGCATATTATCCCCTTCTGTACATTCTCGCATTGGTATGCCAGGACCTGAAATCACAGGATATTCCAACGGTCGTGAAAAATGAAGGAATAGAAGTTTGCACAGACCGGACCCTTTATGTTTCCGGTGAGAAAATTAATTTTTCCTTGCTTTTATGTCACGTCGAGGACAAGGTTAATGACCAGGTAAGCAAAATTGTTTACGGTGAATTGATCTCCCCCGAAGGAAACAGGATTGCCGGGGGGAAATACATGGTTCAATCCTTTAATGCAGAAGGTTGTCTCACCATCCCCGAAGAGGTTATCTCAGGCATCTATTACCTTAAATTCTACACAAGGAATATGAGGAACAACCCTGTGGTGGCCTATAAATTCCTTATGGTAAAGATCATCAATCCCCTAAAAACAGAAGTACTCCGGGGAATTGACGCTGCCGATACCACCTACAACACCTTCTCAGGCAAACAACAAGCGACAGAAAACCAGCTCTTAACCATCCGGTCTGAAAACGAGGAATTCACACCCGGCCAGGAGGTGAAATTGGAGATAAAAGCGAGTCCCGGTATCTCAATACCTGACCGTTTATGTTTATCGGTTATTCCGGAATCAACATCTGCAGAGTTTGTTTTTCCGGTCAGGAGTAAACCGAACCCGGCTAAACCCGGAATTTACATGCCTGAGACTCGCGGCATTTCCCTGTCAGGCCAGGTTGTAGGAAAGGAATCGGGAAAACCTGTTCCCGAAGTTGTAGTTAATCTTTCGATCATAGGCGACAAGGATTTCCTTGCTGTGCGGTCCGACACAACAGGCAGGTTCTATTTTGCCCTTCCGGAATATTCGGGCAACAGGGATCTTTTCATGTGTACCGGCGACCTTCCCGGTATTTCGACCGAAATACTCATTGACAATGACTTCTGCTCCAGGCCGGTTGCCCTCCCTTCCCCCCTGTTCACGCTCAGTGGTGCCGAGATGCTGGCAGCTTATAAGCTGGCTGTAAATTCAAGGATAACCTCATTTTTCAGGCAGGACAAATCTGTTGTTGATACAGTAAACGATGGAAACAAGATACCCTTCTATGGAAAACCATCTGAAGTACTTGTGGTTGACAAGTTCATTGAGTTACCTTCCCTGGGGGAATATTTTACTGAGTTGCCGGGATCGGTTAAGATCAGAAAAGTCCAGGGGAAAAGGCAGTTCAGGTTCTATGCAACTGCACCTGAAATGTCGTTATTTAATCCGCTGATGCTTGTCGACTGGGTTGCCGTGGACGATATAGAGAAGATTCTCGCCATGTCGCCAACAGAAATTGACCGGATCGAACTTGTTGATGCACCCTATATGAAAGGTAGCGTCACTTATGGAGGCATCATCAGTTTTGTTTCAAAGAAAAACAACTTTGCAGGAATTGACCTTCCTACCTCAGGCACCTTCGTTAACTACAGTTTCCTCGAACCATGCTATTCCAGCATGCCGCAACCACCCGGGAAACTGAACATTCCGGATTCACGGAATACAATTTTCTGGAATCCTGGCCTGGAGTTAAGTCATGAAGGTCTTGCCCGGGTTTCATTCATTGCACCTGCCACTCCCGGGAAATATACTATCTGGTTACAGGGCATGCGAAATAAAGGGGAGAGGGTTTCAACGAGAAAAACGATCGTCGTCACAGAAAAATGACAGATCTCCAAACAAGCAAAAACCCTCATTAACATTCTGTCAATGAGGGTTTTGTCATTTCAGCGGAGAAAGAGGGATTCGAACCCCCGGACCCTTGCAGATCAACGGTTTTCAAGACCGCCGCATTCGACCGCTCTGCCATTTCTCCGTGGGCAAAATTACAACTATTTTGGAGACTGCCAAACAATCAGCCGCCTTTTCATCAAACCATTTCAGCCAATTATATGTACAAGTGGCCGATTTCCCTTGCAAATTCACCCCACCAAGCCTACCTTTGTAAAACATTAACAAAACTGTTTAAATTTTCGTTCCATGAAAAAGATATTTCCATTGGTGTTTGTCCTGCTGGCAACATTCACTGCTTCAGCGATCCAGGCCCGGAACCTGAGCGCTTTCCTCAGTTATTCCTCTTTTAATTCACCTGATGGTCCTTACATCGAAACCTACCTCACCATTTCAGCCAACAGCGTTAAATTCGTAAAAACCGAGAACGGGAAGTTCCATGCCACTGTGAATATCCTCATGACTTTCAAACAGGGAAATGACATAAAAGCCTTTAAGAAATATGAGTTGAATAGCTCTGAAATTGACGATACCCTGAACACCAATTTCCAATTCGTTGATCAACAACGATTTGCCATTCCAAACGGAACATATGATTTTGAGATTCAGCTTGCCGACCATAATAAGACAACAGCGGCAATGCCATACAATCAAAGCATTGTGATCGATTTTCCAGCGGATAAACCCTCCTTCTCCGACATCGAGTTCGTTAAATCCTATACAAAGGCCGTTGTGCCCGGACAACTCACCAAAAGTGGCTATGACCTGGTACCTTATACTTTTAACTTTTTCCCGGAAAGTGAATCCAGGCTGGTTTTTTACAGTGAATTATATGGAATGGGCAAATTGATCGGTCAGGATCAGAAGTTTCTGATCTCCTATTACATTGAATCATTTGAAAACAACCTGAAACTGAACTCCTACTATAAAGTCAAAAAGGAGTCCCCAAAGGATGTGAATGTGATGCTGACCGAAATTTCCATTGGCAATATGCCTTCGGGAAACTACAACCTGGTTCTCGAGGCAAGAGACCAGCAGAATGAACTGGTTACTTCGAAAAAAATATTTTTTCAGCGAATGAATCCTAAAGCGCTGATTGCATTGTCCGACCTGGGATCTACCGAGATTGGCAATACCTTTGCGGAAAAAATCTCCGCTGCTGACTCACTTAAAGAGTTTATTAACAGCTGCTATCCTGTTGGAACAGGCCTCGAAAAAGCCTTTATCCGCGATGCACTGAAGAGTGCCGATATTAAAACCATGCAGCAATTTTTTTACAGTTTCTGGCTGAACCGCGACCAGAAAAATCCTGAGCTAGCCTGGAATGCCTACAAACAACAAGTCTATAAGGTACAGGTTAACTTTGGCACACCTGTTAAAAAAGGTTACCAGACCGATCGCGGCCGCGTTTACCTGCAGTATGGGCCGCCGAACACCAGAAGCACCCAATACAGCGAGCCCAGCAACTACCCTTATGAAATCTGGCAATATTACACCCTCAACAACAACCAGAGGAACAGAAAATTTGTTTTCTATTCGCAGGATATGGTGACCAGCGATTTCCAGTTGCTCCACTCTGATGCCACCGGCGAAATCATCAATCCACGATGGAAGATTGACCTGCGTAACCGTATTTATACAACCCTCGACCTCCAGGAAACACAGGTAATCAACGCCTGGGGCGACATGCAATCCGACTATTGGGAACTGCCCAACTAATTAAAATTATTAATTGGAAATTTAAGACCCTTTATTTGTACTTTTACAGCAATGAAAAAGTGACAGGTAAGGAGTGTCAAGTCACCTGGTGGGCCACCTGAGCCAGTTTTTCCTTTTATGGTCATTATAAATTGTTAATTCCTGATTGAATGAGGGTTGCCGTCATCATATTGAATTGGAACGGGAGGAAATACCTTCAGCAATTTCTTCCTTCCCTTATTCAGTTCAGCAAAGATGATGCAGAGATTATTGTAGCCGATAATGCCTCAACCGATGACTCCGTTGCATTCCTGAAATCAGCCTATCCGGGGATTCGTATCATTCAGAATCCCGACAATGGCGGGTTTGCGCGTGGTTACAACCTGGCTTTGAAACAGGTGGAAGCCGACTATTATATCCTCCTGAATTCAGATATTGAGGTTACTGAAAACTGGATACTCCCTGTCATCCAACTGATGGAAAAAGATAACCAGGTAGGCGCTTGCCAACCGAAAATCCGTTCCTTTCTTGAACCCAAAAAATTTGAATATGCAGGTGCTGCCGGAGGCTTCATTGATAAGTATGGTTATCCCTTTTGTCGCGGGAGGATTTTCTTGTCCATTGAGGAGGACCACGGTCAATATGACGATGTGTGCGAAATATTCTGGGCAACTGGCGCCTGCATGTTTGTGAAAGCCAAACTCTTTCACCAGTTTGGAGGTTTGGATGAAGATTTCTTTGCCCATATGGAGGAGATCGATTTCTGCTGGAGGCTGAAAAACAATGGGTATAAGATCATGTACTGCCCCTCTTCTACTGTTTTTCATATTGGTGGCGGTACCTTGCCTAAAGCTTCCTGGCGAAAAACATACCTGAATTTCAGAAATAACTTCTTCCTTTTATATAAGAACCTTCCCGACGACCGCCTGGTGAAAGTATTTGCCATGCGGTATTTCCTGGATACCATTGCAGCGTTTAAATTCCTGTTCCAGGCCGGCTTCAGGGACTTTTGGGCTGTCACACGCGCACATCTGAGTTTCTACCGCTCTTTCGGAAAAACAAAACAGAAAAGGAAATTGTTGAAACACGGGTCCATGCAGGATGTTTATGGAAAATCGATTGTTGCGGAATACTACCTGCTGGGGAAACGAAAATTCTCCCAATTAAACATGAAAAAATTTATTGGGAACAGTTAATTACCCGAGCCTTGCAATGAAGCTGTCAACAGCCAGACGGTAAGACTCCATTCCGAACCCGATGATGCTGCCTTTCGCATGTGCCGCAAGGAATGAGGTATGCCTGTATGATTCACGGGCAAACGTATTGGAGATGTGTACTTCCACAACAGGCGTTGAAATTGCCTTGACCGCATCTGCAATGGCCACGGAGGTGTGTGCATATCCTCCCGCATTGACAATGATCCCGTCATAAAGTAATCCTGCCTTCTGAATGGCATCGATGATTTCACCTTCGATGTTGCTTTGATAATATTCGATGATCATCTCTGGATACCATTTTCTCAGTTTTTTCAGATACACCTCAAAGCTTTGATTACCATATACCTCCGGTTCCCTTTTGCCAAGCAGGTTCAGGTTTGGTCCATTGATGATAAGGAGTTTCATGGCGTTGGATTTAGATGCAAATTTATCTTTTTTTTTCTCCGTTTCACCATTTGGCTGGTTCACTATTTCACTATTTTGTACCTTTGCCACGATACTTCTCCTTAGGGGGTGCCTCAATATAAGGGCTGAGATTATACCCCAATAACCTGATCCGGGTA
>JBMOIP010000045.1:0-35614 GCA_049317265.1 Bacteroidales bacterium
AATGTTCATGTCTTTGAGTTGAAAGTAGCAAAGGGTAGGTATATCTATGCCAATTGTCTTGGCAGCTTTTAAAATCGTTGTATCTTTTTCGACCTCAACCGTTTTTCCGTCGATGGTCAGTTTTACCATTTCCATGTATTCCTCCTGATTATTTAATAAAAATCGCGTTGAATTTACATTTCTCCATGCATGCACCACATTTGATGCACTTTTCCTGGTCGATCACGTGTGCCTGCTTGCGTTCGCCCGCGATGGCATCGACAGGGCAATTCCTGGCACAAAGGGTGCATCCGATGCAGTTTTCAGGAATAATGACATATTGCATCAATGATTTGCAACTTCCGGCACGGCATTTCTTGTCGCCCACATGTTCCAGGTATTCATGGTGGAAATTTGCCATGGATGAAAGAACAGGGTTGGGTGATGTTTGCCCTAAACCACAGAGCGATGTATCTTTAATGACATTGCTCAGGTTGCGCAACTTGTCGAGATCTTCCATCACGGCATGTCCCTGTGTGATTTTTTCGAGCATCTCAAAAAGTCGCTTGTTGCCAATCCGGCAAGGGGAGCATTTTCCACATGACTCTTCGACCGTAAATTCAAGATAGAACTTCGCCATGGCAACCATGCAGTCATCTTCGTCCATCACGATCATCCCCCCCGATCCCATCATGGAACCGGCAGCGATGAGGTTATCATAATCAATGGGTGTGTCAAGATCTTTCTCGGTAAGCATCCCTCCGGAGGGGCCTCCTGTTTGAACCGCTTTAAATTTGCGGTCGTTCTTTATCCCGCCGCCGATCTCAAAAATAACCTCCCGCAGGGTAATTCCCATCGGAACCTCAATGAGTCCGACATTATTGATCTTTCCAGCAAGGGCAAAAACCTTTGTTCCCTTTGACTTTGCAGTACCAATACTGGCAAACCATTCGGCGCCTTTTAGAATAATGGCCGGGATGTTCGCATAGGTCTCCACATTGTTCACATTGGTTGGCTTGCCGAGAAAGCCCGATTCAGAAGGGAATGGAGGTTTTACGGTAGGTTCGCCGCGCAGGCCTTCCATGGAATGGATCAAAGCTGTTTCTTCACCGCACACAAATGCGCCGGCGCCATACCTGATCTCAATGTCAAAATTAAAGCCTGTTCCCAGGATATTATTGCCAAGAAGTCCATATTCCCTGGCTTGTTTCATAGCAATTTTCAATCGCTCTATCGCCAATGGGTACTCGGCACGGATATAAACGACCCCTTTGTCGGCGCCTGTGCAATAACCATTGATGGCCATTGCTTCGAGCACAGTGTGAGGATCGCCTTCAAGTACCGAGCGGTCCATAAATGCGCCGGGATCACCCTCGTCGGCATTGCAGACCACATATTTCTGATCGGCCTTAACAGCACGTGTTATTTCCCACTTCAACCCGGTTGGGAAGCCACCGCCGCCGCGCCCGCGAAGACCCGACTTTTTCAGGATTTCAATGGTGGCTTCAGGTGTCAGTTCGGTTAGAACCTTTCCAAGGGCCTGGTAACCATCCCTGGCAATATATTCGTCAATGTTTTCAGGGTTTATAAATCCACAATTGCGCAACGCAATGCGGATCTGTTTCTTGTAAAAACCCATATGTTTCGAATCACTCCTGTATTCGCCCGTCTCCGGATCCTGGTAGAGTAAACGGTGAACTTTTCGTCCCTTGATGATATGCTCCTCGAGAATTTCGGCGCAATCTTCCGGTTTCACCTGGGTGTAAAAGGTGTTGTCGGGCATCATTTTCACAATAGGGCCCTTCTCACAAAATCCAAAACATCCTGTTTTAATTACCTGGACTTCAGTTTCAAGTCCTTTTGTTTTAATCAAATCCTGAAAATTTTTCAGGATATCTTCGCTTTTTGATGCGTGACAACCCGTCCCGCCGCAAACAAGCATATGATATTTTATTTTTGCCATCTGACTGTTTTCGATTTTATTTGTTACCAATCGTTTCGTAATTTACCGGGATGATGCCGTCAACCAGCTCATTGTTAAGCACATATTTGTCGATGATTTTGCTTGCCTTTTTCACATCAACATACCCGAAGGTAACAGGTTCGCAGCCTGGTTTGGTAATCTCAACCGTAGGTTCAGCATAGCAGTATCCCATGCATCCTGTTTGTGTTACCACCGCATCGATGTTACGTTTGGTAAACTCTTCAATGAACACTTCCATCACCTCTTTGGCTCCGGAGGCAATCCCGCAAGTAGCCATGGCAACTCTGACCTGGATTTTGGAGTCAGGATTATTGCTCTGTTCCCTTAATTCAATTTTAGACCTTAGATGCTCCTGCATCTTTTTTAAATCGGCCAATGATTTGATTTTTTCCATAAGTTAACTTGTTGTATAAATTTCAGGATGTCAGCGATACGCCGATATCTTTAAGGTTTTCATTAATCATTTCCACCAGGAACGAATAAACTACAGGGTCACTCATC
The DNA here is from genome assembly GCA_049317265.1 of Bacteroidales bacterium. Classification (GTDB taxonomy): domain Bacteria; phylum Bacteroidota; class Bacteroidia; order Bacteroidales; family FEN-979; genus CAIVAT01. Next base: position 2,465 of record JBMOIP010000045.1, read on the forward strand.
GGCACTACTCCAAGTGCTGCCTGCACCTCTTCTGTTGAAAAGCAGTACTCCTGATGGTCTTTAACATGTGTATAAACAAACCTGATTCCAGGGTTAGCGGTGGCGGTAAGCACAACTGCACCGGGAATATCTCCTGATACCGGCCGGTCAAGGTGGTCAAGGACAAATTGTGCGGTTACTGTTGTCCCTTTCCCTTCGGTACTTACGACAGAAAAGGAACCCCCGGTTCGTTCGCAATTCTGTTTCAACAACGGAATTCCCAATCCTACATTTCGTGTGGTACGCGTTGTGAAAAAGGGGTCGGTTACCTGTTTTGCCATCTCTTTTGTCATTCCTTTCCCGTTGTCGGTAAACTCAATTGTAAATGAGTTTTTTTGTGTATCTTCAACAATATCAAGGGATATGATGCTTGCCTCTGCGTTGATCGAGTTTTGAAAAATATCCATGATGTGCATCGATAAATCTTTCATTGCAAAATTACAAATTCTTATTGTTATATAATTAACTTTGTTATAAAATTAACAAATTAACCTAAAATATTTACGGTTCCCGGGAGGTTTTTCAGGAGAACTTTCCGGATATCTTCAAAGCCGGAATTCTCCATCTCCAAAACAGTAATCCGGTTCCCGATCTGGTGAGGATAGTGTGCATCCGACCCGCTGATGAATGTGTGGTTTTTTAAATACTGGTTTTTAAGGATAAACTCGCCAGGATTGGCAAAGGGTGACAATTCCAGTGCATCTGTCTGAAGGTCGGCAGGCAGAAAACCGAGTTGTTCCAGTAAACCAAACCTTTTTTTATCGATATGGGCCGGGATGAACAGACCGTTCAAACTATGCACTTTTGCCTCTACCTGGTCAATACTTTGGGTTAAGGCAGATAGGAGAAGCCTCTCCTCTGTATAAACAATGTTATTCTCTTCATCTACCACAACCTGGTAACCAAACCGTTTGGTGTCATTGGCAATGTAAGGCAGGTTGTCATCCAGGAACTTTTGGAAGTCAACCAGTTGTTCTTCGGTTTCAAAGAACGCCAGGCAGTGGACCTCCTCCTTCGTAGTGACCTCTGCGCCGCACAGGACCTTGATTCCTTTCAGATTACCCAACTTCCTGACAACGCCGCATTGCCGTGTACAGTTGTGGTCGGTAATCCCAATAATATCCAATAGCATCTCCTTGGACCTGGCAATGATGACATCGGGGCTCATCTCCAGGTCGCCACAAGGCGACAGGAGGGTATGAATATGAAGATCGGCCCTGAACGTACTCATTAATGGTTTAATTGGATATATGTTTTTCCTGAAATTTCAAATGCCTCTTCATCCGTACCCAGAACAGGTATCTCTTCGATATTGGCCTGGGCCAGCATGTCTGGTTCAGGTTGATATCCCTTGACCAGGATTACTGCAGAAAGTTCTTTCAAGGAGGCAATTGCAATAACATTTTTATGTGTTTGCAGGGTAATCCACACTTTCCCCACATCTGCATGCCCCATCACATCGCTGAGCAGATCGGATGTATAGCCGCCACTGATCTCACGGTTCAGCCCTTTTTCTCCTCCCCAGATTTTCAATCCGAGGTTTTCTGCCAATTCTGAAATTTTCATGTTGTTTTCAGTTAATTTCGTTTATCTCGTCTTTCAAACTGTTTTGATCCAGTTTGTTGTCACTCCATATCGATTTCATAATTTTAACCGATTCCGCGATATCCATTTTGTCATTCTGTTCCAGGATTTTCTGTACAAAGATGCACTGTTTGATATTGGCGTTATTTTGTACAACATCCTCGGATAGCGCCTTGCAGGTAGGGGACCCGCAAATACCGCAGTCAACCTGGGGAAGGACGCGGTTAAGTCCGTAGATACGTTTCATTTTGATCATGGCTTCAGCCATGTTGTCGTCAAGTTTCATGATCGACCTGGGTAAAACTTCCTCCAGGTGGATGTTCTCCATCAGATAATTGTCTTTCAGACTGATTTTAGGAGGGGAGACTAATTCGGTTGCTGTTGAATTGCGGCTGTTAAATGCACGCTTTCTGAGTTTGTCTACCGTCATGAACCGATTCCCGGGACAAAGGATCCCGCCGGCGCAGCTTTCATCACAGGCACGCAATTCGAGGAAATCGATCCCATCGATCTCTTCATTTTCAACTTTCTCAAGGAACTCTATGACATTGTTTATTTCGTCAATGGCCAGACTTCTTCCCTGGTTCATGTGGTCAGCTTCACCATGAGTAAGGCTCCAGCAGACTGATTTGCCGGAAAGGGCTGTTAACATATGCATCCCGGCCTTCTCCTTTTTCTGGCGCAGAATTTTAAAAATCTTGTTATAGAGGTAGTTCATGTTGATGACCCCATCAATCACCGACTTCACTTCTCCCACAGGACTCTTTACCGCAACGATTTTGGCAGCGCAGGGAGTGACGTAAAAAATACCGATTTCGGCGGGGTCGATCCCCTCGTCGGTCAGCACTTTCCGGGTGTGGAGCGCCGTAATATCAACCGGGGCTTTCAGCGGGATGATATTGCCGGTAAGTGTGGGAAACTTTACCTGGATCAGCCTGACGATGGCAGGGCAGAATGGGGAGATCAGTGGTTTTGTGCTCTTATGCTCGCTGATATATTCGTTAAACCGCTCAATAAGGAATTCGACGCCCTCCTCTACCTCAAATACATGAGTGAATCCCAGGTCGTGAACAGCCGCAATAATTTCGCCGGTATTTACGCTGTCGGGAAATTGGCCGGTAAAAACCGAAGGGAGCAGGGCAACCCGGGCGTTGTACCTGTATATGTCATCGAAATCATCCTGTTCAACAATGATGGCACCCACCGGACAAACCCTGTAGCATTCACCACAATCGACACAACGGTTTGCATGCAGCAGCGCTTTTCCGTGGGCCACGCGGATTGCTTCGGTTGGACAAATATTCATACAGTGGGAGCAACCGATGCAAATATCCTCACGGAATTTCAGGGCATGATGGAATTGTATGCTTGATACTGACTCCATGGCGTTTATTTGTGGAAATAATTGATGATCTCTACGATGGTTCCCTGGCCTACAATACTTGAGATGGTGAGTTTATCAGCATTGGTGTTCATGTTCGACAATCCCATGCCGGCGCCAAATCCCATCTCCCTCACTGCCGGTGTGGCTGTGGAATATCCGATCTCCATGGCCTTTTTGATATCCGGAATTCCAGGACCCTCGTCACTCAGTTTAATGATAATTTTTTCCATGTCGATATCTACCGCTATGACCCCTTTAAAAGCGTGGGCCACGATATTAACCTCTGCTTCATACAATGCAACAACGGTGCGCCTGATGACAGTTCCATCTACGTTGAGCTGCTTCAGCGTCTTTTTAACCTGGCTGGACGGAAATCCTGCGGCGGAAAAGTTCCCGCCTTCCACAAGGTATTCGAAGTGCATGTTTTCAGTGGCCATTTTAGAAAACCGGTTTTATTCCTGCACCGAACAATATGCCGCTGACTTTAAACATGGAATAGGGGCTCTGAATAATAGTCATTTTATTCTCCGTGGCAAGCCTGATCATCTCTTCGGTGACTTTCTTATTTCTCACAAAAACGACACAACTGATGTCCGACATTTCGGCAGTACGGATGGCCTGGATGTTAACAAGTCCTGTCAATAGCAGCAGATTGTCTGTTTTGACGGTAAGGACATCACTCATAAGGTCGGAGGCAAATGCCATCTCAACCGTATTATCAAGGTTATCACCGCCTGAAACTATCGTTCCCCTGATCAGATCTCTGATTTCTTTTACTTTCATGATATTCTTGTGTTTCATGGACGCGTTGCCATGTTTAACCGGGTGCAAATTTACAACCTCTCTTCCGGATTAACAAGAATTATTTGTTAAATAATTCACAATGTTATTATATTCACAAATGATGATGGCGCTGTTTCGGGTCATGAAAAGCAAAATTCAAAAAGCCAACCTGGGAAATACTGAAAAAAATGATTAAGAATGAGTTATCTATCCTACGATAATTCTGAACCCATTTCCGTGGATGTTGGCAATTTCAATGGAAGGGTCAACTTTAAGGCATTTACGCAACCTGGCAATGAAAACATCCATGCTGCGCCCGTTGAAGTAGTTGTCGGTGCCCCATATTTTTTCATGTGCATCTTTCCTAAGCAGGATCCCGTCTTTGGCGGTAAACAGCATTTTAAGCAAAGAAGCTTCTTTGGGCGAGAGCTGCTGTTTGATGTTGTCATGGGAAAGGGTCCGCAAATTATAGTTGAAAGTCAGTATTCCGATTTTCATCTCATTTGCGAACGATTCATTTTCAGTCCGTTGAATGTTTCGTTTTAAGATCGCCTGTAGTTTAAAGAGAAGAACTTCTGAATCAAATGGTTTGGTGACATAATCATCGGCTCCTGCCCTGAACCCTTCGAGCATATCCTCTTTCAGTGATTTTGCGGTGAGGAAGATAAATGGTGTTTCACTATTTGTTTTTTTGATCTCTTTTGCCAGCGTAAATCCATCCATTTCAGGCATCATCACATCCAGGATGCAGATGTTGAAAGGTTCAGCTTTAAAGGTGGCAAGACCCTGCCTGCCGTCGGGTTTAAGTACAACTTCGAAATCATTCAATTCCAGATATGACTTCATGATGGAACCGAAATTCGGATCGTCCTCCACCAGCAATATTTTTATTTTTTGACTCATATCTTATGTTTATTGCAGATTGTTAAGTTAACTCCTCAATTTCCTTCTCCCTTACCCCCGGCAGACTTATCTCAAACCGGCTGCCTTTTCCTGGTTCACTCTCAATACGGATATCTCCGTGATGGGCTAGGATAATGGCTTTAACATAACTAAGGCCTAATCCAAAACCCTTGATATTGTGTATGTTGCCAGAAGTTACCCGGTAGAATTTTTCAAAAACCTTTCTTTGCACCTCGTGACTCATCCCAATTCCGTTATCTCTGACGCCAAAATGGAATTTTCCTGTATGGTTGAAAGAAAAAACCTCAATTTCCGGTTTTGATATGCTGTATTTGTTTGCGTTGTCAAGCAGGTTCAGCAGTACATTCCGAAGGTGATCCTCATCGCCGTCAACCACGGAATGCTCAGCTTCCAGTTTGGTAGAGATAGCCCCTTCGCGTTTTTCAATTTGCAGGCGATAATGCTCTACAGTTTTTTCAATCAGGTAATTCATGTCGACCAATTCCTGGCGCAACTTGAAGTCACGGCTGTCAAGGAGCGCCATTTGGAGCACCTGTTCAACCCTTGTGTTCATCCTGTTGTTCTCCTCCTTGATGATCCGCGTGAAATTCCGGATGGTTTCTGGTTCAGTAATTACCCGGGAATTGGTGATCGAATCTGCAGCAATGGAAATTGTTGCAATGGGAGTTTTGAACTCGTGGGTCATATTGTTGATGAAATCCGTTTTGATATCGGATATCTTTTTCTGCCGTATCATAAAGACGATACTGCCTCCTGAGGAGATAATGATAATGAGCGTAAATAGGATGGAGCCAATAAGGAGCAGTGAGAGTGACCCGAGAACCTGGGACTTTTGCCCGGGGAAAAATACGAGGAGCATGTCGGGCTTCTGAAACAGGTCATTCGGAAATAGGGAAACCCTGTGTTCTGAGGATTCATAATCGTGTTTAAAATTGGCTGACCTGATCGGAATATGGTTGCTGTCGCTGGAAGGAGAGACCACTGCAAATTCAAAGGGTAAATCGATCCCTTTATCTTTGAACGACTTGCTCAAGGTGGCCTGCAAGCTTTTCTTGTTGATTCGCTGTTGTATCGGCGCAGGCTTTGTTTCAAGGGCAATGGCCATCTGCTTAATCACGTTTTGGATTTTACGGGCCTTATTATCAAGCTTCTGGATATTGGTTTCCCTTGTCTGAACTTTATTCCTCATAGGTTGCTGATGACGTTGGAAAGGCGCAGTCTGGGCAAACCTGGGAACCTTGTATCGTAATTGTCCGTTACCTCCCGCACCGGAAGATTCAATGATGATTTCACCTTCATCAACATTTTCGCGGCCGTTGAACTGAGCCTTGTTATCTCCATCGTTACCAAAGGCATCCGGATTTACCATAGAGTCAAGCCTTGCAAGCTGGTCATCCCATTCAATTTTCATGTCGCCGGATTCCATGGCCTGCAGCTCTGAATAAATTTCCTCCATCCTTACAGTTACTGAGTCCTGTCCATCGTGAACAGGAACAATATTATACTGGTACGAATAGTGAATGACCCCGGCCGGCTGACGAAAGACGGGCGGGGGAGGAGGTGGGGGCGGAGGTAGGGCATGCCGTGAAATTGGCATCTCATTTACCAGCAGCAGCGAGTCAAGCTGGTTTTTGATGGTGGTATTGGTATCACGGGTGAATGCCTGTACGATGCGCATAATGCTGTCGCCTTCGTAGTTCCTGCTAATGAAAAACATATTCTCCCTGGCTTCAATTTTACTGACAACACTCCCCAGGGCATCATTTACACTTCGCGCAAACTGGGCTTCTTTCACCTGGAATGCGTTACGGATCCAAAAGAACTGAACCATGATAATCCCAATCAGTGAAATACAGATGCTTGCAATAAGTATATACAATACCCTTTTGTTCATGATGCAAAAATAAGGAAAGGAAAAGGGCAATCGCCAAGATTAACGAATCGTTAACCAACTTTAACGATTTGTTAACATTTTCAGGAACTTAGCCGGCTTAGATTTGCACTTGTAAACTTAAAACAGGAGGAACCAATGAAAACTATCCCAATCAGGTTAAATGCTATTTTTATGATAGGAGCCATTGCGTTCCTAACCATCTTTATCACCAGGCCGGCCAGTGCGCAGGAGTCTGCAAAAAAGGAGTCGCGCAACAAAGTTATTATCAAAATTGTCAGTGATGATAATGGAAAAAAAACTGTCATTGACACAACCATGGAAATTTCAGATTCCATGATGATGGATTCAATAAAGGAGGAGATCAACAAAGTAATTATTCTCGGGAAGGGTGGAAAGCATGCACAATTTAAAGTTCAGGGAATGCCGGAAGGATTTGCATATGATTTTGACATGCCGGAGCAGGGTGATCTGCTTGAAGATTCTGAAGAGCTGGAACGATTAGAATCAGATTGCTTTGCAGGAAACCATGGAATGCCGGGGTGTGACTGGGAGTGCATGCCTGGTCAAACCAGGAAGATAATCCGTCCAGGTTGCAATGGAAGTACGTTGAATGATCTTTTGGGGGATATCCCAATGGAGAGGGTAACTGCCTATTCCGTCAAGGATCGCAAACATGGAAAACGGATCATCATCGACCTTAACGACGGGCCCATGTTCGAAAGGCAACAGAGCGTTATCGTTATCCGTGAACCAGAGAGAGTCAGGCAAATGAGGGGTCACAAAGGTGAACGCACGGTGAAAGTGATGGTCGACACGGATGATGATGCAAAAGTGAGCAAGGATTTAGAATCACCTGCACCACCACCTCCTCCTCCGCCGCCACCTGCAAAACCACAACCTGGTAAAAAATAATTGCTGAAACCATCATCGTTCTTTATACCAACATTGTTAGTAATGTGCGCGAAACTGCCGCCTGATTAGCGGCAGTTTTTTTTCTACTCAACCGAAATTGTACTGAATCCATTAGCACCTTTATTGACCTTCACCTGGCATACAATCCGCTCTTTCAGCATGTCAATATGAGAAATTATCCCGATGGTCTTGCCATCTTCTGCCTGCAGTTTTTCCAGGGTTGCAATGGCCATGTCAAGGGTGTCGGGGTCAAGGGAGCCAAACCCCTCATCGATGAAGAGGGAGTTGATCCTGATGTTACGGGCAGCAAGGTCAGAGAGGCCGAGGGCAAGGGCCAGTGAAACCAGGAAGGATTCTCCGCCCGAAAGGGTTTCAACGCTCCGGATCTGATTTCCCTGGTATTGATCAATGACCATCATCTGATCAAGCTTTTTCTCAGCTGAAGCAAGACTCTTTTTTTGCTTTCGGTCAATGCCCTCGTCAACCTGCGCTGGCATCTGCTCCCTGATAAACAAACGGTACCGGTCGGAAAGTCCGCTCAGTCTTTTGTTCGCCAATACCAAAAGATGACGAATGGTGAAACGCTGCATGATGTTACTGAACCTGTCCCCGTCAGCATCACCGATATGGGTTTTCAGGATTTCAAAATACCTGAAGGTGTTCCTTTTACTTGCAAGTTGGGCAATAAGTGACTTCGAGGTTCTCTGGTTTTCCTGGTTTTTATTGAGTTTCTCCCTGTGGCCTCCAATCTCCTCCCTCAGGGCGATATGATTTCTGGTGAGATCTTCAAGGAGGGTTGAGAGATCATCGAAGGACCCGGAAAGCACTCTTTTCTCCACCAGGCCGGTTCGTGTTATAAACATATCGTTCAATGACTGGAGGTTCCCGATCTTCAAACGTTCAAGCGATTCCGCTTCACTTCTGATCCTTTGCTCTTCTGTCTCATCAAGCCATGTATTCCTGGCCAGTTCTTCAGTTGAAAACCCCTGAAGGGCAAGCGCTTTTTGCAAAGCATCCCCGGAGGCAAGGAGAATTTCGGATGTTGAGAGGTGTTCTTCAGTTAACTTGGTGAGCTGGCTCTCAACGCCCTTCATTGATTCGGTAATTTTTGTGATACCTGTCTTGACCTGGTTGACATCCTTTGCAATGTCACTCCCATTATAAATCAATGATCGTTGTCTGGCAATGCTTGAAATGCTTTCTTCTGTAAATTCCTTTTGCTTTACGATTTCGTGGTACGACATCGCCAGGCTGATATCAAGACAGTTTGCCTGGTATGACTTTAAATTCTCCATCAGCTCTTTTGTCCTGATATACATTTCATTGATTGTGGCATGAGACCACGAAAAATCCACACCAGGGATGCCCGGGAGTTGATTCAGGAGCCTGAGATTTTCCTGTGCAGCATTGACATTTATATTCATCTGGTCAATGATGGCTGCCAGTTTCTGCCTGGCAACCTTAATTTCTATTGCTTTATTATTGAGTGCCTGCTGGTTTTGATTTTTACGTCCATCAGTTGTGCCTTCCAGAATGAGCAATTCATTAAGCGGATGATGATCCGATTTACCCGCAAACGGGTGTTCGGATGCTCCGCAAAGGGGGCATGGAATTCCTTCCTTCAGCAGTTTTCGCCGGTCCTCATAGGAGAGCTTTTCCTGCTCAAAGTTGATTTTTTCCCTGACCAGGTGTAGCTCCCGTTCCAGCAGCCCGGCTTCTGAGATTAACTGTTTCTCTTCCTGTTCCATAAAGGGAATGGCTTTTCCAAGCTCCTCTTTTCCATTTGTCAGCATTGTTGCCCGCGATGCCAGTTCTTCACTTTTCATTACCGCTGCAAGCAAGGGTGGAAAGGCATTCAGCTCTTGCTGCCTTTGATCAATATATGCAAGGATATTGGTAGCATTGATCCCTTCAGGAACCTTGATCATCCTCAGTCCTGAATTAAGTGTTTCAATGAGTTTTACAACTGCATCCGAGCCTGGCACGGCTGTACCAGCCAGCTTCCTGAGTGAAGGGGTGAATTCCCTTAACGCTTTCATACAACCGGACTCATGTTGCAGCATTAGAGCATGTTCTGTATTAATTTGCTGGTTAAAGAACGTAACCTTCCGGAACAGGTCATCAAGTGCATCCGGCAACTCGCCGGGCAGATATTCAGACCCGGCAAGAGAGTTGCCTTTGTTGATTAGGTTCTGCAGGTTGCTGGTTAATTCGTGCTGCTCATTCGTCAGTATTTCAATTTTTAAAGCAATTTCATGCAGCCTTTGCCTGTGAATCCTCAACTCTTCAATCTTCGGTTTAAAACGAATAGCCTTATCGTGCAATGCAAGTCTGACTTTTTCCTTTTCAAGAATTGAAAACCTGTCGGCAATCTCTTGCTTTACTTTTTCAAGTTGCAGGATGTTTGCTTCTGCATTGCTGATCTGTTTAACGACTGAAATTTCGTTTCCACAGGCAACCGCTTGCGCCTGCAACCCTGTTGCCTGTTTCTCAAGGTCAATAATAACCTGTGTCAGTTTGGTTTCCTCATCATCGTCAAGAAGTTGAATTCCAGACAGTTCTGCATCTAGGAGTTTTAAGTCGTTGTTTAGCGCTGTGTACCTTTCATATACGATCCTTCCCATTTCCCTGAAGATCCAATTCCCGGTAATCTTCTCCAGCAACAGGCTTCTTTCATCAGGATTGGCCCGGAGAAATTCCATAAATTCCCCCTGGGAGAGGAGAATGGATTTGGTGAACTGACCGGGTTCGAGTCCAATGATGGAAACATTTCCTGCAACGACCTCCCTTTTTTGCGCGAAGAGGATTGTTCCGTCAGAGATCAGGGAGAGGGCCATTTTTGGTTGATTTACATTGCCAGCTTTAGAGATACTGATGGACCAGTTCGAACGGTATCTGACCCCTTTAACCTCATAATCAACTTCCGACATGGCATCGAGGCAGTTGAGGGTGACTATCCCTCCGCGCTCTGACACAGACGAACTTGAAACCACGCCAAGTCTTGGGGTTTCACCATACAGGGCAAGCATGATGGCATCAAGGATGGTTGACTTACCCGAGCCTGTGGGACCGGTGATGGCAAAAAGTCCGGAGGACAATAACGGCTCTTCATTGAATGGTATGGTCCATTCTCCTCTCAGGGAGTTGAGGTTTTTCAACCGCACGGTTAGTATCTTCATAAACTCCCCCTTTCTTCTGCAGCCTGTTTTATCTCAGCAAAAATTTCAACAAGCACCTGCTTATCCTTTTCAGGGTAGCTCTTGAACAGGTCGTCAAATACCTTCTCCGGGGTTATTTCATTGAAATCGGCAGCATAGTTCTCCGGAATGATGGTTGAACTGCTGTCATGGATAAATTTTATCCGTGACTGAACTGTGGTGAAATCACCACCAGGGCCATATTTTTCCGTCAATGATTCCTTGCGCACAAGTGATTCGGGAGTGAAATGATCTTCTATGATGTCAATCTCCACAAGGTATGAAAGGGGCAACGTTTTTTTTAACGCTGCCAGCTGAACCTCGATTTCATCCAAAGTTCCGGACAATGTTACCAGGTTCCGTTGTTTCGGAATTTCAATATCCTCCTGGGTGATTTGATTGTTTTCAATGGTCAGCAGGATTACTTTGTGGTCATAATCAGCGTCTGAAAAACTCAATGGCAACGGAGCCCCGCAATATCGGATCCGCTTTGAATTTCCGACATCCTGGGCCTTATGGATGTGCCCGAGCGCTACGTAAGTAAGGCCGGGCGGGAAGGCGGATTCGCCTATGCCGGCAAGGTTTCCGATTTGTATTTCTCTTTCAGATTTTGAAGTTGTTGCATCCTGGGCAAACAGATGTCCGGTTGCAATATGAGGGACAAAGGGAAATTTTTCGTTCAGCATTTCGGCGATATGGTCATAGAAGTTTTTAATCCCTTCGCGAACGGCTTCAATCCGGGACCCGTATGTTTCAGCTTCTCCGGCAATCCTGATGTCACGGTCACGCAGGAAGGGTATTGCAGCAATGGCCGCTACCACATGATCTTCTGAATCGGTGACCGGGATGATCATCTCCTCACGGTTCCGGGGTATTTTGCCAACCACCCGAATGTCGAGCGCCTTGAGAATATCTGACGGAGCATCTATCAGGGCAGGTGAATCGTGGTTTCCGGCAGTGATGATCGCCCTGCAGCCGGTTTTTGAAAGGTCGGCCAGGAATGAATAATACAATCCCAGTGATTCTACCGCCGGGTTGGCCTGGTCAAAAATATCACCGGTCATGAGCAGGTAATCAGCTTTCCTGGCCTGGATGCATTGAATCAGCCATTTAAAAAAGAGTTTGTGATCTTCGGCAAGGTCAAAATCGTAAAGCCTTTTACCAATATGTAAATCGGAAGTATGGAGAATTCGCACTGCCATAGTTGAGAAAATAATTGATGTTGAAACAACCCACTGGTAGGTACCGAAATTACGTAAAAATATCAAAGCTGTACTTTTCTTTCAGCAATGTCGTTTTACAAACCATTTGTATAGTGCTAAAAACTCGAACTATGAAAACGACAATGTTTGGTTTGGTTGTTTGCCTGGCCCTGACTGGGGCCTGCAAAAAGAGTTCCACCAGTCCCGGTTATACGCCCGATTGCAGCGGAACTGCAAAATCATTCAGCAGTGATGTGTTGCCGGTAATCAACAGTGCTTGCAAGAGTTGTCACTCAGATTATTCAAATTATTCACGAATTTCCGGGGATAAAGCTGCCATCAGAAGCACCATTGTCAACGGAAGTATGCCTGAAGGAAGTACCATGTCGGCAGCGCAGAAAAATACGGTTGTCTGCTGGATAGACAATGGTGCACCTAACAACTGACTACCTTGATTTTACAAGAAAAAAGCTGCTTCGGAAAACGGAGCAGCTTTTTTATGCAATAGGAGCAGTACTAGTATCTCTTTCGAGGTGTGTAGTGTGTGTGCAATAATTCATGCGATTTGTGACCAAGGGGTTTTTCGAGGAACTCCTTGTAAATCTCAGCGATTTCAGGGTTTTCATGCGATTTACGCACAGGCATGCCCAAATCTTCCTCGTAAATGGCCATTTTACGTTTGGTCCGGATCTCTTTATTTGTCGGAATCGGCTGTCCTCCACCGCCAAGGCACCCCCCCGGGCAAGCCATCACTTCGATAAAGTGATAAGTGGCTTTGCCGTCTCTTACATTTTGCATCAGGGTTTTTGCGTGAGCCAACCCGTTAGCCACGGCACATTTCAATTCAACGCCTTCGAGGAAACTCCACTCCGGTTTAACTTTGTCGATTTTAATGGATGCTTCGCGTACTTCGTCTTCAGTTCCGCGGACAGGAACGATATTCAGTCCGTCGAACGGAACTTCACGGCCTGTAACTATTTCATAAGCGGTACGAAGTGCAGCTTCCATAACTCCACCAGTTGATCCGAAGATGACGGCGGCGCCTGTTGAGGAACCCATAAAACTGTCGAATTTTTCTTCCGGAAGTTCTTCAAAATCGAGCCCGGCTTGTTTGATCATGATTCCAAGCTCCCTGGTTGTGAGGACAAAATCAACATCCTTGTAGCCACTGGAGCGCATTTCGGGACGGTTTGCCTCGAATTTCTTAGCGGTACAGGGCATAATGGAAACGGAGACGATATCCTTTGGATTGATTTTACGTTTCTGTGCATAGTAGGTTTTCGCCAATGCTCCGAACATTTGCTGTGGTGATTTACAGGTCGACAGGTTTGGAAGGTATTCAGGGAAAGTGTGTTCGATGAATTTAATCCATCCCGGCGAGCAGGATGTGGCCATTGGCAGGCTGACCGTCGGGTCTTTGTCAACAAGCGCCCTCTTCAAACGGGTGAGCAATTCGTGACCCTCTTCAATAATTGTGAGGTCGGCAGTAAAATCGGTATCAAGTACAGAACTAAATCCCAGGCGGCGAAGTGCAGATACCATTTTCCCGGTAACAATTTTACCTGTAGACATGCCAAGCGCTTCACCTAGCGCAACACGCACGGCCGGGGCGGTTTGGACTACCACATGCTTGGTGGGATCATAGATTGCGTCCCACACCTGGTCGATGTAGTTTCTTTCGATCAGGGCTCCTGTCGGGCAGCGGTTGACGCATTGACCGCAATTGGTGCAAACCACCTCAAACAGTGAATGTTCAAAGAAGGTGGATATTTTCATCTTATTACCCTTATATGCAACACCCAATGCGCTTACGCTTTGGAGCTCTTCGCATGTGCGCACACAGCGCTGGCACCTGATACAGCGGCTGTCATCCTTGATGATGGCTGTATTGAACATGTCGATGGTATACTTTTTATCGGGAACCAGGTCCAGGAAAAGGTGGTCGCCTGTAAGCATTTGAGATGCAAGACCCTGCAGTTCACAGTTGCCATTTTTATAACATTTTGTGCAATCGGCATTGTGTTCTGACAGCAGCAACTCCACAATATGTTTGCGGGCCATCCTCACCTTCATGCTATTGGTGTGAATCACCATGCCTTCTGCGGCGGGTGTTGCACATGATGCCGGGAGATTTTTAACTTTTTCCTGTTCTACAACACAAACCCGGCAATTGCCTGCCACACATAGATCTTCGTGATAGCAAAGGGTAGGAATATGAATGTTGAGATTGCGGGCAGCTTCAAGGATGGTGGTACCTTCATCAACTGTGACATCGATACCGTCAATCGTGAGATTTATTTGTTTAGCCATGGCTGTTATGATATTTTCGTGTGAATACTCAATTAGTAAATCATTTCTTCCTTGAAATTGTTGACAATGGAGGAGAATGAGTTGGCTACAGATTGACCCAGGCCGCATTTGGCAGTAATTTTCATGCTTTCGCTCAATTTCATGAGCTGGTCAAGATATGCAGCTTTTTTCTCACCTTTTTTAACGGCAACAATACCCTTGAGCAGCTGCTGACAGCCAACCCTGCACGGTGTACATTGACCGCAGGACTCCTCTTCGAAAAATTCGAGGTAATTATGCAATACATTGTACATTGAACGGGAACTGTTGAAGATCATCATGGAACCGCCTGTTGGCACACCCTCAAACCCGATAACGGTATCTTTGAATTTTTTTCGTGGGACGCAGAAGCCGGAGGCCCCTCCAACCTGTACAGCCTTGGTGTCGCCATCGCCGAATTCGTCGACAAAACGATCAAGGGGCATGCCAAGTTCCAGTTCATAAATTCCAGGGATCGGGGTATCGCCTGAAACGGAGAAAACCTTTGATCCGCGGGAGTCGGTTGTGCCAAGTTTTTTATATTGGTCGGGACCGAGACGCATGATCATCAGGACATTTACGAAAGTTTCCACATTGTTAATGACGGTGGGTTTTTTCATGAAACCGCTGGTGGTAGGGTAGGGAGGTTTGTTCCTGGGTTCACCGCGGCCGCCTTCCATTGATTCGAACAGGGCGCTCTCTTCACCGCAGATATAGGCTCCTGAGCCCATCCTGATTTCGATGGGAAAATCAAGCCCGAGCAGTTTTGAGTGCTCATGATAGATTTCAAGTTCCTTCATCAGCTCCGGCACCATGAATTTATATTCGCCACGGAGGTACATTAATCCTTTTTTTGCTCCGATCACACGGCCGCAAATGGCCATTCCTGAGAATACTTTCCTGGGAACGCGGAGGAGGATCTCGCGATCTTTAAAGGTTCCGGGTTCGCCTTCGTCTGCGTTGCAGACAACATATTTCTCTTCACCGGGTGTTTCAGCGGTGTATTTCCATTTCATGGCTGTCGGGAATCCGGCGCCACCGCGTCCGCGAAGGCCTGACTCAAGAATGTCTTTAAGGATATCCTCATTGGTCCGCACGAGTGTATTGGCTAAAACCTTGTACTTTTCGTTGGAATACTCCCCGAAGATTAAGTCAACTCTTTTAAGCGTTTGTTCTGACATGACTGTTTCTCCTATTTTCTATGAATATTATTTCTTGATGAATTCACTGATGATATCATGCACCTTTTCGGCTGTAAGTCCGCTATATGGCGTATCGTTGATCAGCATGGCCGGACCTTCATGGCACCAGCCAAGACAGTTGGTTTCGAGGAGTGTGAATTTTTTGTTGGGTGTAGTTTCGCCGACTTTGATTTTCAGCATGTCCTCAAGGGTCTGAACAATCGTTTTTTTACCATGCATGTCGCAGGTAATGGTCTTGCAAACCCTGATCACATATTCGCCGCGGGGTTCGGTGTCGAGAAATGAATAAAAGGTTGCCGTTCCGTAAACCTGTGCTGCAGAAAGATCAAGTTCTTTGGCAATGTCTGTCATGCAGGTGTCTGAAAGATAGTTGTTTTTCGCAACAACCCCCTGGAGAATCGGAAGCAAACTGGTCCTTTCCCGGCCATATTTATCAGCTAATTCCTGAACTAATGATTTACAATCAGTCATAAAATATATTTTAAAATGTTAATATATAGTGTTTTATGTACAGTTTCAAACCAGTTGTGAAAACATTAACAAATTTTCATGCAAATGTATCATATTTCTTTGTTATTAAATTAACAGAATGGCTCGTTTTTCGCTATTTTAACTAATTTATATATATTCTAAATTATTGGGATATCCGGCTTTTTCGATGGTGCCTGGGACGATTGGGGAGCCAAACATGCTTACCTATACAAGTTGGGATTTTTTTATACATTTGTGAAAAAGAGCTTGATTTAAATGGACTTTCAGAGGTACTTCCTAAGATTGGCATATGATGGTACGCGGTTCCACGGTTGGCAGCGCCAACCTAATGCGATAACAGTTCAGCAGACCCTGGAAGAGGCGATGTCGCTGGTGTTGCGGCAAAATGTTGTTCTCACTGGGGCCGGGCGCACAGATACGGGCGTGCACGCTGACGAATTTTTCGCTCATTTCGATCTGAATTACACGACCGGCAAGGCCGAACGTGATAAAACTATTTTCCGGTTGAATGCCTACCTGGGAAGCGATATTGCCCTGTATGATTTAATACCTGTTATTCCATCTGCTCACGCCCGTTTCAGTGCATTGTCAAGAATGTACCGCTATCGTATTGCCCGTCTGAAAGATCCGTTTCGAAAGGACTATGTTCATTTGGAGCACGGTAAGATCAACCATGAACTCATGAACCAGGGTGCTGCCCTGATCATGGGCTATGACGATTTTACCTCATTTTCAAAGGTGGATACCGACACCATGACCAATAATTGTAAAATAACCCATGCGGAATGGGTTGTTGAAGGCAGCGAACTGGTATTTACGATCACGGCCGACCGTTTCCTCAGGAATATGGTACGGGCCATCGTTGGGACCCTGCTGGCACTGGGAAAAGGAAAAATATCACTGGAGGAACTAGGGGAGATCGTTGAAAGTAAGAACCGGTCAAATGCAGGTGATTCCGCTCCGGCAAAAGGATTGACGCTTTACAAAATTTTATATCCGCCTTATATATATGCTATTTAGCTGATTGCGGTAAAATTAATTACCGGGAAGATCATTGCTTTGATTGAATGAGCTTTTCAGCAGCGCAAACAATTGCCTTTGCCGTCATCCCGAATTTCTCCATCAATTGACGTGGCTCACCCGACTCCCCGAAATGGTCCTGCATTCCGATAAAGGAAACTGGTACAGGGTAGGATTGTACAACTACTTCAGCAACTGCACTGCCTAGTCCTCCGGTCACCTGGTGTTCTTCAGCTGTGATAATGGCCCCGGTCTCGGTGGCTGCACAAACAATGGCTTCCCTGTCGATGGGTTTGATGGTGTGCATGTTGATCACCCTGGCGCTGATGCCAGCCGATTCCAGAATTTCAGCAGCTACCAGCGCTTCCCAAACCATGTGACCTGTAGCGATAATGGTAAGGTCGTTACCCGCTTTCAACAGTTGTGACTTTCCGATGATAAATCCCATTTCAGGGGTGGTGAAGTCGGGCATGGCTTCTCTGCCAAACCTGAGATAAACAGGCCCGTTACACTCTTCAACAGCCGCAATGGTTGCCAATCTTGTTTGGGTGGCATCGCAGGGTGAAATAACTGTCATATTAGGCAGGATCCTCATCATTCCAAGGTCCTCCAATGCCTGGTGGGTTGCTCCGTCCGGACCAACAGAAACACCGCCATGGGCTCCACCTATGATCACATGCAGGTTATTGTAGCAAACGGAGATCCTGACCTGGTCAGTGGCCCTGAGTGCGGCAAAAACGCCGTAGGTTGAGAAAACAGGGATTTTGCCTTCCAGGGCAAGTCCGGCTGCAACTGCCATGCAATTCTGTTCTGCAATGCCAAGTGAGATAAAGCGGTTGGGGAATGCTTCTGCAAAAAGATTGCACCCCACCGAAGCAGTAATATCCGCACCAATGCACATGACTTGCTGATTACGGAGGCCTGCTTCCAGCAATCCTTCGCCGAAGCCGGTTTTAGTGGGTTTGTTGCCGGCGTTTTTAAATGGGTTCAAAGCAGGTGATTATAAGTAAGTTAGTGTTTATTACATTTAATCTCACGTTGAATTGAGATCACAAAGAGGCGTTGTTGTCTAAATTGCCAGCTGAAAGCTCTTGTAAAAAGGCAGCAGCCTGATCCGGGCCGGGAACTTTTCCATGCCACTTAAAATCTCCTTCAATGCTTTTGATTCCTTTTCCCATGGTAGTTTTCGCAATAATTATTGTTGGCATTCCCTTGATTATTTTTGCTTCTGAAAAGGCCATCAGTAATTGTTCGAGGTCATTGCCGTCACAATTTATTACACGCCATCCGAAACTGCGCCATTTGTCAGACAATGGTTCCAGTTGCATGACATCTTCCGTTTGTCCGTCGATCTGAAGGCCGTTGCGGTCGACAATGGCAGTGAGGTTACCGAGTTGATGGTGAGATGCCGACATGGCAGCTTCCCAGATGGAACCCTCCTGGAGTTCCCCGTCCCCGTGAATGCTGTATATATGGTGATTTTTATGATCCATTTTGGCAGCAAGTGCCATTCCTACTGCAACCGACAATCCCTGCCCAAGCGATCCGGCTGAAAGTTCAAGTCCTGGCAACCCATGCTCCCTTCCCGGATGGCCCTGCAACCTCGATCCCAGTTTTCGCAAGGTGGTCAGTTCTTCAATGGGAAAATATCCACTATGCGCCAGCGTCGCATACAAAACAGGGGCAACATGCCCGATGCTCAGAATAACCCGGTCCCGGTCCTGCCAGAAGGGATTTGTCGGATCATGTGTAATTACAGAAAAGTAAAGTGCTGTGAAAATATCGGCCGATCCCAGTGAACCCCCAAGATGCCCTGATTTGGCTTCACAAAGACTTGAAACAACCGACTTTCGGATGGCGGTTGCAATTTCATGCAGCCGGGCCGGATCTGATGTCTGCAAGCCGTGCATGGTTAACGCATGTCGATGACTTCCACGCCGGGAAACTTCTTCGCATCGAAGGTGAAATCGGCGTCGGTAACCGGGGTGTCGGTCACATAAGTTTTAACATTATAGGTAAAAGTGTTGCCGCTCTTGTCAAAAAGGGTGAAGCTTTTAATCTGTTTCTTCGATTTATCGATTCCCAGGATTGCTTTAATGAAGTTTTTACCCGTGGCAGGCGTTAATTCAACAGATTCAATGGCAGGATCGTTACTTTTGATGATCTTTGATTTATAATTGGCATTATAAGATGTAAGTAATTTGGAAGGGGTGAGTGCATCATCCTTGTTTTCAAGGGCATTGATCTGAACCTCGTTCGATTCCTTGATGTAAGTCCAGATTGTTTTTCCGTCACATATCACCGTTTGGCCGGCTGCAGACATCTTGTATTTATCACCTGATACAAGGAGCGATACCGTTTTCTCTTCATTGATTTTAGCCTTTGTATTGACCATGGAATAGGATAAATCTACCTTGATCGATTTAAACGATTTTGCTTTTTTACTTACCTCTTCAAGAAGTGCGGAAGCTTTAGGATCCTTGGCCTGGCAAAATGCGATCATTGCTGTTAATAGAAAAATACTGGTCAGAATGGTTTTTGCTTTCATAGTATCTGAACTGAAATAAACATTTGTATCGAAACTCTATTTTTGTCCGAGGATTGAGAGGTACTCCTCCAGTGAATTAAGATCCTTGTAACGTACATCTCTAGCCTTGCTGCCTTCGAAAGGCCCTACAATTCCCGCTGCTTCCAGCTGGTCGATGATCCGGCCTGCCCTGTTGTACCCGAGTTTGAGTTTGCGCTGAATCAGGGAGGTAGAACCATGCTGGTGGTTTACGACCAGCCTGGCTGCTTCACCAAAAAATTCATCTTTCTCGTTGGCATTGAATTCCTTTGGGGATGATCCGCTCTCTTCATCAAAATATTCTGGCAGCGCAAAAGCTTCCGGATAACCACGCTGTGAACCGATGAACTCGGTGAGTTTATCAATCTCAGGCGTATCTACAAAGGCACATTGGATACGTATCAGGTCGCTGCCGGTTGACAGCAGCATGTCACCACGGCCGATCAGCTGGTCGGCTCCGGAGGAGTCAAGAATGGTGCGGGAGTCAATTTTGGAGATTACCCTGAAAGCAATGCGGGCAGGGAAGTTGGCCTTAATTGTTCCGGTAATGATGTTCACAGAAGGCCGTTGGGTGGCAATGATCAGGTGGATTCCTGTTGCACGGGCCAGCTGGGCGAGCCGGGCAAGAGGTGTTTCAATTTCACGGCCTGCCGTCATAATGAGATCGGCAAACTCATCAATCACAATGACAATGTATGGCAGAAACTGATGCCCGTCGTTTGGATTAAGTTTCCGTGTAAAGAATTTTTCGTTATACTCCTTGATATTTCTCACCTGGGCATCCCGAAGGAGATCATACCGGGTGTCCATTTCAATGTTCAGGGAGTTGAGTGTCCTGATTACCTTTTTGGTATCGGTAATAATGGCCTCCTCAGCATCAGGAAGTTTTGCAAGGAAGTGACGTTCAATCTTGTTGTAAAGGGTAAGTTCAACTTTCTTGGGGTCGATCAGTACAAATTTAACCTGCGAAGGGTGTTTTTTATAAAGCAGGGAGGTGATGATGGTATTCAGCCCGACGGATTTACCCTGCCCGGTTGCTCCGGCCATAAGGAGGTGGGGCATTTTGGCAAGGTCGGCGATAAAGGTCTCGTTGGAGATGGTTTTTCCCAGGACGAAGGGCAGTTCAAATGTTGTGTTCTTGAACTTGTCGGTTGCCAGCAATGATTTGATTGAAACGATCTCCGGGTTCTGGTTCGGCACTTCAATACCGATGGTCCCTTTTCCGGGGATGGGGGCAATGATTCGGATTCCCATTGCTGCAAGGCTTAAAGCAATGTCATCTTCAAGGTTTTTAATCCGGGAAATGCGCACCCCGGCTTCGGGAACAATTTCATACAGTGTAACAGCAGGGCCGATGGTCGCCTTGATCTTCGCAATTTTTATGTCGTAGTTTAAAAGGGTATTGACAATTTTATCCTTGTTTGCTTCCAGTTCTTCCTTGTTGACATTCACAGATTCTCCGCCATAGTCGCTGAGCAGGTCAAGGGGTGGGTATTTGTAACTGGAAAGGTCAAGTGTCGGATCGTAGCGTGTTTCAAGTGTCTGATGTTCGATGATTCCTTTTACTGGCGGTTCTTCGATTATGGTCTCAATCTGCAACTCGAGGGGTGCATGATCATCCGGCTTTGGGGCAAAGCGTGAGGGTAATTCCAGATCAATCTCCTTTGGCTCTTCGGCTGCCGGTTCGACCATAAAATTACCAGTAGTAACAGGCTCCTCAACTGCCACAGGTTCAGGATCATTTGTCAAAGAGGGAGTGATGGTCTGGGTTGTAATGCCAACGGGGATTTCATTCTTTGGTTTGCGTTTAAACCACCGGAATGGGATATTAAAGGAGAGGATCAGGAAACTCAGGGCTGTGAATCCAAGCAACATGGCCAGTCCGGATATTCCCAGGAATTGTGTTAGCCATATGTTCATCTGGTAACCATAAACTCCGGTGAGAATGTCAATTCCCGGAGTTGTGAGCGCAAGGAGAACCGGAAGCCAGATGATGCCAAAAAAACAATATTCCAGTGTTTTCCATATTGGGAAAAGCTGAATGTGGAAAAAATGTTTCATCCCTGAGTTAAAGAGCATCACCACAAAGAAATAGGAGGCAACACCAAACCATTTTGAAAGGAACAGGTGGCCTGTCAATGCGCCGATTTTTCCCATCCAGTTTTCAACAGGGTGGTTGTCAAATAGTTTGTCGAAGGTAAAATGCTTGAAAATACTGTCCGGGAAATCAAAATCATTTTGACCGGTGAGGATATATGAAGTAAACGATAGAAAAAGGTAAAATGAGAGAAGTAGTGAAAACAGCCCAAATACCCTGAAACGCCTTTCAATGCGAGCAAGATCATCTTCGGTACGCACTTTTTGTTCCCTGGGAGGTTTGGGTTCCCGGGGTGGCTTTTCTTTCTTTTCCCTGGGTTTCTTCTCCCTGGATACTATAGAAGCCTTCAGGTCAACCGTTTGGATTTCCGGCTCCCTGTGTTCCTCCTTTAATGAATTTGATTTAGGCGTATTGATTGTTCGGGCCATCGGAGCTATTGATTACCGCCACCGAACTTGCTTTTCAGTTCATCATCGGTAGTAAGTGTGTAATTCGAAGGAACTTCAAAGTCTTTTTCCGGCAAACCCTTTTTTTCGATGGAAGTTGCTGTGAACTTCATACTGACAGACATCTCCTTCACCAGGAATTCAAGTAAAACGCCATCAATATCCTTAAAAACAGGGTTGTCAAAATTTGCAATTTTTGAACCAAGTTCATTCGAATAAAAAACCTCATAGGTGTTTTTTACGCCATCATTATTAACCGTGACATTGGCTTTTTTACAGGTCATCCCGGCGATTACCTTTGTTTCGGTTGAAAGTTCAAGGGTTGAAGTGCCTGACTCTGCAATCTCTTTTTCAATTTGCTCAGTTGTTTGTTTGACAGCATACTTTTGTCCCATGATGTCATACAACTTCACCTTTGTTTTATTTTTATAATCGGTGATTTCAACCATGTTGCCACCGCCTGCCTGCATGTCGGTCCTTGATTTCGATCCTTTGATGGAAACGGTAAATACTTTGGGAAACATCGCCATCTGGCTTTCTGAAAATTTGCTGTCGGGATAGGTGATCTTAAAGGTGATCACTCCTTCAAATGGTTTGCCTGATACTGCAGGATGAATATTGCAAAGGATTGCAAACATCAGGATGCCGGCTGCTAAAATTACTTTTCTCATGGTTTCTGGTTTTAGGCTTTGTAAGAGAATACAAATTTACTTATTTTACAATTCGGAGGAGTTTGCTCCAGCGTATTTTTCCATCAAAGAGCGATTTCTTTGGATCAAGTGAAAGCCACACAAATACCGCTTTCCCTACAACATGGTCATCCGGAACAAATCCCCAGTAACGTGAATCGGCAGAATTGTGGCGATTGTCGCCCATCATCCAGTAGTAGTTCATTTTAAAAGTATATTCGGTAGCCTCTTTCCCGTTTATAATAATCTT
Organism: Bacteroidales bacterium; assembly: GCA_049317265.1. GTDB lineage: Bacteria > Bacteroidota > Bacteroidia > Bacteroidales > FEN-979 > CAIVAT01. Next base: position 25,475 of record JBMOIP010000045.1, read on the forward strand.
ATTGTCAATGATCTGAAGCTTGTTTTCTTCAAAAACGCCAATAATTCTCTTGTATAAACAGATGTTGTGCATGTTAATAGGAATTGTCACACCTTTTTTAGGAATCCAGATTGGTCCGAAATTGTCAACATTCCAGGGATAGGTTGAATCGAAAGGAAAGATATTTGGATCTCTTAAATCTTTGGGGATCACCATTGGTTCGATGGAGACTACATTGCTATACTGTTTCAGGCTTTTTATGGCATCCTCTGAAAGGGTCAGTTCGTAAGTCCCGTTATTGTCTGTAGAGATCGTTTCGGTAATGTCAAGTTTCTCAAAATTCTTTTGGTTGATGGGGCTGCCATCAGTTTTAACCAGGTATTTGAACTGACGTCTGCCCGGATTCTTCTCAGGTTTGCCATTGATATAAACCACACGGTCAACAATGCGGATAGAATCCCCGGCGATACCAATGCAGCGCTTGATAAAGTTTTCGCGTTTATCAACCGGCCGGGCAGTTATGTCGCCAAAATATTGCTTGTTATTCCAGACAACATCCCTTCCATAACTTCTTACCAGCTGGTAATAGCTGGCCTCGCTTTGAAACTTTGTCGACAGCGTATCTCCGTCGGGATAATTGAACACCACCACGTCCATGTTTTTAATGTCGGCCATCCCGGGAAAACGGTAATAGGGAAGTTTGATCCATTCAAGGTAAGACTTAGTGCTTGTTGTCAGCGGAAGGGTATGGTGTACAAACGGGAATGCAAGGGGGGTATTTGGCACTTTTGGCCCGAAGCTCACTTTGCTTACAAAGAGATAATCACCCACGAGTAAGGTCTTCTCCATGGAAGAAGTTGGAATGGTATAGGCTTCAATGAGGAAAATACGGATAATGCTTGCTGCGATCACGGCAAATATAATAGCATCAACCCATTCACGGACCGCAGTTTTAATCACCGGGGGTTGTTTGGATGGATCAGAATACTGTTCTTTTGGAGAGAAGCCCAGGTAGGGGAGATAAAAAAACGGAAAAAGCACACCCAATGCCTGGTCAAGGAGTCCGTATTTTTTAAATGACTTTAAAACCTCAACGATCATCAGCAGGATGACGAAAACATTGATGAAAGGAACCAGGAGGAAAATATACCACCATAATGGTTTCTTCACAATCTGCAACCAGACATACCAATTATAAAAAGGGATCAGTATTTTCCATCCTTTTTCACCTGCTTTTTCAAAAACGCCCCACATCCCTGCGATGGAGAGGATGAAAAATATTACGGTCACAATCATGTAAAGATTCATATCCAAGTATTTGTTTTTTGCTCAATTAACGTAAAAACCATTGATTTCTTATTCAGGATGGGTAAATAATTGTTCATCAAGCAGATTTTTCATGTCAAAAACCCCTTTTTTCCCGATAATCCATTCGGCGGCCATCAAGGCGCCAATTGCAAATCCCCTCCTGTTTTTTGCTGTATGAATGATTTCAATCGAGTCTTCGTCAGATTCATACCGTACGATGTGAGTACCCGGGACATTATCGGTACGATAAGATTTAATCCCCAGTTCTTCAGGGTTTTCCACAGTTTCCTGAACCCACTTTTCCTTTCGTTCAGTGTGGTGGATGATGTCGTTTGCGAGGACAATTGCGGTACCGCTGGGTGCATCCTGCTTATAAATGTGGTGGGTCTCTTCAATGGAAACCGAATAGTCTTCCCATGTCGACATCAGGTTTGCAAGGTATCGGTTCAGGTTAAAAAACAGGTTGACGCCAATGCTGAAGTTAGGTGCAAAAAAGAGGCACTGGTTTAAGGCGGTACAATCCCGCTGAACCTTTTCAAGGTCATCAAGCCAGCCGGTTGTCCCGATCACTACCGGGATGTTGGCTTCAAAGCAATGATAAATATTCTCAACAACACTTACAGGTGTCGAGAAATCGATGGCCACATCCACTGCGGAAAGCTGGTTCTCATCATTCTCCCAGTCCTCGAGGCTATCAAGGATCAGAATCACTTTGTGACCTTTTTTAATTGCCAGTTTTTCTATCTCCTGGCCCATTTTTCCATACCCAAGCAAAGCAATTTTCATATTCTAATGATTATCGGATATTAAGACAAATCCGGAGGCCTCCGGCAGGCTTCATTCCCATTCCGGAAGGCATGAGTACCGGTTCAACTTTCATGGCAAGGTTGTCGCTGATATTAAAGGTATATAAGTGTGCATCAACGGTTGCATCGAGGATATTGATGGCATACCATACAGCAGAGATCAGGATGCTGATTTCAAGGTTTCGCCTGTAATATTCGCGTGTTGAGAGCAGATCCTGTGATGAATACCGGTTTACCAGGTCGCTGTAGGAACCGTTTTTGTTTCCTGCCATTGACTCTATGTATGCACATTTATAGTTGATATACTTGTCGGTATTTGTATAAATGAAATAGCCCATGAGTCCGAAACCGGCATAAATAACCGGGACTTTCCAGTACTTTTTATTGTAAACCTGCCCCAGGCCGGGAAGGCACATTGACATTAACGTGGCTTTGGTGGGGGAGTGCTCCTTTTCCCGGATAGAATCGGGAAGCTCCACAAATGCTGTATCAGACTGGGCAAATGACAGGATGGGGTGAACCAGGAAAAGGGAAATAAAAAATGTAAATGGAAGGAAGGCCCTCATTTAGGATTCTAATTTGGAGATGATCCTGTCGAAATCCTCAGATGATTTAAATTCAATGATAATGGATCCTGCACCTTTATTGTTGATCTTCAGATCGATCTTCGATTTCAGCCTGTCACGCAGGGAGGATTTCGCCTGTTCCATTCTGGCCGGAAGTCTCAGGCTGGCTGCTGCAGGAGTTTTTTTCTGTCCAAGGTTCCTCACCATCTCTTCAACTTCCCTGACGGAGGATTTTTTTTCGAGGATTTTTTTCAGGATCACAAGCTGTGATTGTTCTTCGGGAACATTAATGATGGCGCGGGCATGCCCCATGGTGATGAGGTTATCCCTAACGGCAACCTGAATTTCGGTTGGAAGTTTAAGTAACCGGATGTAGTTTGAGATGGTCGAGCGGTCTTTGCCCACTTTCTGACTTAAATCTTCCTGCCTGATCTTGCACTCTTCGAGTAGCCGCTGAAAACTGATGGCGATTTCGAGCGGGTTCAGGTCCTCCCGCTGAATATTTTCTACCAGTGCCATCTCAAGCATCTGCTCGTCATTGGCCAGCCTGATATATGCAGGAACCTGTGTCAGTCCGGCGATATCGGAGGCTTTAAACCTGCGTTCTCCAGAGATAAGCTGATACTTGTTGTGGCCAATCCGGCGAACGGTGAGGGGCTGAATAATCCCATGTTCACGTATTGAAGCTGCCAGCTCTCTTAACTCCTGCTCATCGAAATGGACCCGGGGCTGGAACGGATTGGGTTCAATCTGGTCCAGGCGGATCTGGGCTATGTACTCTGCAGTATACTCCCCGGAAATCTCTTTCTGGGGATTTTCAGTTTCTGGATTATCCAGCAGCGCACTGAGCCCTCTTCCCAACGCTTTCTTTTTACCGTGAATATCAGACATTTATCTCTTTTTCTTGGTTCGTCAGCCTCGTGAGGTCGTTGTTTTGAAGAATTTCCCTTGCCAGGTTCAGGTAGTTGATGGCGCCTGAACTATTGATATCATGCAGCATGATGGTAAGGCCAAAACTGGGGGCTTCGCCCAGTTTTGTATTACGGTTGATGATCGTTCTGAAAACCATCTGCTGAAAATGGACCTTCACCTCTTCAACAACCTGTTTGGCAAGGCTAAGACGGTTATCGAACATGGTCAGGAGAATCCCTTCGATATCCAGTGCAGGATTGAGCCTGGTTTGAACAATTTTAATGGTGTTGAGTAATTTGCCGAGTCCTTCCAGCGCAAAATACTCGCATTGCACAGGAATAATAACTGAATCAGCGGCTGTAAGTGAATTGACGGTAATCAGGCCAAGTGACGGGGAACAATCAATAATGATGAAATCATAGTCGTCTTTTATTCCGGCGATAACCTTCCGCATCATCTTTTCCCTGTTTGGGAGGTTGATCATCTCTATTTCAGCGCCAACCAGGTCAATATGGGCGGGTAACAGATCGAGGAAAGGGGTGGAGGTGTTGAGAATGATGTTTTTTGCTTCAACATCATCAATAATACACTCGTAGATGCTGGTTTTGATGTTCCTGGGATCAAAACCTACTCCGGAAGTGGCATTAGCCTGCGGGTCGGCATCAATGATCAGGGTTTTATGCTCCAGCACGGCAAGACCAGCTGCCAGGTTAATGGCGGTGGTGGTTTTACCTACTCCTCCTTTTTGATTTGCAATTGCAATTACTTTACCCATGTGGTATTTTAAACAAGTTCACAAAATTACACCGAAAACGCAACACTCGGAAAAATGTTGAAAAGTTTTGACAACAAACAAGTGTCCTGGGAGGACAACTGGCTGTAAATAATGATAAAAGAGAATTAATTGGTGTCGGTGTCGGCCGAGAGATCTTCAAATTCGATTGATCTTGAGGTGGATTTCATCTCACCGGATTCGGTTTCAATCATGCTGTCGAAGATGATTTCCGGTCTGTCAGGGGCTTGCCCTGTTCTGATGAATTCAACTACATCACTCAACCCCATGGCAAATTTATCAAAGTCCTCTTTATACAGAAATAGCTTGTGTTTTTCGTAAAAAAACTTTCCCTGTTCATTGTTGAACCGTCTTTTGCTTTCGGTAATGGTGATATAATATTCTTCGCCGACGGTCGCTTTTACATCAAAAAAATAGGTTCGCTTCCCCGCACGCACGGCACGTGAAAAAATCTCTTCCCGGTCACGATCTTTATTATCCATTTCTTCCATCCTGCAGTCTGTTTATTTTAGTGCATCAACATCGTTCAATTCAGCGAACGCAAAAATAAAAATATTATTCGAATAAAATTTATTTCTTATTTCCGTAGCTTTGCAGATGTTAAAAATTCAATCTCAGTCATGTTCTTTTTCATAAATAATTGATGCTAGGCAGAAGACATTACCGGATCAAAGTACTTCAGGCATTGTATGCATATTTCCAGGGTGGGGAAGCCCGTATTGAAGTAGCTGAAAAAAACCTTCTGAAAAGCCTGGACAAGGTATACGAACTCTATTTCCTGCAGTTATCCTTCCTTCTTGAAGTCATTCATTTCTATCGGTTCCGGATGGAGGAGTCGAAAACCAAGTTTTATCCCACACCCGACGAAGTCAACCCGAATTACAAGTTGTCAGAAAACCGGTTGGTGTTGCAATTGCAGCAAAATAAGCAGCTGAACGATGAAATGACCAACTACAAGGTATCCTGGACAGAAGAGCAGGAGATGGTCAGGAAAATTTACCAGAAACTGAAAGCCAGCAAGGAACATGCAGAGTATATGGCTTCGGGTATGAATTCCTATCGTGATGACCAGGATTTCCTGGAGAAACTCTTCCGGAAATTCATTGCCAGATCAGCCGATCTCCAGTTCTATTTTGAAGAGCGAAACATTTTCTGGGAGGATGATTTTGAGGTTGCAGCCGTGTTTGTCCTGAAAACCATCAAACTCATGACAGAATCTTTCGGTGAGCGGGACTCATTAACAGCACTGCTTACCAAAGGCCTGGAAGAAGACCCGGCAGATGACCGGAAGTTTATCCTGGATCTTTTCCGCAAAACGATCTCAAACAGTGATGAATCTGACAAACTGATTGATGCCAGGACCCGTAACTGGGAACTCGAACGTATTGCACTTACCGATATTTTACTGATCAAAATGGCGCTGACGGAGCTCACTTCGTTTTCACAAATACCCGTAAAGGTCACCATGAACGAGTACATTGAGATTTCCAAGCAGTTCAGTTCCGTGAAAAGCAAGCTTTTTATCAACGGAATCCTCGATAAACTTGTTTCGGACCTTACGGAAGAAAAAAAGATCAAAAAGACCGGACGTGGATTGATGACGTAATGTAATGCTTATCTTGGAACAGGATAGTTTAGCATATTTAACACATTAGTATAAGTTTTTACCGAGTCTCTCAATGCCGGATAAAATATATCATTTGGTTTTTCGTTTAGAAATTAAACCAAAAAAATAACCGTGAGCCACATACTACAAAAAACGATTCTGTTTTGTTGCCTGTCGGGCCTTTTTATCAACCATGCATCTGCGCAGATCGGTGGCAACGGAACCTATAAATTTCTCGGATATACAAATTCAGCGCGTGTTGCTGCACTGGGAGGAAATTTCCTGGCCATTAACGATAACGACATAACGCTGACGCAAGCCAACCCCTCTCTGATCAATCCTTTAATGAACAATAATCTCGCCTTGGGCTACGTGAATACTCCGGGCGGCATTAATTATGGATTTGTCGCCTTTGCACATAATTTCACCAAGGTGGGCTGCTTCGTCGGGAATTTCCAGTTCCTGAATTATGGGAATTTTACCGGGGCCGATGCAGCCGGCAATAAAACAGGAGATTTTTCTGCAGGGGAGTATGCCCTTAATATTGGATGGGGAAGGCAGCTCTCTCCCGTTTTTTCGATAGGAGCCAATGGCAAATTGATCTATTCCCAACTTGAAACGTATAATTCATTTGGCATTGCAGTCGATGTTGCTGGAACTTATACATCTAAGGATCAGTTGTTTACTGCTTCGCTGGTGGGCCGAAACATTGGTTCTCAACTTGTCCCTTACCTTCCCGGGAAGTATGAGCCACTTCCTTTTGAATTACAGATTGGATTATCGCAAAAATTAAAACACATTCCACTTCGTTTTTCGGAGTTGCTTACAAACCTACAGAAATGGGATCTGACCTATTTTGACCCTTCTGACCCTGCCAACACCGCTGATCCAATAACCGGGCAGGTGAAGGAGAAGACAGGAGCAGCAAAAATTGCCGATGGTGTTATGCGCCATATCGTCTTAGGCGCTGAACTGACCATTGCCAAAGTTCTCGCCCTGCGCATCGGTTACAACTACCAACGTCGCCAGGAGCTCAAACTGTCAAACAAAGCCGGATTAACAGGCTTCTCCATCGGGGCTGGCTTACGTGTTAAAATGTTCAACCTAAGCTACGCCCGTTCGTCCTATACCGCAGCTATTGCCAAAAACTACATCACAGTCGGGGTAAATCTCCAGGAATTTGTTAAAAAACAATAGGATTGCAGGTCACCATTGATTCCCATTCCGGTTTTTGTTTTGGTGTGGTTCATGCCATTGGGATAGCTGAACGCGAGCTTAAGAAGAATCCGGAGCTCTGTTGCCTTGGCGATATTGTGCACAATGAAATGGAGGTGAATCGCCTGACACAAATGGGCCTGCGGATCATCAACCATGAAACTTTTAAACAATTAAGTAACTGCAGGGTGCTGATCCGCGCCCATGGCGAACCTCCGGAAACCTACCGCATCGCCCTTGAGAACGGGATTGAACTGATCGATGCATCATGCCCGATCGTGTTAAACCTGCAGAATTCAGTTCACAGGGCATATATTGAAATGGTTACGAGAAATGGCCAGGTTGTCATCTATGGCAAGGAGGATCATGCAGAGGTGGTCGCCTTGAATGGTCAGACGAATGGTAGTGCTCTTGTCGTTGAAAAGGAGGAGGATATTGAAAGGGTGGACTTTAAGCTGCCTGTGAGATTGTTCAGTCAGACCACAAAAAGTGTAGAGGGCTTTCAGAAAATCGTATCTTTGATTCAGACGGGAATGGAGGCCGCTGCAGGGGACCGTCCTGCTGATTTTGAGTGGAATGACTCTGTTTGCAGGCAGGTTTCCAATCGTTCGGACCAGTTAAAGGAGTTTGCATCCAGGTTTGAGGTGGTTGTGTTTGTGAGCGGACTGAAAAGTTCAAACGGGATTGTTCTGTTCGAGGCTTGCTCAGCTGCCAATCCCAGGAGTTACATGGTATCCGGTGTGGCAGAAGTAATGCCAGCCTGGTTTGATGGGGTTCACTCAGTAGGCATCTGCGGAGCTACTTCCACGCCATCGTGGCTTATGGAGAAGATTGCACAGGAAATCCGGATTATCAATGACTGAAATCTACCTTCAAAAACTCAATATTACCGGGTTTAAAAATTATTCCCAGGCTGAATTTGTATTTTCTGAAAAGATCAATTGTTTTATCGGAAATAATGGGGTTGGAAAGACGAACCTGCTTGATGCCATTCACTATCTTTCATTCTGTAAAAGCTGCTTTACCAGCCTGGACTCACAGAATATCCGGCATGGAGAGGAATTTTTCGCGATCCATGGACACTACTCCCGCGGGGACGATTCGTCGGAGTTTGTACAGTGCATTCAGAAGAAAAATCAGCGAAAGCGTTTTTTAATCAACAGGAAGGAGTATGAGCGGCTGGCCGATCACATCGGAAATTTTCCGCTTGTCATGATCTCTCCCTATGACCGCGATCTGATCAATGATGGAAGCGAGTTGCGCAGAAAGTATATTGACAGTGTGATATCACAGTTTGATAAATTCTACCTTGACGACCTGATTCAATACAACAAGGCGTTATTCCAACGCAATGCATTGCTGAAATCATTCGGCGAGCAGCATTATTTCGATGCAGCGATGCTGGAACCTTGGGATGAACAGATGATCCGTCTTGGCGATCAGATCCATCTTAAGCGAAATCATTTCCTTCAACAGTTCATTCCGCTTTTTCAGCAATATTTCAGGTTTCTCAGCAATGGTTCCGAAACTGTTGATATCAGGTATATGTCTCAGAGTGAAGGGAGTTCATACAGGGATGCATTTGTGTCGGCTCTTTCAAAGGACCGGGCTGCGCAATACTCTACCATGGGCATTCACAAGGATGACCTGGAATTTATCCTTGATGATTATCCTGTAAAAAAGTTTGGTTCGCAGGGACAGCAGAAATCGTTTGTCATCGCCATTAAACTGGCACAATTCGAGTATACCCGGAATGTCAAGGGATATAAGCCAATACTTCTGCTTGATGATGTGTTTGACAAACTTGACGATTTGCGTGTTTCGCAATTGATCAGGCTGGTAAGCGAAAACAGTTTCGGACAGGTATTCATTACCGATACCAGCAAAGAGCGGATCTCCTCCATCTTTACCTCCATGGAAATTGACCATGAGATTTTTGATATTTAACCCATGAGAAAATCCAACGAAAAGCCGTTGAAAGCAGCAATTGAGGAGTTCCTCGATACCTTTCATCTGCGTGATAAATTGAACCAGGCAAGGATAATTCAGGCGTGGGAGCGCGTTGTTGGCGAGATGATTGCCCGCAATACCAGCCAGCTGCATATCAGGAACAAAGTTCTTTATGTTAAAGTTAATTCCTCTGCACTCAGGAATGAGTTGTTGTTTGCCAGGAATAAAATCATGGCTGCGCTCAACAAGGAGGTTGGCGCAACAGTTATTGAGGAGATCGTACTGAATTGATTATTATTTAATAAGGCAGGAGAGTAACTTTTCCCCTTCCATCCATGCTTCCAGTTTGTCGCCAACCTTTACAGGACCAACTCCGGCAGGAGTGCCGGTGAAAATGTAGTCGCCGGTCCGCAGGGTCATGTAATTGGAAACGGCGGCAATAATTTCGTCAAAATCATACATCATCATTCCTGAATTTCCCCGTTGCACGGTTGTACCATTCAGATCAAGATGGAAATTGATGTTTTTTACATCCTGGAACGTGGCTTTTGGAAGGAATTTCCCTATGGGAGCGGATTGATCGAATCCTTTGGCAGCAGCCCATGGAAGCCCTTTCGATTTGGCGGCATCCTGCAGGTCGCGGGCTGTCATATCGAGGCCAATGCCGATTTCGTCGTAATAGGTATGTGCAAATTTTTTCTGGATGTTCTTCCCAACCTTGCAGATCTTCAACACAAGTTCTGTTTCATAATGGATTTCAGTTGAAAACGAGGGGTAATAAAATGGGCGGTTCCGGATGAGCAGCGCTGTGTCGGGTTTAAGAAAAAAAACCGGTGAGGTGGGAATCGCATTGTTGAGTTCTTTGATGTGTTCAACATAGTTGCGTCCGATACAGATAATTTTCATGAGAGATGGAAATCAGAAAAGATCAAGTTTTACAGTAGTATTTGGATTGCTACGCAGTTTTATTACCGTCAGCACCTTCTTCGTTGAAAGCGGAAAATC
>JBMOIP010000046.1:0-34706 GCA_049317265.1 Bacteroidales bacterium
CGGTTGCAGCTTCGGCAAACCCGGTCTGTTCCGGAACTTCTGTCACCTTTACGGCTACCCCTGTCAACGGAGGAACAACACCCGCTTACCAGTGGAAAGTCAATGGAACCGATGTTCCTGGGGCAACGAACGTGGCCTACTCCTTCGTTCCCGCTTCAGGCAATGCAGTTGCATGTGTACTGACCTCCAATGCAACCTGTCCAACAGGCAACCCGGCTACCTCGAATACCATTACCATGACCGTGAATCCTCTGCTGCCTGTTAGTGTATCGGTTGCATCTTCGGCAAACCCGGTGTGCGCCGGAACTTCTGTCACCTATACGGCTACACCTGTCAACGGCGGAACAACACCTTTATACCAATGGAAAGTCAATGGTTCCGATGTTCCTGGGGCAACAAACGTGACCTACTCCTTTGTTCCTTCAACAGGCAATACAGTCAGTTGCGTACTGACCTCCAATGCCACTTGTCCTGTTGGAAGCCCTTCAACATCAAATATTGTTTCCATGATGGTAAATCCCTTACTGCCTGTGAGTATCGCCATAACTTCCACTGCCAATTCGGTTTGTGCAGGCACAGAAGTTACGTACTTTGCTTCCCCGGTTAATGGTGGATCTACCCCTTTGTATCAGTGGAATATCAATGGTTTAACTGTGAATGGCGCGACCAATTCAACTTACACTTACATTCCCGACAATTATGATGTTATAACCTGCAATTTAACATCCAACGCAGTTTGTCCGGTCGGTAATCCTGCCATTTCAAATTCACTGACCATGGAGATAAATCCCTTGGTACCGGTAAACATTTCAATAGAATCATCTAACAATCAAGTTTGTGCAGGAAGTGCAGTTTCGTTCACAGCAATTCCGGAAAACGGAGGTACAAATCCCCTATATCAGTGGTACATTAATAACATTTTGATTCCGGGAGCAACAGATGTAACCTATTCCTATATCCCCCAAAACAACGATGCAGTCACTTGCAGGTTGATTTCCAATGAATCATGTGCTTTCGGAAATCCTGCCATTTCCAATGTTTTAAATATAGTTGTTAATCCTATATTAACTGTCAGCCTGAGAGTTGCAGCCTCAACCAATCCTGTCTGTGCAGAAATACCGGTGATGTTTACATCCGTTGCTGATAATGGGGGATCCCAGCCGGCATATCAGTGGCAGGTTAATTACAAAGAAGTGCAGGGAGCCACAAATTCCACTTATGAATATATACCAGAGAATTCGGATATAGTGAGCTGTTTCTTAATATCGAGTGCTGTCTGCACCCTTGAAAATCCTGTCCTATCAAATGAAATTTCAATGACAGTTAACCCCTATCTAGCGGTTAGTCTCACCATCGATCCATCTGCAAATCCCGTCTGTTCCGGAACAGAGGTTACTTTCACTACTACCCCAATAAACGAAGGTTTGTTTCCTGTTTATCAATGGAGTATAAATGGTGTAAATGCTACAGGTGCAACCAATAGCACGTATATCCACAGTCCAATTGATAATGATGCGGTAACATGCCATTTAATTTCAAGTGAAGCTTGTACCTTAGGAAATACGGTAGTCTCAAATACGGTCAACATGGGGGTGCATCCTGTATTACCGGTGAGTATTTCAATTCAGGCCTCCGCAAATTCAATTTGCGCGGGAACCCCGGTAACCTTCACTGCTACAACAACAAATGAGGGTACAAATCCTTCATATGTGTGGAAAGTTAATGGAATATCAATTGCCGGTGCCACCAGCTCAACATTTGACTTTACTCCTTCAAACGGGAATAAAATCAATTGCACTCTCGTTTCAAGTGAGCTTTGCACAACAGGAAATCCTGCCATTTCGAATACTGTGAATATGGTTGTGAATCCCATTTTGCCGGTTAGCCTGGGAGTAACGGCTTCCGCCAATCCGGTTTTAGCGGGAACTTTAGTTACTTTTACAGCAAACCCGACAAATGAGGGAATTTCACCATCGTATTCATGGAAGGTAAACGGGAGTGTGATCCCAGGGGCAACTTCTACTGTTTATTCCTATATTCCTGAAGACCAGGACCACGTAATTTGTATGGTGGAATCAAGCGAGGTGTGTGCCATCAATAACCCGGCTTCATCAAGTCCGGTGATCATGACCGTTACCATTGTACCTGCCACTATCGTCCTGCAGGGGATTGAAGTCACCGGCATACAGTGTTACGGAGCGTCACAAACAATTACCGTTGCAGGTAACGGTTCAACCTTTATTGTTCAAAGCGGTGGTAGTGCTACAATGATTGCCGGTCATAAGATCTCTTATTTGCCAGGAACGTCAGTTAAGCCCGGCGGATTCATGCATGGATACATCACCCTGAACGGACAATTTTGTGGAAGTAAAACTCCAGCTGTTGGCAGCGTAGTGCAGGGTGAAGAACTAAATTCGCCAGGTTCAATCAACTACCCTGTGAAAGTCTATCCAAATCCAACAGACGGAATCTTTGTGGTTAAAATGGCAGGAATTAATGGAAAAGAAACAGTTATGGTCAAAATTTACAGTATGACAGGTGAAATTGTCCTCTCACAGATTATGAATGGCGGACCTGAATATCATATCTCTCTATCCGGAAAACCTGAAGGCATATATTTGGTACAAGTAAATTACCAGAATAAGCAATACATCACAAGATTGATTAAGCAATAATCAGCGGCCTGTTTGCACTTATTTTTCCCCTCCTGCATTTGATGACCAATTGAAAGTGTGGAAAAATAAGTGCGACCGGGCTGCAATCCACCTCACAAAAATCAGAATACCTTTTCCTGTATTACCTGAATAAACCAATAAAATTCACTCAAATTTCATTATGACGGGCGTGAGTTCTGCACGCCATATTATTTTTATTAATCACTGATATTATGCACGTTAAACAGTATTGGGCAGAAATCTAATAGTGGTTTTCCGCAAAGATATTTTACAAATACCCCCAATTGCGTCCGGGTTAATATTGAGCGATCTTTACCATTATGTTGATGCACACATAAACAACATCAAAACGAAGAAGAACTGCTGCATCAATTTTTTTCGACAAGGTTCAACCACAACAAAAATACGCACAGATGGAAACTAAAAATTTACTCAAAACTGCAATGATCCTTCTTCTGACAGTATCTCTGTTTTTTGTTGGTTGTAAAAAAGAGGTTGAAGAAATTCAGCCTGTTCCGGATGCCGGTCAATCTACTGCAGGGTTGAAAGTGAATGCTACCGGTAAAATAATGTCAGGTGTGGTTAATGGAAATTACAGGACGGCATTAAAATTAAACCTGACGAACACTGTTACCTTAAAAATAAATGTTTACACACTTGGTTATTATAACCTGATCAGCAATACTGTTAATGGTATCACTTTTACAAAGAGTGGTAGCTTTACCTTCAAAGGACTTCAGGATGTTACATTATATGGTAATGGAACTCCTGTTTCAACAGGAGCAAATTCCTTTACGGTATCCCTTGGCACCGGGTTTACATTTAATGTTGTTACCGTTAACAACACACCAATCGTACAGAGTGGATGCAATACCAGTTATACATACTACCAGGTAGCAAACCACAAAACTTTGAAAGTTTGGCTCGACCGTAACTTAGGGGCAGCTCAGGTTGCATTGTCTGCTGCAGACTATCTGGCATATGGTTCATTGTACCAATGGGGACGTTTAGCCGATGGTCATCAGTGCATTACTTGGGCAAATGCCTATACTGGAGTCGGTCTGAATGGATCCACCACAACTGCAAGTTCATCGAATATCCCGGGACATTCAATGTATATCAAAGGGATGCATACAGCCAGCGATTGGCGAGTACCACAGAACCATGCCCTCTGGCAGGGTGTATCGGGCGCCAATAACCCTTGTCCGACTGGTTACAGATTACCTACAGCAACAGAAATGACTTCAGAAATTGCTTCATGGCCTGCACAAAATAAAACAGGTGCCTATGGTTCGTCATTAAAATGGGCTGCTGCGGGTTGTCGTGAATTTTATGATGGTGTTGTTTATGATGCCGGTAGTTTTGGCCGTGTATGGACCAGCACGGTCGCCAACACATCAAAGGCAATGTTTATGGAATTTTCAGCATCAGGAGCAACAACTGTTGATGACTTCCGTGCTGAAGGGTATTCAGTTCGCTGCATTAAAGACTAGTAAATAAAAAGAATCAAGGCTTTACGCCTTAATAAAGGTGCTTTTCTAAATTGTGGTTGGTTTAGAAAATTCTCTCCCGTGAAACCCCGGTAAGCATTTGCTTAATCGGGGTTTCCTTTTATAATTCTGTTTATAATTTTCCCTATTTTTGTCAACTCTATCGTTGGTAAAAAAAACAGTAATGCTTTCGGGATTATTTTTTGACATTCAATCATTTACAGCTAAGGATCCAGGTGAATTCAAGTCTGACTGCACATTCGTTATATCTTTGAATCCCACCCATCCCATCTTCCAGGGACATTTCCCCGGAAATCCTGTCGTACCAGGCGTGTGCCAGATCCAGATGATTATGGAACTTGTTGAAACGATTGTTAACCATCCGCTCAACCTGGTGGAATCGGACAATGTCAAATTTCTTTCTATGATCAATCCTGTTGACAATCCTCAACTTGAATGCAATATTGTTCTTAAATCTTTGAACGATCCACTTATTTCAGTCATTGCCTCTATAGGAGCCGGTGCAACTGTTTTCTTGAAATTCAAGGGAAAATTTGAAATGGCTGCCATATGACAAATTACCTGATCACTATCAATACAGCCATGGGCATTAAAATTAACTTAATCAATCATACCGGTAATTTGGACTTTTTTAACAATCTTGAGAATGCATTCCCGGAAATCCCGGCTGAACTTCTTTTTGAAAACATACAGGAGTATTGAATGGATATTAAAGAATCTGTAACATTTGAGGTAATTGATTCCATTGGAGTTATCACACTTAATACCCCGCCTTCCAATGAACTTGACCTCCCCGGTTTTATACCATTGAAACTTTTTACCGAATGGGTTTCAACGCCATTTTTAAAAGGATTGATTATCAAAGGTGCCGGGCGAAATTTTTCTGCAGGAGGTAAGTTAAAGGCAATTTTCAACGCAAGTGGCGAAGATGGTACTCTAGAACGTATAATGGCGGAGGGGCATGCACTCCTCGGGAGCATCGAGAATCTTGACATCCCTGTAGTTGCCGCAATTAACCGGATCTGTTTCGGCGGCGGACTTGAGATTGCACTGGCTTGCCATATCCGGGTAGCTTCAGAAAATGCACTCTTTGCTTTTCCCGAATCAAATCAGAACCTCATGCCTGGTATGGGTGGCACTGTCAGATTACCTGTATTGGCTGGATTTGCTCAGTCGGTCTCGATGATCCTTGGTGGTGATCTCGTTAATGCGGCCGATGCCAAAAAAATGAGGTTCATTGATTATATTGCTCCAAAAGACCTGGCATTTGAATATTCATGGTCGTTGATGCAAAAGATGACACACGACCGGCCGGTGAAGGTGATCAGGTCTATCATGACAGCTCTGAAAAACAGTAAGGAATTGTCTGCGGATAAAGCCATACAGGAGGAGATCAGATTGTTTTGTTCACTGGCCAGTGATGAAGCCGAAAGGCGTAAATCGGAGACGTAAGAAGTATGACAATCCAGTGGACCGTCGAACAGGATATTGGGCATCTCAGGTTGAATCAGCCACCTGCCAACACTATGACCATGAAGTTCTTTGGAGAACTGAAGGCTTTGATGGAAAGGATCGCTAAAACCGAAAACCTCCGTGCCATCGTGGTCAGCGGCAATGGCCGACACTATTCTTCCGGAGCTGACATCAAGGAGTTGCTTCTTCATGCTGAAGAACATTCGATGATTGAAAATTATCAAACATTTTTGATGCTGGAGCGATTGAAAATTCCTGTAATTTCTGCCATTCGGGGTGTCTGCCTGGGTTCTGCCCTTGAATTGGCCCTGGCATGCCATTTCCGGATTTGCTCAGAAGAGGCGGTTTTTGGTTTACCGGAATCCACCTTTAACCTGATGCCGGGCATTGGAGGGATTCAACGGTTTGCTTCAATTGCCGGAAAAGCAAATGCAATTGAGTACACACTTCGCGGGAGCACTTTCTCCGCCACTGCTGCGTTTGAAATGGGACTGGTTGATGCCGTTGTTCCCAAAGCTGAAATTTTGCCATTCTCGCTTAAATTTGCAGCGTTGTTGCCAGTGAATTTTCAGCAAAGTGAAAGGGCATTGTATCTTCATAAATTTTTAACACCCATGCATGCATCAGGATAACAGCAAGATATATGTTAAAATAGCGGGAAGTGGTTCTTTTCTGCCAGGGCGACCAATCCCTTCTGATGAGGTTGATTATTACCTTGGAGAATTGACCGAAGCTCCTGAAAAAATCCGGAAATGGCTTCTGCGCATCAAATTATTGATGAAAGAGATGCTCGAAGTGGAATATTATCATTTTGCCATCGATCCGGTTTCTAGGAAATTCACGGAGGACAATGTTACCATGTCGGTCAAGGCAGCAATTGAAGCTCTTTCAGATGCCGGAATGGATCCCGGGGAAATCGACCTGATCGTTTATGGCAGCGCTCACCAGGACCAGATGCCAACGGCCAGCGTTCGCATCCAGGAAGCGTTGGGTATCGACCATTGTGCAGAAATCTCCGTCCATGCAAACTGTACCTCTGCGTATAAAGCCCTGATGCTCGGCTCCGACCTGATCAGGAATGGCCGTTACAAGACGGCGCTCGCAATATCAGCAGGGATCTCCTCTTCGGAATTGGTTGCAGAATATTACAATCAACCTATTGTAAAAAAGGAGGAGCTGTTTCTTCGCTATTTTCTGAGCGACGGTGCTGCCGCCATCGTTTTGAAGGCTGAAGATGTATGTAAAAATGGGTTGTTTGTGGAAAATACCTATATCGAATCTGTCGGAGGGAAAAAACCTTCTGCAATGGGAAACAAACGACCTGCCTATTTTATGAATCCACGGGAAGAGTTTGAACTTGGATACCATCATCTTGCACAAATGTTCCAGGAAGAGTTACGGGCGAATTTTCACGAACCTGACGGCTCGGTCTTTTTGAAAGGCATGAAACGAATGCTTGCAAAATATCCGGTCGATCCTGCCCGTATCAAATTTTTCCAGGTTAATTTTCCTTCAAAGCACATTTCGGAACTTATTATGGATGAGTGTGCTGGGCTTGGAATTAAGCGTCATAAGCTCTATTCAAAAATGGCATCCATGGGATATATTGGTCCTCCCATGGCCTTATTGTGCCTCGACCGGATCAGAAAGGAAGAACAACTCACTAACGGTGACATTATTGTTAGTTTTGTCACAGAGGTAAGTAAGTTTATGCAGGCCGGATATATCCTGCAAAAATGGTAAATTTACAAATTAAATGTCTGATATAAAACGATATACACTATATTTGATCAGCCCGCATCAGCGTTATTCAAACTATCCGTTGAACAGTGAGATGACAAAAATGTTTGGAAAAAGGAGGCCCATGGTCCCCCTTGCCCTTCCAACAATCGCTTCACTCACCCCTGCAAATTACGATATACAAATTTTTGATGAAGGAATTGAGGACCTTCCCAGAACTGGAAAACCTCACATCGTTGGTATTACAACACTCGCTGCAACCGGAAACAGATGTTTTGAATTGGGCGACAGATACCGTGCTATGGGTGCTAAAGTCGTCTTCGGCGGGCCTTATGCTTCATTTATGCAGGAAGAAGCGCTCAAACACGGGGATTCTGTTGTTGTAGGTGAGGCTGAAGGAAAATGGGAACAATGCCTTGCTGATTTTGAAAATGGCTGCATGAAACCTGTTTATGAATCGCAAACCTATGTTCCATACAAAACACAGAAACCTCCGCGATGGGATCTCGTCAATATGAAACGGGTATTCCAGGTGGCCATACAGGTTTCAAGAGGTTGTCCGTTCAATTGCGATTTTTGCCTTGTTTCGAAAAACTTTGGCAGAAAAATGCGTTACAGGGATATAGAGAATGTGGTTGAAGAGATCAAAGCAGCCCCATCAAAATATTTCTGGTTTGTGGATGATAATTTAACCATCAACAAGCCGTATGTCAAAGAGCTGATGAGAGCCATTATTCCGTTAAAGATTTCCTGGGGATGTATGTGCAGCCTTGATGTGGCAACAGATGACGAACTTCTGAAACTCATGGCCGATGCAGGATGTTTCAATATCCTTGTGGGATTTGAATCGCTTAATCCGGAGAGTCTTGACGAAACCAGGAAACACCACAATCGTGGGGGAAAAATATACACGGAAGCCATTCGGAAAATCCATGCTGCCGGAATTCAGATCAACGCAAGCTTTATGGTCGGATTTGACAATGATACCCTTGCGGAATTTGACAGGATTTTCGAATTCAGCATGGAACACAACCTGGCCAATGTTTTTCTTCATTTGCTGAATGCTACCCCCGGAACAGAAACCCATAAAAAACTGGCTGAAGAAGGGCGTCTGTTTCCCCACGACCCGGAGTTGGGAGTCGGGCACTTCCCTGCCCTTCACTACATGAACATGTCGCAAATCGCACTTTTTGACAAGTACATGGAGACAGTTGCCAGGCTTTACTCCTTTGAAACCATCCGGAAAAAAGGGACGGCACTATTCGGAAATGGAGCATTTACGCGCTCCGGAGCTGATATTCCGGCAACTACAAAAGCCAGGCTCTCGTGGATCACTTTTAAAGAGTATGTACTCACCCGCGACCCTGACCGAAAAGCCTTATTCCGTTTTATCTTTAGCATGATACGCAATAAACAGCTTGCAATTGACAAAGGAATGGGATTTATGCTTTCGATGCTGGGGTACCACAGGCATGTACAGGCTCACATGGATCGCCTTGCGGAGTACAGGGCAATTGTGATGGAGCAGGATAAGGGGGCGTGGAAGGATCGGTGAACGGGCGGACAAGCGGACAAGCGGACAGGCGGACGGGCGGACAGGGGCTGTATATCATCAACCTATTGTTTAAATGATTGATTTTACGAAAATCGGGATTATCGGAGAGGGTAAAATGGGCAGTAGTATTTTTCACTATCTGCTTGGTTTTTCATACGAGCTTGTGTGGGTAGTCAGCCAAAAAGCAGAGATCGAAAAAGTGTCAAAGCAGTTCATCAAGCGGATTAACCGTTCACTGGAGGCTGGAATAATTGATCAACAACAATTTGAAAGGCTGAGGCAGACGAAAATTTCTCATGAATTGTCAGAATTAAATGACTGTGAGCTCATTATTGAAGCTATACCCGAAGATGCAGAACTAAAAAAGGCGCTGTTTCTGCAGCTTGACAGCCTGCTTATGCCAGGAGCCATTTTCACTTCAAACTCCTCCTCTATCAATCCATCCCAAATTGCCCCGGAAGGCGATCGCTCGGGAAATTTCGTCGGGCTTCACTTTTTTTACCCTGTCGCTCTGAAGGATATTGTTGAAGTGACCGTGTCAGAAAATACCACACAACAGACATTGTCTCGAATCGATTTGTTTCTCCATGAAATCCAGCGTCAATATATCAAACTTGATGAGGAGAATAGTTTCATCCTCAATAAGATATTTCTTGATTTTCAGAATGAAGCCTTTTTAATCGTTCATTCAGGTAACTGCAGCTATAAGCAAATGGATCTGATTGTTAGAGAGAATTTCTTTCCACATGGAGTATTTGATTTTTGTGACAGTGTGGGCATTGATACCATGTACAATGCCATCCTGAATTACACAATTAACTACCCTGATAAGAGCAACTATTCCCTCCTTTTATCTAAATTATCAGACCTTATTTCTCATGGCAGGCTAGGCATGAAATCACAAGGTGGTTTTTATCAATATCCTGCATGTGAACTGGACGATGAAACCTCTGCAAATGATTCTGAAATATTGGAACGACTTAATCACTCTTGGTTTTCAGCTGTCACCCGGTTCACCAAAATGGCGAATATCCCGATTGAGACTGTAAACCGTGCCATCAAGGAGTATTTTGGCATTTCAGAAGGCCCATTTGGTTAATTGATCGTTAATAAAATGCCATCCATGGCTATTTCAGCCTATCTTTGTAAAAACAAAACTAATGTCATCATGAAAAAAATCGCGTTTGTATCTCTTGTTGCACTAAGTGCTTTGTTTGTATTTGTTCTCGTTATGAACCCGCAAACGGTCAACGGTTCGAAAAAAAACACAACTGCCGGCCCGGGAACTGCATTACCTGACAGTGTAAACAAAATTATCCAGAGAGCCTGCATGGATTGCCATTCCGACGACGGTAACTTTATGGCCAAAGGAAAGGTAAACTTCTCAGGTTGGGATAAGTACGATTCTGAAAAACAATTTAATAAAGCTAACACAATCTGTAAGGAGCTTACAAAATCGGCCATGCCTCCCAAAAAATGGCGTGCCAACAATCCCAGTGATGTGCCTACCCAGGCTGAGGTTGATCTGATTTGCAAGTGGGCAAAAAGTTTGCAAAAATAGCCACACGATGTCTGAAAAAGTTGTCATTACAGGGATGAGCCTTATCACATCCCTGGGATTATCATTGGAAGAAAACTGGGACAACATCATTGCCGGTAAGAGTGGAGTAAAGAAGATATCCCTGTTCGATGCTTCAGAATTAGCCACGCAAATTGCTGCAGAAGTGCCCCGTGAATTCGAAGAACTATCGCGTATCCACATAAAAAAACGCGCAGCAGGCCAGATGACCAGGGTTACCCGGATGTGTGTGACTGCAGCAAAAATTGCTGTTGCAGAATCAGGGATCGATTTTGAAAAGACCGACCGGATGCGTTGCAGTGTGATCATGGGGGTTGTAAGTACCGGTAATTCCAGCACCGAAAAAGATACTTCAGCCCAAAACACTGTTTTTAAAACCATGACGAACTCCATGCCAGCATGGATTTCACTCGAGTACCAGTTGAATGGGCCAAACTTTGCAGTCAATACAGCCTGTGCATCCTCAGCATACGCCATCGCCTTCGGATACGATATGATCAAAGGTGGCCAGGCAGATGTTGTCATCGTAGGTGGTGCCGACTCCATTATCAACTTTGAGGAGATTCAGGGGTTCAACGCACTTTATGCACTTTCCATTGCCAACGACCCACCAGAACAAGCCAGTAAGCCCTTTTCAAGGGATCGGGACGGATTTGTCATCGGCGAAGGTGCCGGTGTATTGATCCTCGAGTCAAAGGCGCATGCCTTGAAAAGGAATGCTCATATTCATGCAGAAATTGCAGGGTACGGATTGACGAGTGAAGGTTACAACATCATGGCTCCCATGAAGGATGGTGAAGGAATGGCCCAAACAATTGAGCTGGCGCTTAAAAATGCAAAAGTTGATAAAGAGGAGGTTGGCTATATCAATGCACATGGCACCTCTACAGAACTGAATGACCGGTATGAGACGATGGCTATCAAACGGGTTTTTGGTGATCAGGCATACAATATCCCGGTATCTTCTTCCAAATCGATGCTCGGTCATACAATTGGTGCAGCAGGGGCAATAGAAGCAATTATCACAGCCATGTGTCTGAGAAATGGAATACTCCCTCCCACCATCAATTATCATGTGCCTGATCCTGACCTTGACCTTGATTATATTCCGAACTCTTCACGAATTGTTGATATCAGGGTAGCGCTTTCCAACTCCTTCGGTTTTGGTGGTCATAATGCAACCCTTGTATTAAAGAAGCATTCAGACTGAAATTTGTAAAAAAATCATATTTTTGCAAAAAAGTAAAGATATCATGGCTACAATTACAGAAGGCATTAAGAATGAAGTCAGGGAGATCGTTTACAGCTTTTTTGCCGAAGAGTGTGAAGTCGACCTTGCTCAGATCAACGACAACACCAGCATCATCAATGACCTTGATGGAGATTCACTGATGTTTCTTGAACTGATCGAAATATTCAAGAAAAAGTACAACCTCGATATTGAGTTAAAAGTCATCGGTAAATACGCTGTCAAACACCCTGTTGCAACCATCGGGCAATTGATTGTGATGCAACTGCTTATCATCGAGCATGAAAACCGGCTTTTGGAGCTTGACCAGTAAACTTCCTTGATTACGTTGTCAAACAACAAGTTAGCATTTGTTTTCCCGGCATTTACAGGTGATTATATTGATCACCCAGGGCGGAATTTGCCCGGATTCGATGAGTTGTTCACAACACTGCTGACAAAGGCTGCCAACCGGGTTGACACCAGGCTGGCAAGTTTCGATTTTTCAGGCGAGACCTTTGCAGATCATGAGTTACGTACACAATACATCACTTACATATACAGCTGTACTGCATCTTTAATATTGAAGGTAAAAGGCGTAACTCCAGCAATAAATGCCGGATATAGCATGGGAATCTATGCAGCGCTTTTTAATGCAGGAGCGGTTTCATTTGAAACAGGATTAGACCTGATATGTGCTGCATTTGAAGCCATTACAAAAAATATTGACCTGCATTTGTTTGGAATGGGCACCATCATCGGGCTTACTCAGGCTGAAATACGACAACTCATAGACCAATCTTCACTTCGTGTTTATATTACCAACCAAAATGCCACCCACTCATTTGTTGTTTCAGGGTACAGCAATGATATTCAAAAACTTAGAGATTCAGCAACCGATGAGGGCGCACTGCATACCAGTAAACTTGCGGTATCAGTACCCTACCATGCCATCTACCTTCAATCAGCCTCAAAGGACTTTGCACAGCATATCCGAAGTTTCCGGATTGACAATTCAGCAACCCCGGTAATCTCCCTCATCGACCAGGTTATTCTGACAAATGCAGGGTTGATAAGAAATGAACTCGAACGGAATCTTTTTCAGCCACTCAACTGGTTTAATACCATGCAAATACTCCTAAAACAGGGCATTTCAGGGTTTATTGAATGTGGCTCCTCCAAAGGGTTGACTAGGAATGCAAAATTCGTTGATGGAGCTATATTCTCCCCTCTCTCCTCCATTGTAACCTGACTTTCAGCAAGGTCCTGAACATGGGTTCATTCAATCCCAGGCGACTGCGAATCTCGACGGCAGTTGCAACCAATTCAGGCGAAGGTGCGGTTTCCAAAGCAGGAAGACAATTATGTCGCATGGCTGCAGCTTCCTTAATCAGGTTGTTAAGATGTGGTTTGGAAATTTTCCCGGAGTAATAATAAGCAGGTGGCCGGAAAACAGACTGATCTTTCTGAATCTGACCTTCCTTAATGGCAATTTTATACAATGGTGTTCCGGGATAGATACGTAATCCTGCATTCATATATACCAGATCAGCAGGATTCACATGTTTATCAATAAAATCAAGGGTTTCTTTGAATGTAGTCTCATCTTCCCCGGGACCCCCGAAAAGGAAAAACCACATAGTTGGAATGTTTAATTTCTTGATAATCAATGCCATTTTCTCTATTTCAGGCAGATTGAAACCTTTGTCAAGGTTTTCCAGAACCACTGGCGAAGCGCTATCTGGGGTGGCATCGATCTGGATAAAGCCGGCTTTGAGCATCAGTTCAAACAACTCTTCGCTGCAGTGTCTCGGGTTGATACCCATGGTCCTCAACCTGACGTTGATTTTCCTGCTGATGATCTCGCAGCAAATCGCTTCTGCGTGTCCTATAGGGTCATTGAAAGTTGAATCCACAAACTCAAAAGTGATATTTCCAAGTCGTTTGCTGGCCGCCTCAATCTCATCTGCGATATCGGAAGGAGATCTTTTCCTGAACCTTTTACCCTCAATCAAAGGGTATGTACAATAGACACACCCATGCGAACACCCCCGCTTAGTCTGGATAGAATATACTCCTCTGGTTTCGTAGGGTTTAAAATCAATCCAGCAGTCAATTTCAGAAAACTGTTGCGGAACCGGTTTTAAAAAAGCATCCCCTTTTCCCCGTTGAATTTCCAGGTTAGCCGACGTGATAAGGTTGGGAATATCTGAGGTATCTTCTTGATTTTGCAGTCTATCCAATAACACAGAAAGTGTTTTTTCCGCCTCTCCGACAATACCAAACTCAGCGCCTGTCATCTTCATCAACTCCGCTGGAAAAATGCTGAACCCACTTCCACCCAGGATAAATGGAACTGTGGTCACTCTTCTGACCGGGTGGATGAATTTTTCGAGAATTTCATCTGCATAAAAAATTTCCCGGTCCTGTACAACATCATCTATATTCCTGATACTAAAGCCAATGAAATCAGGCATAAACTGTTCAACAATCTCCACCAGGGATTTACCTTCATCAAAAACACCATCGTAAACTTTTACTTGAAACAGATCTTTAAGAGCAGTAGCCAGCATGCATAGCCCAAGTGGCGGAACCGGATATGGAGCCTTTTCTATGTTGGTATTTATCAGTAAAACTCTTCTCATTTATATAACGTCTGTCCCCTTTTTTATCAGCCACAAACTCCCGACCCGGGTATGAAATTCATCGTGGGGCAGCGTTGTCTTCATCACCGAATTAAAGAAGTTATACTTCCGGTAATCATGATCAACTATTTTATTTTTAACCTGTTGATAATAAACAGTACCAGGCATAGGGGTCAGCACGGTATACCCTGCATACACCACACGGTTGCGATCGGAATATTCTGAAAGTGCATCAAAATCCCTGGCCTCATAATCGGGAGGAATCACATAATTTCCGCGCACCATAATCCCGTTTTGCTCAAAAACCCTGACAGCCGCCTGGTTGTCTATCGCAGGTGAATCCTTGTGATACTTTTTAAGCTCCTCGTCACGAAACGATTCGAAACCGCAAATTACCACCTTTAACCCGCCACGCGCAAGCCTTTCGATGATATCAGGACGCTGGGCTGCCACATCGGCACGGATATCCATAACAATCGTTTTCTGAATCCCCTCCTCCTCCATCCGCTTGAATAACTGCAACATAAACTTCTCATCCACTACTGTATTGGCATCTGCAAACCGAACAACAGGATATTCGTCAATGGATTTTAATTCAGTAATCAAACTCTCTACATTCCGTTGGTAATATTGACCTTTGAACTGTGTCCAGATTGAGCAAAAGGTGCATTTGTAGGGACAACCCAGGGAAGTATAAACATAAGTACTCGGAAAAGGGCTGTTCCCTACTTTGTAGGTATCGATCCACCGTTTGAGATGACTCCGGTCGGGCATGAGGTAATTGGCGTTGGCAGAATCCCAGGGAGCCGGCTTACCGGAAGTTTTTTTAAGTGTTCCATTGGTGTTGATCAGAATCCCCGGCACAGAGTTCAAAGAACCCCCTTCCTCACTTACCTCAACAACCATCCTGAAAATATGGGGACACTGTCCGGGAATAATGACATCAAACGCAGGATCTGTGAAGTCGCGGGGGCAAAGGGTTGCATGTAGTCCGCCGGCAACTGTAAGTATTTCGGGATTGACAAGCTTTACCGTTTGACAAATCTCTATGCAGAAATCAAATTCAGAAGTTATTGCAGTAACACCAACTAAATCAGGCCGATACTTCCCTAAAAGCCCACGAATCAATGTTGCAAGCATGGGAGTTTCAGGTTCCAGGTCATACTCACCCTTGGTGTCAAAAACGGTTACATCATGATCCTTCACCGCTGCGGCAATGGTGAGCAATCCCAGCGGCGGGCCTATCAGTTTTTTATGGATAAACCGCTTTGCCTCTTCAGGCGCAAACTTCAAAATACTATTTTCAGGCGACCTGGGAGGATTTATCAATAGGATTTTCATGGGACAAATTTAACGAAATCCTGAGAATGATTTAATGTTGCCAATACTGCCGGGATTCAACGTGCAGCTCCTTGAATCATTGAATAATCCTATCTTTGCAAATTCAAAACAACCCAAGACCAGCAATACCTTATGCTTGATTTTTCAATGATACAACAAAAATATGCAGAACTCAATTGTTGCATCATCATCCCAACCTATAATAATGACCACGCCCTTGAAAATGTCGTTCGGGAAGTATTGAATTATACCGATAGTGTAATTGTCGTCAATGACGGGTCAACTGATCGCACCACCTCAATTCTTTCATTATTTCCTGCCATTGAAACCATTCATATCCCTCAGAACAAAGGCAAAGGGTGGGCGCTGCGTCAAGGGTTCAGGTATGCCATTGAAAAAGGGTACCGCTATGCCGTAACCATCGACAGCGATGGGCAGCATTTTCCTGAAGATTTACCCCTGTTTCTTGATTTGATTGAGAAAAATCCAGATTCCATGATACTTGGAGCCAGGGATATGACCAGGGAGGATGTCCCCGGAACAAGCAGTTTTGGTCATAAATTTTCAATTTTCTGGTTCAAGGTTGAAACTGGAATCAAAGTACTGGATGTTCAGACGGGGTATCGCCTCTATCCGCTTGATAAGGTTAAAACCATCAGGTGGATTTTATCAAAAAAGTATGAGTATGAAGTTGAAATCCTGGTGAGATTAGCCTGGAAGAGGGTGAGTGTATTGTCGGTTCCTGTGAAAGTATATTATGCACCAAAAGAGACCAGGATTTCTCATTTCAGGAAATTCAGGGATTTTACCAGGGTGAGCATTGCCAACAGCATCCTGGTTTTCATGGCCTTGCTCTGGGTTCGTCCGTTTTCCTTTTTTAAAGATTTAAGGAAAAAGTCGGTCCGTGAATTTATCAGGGAATATGTTGTAAACAGCGAGGATTCAAATGCAAAGCTGGCAAAATCAATCGCTTTGGGGCTCTTCATCGGTGTAACTCCCATTTGGGGATGGCAGATCGTAACGACCCTTGGGCTGGCGCACCTGTTCAAACTAAACAAATTTGTTGCTGTCACAGCTTCCAATATCAGCCTCCCTCCTATGTTGCCATTTGTGATATTTCTGAGCTATATCGTTGGAGGATGGGTGATAGGAGCTGACTCACAGGCAATCCAGTATAGTTCAGGGTTGGGATTCCAATGGATAAAAGAGCACCTGGTGCAATACCTGGCAGGAAGTTTTGTACTTGCAGCGGTGATTTCAGCTGTTTTTGGTGCAATCTCATTTGCTTTATTAAGGGTATTTAGGAAAGGATAACTCGATTTTTACTGATAATCTGACAATTAGCATTTTTATTCAACATCAAACAATTTCCCCTGGCAGGTTATTAAAATAAACACAGGTTACATCCGGCATATGTACCTTTCGGGCTATATCAAAAAATTTATAACTTTGCCGCGCTCAAGCGAAAGCTGGCTGGTAAAAACAAATAGTTGAACGATGAAATTTAAACTTATATATCCACGTTGGGAAAAGCTTGAAGGACAAACAATTTTCAACCTTCCGCCCCACGGTCCGGTGGTCATGGCCGCCGAAATTCCCGGGAATATTGAAATCGACTTCACAGATGAAAATGTTGAAGATCTGGTAATTGATGAAAGTCCTGATTTTGTTGGCATATCCATGATGCTCACCACCCAGGTGAAACGCGGATGGGAAATAGCCGACCAATACCGTAAACTTGGTAAAAAAGTCATTTTTGGAGGTATCTCCACGATGTTGCATGCTGAAGAGACCATGCTGCATGCCGATTCAGTATTCCTTGGTGAAGTTGAAGGCCGGCTTGACCAGGTTTTTCAGGATTTCCATAAAAATGACCTGAAGAAGATCTACAATTTTCTGAGCAAACCCCCTGACATGGGCCTGATCGGACCGGCTAAGAGGGATATTCTGAAGAAGGATCTTTACTATCACAAGGGATTCCGGATGGTTGACCTGTTCCATGCTTCGCGTGGTTGCATTTATGATTGTTACCCTTGCGCCGTGCGTTATCTTGGTGGACGTGGTTTCCGCCCGCGCCCCATTGACCGCGTTGTGGAAGAGCTTTCCCAGATGGACAACAACCGGCTTTTCATCGTTGATAACTCTCTTGCCCTTGATACACAGTGGGAAAAAGACCTTTTCAAGGCAATGATTCCATTGAAGAAAAAATGGGTGAGCCATACGATTGAGGACAAGGATGAAGTATTGGATTTGGCCGCCCAGGCAGGTGCATGGTATGTTTACCAGGCTGTTTTTGACACATCCGACTATATAAGGAATCGAATCAAACAATACCATGAATACGGTATCGCAGTGGAGGGAACCATCCTTCTGGGCCTTGATAATCAAACAGAAGACGACATCAAGCGGTTGGTTGATTTCCTGCTTGAAATTGAACTTGACCTTGCAGAATTCACTGTTCTTGCACCCTTTCCCCATACCAAAGCTTACAGCGATCTGCTAAAGCAAGGTCGAATTTTTGATACCGACTGGAATCACTATAATGCCGGTAAGGTAGTGTACCATCCGAAACATATGTCGGCAGAAAGGCTTACTGAGCTCTATGATTACGCCTGGGATACATTTTATAAGGATGAGCCCCAAACGATGAAAATGTTCAACCTGATCAACAAGGTTGTTTCGCGTGAAATTGCGGATGGAACCTATACACCGCGCCGACGCGACATCGCAGATCTCAGTTTTGGAAAAAAAGTTCCAAAATTAGTCTAAGCAATCAACAAAAACCCGTTTACCCGTTTACCCGTTTACCCATGAACCTGTAAAACCATCAAACCCAATACTCAATGGAGACCAATCCCGACTTCAATAAATACATGGACCGCTACTTCAACTACCCCGGACAGTGGGAAAGTCCCTCCAAATGCGGATTAAAGGTCATTAACCGAAAAGATGGCAAGGTTTTGGCCATTGCCACGGAAATTTACAGGCAAAATCCGGGAACGCCAGTCACTGAATGGTGCGCCCCCCTGGCAACCCTCATCATGAAAGATCTCCATTCCATTCCTGACAATTTTATTTTTATTGAACACACCCCCGACCTTAACAGTAAACTTGCATTTTACGAAGAGACCTTTGACCTTGTGAGTTTCGAAAT
This sequence comes from Bacteroidales bacterium, assembly GCA_049317265.1. Classification (GTDB taxonomy): domain Bacteria; phylum Bacteroidota; class Bacteroidia; order Bacteroidales; family FEN-979; genus CAIVAT01. Next base: position 18,902 of record JBMOIP010000046.1, read on the forward strand.
TGAGGAAAATGTACTTGTCAATCCCAAATGGACCAGGCTTATACCGCAACAAGTTGATGAAATGATGGAAGCTTAAAACTTCCTATATTTACCTCATGATTTGCAAGGTCAAGGGTAGGCATCTCTTTTATTCTCTTCTTTTTCTGATATTGTACGGACCTTTTTGTGAGGCACAGAAAGTTTTAAAGTCGGGCATTCAGGGTGTTGTTCTCGATCATCAGACACAATCGCCGTTGCCCGGTGCTTCCATCACCATCCTGGAAACTAATCCCCTGATCGGCGCCATCACTGACAGTGCAGGCCATTTCAGGCTTCCCCCGGTGAAAATAGGTCAGTACCAGCTTCGGGTCACATACATGGGTTATGCTCCGGTAGTTACTGAACCTTTGATCGTGACCAGTGGCCGCGAGACCATGACATCCGTGTTAATGCATGAAACTGCCCTCAGTGCCGGAGAGGTTGAAATAAAATCGGGCTACAAGAAAAATGAAGCCATAAACAGGATGGCGACAGTAAGTGTCAGGTCGTTTAGCGTCGATGAAACATTCAGATTCGCAGGAAGTTATAATGATCCTGCAAGAATGGCTTCCAGTTTTGCCGGGGTCACCAGCGGCATTGATAACCGGAATGATATCATTGTGAGGGGAAACTCCCCAACCGGGATGCAATGGAGAATTGACGATATGGAAATACCCAATCCCAACCATTTTGCTGCTGTCGGAACAACCGGCGGTCCTGTAACTGTACTAAACAATAACCTGGTCACCAACTCTGATTTTTTCACCGGCGCCTTTCCAGCCCAATACGGCAATGCTCTTGCGGGCATTTTTGACCTGAAGATGAGAAATGGCAATGCAGACAAACGGCAATACTGGTTCGAAATCGGCTGGAACGGGCTGGAGTTTGGGGCGGAAGGGCCAATCTCAAAGAAAAGCAGGGCTTCATACCTGGTCTCCTACCGCTATTCACCCCTTCAGTTTCTCAACTGGTTTGGCATCAATACCGGGCTGGTTCCTAAATACCAGGATCTTAATATCAAAATCAACATACCTACGCGCAAAGCCGGAACCTTTACCATCACCGGCATAGGAGGATTGAGTTCCATAAATATTTTTGACAGTGATAAAAAACAATCACAATGGTTATTTCCCGATTATGGCGAAGACCTTTCAGATGGATCAAACCTTGGCGTTATCGGAATTTCTCACCAGGTTTTCTTCAAAGGAAACCTGAGGTGGAAGAACATGCTTTACCTGGTTGCCACAGATACCCGAACGAAAATAGACACCTTTTCATTTGTTGAACAAACACCTTCCTCCTGGGCTGGCGAAAAATCGACCGAAATCAAATACTCCTTCTCCTCATTGCTGACCAAAAAATTCTCCTCCAGGAATTCAATAACCAGTGGATTATATGTTGATTTATTTAGCATGTCCTTCGCTGACAGCATGATGTACAAGGGGACCTTTTTGATTAATACGGGTTCAAGGGAAAAAATGCAGATGCTGCGGGCCTTTACCCAATGGCAGCATTTTTTCAGCACCCGGTTTTCCTCAACCATCGGGATTAACGGATCCTGGCTTTCCCTGAACAACTCCATTGCAGTAGAACCAAGGCTCGGATTCGACTGGAACATCAATGAAAAGCACTCCTTCAACTTTGGGGCAGGGCTTTACAGCCAGATGCAACCAAGGGTGATCTACTTTATCCTAGCCCATCAACCCGATGGTGCTGTAACCCAGCCTAACCTTGACCTCGGATTTACCCGCAGCGCCCAGGTTGCCATAGGATACAACTACCTGCTGAATAAATACCTCCGGTTCAAAACAGAGATGTACTACCAGTATTTATTCGATATCCCGGTTAAAGCTTCCATCCCGCAATATGCTGTCAGCAACCAGGGACATGAATTTTTTATCGACCGGCAATATGCCGATAGCCTTGTGAGTAGGGGAATTGCAAAAAATTATGGGCTGGAATGCACCTTTGAACGGTTTTTTAAGACCAACTACTATTTTCTGCTTTCGTCATCGCTTTTCAACTCAACTTATGAAGGGTTTGACAAGGTTACCAGAAATTCAGCTTTTAATGTAAATTATGCTCTGAATGCCGCCGGAGGATATGAATTCATCATGGGTAAACGAAAGTGGGGTGTGATGTCGTTTGGTCTCAGGCTTACATGGGCGGGAGGGAATCCTTATGTGCCCTATGACCAGGAGGCGACTGTTGGGTCTGGTGAACCTAAATATGATTGGAAACAGGCCTACAATCCACGGTTTCCCGACTATAAACGGATTGCCTTTCGTTTTGGAATCAGGCGTAATCTCCCGGGATACAATATTGAGTTCTGCCTCGACCTTCAGTACCGCACCAGCTTTACCAACATCTCTCTGCAGCGTATTGATCCTAAAACCGGGGAGATCAGGAACTTCTTTACCATGGGATTTTTCCCGATGGGCACATGGCGAATTCAATTCTAGATAAAAAGCCGTATATTTGCATCTCCTTAACTTCTGCAATGAATAAAGAGACCCCGCATTCTTTCCATATTCCTGTACTGGGAATTGGCTATTCCATTGATACCCCGGCAAAAGTCGCCCATCTCGGAATATCTTCCGTAATTTCATTGCTGGATGATATGCTGATGGAGAAACTCAGAGAGTTTTACAGCAAGAAGTTTGATCTTCCTTTTCATGCCATCTCTGAGAAAATTGATGATTTCCGGGCAAAGCGGATCACCGCCTACCTGAACATGATGGATAAAATTGCCAAGGATAAGTTCGAAGAGTTAAAAGCCACCTATGATCAAAAAAGCAGCGAGTTTTCAAAATACATTGAATTGCTGCATGATTCATCACACATCAAGCAAAAATTTGAGCAGCTGAAACATGATTGGGATAAACTGGATGTGAAGGAGTGGATTCATGAAAACCTTTCACTCGGCAGCATCGATGTGAACATTATGACCAAGGTCGATAAAGAGAACTATCGCAATCACGAAAAGCTCCCCATCGAATACAATGACGGCCATGCCGCCCTTCGCGGATTTGTCAACAGCGACCTCTCCTCGTCGGTGGTTTTATCAGCAGGAATGAGTCCCCGATTGTATAACTACCTTGAAACTTTTGAAGAGTTTTATCCTGATAAAGATTTCAAGCTAAGGAAGAAGATCACGCTGAAGGTGAGTGATCACCGGTCGGCGCTTATCCAGGGAAAATACCTGGCCAAAAAAGGTCTGTGGGTTTCTGAATACCGCATTGAATCAGGTCTTAATTGCGGCGGGCATGCCTTCCCTACAAACGGGTTCCTTTTAGGACCGGTTCTGGAGGAGATCAACCTTAACCGCGAAGATCTCATCCAACAAACATTTGATTTACTGAAAGTTGCTCTAAAAGCAAAGAACCGCCCCTGCCCCGAAGAACCTCTTGAAATTAAAATCACTGCCCAGGGTGGTGTAGGAACGGCTGAAGAACATCAATTCCTTGCCGAACATTACCAGCTTGACTCTATCGGGTGGGGAACACCGTTCCTTCTTGTCCCTGAGGTGGTGAATGTTGATGAGCATACTCTTGACCTTTTGTGCAAAGCTACAGAAGACGATCTGTTTATCAGTAACATAAGTCCGTTGGGGGTTCCATTCAATAACCTCCGGGGCAATACGAAAGATATTGAAAGGGATGTTTACATCGAACAAAACACGCCGGGAAATCCCTGTCCGAAAAAATATGCTGCGCTCAGCAATGAGTTCGGAGAACCTACCCTTTGTACCGCATCAAGGAAATATCAAAAGTTGAAAATTGAAGAGCTGAAAACCAGTGGTCTTTCAGAGGAAGAATACGCGTCAGCCTATGATAAAGTCGTTGATAAATCCTGCATCTGCGTTGGCCTTGGCACCTCTTCCCTATTGGTTAACCACCTGGATACCAAAATTGAAAAGCCGGGAGTATCTATTTGCCCTGGCCCCAATATGGCCTATTTCTCAGAAGTGATGACATTAAAAGAGATGGTAGACCATATCTACGGAAAAATCAATGTGATCAAACGGAAAGACCGTCCGCATATGTTCATTAAGGAACTGATGATCTACATCGACTATCTTAAAGGCAAACTCGACGAGACAGCACGCCCCTGGACAGAAAAACAACAGGAGTACTTTACAACTTTCAGTGATAACCTTGATAAAGGTATTCAGTATTATAAGGAACTGTTCTCAACGGTAAAGATGAATTTCCAGGATAAAAAAGCAAAACTGATCGCAGATCTGGAAAAATTTGAGGTCCAGTTGAAAAACCTTCCTGTTAGGCAGCCCAATGTAATTGAGACCCAAGAGAAAGAAACATCAGCGAACACGAGAACCAACAAACATGAGCAAATCACAAACAAGGCAAAAACTACCCCCTGTCTGGCTCATTAAAGTCCTTGGTTCTTTTCGCACCTTTCTGATCAGGCTTAACCGGAATTTGTTCCCGGGAAATGTGGTCCTTTACGAACAGTTTCAATATTTCTGGCTATTACCTGCCTTGTATGTTGCTGCAAAGCTTGACATTGCCACCCTGTTAAAAACCAAGCCACTAACTTCATCAGAGATTTCAGAAAAAATCGGTGCAGATGCACCGGGCATTTTACGTATAATGCGTGCACTTGCAAGCCAGGGAATTTTCAAGGAAACCCGCAACGGTCGTTTTGCCCTGAATGGCATGTCTGAAGCACTCCTGGAAGAACAGGGATCATTGCGTCATATGATCCTGCATCACCTGGGCCCTGTCAATTGGAACCTGATGAGTAACCTGGAATTTACCGTTATGACAGGGAAAGATGCTTTCCAAAACAAATATGGAAAGGAGATTTACACATTTCTCAAGGATCATCCTGCAGAATATGCTATTTTCGATAAATCAATGTCAAACCTTTCGGAACTTGGTTTGTCACCAATCCTCCAGGCATATGATTTTTCGAAATTCCCGGTCATTGCCGACATCGGAGGTGGAGAAGGATATCTGTTGGCCAATATCCTTCAATGTAATCCGGCCATTCAAGGCACCCTCTTTGACACAGCGGAGGCCCTCAAGAAAGCGCCTCAAATGCTTGCCCATCATGAAGTTGAAAACAGGGTTAAAATTGTAGCTGGTGATTTTTTCAGGGAAATTCCACCAGCCTGTAACCTCTATATCCTGAAAAACATCATTCACAACTGGGATGACATCCAATCGGCTCAAATTCTCAGAAATGTCGGGCAGGCTATGACCCCCGGAGCAACGGTTTTAATCATTGAAATGGTTGTCCCTGCCTGCAGCACGCCATCACTGGCCAAATTGCTGGATATTCAGATGATGGCTACCATGTCGGGAGGTAAGGAAAGGACGGCCTCCGAATTTCGAAGTGTTATTGAAGATTCCGGGTTTAAACTTAGACGGATCATCCCCACCATCGCCCCCATCTGCCTGATCGAGGCAGAAATGATTGGATAAATCTTCCTATTTTTGCGCAATGCGGAAATTGTGGTTTATCATTAAAAAAGAATTTCTTTTACTCATACGGGATATCCCTGGTCTGATCATCCTCTTCCTGATGCCGGTTTTATTGATTTTCGTGGTAACCCTGGCACAGGAAAATGCACTTAAAAGTCAGCATGCCAGGACAGCGGTTTTATTTGTGGATGAAGCTGACAGTCCGTTTACTGTTAAACTTGTTAATAATCTTGAGGCATCCGGTTTTTTTCGACCGGTCATAAAGATTGATGGATTGCCGGTTACGCTGGGCAAAGCCAGGGAACTCATCAATAAGGGGGTCTACAAACTGGGAGTAATTATCCCCCGTTCCGACACGGTTATCACCCTGCTCATCGATCCAACCTTGCAGGAAACCATTAAAACATCTGCAACCAATTCACTCACCTTTATAATCAAAGGGACACAAACCCAGGAGGCAATGAACGGGATTTTCAGCAAACTGCCCATCTCCATGCAACCTGTTATCCGTGCGATGGTGGCCGAAACCATCCAGAAATTGCCACCTGTCAGACAAGAGTATGCACTCAGATCGGCATCGGCCATTCAACCCAACGTGATACAAAACAATGTACCGGGTTTTATCCTGTTTGCGATGTTTTTCATTGTCATACCCCTTGCCGGAAGCATTGTCACAGAAAAAAATGAAGGCAGTTACCGGCGATTACAAACACTTCCGGTCAGCCATTCTGTAATCCTGGGAGGGAAAGTGGTGGCTTATCTCTTTGTTTGCCTTACACAATTCATCCTGATGATGGGAATCGGGACCTGGGTGTTTCCTGCCTTCTTCGGGTTTCCACCTTTGGAACTTGGCCATCAGTATCCTGCAATCGCTATTGCCACCATCGCAGCATCACTGGCAGCCATCGGTTTCGGAATTGTCGTCGGGGCCTTTGCCACAACACACGGACAGGCTGCCTTGTTCGGTTCTGTCATGGTAGTGCTGCTTGGGATCATCAGTGGCACCTTTCTTCCCATCCATATCATGCCCACATTTATACAGTTTATCAGCCACCTCTCCCCTATCCGCTGGGGTATCGACAACTACCTTGATCTCTTTATTCGTGAAGGTAATGTCTTAACAATATTGCCCAACACGGCTCTGTTGCTCCTGTTTTTTATTATTGCCATGATTTCTGGTATTGGCGTCCTTGCCAAACAACAACAATAATCAGTTTCTCCTTTCATGTCGGTTTGTATCTTTAACTCAATGGGCATATATTTGCAAAAAAGAAATTGAACAGGGATTCTATTTTCATTCAATGAAAGAGAAAGAAGGGTTTGTTGATTATCCCAGGCAGCAGATGATACTTTATGTAGAGAAAGCTGACGGAAACTATGGTCCGATGCAAACCGGATCATACCTGTCTGCCAACTATATGGATGATTACCTTTATAAACGGAAGAATCTTGAAAGTGAATTAAGAGAACAACTGACAAAAGGTGCAATCAGCATTGTAAGGTATTATATGGTGCTTGTAGATCTTTCGGTTTCGGAGTTGGCTGCAAGAGCAAACATCAGGAAGTCAAAAGTACAAAAACACCTTCTTCCGAAGTACTTTGGAGAGGTGACTGTTGAAGAGCTCCGAAGGTATGCTGATGTGTTTAACATACCTATTTCCAACCTATTACAAGTAATCCTGGTGAAAAACAATACGGGTTTTGAAGCGGGATACATCCTTGAAAACAAGGCAGAAAAAATTACCGTTGAGCAGGTGCAAAGCAACAATCCACATGTTGTGCTGACGACAATTGATGAAAGGCTATAGATGATCGTACAGAATTTCAACCATAAGATGGCAGCGCATTGCGAATCAGGGACAATTACCTCCCTGCTTAACCATGGAGGCCTTGCCATCACTGAACCGCTGGTTTTCGGCATTGCAAGCGGAATTTTCTTTGGTTACTTTCACAAAATGAAGTCCTTTGCCTTTCCCACCTTCATTGTCAGGAACAAACCCGGGCAAATGCGTACCAACATTGAGAAACGACTGGGTGTGAAGTTTATAACCTACGATTTTAAAGATACCGTCAAAGGACAGCAAGTGCTTGATCACCTGCTTCAGGAGAACATCCCGACAGCCGCCCAGGTTGATTTTTTCTACATGGATTATGTTCCTTCATGGGAACGTGTCCATATCAATGTTCATTTCCTGGTTGTTACCGGAAAGGATGGGAATTACTATAATATCAGTGATGCATACTTTCCAAAGATGGTAGAACTTGATGCCCATTCACTGGAAAAAGGGAGATTTGCTGGCGGTAACATGTCGCCAAAGGGATTCATCTTTCACCTGGATAAAATCCCCGCGAATATTGATTTCAATAAAGCCATTGTAAAAGGGATAAAAAAAGCGTGCTTTTATATGCTCACAATCCCGATCCCATTCCTTGGGATTAAAGGGATGAGGATGTTTGCGCGGAAAGTGGTGGAATGGCCTAAATTTGCAAGGGATACAGAACATTTATCACACGAGATCATGAAAATAAACATCCTGCTGGAAGACCAGGGAACAGGAGGCGCAGGATTTCGTTTCATGTATGCTACATTCCTTCAACAGGCAGCTGAAATAACAGGTAACTCTTCCCTGAAGGAATTATCGGGTGAACTGATGAAAATCGGTGACGGATGGAGGGAGATCTCCCTCTTCTCTGCCCGGATCGGTAAAAACCGGGATCTCGGGCCGGAAAAACTTAAACAACTGAGCGATATGATCTATGACAGGGCAGATGTGGAGGAGCGATTTTTCAGGTCCCTGGCACAGGCAATTAAATAACCGAAAACGAATTATAACATATGCTGATACCACCGGAGGAGTTGAAACTTGAAATTATAAAGTTGATCATGGATACTTTATCTATAGAAAACATTGACCCGAATAATGTGGACATGGAAAAACCCCTTTTCGGAGGAGGTAATACCTTAACACTTGATTCGGTTGATGCCATTGAGATTATCATGGCCATTCAGCGAACTTATGGTATTCGGATTGCAGACCAGACAACTGCGCGGCAGGTGATAAACTCGGTCAATTCCATTGCAAAGTTCATCACCGAACAACAAGCAAATCCAACAACCTAATTTAAATTCAAACCAGCATTGAAAGATTCCTACCTGACTGCCGGAATCAAACTTGATCAACTGTTTCGGCTGCTGCAACGCAACCGGGTAACCTATAATTCCAGGAACATATTCAGGGTCGCATTCCTGCTGCAAAGTGCTTGCTGGTCATCATTGTTTTCCTGGGTCGAAAAAGCAAAGTATACCAGGAAACTTAAAACCGCTGAAGTTCCCAGGGATCCGATTTTTATCATTGGTCACTGGAGGACCGGCTCTACCTTCCTTCATCAACTGCTGAGCCTCGACAGTAACCTTTGCACTCCATCGCTATTCCAGGTTGCGGTCCCCGACAGTTTCCTTGTTTCCTATCCTTATTACCGACCGATTTTCAAACAGGTTGTTGCGGAGCATCGGCCAATGGACCAGGTGAAAATTGGTATGGATGAACCGCAAGAGGATGAATATGCAATTTACAGGATGACTGATTTTTCTCCGCTTGAGAACCTGGTTTTCCCCAAATCAACTGCCTACTTCCTTAACAACGAAAGCAGATTTCTGCCTCCTGATGATCAACTTGATAAATGGAAAAAGGAGGTCCTGCATTTTTTCAAAAAGCTTCACTTCAGTTCAGGGAAAAGAATAGTTTCAAAAAACCCATTTAACTCATTCAGAATCAAATTACTGTATAAAATGTTCCCCCAGGCGAAATTCATTAATATTGTCAGAGATCCTTTTTGTGTGGTACCTTCAACCATCCACATGTGGAGCATCCTTGGAAAACAGAACTCCCTGAATACCGATGGAGGGCTTCCGGAGTATAAGGAGGTGGCCGGATTTCTGAAGAGGCTGACGGACAAGATTGAGCAGGATGGCAAGTATTTCCCTTCAGGTACCATGGCCCATATAAGGTTTGAAGAGCTTGAGGCCAACCCTGCCGGGGTAATTCGAAATGTTTACCGGGAACTTGGTCTTCCATTTACCGACACACTCGAATATCGCATCAACGAATTTATGAAACAGAATTCCACATTTAAAAAAAATGTCTTTTCTCTCACTGATACACAAAAATCAATCATTGCAAGTGAACTCCATATCCCAATAGAGAACTGAGTCTGAACTGTTGAAACTGAATCCTGTTTCCTTCAAACAAGTATATGAAAAATATTTTTTCTCCACAGATTGAACGTGCATCATTGTCAGAAATTGCTGACTACCAAAATCTTAAACTTCAGACAGCACTGGAATATCTGAAAGCCCGCTCCCCTTTCTACAGCAAACTGATCTCCAGTCATCAAATTGATATAAGAAAAATTAAAACAATATCCGACCTGGTGCATATTCCGGTTACTACCAAAGACGACCTGCAACAACGAAATGAGGATTTCCTCTGTGTACCAAAAACAAAAATTATCGATTATATCACAACTTCAGGAACACTGGGCGACCCCGTAACCTTTGCTATGACCGACAAAGATCTTGACCGCCTGGCGTATAACGAAGCCATCTCCTTTACCTGTGCAGGGGGGGATGAAAACAGCATCTACCAGCTGATGACCACGATCGACCGAAGGTTCATGGCCGGACTTGCCTATTTTCTTGGCATCAGGATGCTTGGTGCAAGTGTAGTAAGAGTGGGCAACGGAATACCGGAACTGCAATGGGATACCATCCTTCGCATCAAGCCGAATGCCATTATTGCTGTTCCCTCCTTTATCCTTAAAATAATTGAATATGCCGAGCAGCACGGCATTGACTATGCTTCCAGCAGCATTTTGAGTGCAATATGCATCGGGGAGCCATTGCGTAACAGCGACATGTCATTAAACACCCTTGGAAGGAAAATTAAAGAGAAATGGGACCTGAAGCTCTTTTCAACCTATGCCTCTACGGAAATGGGTACAACATTCACGGAATGTGAACATGGAATTGGCGGCCACCATCATCCTGAATTAATTATTGTGGAGTTTTTGGATAATAACAATCTCCCAGTCGGAGAAGGAGAACTTGGTGAAGTTACCGTTACCACGCTGGGAGTTGAAGGTATGCCATTGCTCCGGTTCAAAACCGGAGATATATGTTATCACTATACAACAACATGTGCCTGCGGTCGGAATACCATGAGACTCGGCCCGTTGGTAGGCCGGAAGAACCAGATGATCAAATATAAGGGAACAACCCTTTTCCCTCCTGCATTGTATGACATTCTCGACAACATTGACTACGTATCAAATTATATTGTTGAAGTGTATACTAACCAGATCGGCACCGATGAAATCCTCATTCACCTTAGCGGTAAGGGAATCGGCGAAGAAAAGGAGAAAGATATCAAAGACCATTTCAGGGCAAAGTTAAGAGTGGCACCCCTCATCACTTTCGCCTCAGAAAGCGCCATTCAGAAAATGCAATTTCCTGAAACCAGCCGGAAGCCGGTAAAATTCATTGACAACCGCGACAAAAGCGGAAATTTTTCTGGATAAGCATTGTACAATTAAAACCATTATTTAATTTTGCCTAACAACCAATTTTTCAAAAATTAAACTACAATTAAAATGAAAAAAGCATGCATTACTATCATGACTGGCTTTATTTTATTATATGCCGGTCAAATTTCTGCACAGAAATTAAAATCTGGTGATTTAACTGCCCTTAAAGGTCAGAAAACAATTAACATTTCCTACGATTACAGCAAGATGGAAGTAGGTAAATTTAAAACCGAAGAAGAGTACGTTAATAAAGGGACTGAAGAAAGAAACAAAAAAAAGCCGGGTACAGGCGATGAATGGGCCGCAAGGTGGAATTCCGGTAAAATTGCCAAATACCAGCCCGCATATGAAGAGTCGTTTAATAAACAAGCTGAAGAGTGCGGCATTGTTGGGAAAGCAGATCCCACTGCCACATACACCATGATAATTCACACCAATGCACTCGAAGTCGGAGTTGAAACAGTGGTGATGGGAAGCGCAAAATCAGCAGCTGTTGAACTTGTGGTTGATATTGCTGAGACAGCTGCACCTGAAAAAATTATCGCAACCATTGAAATGGAAGCAAAACCTAAGTCAAACATGCGGATGTCTGTAGGAGGTGTTCCGGTCAATAAAGAGGTGTACGACCCAACCCTTCGTGTTGCTGAATGTTATGAAACTGCCGGTAAACAAATAGGCAAGATGATCTGTAAAGAGTTAAAATAGCATTGGCCCCTATCCTTTAAAAAGCTGGCGGAATATCCGCCAGCTTTTTTTTTACACTCCATCGCCTATATTTCAGGTATCACTGAACCTGCCGTCGACAATGACTGTCACTGGAATTTATTATGAAGAATTTTTGGTTTTTAATATTTTTATTTTAAATTTGTCTAAATTAACTTTAAACAACGACAAATGAAGCTGACAAAAACACTTATCGTACTGATTATTATGATCTTTGGCAAAAATACTACGGTTTCTTCCCAAAAGTTGATGCTTGAGAAAGATTATGAGATTTCAAGAAAAGCAAAAAAAGGTTACCTGGGAAATGTTGAAGAAAAAGAGAACGGCAACTTCGACATGATCTATATCTTGCCTTCATCAGCCAAGAAGATAAAATCTGAAATTTATCATTTTGATAAAGAGGCTACACTGCTGAACATTGATAAAGATGAACTGGAAATTGAAAGAGCCAGAAAAAAATGGAAATGGTTCAACTATAAAGGTGATTTCTTCATTGCCAACAACATCTCCGCTTCTGCCAATTTTTCGGCTGACCTTGTCTTCAGAAAAAAAAGAATTTCCGCAAAATATGACTGGTGGACAGGAGATTATGTAAGAAAGGTAAAACTCCTGGAAAAGGTGAAACCCAGAAATGACGAAGGAAAAAAATACAAGTTCTATGGAGGTGTTTACGAAATTGAACGGGACAGCAGCATTTTGGTAATGGCCGTCAATGCAGGCGACCCCAAGGATAAAATGTTCGCAAGCTATGACTTATTGAAAAGTGACAACGAATTGAATATCAAAGTCCTTGAAAAAGTTGAATTTCAATATTCCATGACCTGCGTATACTCCCAACCTCTCAAAGATGACCAGATTGAAGCCATTGAGAATGATGATTTACCAAGGGACTGGATCCTCGTGTATGCTCCCACGAACGTTTTGAGAAACAATACGGCTCCTGATGCCCACTCCTTCGAGTATTTAAGAATTACACCTGAAGGTAAGATCGTGGAACGGGTCAAATTCTCTGCCCCCACCGTGGGCTGGAGGATTATTGATGCCTATGAAAAAGACAATTCCGTGCTCCTGTACGGAATGGGAAGCGGTAAGGAAAGCAAGTATATCAACCAGATTTTCAAAACCGGTTGTGTTGCTACAACAAGTAATGACGCAAGTGATCAGGCCCAGGCCAGTACTTCCAAAGCCGGCGCATTTGGCGGGTTTGCAAAAATGGGCGCTACCTTGTCAGGTAAGGATGAAGTCGGTATAACCCAGGAAAAGGTAGATGAAGGACTGGATTTGCTTACCTATAACTCTTTTGTATTTTGTAAACTTACTGATGGTAAAGTTGGCAGTAAAATCACTGAAATAGATGAAGTGAACGATAAAGCGACCTGTCCTCCCGACATGAAAAAACCCCTGAAATTTGATGGTAAAATGTTTACAGTTTCCAATGTCGACTTTTTAAGTGATAAAAGCATTGCTTTGAGTATCCAGGACTTTAAAAAAAGCAAATCAGATTATCGTCCGTATATATACAAAGGGATGTACCTTCTTCACTTTACTCCACAAGGTGAACTGATTCAAAATTACACTGTTAGCATAGATCAGAAAGGTAAGAAAGGATTTTTCAATAATTCACCGCTTACCTCTGATATGATCCCTACCAGCAGTGCCCTGTATGAAAGTAATGATAAAACCAAAGTAAACTGGATTCTGCACATTGTAAAGGCAATTGATAAGTCATCAAGTTCTGACTGGAGCCCGTGGGGAGGAGCAACAATGGTTACAACTACTTATACTCCGCTTTATTCCATTGAGTATGGATCGATTGATGTAGCCAGTAAAAAAGCCTCCGACTTTAAAACATTGGGGGAAGATGAAAACAGGAAATATTATCTATACCCGAAGCACAGTGTACTCTCCACAAATGAATATCTCTATTTTTTCAGCGAAACAATACGGGGAGACAAATTACTGATCTCTAGACTGGCAAAAGATTAGTCAAACGGTTCAGGCACAAATAACGAACTACAGGAAAAACGAGACCGCAACAGTGTGGTCTCGTTTTTCATTTTATTGGCATCCCTATTCCACCAATGTAAACCTGAAGAACCCTGGTGTCGGGAATTTTCTTTTCCGGAATTTTCATGATATCCTGGTCGAGTATTACAAAATCAGCATCCTTTCCAGGTTCCAGGCTTCCCTTTGATTTTTCAAGAAAGTCGGCTTTCGCTGCCCAGATGGTAATAGAGCGAATCGCTTCTTCCCTCGTCAACGCATCCTCCATCCTGAACCCATGATCAGGATACCCGTTGAGGTCCCTCCTTGCTACGGCAGCATAAAAGGTTAAGAGGGGTGAAATATTCTCAATCGGGAAATCTGTGCCATTGGCAAGCCATCCGTTCTGATTCAACAGGTTTTTATAAGCATAGGCTCCTTTGATCCTTAACGGACCAAGCCGGTCTTCAGCCCATTTCATATCCGAGGTCGCATGGGTAGCCTGCACTGATGGAATCACAGAATAATCGGAGAAGTAATGCAAATCTGCAGGATCCACTACCTGTGCATGTTCTATTCTCCATCTGAGGTCATTTTTCCCTTTTAAAATTGCACTATAAATTCCAAGGACAAGTCGGCTTGCTGAATCTCCGATACAATGGGTATTAACCTGGTAACCATTGCTGTAGGCAATTTTACATAATTCAGCGATGGAATCCGGTGAAGTTACTACAATCCCGGTCCCGGAAGGGTCATCCTCATATGGTCTCTTCAACTTTGCTGTACGGCTTCCAAGACTTCCATCCGCATAAATCTTGATGGATCGTACAACAAGCTTCTCTGTGCTGAATGGCCCTTTTTTCACAAAGCCCTCCATATTTTTCCTATTGGGTGTCAGCATCGCATAAACCTGCATGTGGAGACTTCCTGACTTTTGAAGGGAATCTATCATTCTTACCTGTTGGTATTCAAGCCCGGCATCACTGACTGTTGTCAGTCCCACTCCAAAACATTGTTTTTGTGCCTGCAGCAATAACTCAAGTAACTCTTTGCCAAGTGGCACAGGTACTGCTTCGCGCATCAGGTCGGCAGCTGTTTCACTTAAAATCCCTGTTAACCTGCCCCCTTTTTCTTCAACCTGTTCAGGACCAAAATGGTTTGGTAATCCCAATCCTGCTCGTTTCAATGCCTCATTATTGGCTAAGACCACGTGGCCGTCAACCCGGATCAGCATAACCGGGATATCCGGATACAATTCACTGAGCCGGGAATTATTGGGAAAATGCTTTTCGGACCACAGATTCTGATCCCATCCCCTGCCTACGATCCACTTCGCGGGTTCACCACCGCCGTCTTTCGGCAGGCGTTTTAAAACTTCGTCAAAGGATTTGCAACCAAAGAGGTCAATGTACTGCAGACCAAGAGCATAACCCACAAAATGGCAATGCGCATCAATGAAACCCGGGTAGATGTATTTGCCTTTCATGTCGATCACGGAGTTGGCCTGGTAATGTTCAGAAATAGAGACATTTGTCCCTATGGCTAAAATTTTTCCATGATGGACAGCGATGGCTTCTGCCTTTGAATTAGCTGCATCAATTGTGTAAACCGTTGCATTGGTGACTATAAGGTCAATTTTTTCTTTCATCGGCGGGGTTCCGTTAAACAACCAAAAGGTCATCAGGGATGAAAAAAGGATATTAAAACTCATTTTAAGATATTGGTTTAATGATTGTTTGCCAAAAATAGAAACTATTTTTTACAAGACTTGACTTTTGTTAAAATGATTTACTATTTTTGTATCATTCTAAACATAATATATTAATGAAATATAAGTCTATCAATCCTAGATTTATTGTTGTTTTCTCAGTTGTTCTTGTTGCAGCCCTGTTAAGGCTGCTGCCGCATTGGCCAAACTTTACGCCGATTGCAGCCATGGCTCTTTTTGCTGGTACCTATTTCGACAGAAAGCAATTTGCTTTCGCCATTCCGATCGCCGCGATGTTCATAAGCGATCTCGTTATTGGTCTGCATGCCAATATGCCTGC
>JBMOIP010000047.1:0-33962 GCA_049317265.1 Bacteroidales bacterium
AATAATAAACAAGAGTTATTAACAACAAAAAAGCCCATTATTACTGGGCTTTCAGATCAAAAATTAAAATATGTTATTTGGTTACTATGTGGCGGTTACTTTCCCACGCAGAACCTGCTGAAAACAGCCCCCAAAATTTCATCATTGGTGATAACCCCGGTAATCTCACCCAGATGATACAACGCTTTGTGGATGTCAACTGTCATAAGATCGGGAGAGAGGCTATTGGTTAAGCCTTCGCGGATATTCACGATCGCCTCGTAGGATTGCTGAAGCGCTTCGTAATGCCGGGAATTTGACACGATGGTCCTGTCGGAGGTTTTCGCCTTGCCGACAATTTCAACCAGGTGCCCGGCAATGAGATGAATGTTCTCCTTGCGCTTACCAGAAACAAAAATGGTCTCATATTCAACGAACTCCTTGAATCCTTTGGGTAGCTTCTTTAATTTATCGGTCTTGTTGCCGATGAGTACCAGGTTAAGAGGTGAGTCATCATCAGGCTTTCTAAGCTCTGCAATAGCCAGTTTTACATCTTCAAATGATTGCTCGGTGGCATCGAACACATATAAAATGATGCTTGCTTCGCTGATCTTCTCCCAGGTCCGTCCGATGCCGATGGTTTCAATCGCATCCTCAGATGCACGTAAGCCGGCAGTATCGATAAATCTGAAGCTGTAACCTCCAATCACGATGGTATCTTCGATGGCATCCCGGGTGGTGCCGGGAATTTCTGAAACGATCGCCTTCTCTTCATTGAGGATGGCGTTAAGGAGGGTGGATTTTCCGACATTCGGTTTCCCGATGATGGCAACCGGGATGCCATTCTTGATGACATTTCCAAGGCTGAAGGAGCTGATAAGCAGTGAAAGTTCAGCTTCAATATGATCGAGCAGGGTATGCAGATCGGCACGGTCGGCGAAGATCATATGTTCCTCACTGAAATCGAGTTCAAGCTCGATCAATGAGGCAAATTCGATCAAAGAATCGCGCAATAAACCTATTTTCTTCGAAAATCCACCCCGCATTTGCTGCAGTGCCAGGTCATGTGAGGTCCCCGACTGTGAAGCAATCAAATCGGCCACAGCTTCTGCCTGGGACAGATCGAACTTCCTGTTCATGAAAGCCCTGAAGGTGAATTCACCAGGTTTTGCAAGCCTCATTCCATGGGAGAGTAATAATTCCAGGATCTTTTGCTGAATATAGACCGAACCATGACAGGAGATTTCAATCACATCTTCTCCGGTGTACGAATGAGGGTTCCTGAAACAACTGATCAATACCTCATCCACAATGGACGCGGAATCTCCGATCACGCCAAGGTGAATCGTATGGGATTTGACGGTTAAAAGAGTCAAGGCCTTCTCAGCCGGCCTGAAGATCTTCTCTACAGTTTCAAATGCAGCTGGTCCCGAGAGCCTGATCACCGCAATGGCACCCATTCCAGGGGCGGTGGAGAGGGCGCAGATAGTATCATTCAGATGAAATAGACCCATGGAGATTTACGATTGGATGATTTACGATTGACGATTTACGGTTCTGAGAATCTTTTTTCAAAGATACAGCTTTAAGGTTGACAGAAATTTCATCTCTAATCCCAAAAAAATCGAAAGTGCAAGCATGGCGGTAAAACAAATTTATACAAAAATTTTTTCATAATTTTAAAAGAACCTATCTTTGACCGCCAATCCTAAATCGTAAATCGTCCAATCGTAAATCCCAATGAGTATATTAGTAGACAAAGATTCCATCGTCATCGTCCAGGGCATCACAGGTCATGAAGGCTCTTTTCACGCAGGTCAGATGATCGAATACGGCACCAACGTTGCAGGCGGGGTTACCCCGGGCAAGGGTGGCATGATGCACCTCGACAGGCCGGTTTTCAATACGGTGGCCGATGCGGTCAAGGCGACAGGTGCGAATGTGTCGGTGATCTTTGTCCCGCCTCCATTAGCAGCCGATGCCATTCTGGAGGCGGCAGATGCAGGTATAAGCCTGATTGTTTGTATTACCGAAGGAATACCGGTGAAGGACATGATCTCGGTTAAAGAGTATCTCAAATGCCATGGTGTGAGAATGATTGGGCCAAACTGCCCGGGAATTATCACTCCGCCCAGTACCAAAATTGGGATTATGCCGGGGTTTATACACAAGCCAGGTTCTATTGGCATCGTTTCCCGTTCGGGGACCTTATCCTATGAAGCTGTTGATCAAATCACGAAAGTGGGCTTAGGTCAGACCACCATGATCGGGGTAGGGGGTGACCCGATCCCGGGAACCACCATCGTTGAAGCCGTCCAGCTTTTCATGGAAGACCCTGACACGGAAGGGATCATCATGATCGGGGAAATTGGTGGAAATATGGAAACCGATGCCGGTTACTGGATTCAGCAGCATGGAACCAAGCCCGTTGTGAGTTTTATAGCCGGTGCAACTGCCCCCAAGGGCCGTACCATGGGCCATGCAGGTGCCATTGTAGGTGGTAAATCTGATACTGCTGAAGCTAAAAAGGAGATCCTCAGGCAATGCGGGGTTCATGTGGTCGACTCTCCGGCCGACCTTGGCGTGGCAATGCTGGAAGCGTTGAAAACCAGGTAAAATTCCTAATTCATTTTAAAGTACTCATACGCACCCAATGCCGGTTCCGCTCCCCGGGCCACTCCGCGTATATCATACGGAATTCCAATGTCCCTGGCCATTTTAATCGCTGGCGATAAAGTGTCAATTCCATAGTTCAGCTTTGCTGGATCCACGAATTTCGGATCCTTGTTTACCTGGCAATTGATGTATTTCAGCGGGTTGGTTGTCTTCAGTTTGGTTTTCAGGATCGCATGATCAAAAGTATAATCAAATTGTGCTGTTGTAACGGAGTCCAGCTCAACCTCATCATCATTGGTGCCATATATAATGGCATTTGTAAAGCTGGCTTTTGTCAACGGACTGTTAATGATTGCACCTTTGTCATCATAGCTGTAATTGCTTACATAAAGGGCAGACGCGTGCCGTACTGAGGAATACCAGTAGTTTCCGATCGTAAGATACCTGAAATCGTATGACCCGCCATTGTTGATGGAAAGACAACTCCCGCCACAATCGCCAATCACACAATTGATTCCTGTGATGGAGGTATTGTAGGCATAAATCCCTACGGAAGCCATGTTCTGAACAATAGAGTTGCTGATGCTGAGCATGGGAACTGAAGCTGAACCCATTGAATCAACAGCCAATCCGAACATCCCGTTGCTTATGTACGCATAGGATATTTCATGCGCCTGACTGCCTTTCTCCAGGTATATGCCGCCCCATTGTCCGGGGAGGTCTTTATAAAACGGGTCCATCCTGTCACCCTGTATACGCACCGGGTGATCAAGGGTCCCTTCAATTTTCATGGTCGAGAGGAAAGAAACCGCCAGGTAGGCATCCTTGTGAAGGTAGATCCTGGTGCCAGCCTTAATGAACAGCGAAGAACTTGTATCGATGCGAACTGATCCGTATATAACATGTGCCCTGAGGCTGTCCCAGACTATATTCCCGCTGAGATTTGCATCACGGTAAAAAATTGCCTCTCGTCCCCAGCTTACCAGGTTTACCTTCTGTGTGGTGCCGTTGGTGACAAATTGAAGCGAATCGCTTACCACGTAAGGTGAAGCATCATTATGGGGGTCAATGGTTACACGAACAAAGATATAGATGCTGTCTCCGCCGGATAGTTCCACTTCAGATGCGCTGGTTGCAGGAGTTCCATTAACGTTAATGCGATAACTGGATGATTGCCCCCCCGATAATTGAATGCTCGAGATGGTGACCTTGTTCTTGTTTTTATTGAAAACAACCAGGCGCTTTGTAATGGATCCTACGGTCGGGAAAACCGTGTCAAAAAAGAGTGTATCGGTTGAGAACGAAAGGGTTAACCCAGGCGTGTTATCCACTTTATCCTGCTTCCTGCATGACCAAAACGCAACTGATAACAACCCAACCACGATGCAGAAAAAGGAGAGCTTTGAAATTCGCATATAGACAGATCTTTAAAGCGTCAAAATTAAGCAATTATTAAGTTTTATTAAGACTAACGATAAAAGCAGGGAAAATTGTACCTTTGCAAATTGAATTTTTTTAACCTACATTTGGAAAATTGTCAGGAAAATCAAGTAAAATGAGTTACATCAATTTTGACAAAAGCCAGTTGGTAAACCTGGAGTACTCCCTAAACCGGGAGTTGCTGCGGTCGAACAGGGCAGGCTCCTATGCTAATTCAACGATTGTTAACTGCAATACCCGCAAATACCACGGGCTGCTGGTAACACCACAGCCAGGGATCGATCATGAGAACCATGTTTTGTTGTCATCATTAGACGAAACCGTGATCCAGATGGATTCTGAATTCAACCTGGGTATTCATAAATATCCGGGTGGCATTTATAATCCCAAGGGGCATAAATATCTGAGGGATTTCGTGACCGAGCCCTATCCCAAAATGACTTATCGTGTTGGCGGTGTCATTCTTACCAAGGAGATGGTTTTCACTACAAGAGAAGACCGGATGATCATCAAATACACCCTGGTTGATGCACACTCACCAACAAAACTCAGGCTGAAACCCTTTCTCGCATTCAGAAACATCCACTCGCTGAGCAAAGAGAACATTTTCGCTGACAAGAAATATGAAAAAATGCCCCAGGGCATTAAAGTGAGAATGTACCAGGGGTACACCGACCTGTTCATGCAGATTTCCAAAGAAAATGAATATACCCATGTTCCCGACTGGTATTATAAAATTGAATACCAGGAGGAGATGGATCGTGGTTATGATTACCAGGAGGACCTTTACATACCCGGTTTCTTTGAATTTGATATTGAAAAAGGGGAGAGCGTCTATTTTGCCGCGGGAACCAAAGAGTTAAATCCTGCTTCGATGAAGCGGGCGTTCAATGCTGAATTGGAAAAGAGAATTCCGAGAAACAATTTTGTTAACTGCCTAACAAATTCAGCTCAACAGTTTATCGTTAAAAAGGAAAAAGGCACTGAAGTTCTTGCCGGGTTTCCCTGGTTTGGGCGGTCGGGCAGGAGTACTTTCGTCTCAATTCCCGGTCTTACGCTGGTTAATGGCGACGATGTTACCTGTAAAGCTGTCATCGACACCATGGTGTCGGAAATGAAAGGACCTTTGTTTCCGCTATTTGGCAGCGGCAGCAATGCCACTTACAATTCGGCAGACACCTCCCTTTGGTTTTTCTGGGCTTTGCAGCAGTATGCAGAGTTTACCGACAGTAAAACGAGTATCTGGAAGGAGTATGGCAAAAAGATGAAAACAATTCTCGAAGGTTACAGGACCGGGACAGAATTTAACATCCATATGGATTCAGATGGCTTGATTTATGCAGGACTCCATGGTACAGCACTAACCTGGATGGATGCCATCGCCAACGGAAAACCTGTAACCCCCCGCATGGGTAAAACTGTTGAAATAAATGCCCTGTGGTACAACGCTATCTGTTTCAGCCTTGAACTGGCTTCAGCGTCGGGTGACAAAGCCTTTTGCAAAGAGTGGGAAGAGGTTGCCGCCCTCATTCCTGTCTCCTTTTACACTACTTTCTGGAGCCCTGAAAAGCGTTACCTGGCCGATTATGTTGATGATGCTTACAAGGACTGGGCCGTGCGGCCTAATATGGTTATTGCCACTTCCCTGCCATATAGTCCCGTAAGCGAGGAGGTCAGGAAAGAAGTACTCAGCAGGGTTAGACAGGAGTTGCTAACACCAAGAGGTTTGCGCACCCTTACCCCCAAGAGCCCAATCTACAAAGGAGCCTATTATGGAAACCAGGCTGAGCGGGAAGCTGCCTACCACCAGGGATCTGTGTCACCCTGGCTCCTTGGTCATTTCGTGGAAGGTTACCTGAAAATTCACGGAAAAAGCGGCATGTCGCTGATCAGGTCATTGTACGAAGGTTTTGAACCTGTGATGACCGAGCATGGAATCGGCACTATATCAGAACTTTATGACGGGGATCCGCCCCATGTTGGCAGGGGAGCCATTTCACAGGCTTCATCGGTTGCTGAACTCCTGCGCATCAGTTACCTGATGAAAAAATATAGTTAATGCATTGCCGTGGTGTAAACCACCTATTGTAAATTATCATTCGTAAATCGTAAATAAAAATGCGCGTATTAATGTTCGGGTGGGAATTCCCGCCACATATCACCGGTGGCTTAGGTACAGCCTGTTTCGGGTTGACCAAAGGATTGGTAAAGCATGGCGTGGATGTTATCTTTGTGGTTCCCAAAGCCTATGGCGATGAAACCAAAGATGGCTTCCGCCTCGTAAATGCAAGTGATGTTGTCCTTGATTTCAGTAAAGTGGATACCCAGGAGTATCTTAATCGGATCCAGTTCATGGAGATTGATTCAAATCTCGTTCCGTATCTCGATCCAGAAGAGTTTGAAACACAGGTTACAAAGGATCTGCTGACCAGCAAAACAGAGACACAGTCTGTGTTTTCCAAACAGTACTCGTTTTCTGGCAAATATGGACCGAATCTCATGCAGGAGGTGTCACGCTATGCCCTTGTAGCTTCTTCCATAGCAACAAACAATACGTTTGATGTGATCCATGCACATGACTGGCTTACCTATCCCGCAGGAATCGCAGCCAAGAAAATTTCAGGAAAACCACTGGTTGTGCATGTTCACGCAACCGAATTCGACCGTTCAGGTGAAAATGTAAACCAGCCCGTCTATGATATTGAGCGACAGGGAATGACCGAAGCCGACCTCGTGATCACTGTAAGTAACCTCACCCGCCAGATTGTCATTGAGAAATATGGCATCCCTCCCGAAAAGGTTATTACGGTGCACAATGCCGTTGAACCTGTTGACCGTCCTGAACTGGAAGGAGTTACCAAGCATGTGAAGGAAAAGGTTGTAACTTTTCTGGGCCGGGTAACCTATCAGAAAGGCCCTGACTATTTCGTAGAGGCCGCCCATAAGGTGTTAAAAAGAGACTCAAATGTCCGGTTTGTAATGGCTGGTTCCGGCGATTTGCTGAACCGCATGATCCGCCGGGTGGCTCAACTCAAAATTGCCACAAAATTCCATTTTACCGGTTTTCTCGCCGGTCCCGAGGTAGACACCATGTTCGCCATGAGTGATGTGTATGTGATGCCCTCTGTTTCTGAACCATTCGGGATTTCACCCCTTGAAGCGATGCGTTCCAATGTTCCTGTAGTGATTTCCAAGCAGTCAGGTGTGGCTGAGGTGTTGCAACATGCGTTGAAAGTCGATTTCTGGGATATCGATGCCCTGGCAGATGCCATTTATGGGATCCTACATTATGAGGGGCTTAGCAAGATGTTCATCCGTTACGGTAAAGCAGAAGTTGACAACCTTATCTGGGAGAATGCTGCCGTAAATATTTTAGAAGTTTATAATAAAGCTGTAATTAATTGATCATATGAGATCCATCTGTTTATATTTTCAAGTCCATCAGCCTTTTCGCTTAAGGACTTACCGGTTTTTCAACATCGGGCAAGATCATCATTATTATGATGATTATCAGAACCGTCATATCATTAAACGTGTAGCAGAGAAATCTTATCTGCCTGCAAATAACCTGATGCTTGACCTGATCAGGGAATATGGCACTGCGTTTAAAGTCAGCTATTCTATTTCAGGCACCGCCCTGGATCAACTTCAACAACATGTGCCTGAAGTGATCAGGAGTTTTCGTCAGTTGGCTGATACCGGTCAGGTTGAGTTTATTGCTGAAACTTATGCCCATTCGCTTGCATCCCTGGCCAACAGGGATGAATTCATGAGGCAGGTTGAACTGCATGCTACGAAGATTGAAGAACTTTTTGGTAAGAGACCGACAACCTTCAGAAACACAGAACTTATCTATTCGGATAGGATTGGAGAGATGGTCGCCGAGATGGGATTTCACACCATGCTCACCGAAGGCGCCAAACATGTGTTGGGCTGGAAGAGTTCTAACTACATGTATTGCAATACCATCAACCCGAAATTGAAAGTATTGCTCCGGAATTTCCGCCTTAGTGACGACCTTACCTTCCGGTTTTCGAACCAGGATTGGTCGGAATGGCCGCTGACCACTGAGAAATTCGTGAAATGGCTCAACAATGTGGAAAAAAATGAAGAGGTGGTGAACCTTTTCCTCGATTATGAAACAATCGGGGAGCATCAGTGGAAGGAGACAGGCATTTTCGATTTCTTTAAACACTTGCCTGCAACGGTTTATTCCAATTCCAATTTCACGTTCAATACCCCGGAACAATTGTATCATGAACTGCAGCCTGTTTCGGCCATTTCTGTGCCACATCCCATCTCCTGGGCTGATGAAGAACGCGATCTGACGGCATGGCTTGGCAATGAGTTGCAGGATGAAGCCTTTGGAAAACTCTATTCCTATGAGGCGAAAGTCAAAAATTGCAAGGATCCGCAGATATTAAAGGATTGGCTCTACCTTCAAACCAGCAATCACTTCTATTACATGTGTACAAAGTGGTTCTCGGCAGGGGAGGTTCATAAGTATTTTAATCCCTATGGTTCTCCTTATGAAGCCTTTATAAACTATATGAATGTGCTGTCTGATTTTATGATCAGGGTTGACGAAAGTCTGGCTTTCCCGGAACATCCTCCTGTTGAATTAAAACCAGCCAAACCAGTTAAAAAAGAGGTCGTTGCAAAACCAGCAGTAAAGGTGAGTGCTGAAAAAGCAGTAAAAAAGACCGTAGCCCCGAAAAAGGTTGTTAAAAAAACCGAAGCAAAGGAGGTCACGCAAGTTAAAGTTGTAAGAAAAAAGAAGTAACTATGGCTATGAAGGATAAGCAATTAATGGTTCCAGATTACTTGTTTGAAACGAGTTGGGAAGTTTGTAACAAAGTCGGAGGAATTTATACTGCAATTGCCACCAAAGCAGAAATTCTCGCCGAAGAATTCAAGGACAACTACATCCTCATCGGCCCAGATGTTTGGAAGGAAACACACCAGAATCCGGAGTTTCTTGAAGATAAGTTTCTCTTTAAGTCATGGCGGGATGTTGCTGAATCAGAGGGATTAAGAATTAAAGTAGGACGTTGGAACATCCCCGGTAAACCGGTCGTCATCCTTGTTGATTTTACGCCCTATTTTTCAGAAAAGGACAAAATTTTTGCCCATTTCTGGGAACGCTACAAATTGGATTCCCTCACCGGCGACTGGGACTATATCGAGCCAGCCTTCTTCGGTTATGCCGCAGGAAAGATCATCGACAGCTTTTACAGTTTTAACTGCTCACATCTCGATAAAATTATTGCCCAGTTCCATGAATGGATGACTGGAACGGGAATATTGTACCTCAAAGAGCGCGTTCCCCAGGTTGGAACCGTATTCACAGCCCATTCGACCGTTGTAGGCCGGTCGATCGCTGCCAACGGCCTGCCACTGTATAAAAACCTGGAGAATTACACTGCAGAGGTAATTGCACGGCAATTCAACGTAATGGCTAAATTTTCCCTTGAAAAATTAGCTGCTCACGAGGCTGACTATTTTACCACCCAAAGCAACATTACCAATAATGAATGCCGTCATTTCCTTGAAAAGGAGGCCGATCTTCTTACACCCAACGGGTTCAATGATTCCTGGGTTCCTGCCAAGGAGGAGTATAATGAAAAACGTGCCCGTTCCCGTGAAAAATTGCTCGAAGTGGCCGGAGCCATTACAGGGACAGAATTTTCTCGCGACACTATTCTTCTTCTGAACAGCGGCCGCTATGAAATCCGCAACAAGGGCATCGACATCTTTATCGATGCCATGGGATTACTCAATAAAAAATCAAAGTTGCCTCAAACGGTAGTCGCTGTGATCGCTGTCTCATCCGGGCATAATATTCCCCGGAAAGAGTTGATCGACCGCATGAAAAGCAAGGGTATTGCCCTTCCTCGACAAGAAGAGTACCTCACTCACGGCCTCATTGAACCGGAGAACGATCTGATCCTCCAGCGTATCAAGGCCAATGGATTGTTAAACCGGCCTGAAGATAAGGTTAAGGTCATCTATATTCCAACCTACCTGAACGGCACCGACGGAATTTTCAACCTGAACTATTACGACCTCCTGATCGGTTTTGATGGTACGGTATTTCCGTCTTATTACGAGCCCTGGGGATACTCAGCCCTTGAAAGCCTGGCTTTCCACATCCCCACCATCACCACCTCGGTGGCAGGGTTCGGACAATGGATCAAAGCGCTCTTCCCGGGATTGAAAGATTGCACCGCTGTTATTGACCGGGTTGACGATAATGACCAGGAAGTGGTTGAAAATATCGTCAAACATATATTCAGTTGCTCTTCAAAGGAAGAAAAGGAGATCATCAAAGCGAGGATCAAGGCGTTTGAAATATCCAGGTCAGCACTGTGGAAAAACCTGATTGACAACTACAAAGAGGCATATTCCGATACATTGGACGAAACAGCTGCCAGGGCTGAACTATTTGCCACCAAGCAGCCACAACTATTGACAACCCCACTGAAAACCATTGTTGACCGGCCGGAATGGAAAAAAGTACTTATTCAGCAGCGGATTCCCGAAAACCTTGCCGGGATGGAACGCCTGGCTAAAAATTTATGGTGGTCGTGGAACTATGAAGGGTCAGAACTGTTTGAACTGATCAACAAGGAGCGTTGGTATGAGTTGAAATTCAACCCGATAGCGCTTATCGAATCGTTGTCATTCAATGAGTTGCAGAATTTAAGCAACAATGAGAAATTTGTAAACAAACTTACCAGGGTAACTGCTGCGTTTGATGCCTATATGGCCAGGGCCAGTGAAAAACCTAAAGAACAGGTAGCCTATTTCAGCATGGAATATGGACTCCACGACACAGTAAAAATCTTTTCCGGTGGATTAGGAATGCTTGCAGGTGATTATCTGAAGGAGGCAAGTGATTCAAACTACAACATTGTTGGAATTGGCCTTCTTTACCGATATGGCTACTTTACCCAGAGTTTGTCCATTTTCGGAGACCAGATTGCCATTTATACACCTCAAAAATTCACCCACCTGCCATTAATCCCAATCCGTGATGAGAATGGCAACTGGCTGAAAATCACCTTCGCACTTCCCGGCCGAACCATGTATGCCAAGGTTTGGCGCTGCGATGTGGGGCGTGTGCCGCTTTTCCTGATGGATACGGATATCGAAGAAAATGAAGAAGCCGACCGCAGCATAACTCACCAGTTATATGGAGGAGACCTTGAAAACCGGCTTCGCCAGGAACTACTCCTCGGGATCGGCGGAATCAGGATGCTTGATGCCATGGGTTTCAAACCTGATGTTTTTCACAGCAATGAAGGTCATTCTGCATTTATAGGATTGGAGAGACTGAGAAAGCTTATCCAGAATGAAAAGCTCACCTTTCCGCAGGCATTGGAGATGGTTCGTTCTTCTACCCTTTTTACCACCCACACACCGGTTCCGGCAGGGCATGATACCTTTCCTGAGGACTTGTTACGACGCTACCTTTCGCACTATCCCGACCATCTCAGCCTGAAGTGGGAGCAATTCATGAACCTTGGACGGATGGTTGATTATGAGGTGAATGAAAAATTCTCGATGAGCGTGCTTGCAGCAAAACTGTCACAGGAGATCAATGGCGTCAGTAAAATCCATGGAAGAGTAACCCGGGAGATGTTTGTTAAACTATACCAGGGCTTCTACCCCGAAGAACTTCACATCGGGTACGTTACCAATGGAGTTCATCTGCCAACCTGGACTGCCAAATCGTGGCAGCAACTCTACAGCAAGGAGTTTGGTGACGGATTTTTCAGCGATCAGTCAAATCCGCATTACTGGAAGAATATCCATAATGTAAGTGACGATACGATCTGGAGTATGAAGTTAAAGCAAAAAGGGCAGATGACCGAGTACCTTTTGCAACATCTTTATGCCGATATGACGCGTCGCCATGAAAATCCAAAGCTAATTTTCAAGATAAAGGAAGCCGTTAACCCAAAGGCCTTAACCATCGGATTTGCAAGAAGATTTGCAACCTACAAACGTGCGCATTTGCTCTTCAGTAACCTCGACAGGTTGTCAAGGATTGTCAACAACAAGGAGAAACCCGTGCAGTTTATGTTTGCCGGCAAAGCTCATCCGAATGACAAGGCAGGGCAGGATCTGATCAAACGGATCTATGAAATATCTCATATCCCTGAGTTTGTCGGTAAAATTTTCTTTTTTGAGAATTACGACATGGAAGTTGCCAAGTATCTCATCAAAGGGGTAGATATCTGGTTAAATACACCTACGAGGCCCCTTGAGGCCTCTGGTACAAGCGGTGAAAAAGCCGTGATGAACGGCGTAGTTAATTTCAGCGTTCTCGATGGCTGGTGGGCAGAAGGTTATAAACCCAATGCAGGATGGGCGCTCCAGGAAGAGCCCACCTACGACAATCCCCAGTTTCAGGACGAACTGGACGCTGAAACCATCTATTCCATCCTTGAAGAGGAGATTATCCCGATCTATTACGATGTGAATGAACAGAATATACCCGTTCGGTGGGTTTCCTACATCAAGAATACGATTTCTGAAATTGCCCCTCACTTTACCATGAAAAGGCAACTTGACGACTATATCCGCCAGTATTACAATCCACTGTTCAAACGGTCAAGGATCATGGCTGGTAAGAATTATGAAATGGCCCGTCATATCGCCAGCTGGAAACGAAAAGTGATGCGAGGGTGGGAGAGCATCGAGGTGGTTTCTGTAAAAGTTCCTGATTCAAATGTAAAACCGCTCTCACTTGGAGAATCCTTTAAGGCTGAAATTGTGCTCGACCTGAACGAATTGTCGGGTACCGATATCGGGATTGAAGTGCTCTTCGGGAAAAAGATAAACGATGAGGTGAAAGAGCCCAGCTTTACAGAGGAGATGACACTTATGCGCTCTGAAAAGAATCTTGTGTCATTTGCCTGTGACATTCCAATAAACCAGGCAGGAGTGTATGATTTTGTATTCAGGCTATTTCCAAAGAGTCCATTACTGCCACACAGACAAGACTTTAATCTTGTTAAGTGGATTTAAAAATCTGCTATTCTGAATTCCGGGTGAAGGTTCAAGAACTGTCAGGGAAATTTGCTTTTTCCTACGCAGGATGAAACCACTAACCTCCATTTGTATTTTAGTATATTCCTATCTTTGCAAAAATTTAAATGAACAACATGAAATTACTTGAAGGAAAAACTGCCCTGATTACGGGTGCCAACCGTGGCATCGGGAAATCAATTGCAATAAAATTTGCTGAAAATGGCGCCAACATCGCCTTTTCCGATATCCAATACAATGATGATTCAATTCAACTGGAGAAAGAGCTTGCCGCATTTGGCATCAAAGCCAAAGGCTATGCTTCGGATGCCAGCTCATTTTCCGATGGCGAGCTTCTGATATCCAGGATCATGGAAGATTTTTCAACCATTGATATCCTGGTGAACAACGCAGGTATTACACGTGACAACCTGTTGCTGAGAATGACGGAACAGGATTGGGACCGTGTCATCAATGTAAATCTCAAGTCGGTCTTCAACCTGACCAAAGCCATCCAGAAGGTGATGATAAAGCAACGGTTTGGCTCCATCATCAACATGAGTTCGGTGGTTGGTGTTGAAGGAAACAGCGGACAGTCGAATTATTCCGCCTCCAAGGCAGGAATCATTGGCTTTACCAAATCAATTGCACAGGAGTTGGGTTCCCGCAATGTAAGGTGCAATGCAATTGCACCTGGGTACATTGAAACCGAGATGACTGCAAAATTACCCCAGGAGTTTCGCGATAAGTGGATCCAGGACATTCCCATGAAACGCGCCGGCACTCCTGACGATGTTGCCAACCTTGCCCTCTTCCTGGCATCTGACCTTAGCTCGTATGTTACAGGACAGGCCATTACAGTTTGCGGCGGATTGCACACTTAACCTCATAGCTGAATAATCCGGAAATTTTGGGACTGGTTACGGAATACCCTTTTGTTTTTATTATTTTTTGCCTTCTGGCCGGAGCGGCTTATGCTTTTACCCTCTATTACCGGGAGATAAGAAGTGGTCTGAAGCCGGCTTTCCACAAGATTATAACGCTGTTAAGATTTCTTTCTGTCTCCCTGATATTCTTCCTTCTTCTCGGGCCAATGATCCGACAAACAGACAAATTGGTTGAAAAGCCAATCATCATTCTTGGGGTCGACAACTCCAGGTCAATGGTTCTCACCAGCGATTCAGCCTATTACCGGACTGAATTTCCAAAATCTCTCAACATCCTGGTAGAAGCGTTGCAAAAAAAATGTGATGTAAAGGTATACTCGCTGGGTGATAACCTTTCTCCCGGATTCAATCCAACCTTCAATGGTGTAAAAACGGATATCTCATCCTTTTTCAACGAGGTGGAGACCCGGTATTCAAACCGGAATGCGGCTGCGATCATTCTTGCCTCCGACGGGATCTTCAATGAAGGGACCGATCCTTTTTATGCGGCGCGAAAAGTGTCGTTCCCGGTATATACTATTGCCCTGGGCGATACCATGCTGAAGAAAGATATTCTCATCCGGAAAGTCCTGGTCAATAAAACAGCCTATAAAGGGGATAAATTTCCAGTTGAAGTTTTAATTGAGATGAATAAATGTGCTGGTATTTCTACCAGGCTTACCCTTTCCCAAGGCTCCCGTCAACTTGAAACCAAAGAGATCAAGGCGAACAGCGATCACACCTTGCAAAAAATTACCTTCATGCTTGAAGCCAGGGATAAAGGGGTTGTCAAATACGCCCTTAAACTTTCTGAGGCTGAAGGGGAAGGCAGCAAGTTTAACAACAATACCAGCTTCATTGTTGAAATTCTTGATCAGCGTCAAAAGATCGCCCTCGTATTTGATTCACCCCACCCTGATGTTGCTGCAATTCAAAAGGGCCTGGAGGGGTCATCCCATTTTGAAGTTGACCTTCTGCGTACGGGGGACCTGCCCAAAAACTTTGATAAATATGACCTTGTGATCCTC
The DNA here is from genome assembly GCA_049317265.1 of Bacteroidales bacterium. GTDB lineage: Bacteria > Bacteroidota > Bacteroidia > Bacteroidales > FEN-979 > CAIVAT01. The sequence goes on from JBMOIP010000047.1 coordinate 15,026, forward strand.
ATTCAACTTCCCGCCATAACAAATACTGCAGACCTTGGTGTATTATTCCGGTCGAAAGTTTCATTGCTTTTTATTGTCGGGTCACAAACCGATGTCAATGCACTTAACAACCTGAAGCAGGGTTTGATCATCAACAGTACCAAAAACTCCTTTACTGAATCCCAGCCTGCGGTAAACAGTGATTTCCCGCTCTTCTCCCTCGATAAAAAGGAGATTGCTGTCTTTAGTGAGTTCCCGCCGCTACAATCTCCTTTCGGGACCTACCTGATAAGCCCATTAACCGATGTGTTGTTTTACCAGAAAATCGGAAGTGTCACAACCCGCACTCCAATGATCATGTTTACCCGTGTTGGCGAAAGGAAAACAGGCTTTATTGCCGGGGAAAATATCTGGCGCTGGAGAATTTCTGATTTCATGCAGCAGTCCAATCATGAATCATTTGACCTGCTGATTGATAAAATAGCCCAATATCTCTCCACAAAAGAGGATAAAAGTTTTTTCAGGATTCACCTCAACAGCAGGATTTCGGAGAATGGACCGGTTGAAATGGAGGCAGAAGTGTTCAATGCCTCCTATGAGCTAATCAACGAACCGGAAGTCAACATTGCCATCACCGATGTCAACAACAAAAGCTACCCGTTTGTATTCAGTAAAACGCCAAAATCCTATTACCTCAATGCAGGACTCTTCCCAATCGGCGAATATTCCTATAAAGCAACTGTAAAAGTGGGTTCTGAAATTTATCAGAAAACCGGTAAATTCTACGTAGAACCTGTCAATATTGAAAGTTCCAGCCTGGTGGCCGATCACAACCTTCTTTTCAGAATCGCAAAATCTCATGACGGTGAGATGCTCAACCGCTCCGAAATCGGCAAACTCGCCGACAAAATCCTTGCCCGCGAAGATATCCGGTCTGTATCAGTTTACCAGAGGAAAATGAGGGATTTAATCGGAAATCCATGGCTCTTCATCCTTATTATCGGATTACTTACCGCAGAATGGGTGATCAGGAAACGGGAAGGAATGTAAATAAACCGTGCGTTTGATTATAGGTCCCTCTTAGCCAGCACCCAATACACAATTCCAACCATTATTGCCGAATAGCCAAGAGGAATGGCACAACTGGCAACACTTACCGAGTCCTGCAGTGTTAAACCCATGAAGGTCTTCAGAAATTGTATGGATGGGTATTCCGTTACCCGAAGGACTGCATTGACAGGCAGGTAAGGTGAAATATTGTTTTTAAATACCATTGGACTCTTAAGCAGATAGTAAAGGATAGGCTCTACAATAAGAGTATACATGGTGAACAGCGCGATGGAAAGCCCGGTGTTCCTGAGCAGGAAGCCAAAAAACAGGGCATAGGTCTGAAAGGTGAGCATGGTGATGAAAAAACCAATTATAAAGGAGGATTTTTCAAATATCAGCCCTACGCTGAGACCTGAAGTGTGCGACATCCCAATGATCAGGGTACCAATGGTTAACAGGATGGTCATGATGGTTGAGATCAGCAGGATAATCAGCAATTTCGAACTCAGGAACTCAGCTTTACTGAGTCCGTTGATGATGTTCTGTCGTATGGTTTTATAAGTAAATTCATTGGTAATCAGTATAATGATGACAATAGCCGGAAAAATTAACACATACCGGATGGTTGCAAAAAAGGTCATATTTTGCCATATCCAGGGAAAAAAGTAGATGTTGATATGGGGAAAAGGGATCGGCATCCGGCTGTTAATACTATCAACCTGCTTATTGATCATGAACTCTGCCATAAACAACCCAAGCGCAAGAAAGAGGAAATAGGAGCCGGTAAGTATCCAGAAAATCTTGTAGGTCAGAATTTTCTTGAACTCGATTTTAAGTAGTTTGATCATTTGTTTTGGTCTAATAGTTCGAGAAAATGCTGTTCAAGACTTCGTTTCCTTTCTGCCAGATGTGTCAGGGTGATGCCTTGCTGAAAGAAGAACTGGTTCAATTCGCCAGGATTTACCTCATTTTTAAAGTATACCTGGATCTTTCCTTCGCCAGGCACCTGAGACTGAAATGCCGGATGTGCCAGGATTGCCGCGGAGAGATGGGCGATGTTGCCTGATGACAGTTCATAGGAATCCGAAATGGCGAGGACTTCGCTCACCTTGCCATCAAAAAGTTTTTTCCCCTTGCTTAAAACAGCGACATGGCTGCAAATTTTCTGAATTTCATCCAGGAGATGAGAGGCAATGATGATGGTGGTGCCCTCGCGGGCAATTAGCAGGATTAACTCCCGGATATGGGCAATTCCCTGGGGGTCAAGCCCGTTAGTGGGTTCATCAAGGATCAGCACATCGGGATTTCCAAGAAGGGCAGAGGCAACTGCAAGCCGTTGTTTCATGCCGAACGAAAAAGTTTTAAAACGGGTATTCCTTCGCTCATAAAGACCTGTCAGGTTGAGAACCCTGTCGATATCCTCATAACCAAGATCTTTGATATCGGCAACAATCTGAAGATTAACTACCGGGCTCAGGTATGGGAAAAAGTTGGGACTCTCGATCACACTCCCTATCCGCTTGCGGCTCTCTTTGGAGGGAGCCTTCCCAAACCACTGAAAGGTTCCGCTGTTGGCTTTGATCAGCTCAAGGATGATGCTGAGTGTGGTGGTTTTACCACTTCCGTTGGGGCCAAGGATTCCGAAAACCTGGCCTTTCTTAACTTCAAGGGAAAGATCGTTAACTGCCCTGATCTTGCCATATCGTTTCGAAATATTGTTGATGGAGAGTACAGTTTCCAAAATCAGAAAATAAAGGGTGAAATTTGCAACTAACCTTTGACGACCAGGTTCATAAAATGTTACAAATGGTAGAGTAAGAATATCGTTGGCCTTTTATGGATATCCGGTTTCCTGTTTCGCCAAAAATCCATTGATCCCGACCTGATCGATTCATTGATTCCTGAAACATCTGTTGCCAGGCATAGTTGTGTGTCGCTCCTGCATGATTTTACCAGGGATTCAAAAAGCTGGAGATTTCTGTACGGGGTTTCAATAAATATCTGTGTCTGATCCCGCTCCATCACATTCTTCTCGATTTCCCTGATCTTTTTCACTCTTAATATTTTATCAGCGGGAAGATATCCAAGGAAGGAAAAATTTTGTCCATTAAACCCCGAAGCCATCAGTGCAAGCAGGATAGAGGAGGGGCCGGTGAGCGGAACTACACGAATTCCGGCTTCATGAGCCATTTTCACTATCATCGATCCGGGATCTGCTACACAAGGAACTCCAGCTTCCGAAAGGAGGCCAATGTTGTGGCCGATTAAAGCTGGTTCCAGGTATTCCTGGACCTCATCCTCATTTGAGTGCTCATTAAAAACCTGGAAATTCAGGCCATCAATCGGCCTTTCAATACCTGCCTTGATTAAAAATCTACGTGCCGTGCGAATCTCCTCTACAATGAAAAATTCAAGGCTTCGCATGATGGACAGGGTCCCTGCAGGCAGGACTGCCTCTACGCTCCCCTCTGCCAGGGGGGAGGGAATGAGATATAGTGTTCCGCTAGCCATTTTTCATCCAGGGTAAGTCCTCAAGATCTACATTTCCGCCTGAAACTATGATACCGACTCGCTTTCCTGAAATCTCAACTTTCCTTTCCAGGAGTGCGGCAAATGGAACGGCTGAGGACGGTTCTACTATGATTTTCATACGCTCCCAAATGAAGCGCATTGCCTTAATGATACTCTCTTCACTAACCGTCACAATTTCGTGAACATGATTTAAAATAATCGGTAAAGTTATGGATCCTAAGGAGGTCCGCAATCCATCGGCAATGGTGTCGGGATTGACAGATGGCACAAATTGTCCGGACAGATGTGAAAGATAGGCATCATTTGCCTGTTCAGGCTCGGTTCCAACCACTTTCCCTCCCGGAAGGAAATAGTGGACAGAAAGAGCAGTTCCGCTCAGCAGTCCGCCACCGCCTACCGGAGCCAACACCATATCAAGATCAGGAATCTCTTCAATAAGTTCAAGAGCGGCCGTTGCCTGGCCTGCTATAATAGCGGTATTGTTGTATGGATGGATCTCTGTGGCGCCGGTTTGTTCAAGGATATCGGTGAGTGTCGTTTCCCTTGCGGCAAGGGTAGGCTCGCAAAAAGTAATAATCCCACCATAATCCCTTACAGCGGCCACTTTAATCTTCGATGAATTAATGGGCATAACAATGTAAGCCTTCGTATTCACAAGAGATGCAGCCCAGGAAAGGGCCTGCGCATGATTACCTGAAGAGTGTGTGGCAACGCCTGATGAAATATCACCAGGATCAAGCGACAAAACGGCGTTGGTGGCTCCGCGGGCTTTGAACGCACCTACTTTTTGGAAATTTTCGCATTTCAGGAAAACCTCCGCATTCAGCAATCTGTTGATGGTTTGTGATGTAAAAACCCGGGTACGGTTAACATGCGGTGAGATCCTCATGGCGGCCTCCAGGATATTCTCCGAGGTTATCTGCGAGGATTGGTTCATTTTGTGATGGCCTCCGTGACGATTTTCTCCGTTAACAGGTCACAGGCCTGATCCAATTGAACGAAAACTGTTTCAAACGATCCCAGTCCGTGGTACCAGGGATCCTGAACACCTTGATTTTCTCCCGGATAGAGAATATTCAGCATGTAATCAACCTTGGCCATGTCTGATTCATCCCTGGCCAGCCTCGCTATATTGTTATAGTGGGTTGAGTCCATGGCGAAGATGAAATCAAAATTGTCAAAATCGCGCACGGTAAAAAGCCTGGCCCTGTGGGAGGAGAGATCAATGCCTCGTTTTCTGGCAACATCCTGTGCCCTGGAATCGGGGGCATCCCCAACATGGAAAGACTCAAAACCGCAGGAGTCAACTTTGGAGGCAATCCTTCTCTTGTTTAATTTTTCCCGTAGAATACCTTCTGCAAGGGGAGACCGGCAAATATTGCCGGTGCAGACGAAAAGTACTTTTATCAATGCCGTAATGAATTCGGTTACAGTTTAATCCGTTTGTCCAGCTCTTCCACGAACTGTCTGAACTGCTTGTCTGTTTCAACAAGGTTGTTCACCGTACGGCAAGCGTGCAATACAGTGGCATGGTCCTTATTTCCGCAATGAAGCCCGATACTGGCAAGGGATGATTTGGTGTGCTTTTTTGAAAAATACATTGAAAGCTGGCGTGCCTGGACTATTTCCCGTTTCCGTGTTTTGGAATAGATCATATCGACCGGGATATTAAAGAATTCGCAAACAACTTTCTGGATATAATCAATGGAAACCTCCCTCGAGGTATTTCTTACAAACTTGTCAATCATTTGTTTGGCAAGTTCCAGCGTGATGGTTTTCTTGTTCAGCGATGATTGTGCAAGCAGGGAGATCAGTGCGCCTTCGAGTTCCCGGATGTTTGTATTGATGTTATAAGCAATGTATTCGATGACTTCAGCAGGAATCTGAATGCCGTCGTTATATAATTTCTTATGGAGTATGGCAATCCTTGTTTCAAGGTCAGGTACCTGAAGGTCAGCGGAGAGACCCCATTTAAACCTCGATAGGAGGCGTGGTTCAATACCTTTCATCTCAACAGGCGGCTTGTCGGAAGTCAGGATGATCTGGTTGCTTTTTTGGTGAAGATGATTGAAGATGTGAAAAAACACATCCTGTGTCTTCTCCTTACCGGCAAGGTTGTGAATATCATCCAGGATCAGCACATCAATCATCTGGTAAAAATGGATGAAATCATTTTGATTGTTATTCCTTACAGAATCGATGAATTGATTGGTGAACTGGTCGGTGGTAACATATAAAACCGTTTTCTCCGGAAAATTGTTTTTTACCTGGAGTCCGATTGCATGTGAAAGGTGAGTTTTTCCCAGTCCGGTCACACTATAAATAAGGAGTGGGTTAAAAGCTGTTTTACCGGGGTTCCCTGCAATGGCAAATCCTGCAGATCTCGCCAGACGGTTGCAATCACCTTCAATGAAATTGTCAAACGAATAACTTTCAATCAGTTGGGAGTTTATTTTAATCTTTTTCAGCCCCGGAATGATAAAAGGGTTTGGAATTTCTTTGGAAGTACCTTTATTTAAATCGAGTGGCATAGACACAGGCTGATTTAAAGTTGCATTTTTATCGCCAGTAGGTACATTTATCGTTAAAGGGTTCTCGGAATTATCAACAATGATACTATATTCCAATCGACCTTCAGTTCCCAGTTCCTTTCGGATTGTCTTCTTAAGCAAACCAATATAATGTTCCTCAAGCCACTCATAAAAAAACTGGCTGGGAACCTGGATCGTTAAAACATGGTCCTGCAACTTAACCGCATTGATTGGCAGAAACCAGGTTTTAAAACTTTGATAGTTGATATTATCTTTAATTACTTTCAGGCAATTTCCCCAAACTTCAACTGCGTTCTTTTCCATCAATTCTGTTACAAGTAATAATTAATTGCTTGTTTTTCGTATTTCAATATATATCAAGGCATTGGAATTTGGATAATCGTCAAAATCCTCCTCAGCAGGGGCACATGATTTAATTAACAAATTTTGGAAAAAAAAGTGGATAAAAAAAATGTTTTTCCCTTGATTTATTAAAATATTGTTTTTAAAAAATCGTGGCTGCCTTCATGCAAAAATGCACCTGAAAGGTTCTATTTGGCATTGTCTCAACACGTTGATTTAACCATAAACCAAGGGAATTTTATTATTTATATCAGCTATAAATAACGTGCTGTCACAATTTCAATTAGTTAGCTAAATCAACCCTCTGCACCACTATTATTAGTACCGGTTTTCCGTAATTTGAGGCTGATTTTCTCCTTTTTTAGTCAACTTGATGTTCTTCAGCCTGTTTATCCTGGTGATGATCTTTTCCTCACAGCTTTTTCGAATCAGGAAATCGATTTCACACTTTTCCATGGCATATTGATGAACGATTTTCACACCCTCCTCTTTTAATATTCTCATGATCTCATTCATCACGGGATAGTCAAAAGTAACCCTTAATTCCGTTCTGATGGTTTTCTCTACAATGACTGCCTGGTCAAGGGCCTCTCTTGCAGCAGTTTTATAAGCATGAATGAGCCCTGGTATCCCTAATTTTGTACCACCAAAATATCTCACCACCACAACCAGGATATCAGAAAGCCCGGTTGACAGTATCTGTCCGTAGATTGGTTTCCCTGCTGATCCGGATGGTTCCCCGTCATCATTAACCCGAAACACCTGACCATCAATACCCAAACGATATGCGTAACAGTGGTGATTGGCATCATGATAGGTTTTCCTCAACTCTTCCAGGCTGGCTTTTACCTCCTCTTCCGAAACAACAGGCAAGGCTACAGCAATAAATTTACTGGCTTTGTCCCTGAACAACGCTCTCGACTCACCTTCAACAGAAAGAAAAGAATCTTTAACATCTTCCATCGCAGCGAAGTTACTTTTATTTTAATTTCGCCGGATGGAACAATCGCATAAAACAGTAAAAAATCTGGTTCTTGAGTTCCGTGATAAACTCGGTCCAATATATTCTGTGCAGGAGATCACCCAATTAACATATATTCTTTTTGAGGAGCACCTTGGCTGGAAAAAAACCATGGTACATCTGGCATTCAACGATGATATCCCCTTGCCGGCCTTGATGTTATTCAACAATGCACTGGAAGAGTTGTATACAGGCAAACCCATTCAATATATCCTCGGAAAATCCTGGTTCAATGGAATGGCATTAAAGGTAAACCAGGATGTCCTGGTTCCAAGGCCCGAAACTGAAGAGTTGTGCTCGATCATTAAAACAGACCTGGCAGGAAAGCAGATGAAGGCCATATCAATTCTTGACATCGGAACCGGGTCTGGTTGCATTGCCATCGACCTGAAACGATTTTTTGCGCATGCTGAGGTCTCAGCGGTTGACGTCTCCGCCGGTGCCCTCGATGTTGCTAAGGAGAATGCCATTTCATCGCAATGCGCTATTTCGTTTATCCATGCAGATATCCTGAATGAAAAGGATTGGGATCATCTTGGCACCTATGACCTGATTGTGAGCAATCCTCCTTATGTGCTGGAAGGGGAGAAGCTCCAAATGCACAACAATGTGCTCCAGCATGAACCCGGTATGGCTTTGTATGTCAGTGACGATGATCCGCTGCTGTTTTACAGGGTAATATCCGGCTTTGCGTTTTCCCACCTGCGCCCGCTTGCTTCCCTGTATGTTGAAATTAATGAAAAGTTTGGCCGGGAGATATGCCAGCTTACAGAGTTGCAGGGTTTCAGGGATGTGAAAGTAATGAATGATTTTTTTGGAAAGCAGCGATTTGTTTCAGCGGTTCTCCCCGAAAATTGAGGTTCCGATGCGTATCATGGTGCTTCCCTCCTCAATTGCAGTCAGGTAGTCTCCCGACATTCCCATAGAGACAGTTTCAAAGGTTCCAGGGTCTTTAAAAAAGTCAGTTTTCAACTTCACGAAAATAGAGTAGAGGGATTTAAACTCCCTGCGAACCAGTTGCTGATCATCAGAAAAACTTCCCATTCCCATTACGCCGGTAATCCTTATATTTTTCATCGACTTATACACTTCTGAAGTCAGCAGCATCCTTGCTTCTTCAATATCCATCCCGAATTTGGTCTCCTCCGTGGCTATGTGAAATTGAAGCAGGCAGTCTATTATACGATTATTTTTTAACGCCCCCCGGTTTACTTCAGCCAGCAGGTTTAAGCCGTCAATGCTATGGATCAGGCTGATAAATGGCGCGATATATTTTATTTTGTTGGATTGAAGGTGACCGATGAAATGCCATTCAATATCACCCGGCAGATGCGCTTGCTTCTCTGCAAGCTCCCGCGCCTTGTTCTCGCCAAAAATGCGCTGACCTGCCCGGTATGCCTCCATGATGGAATGAACAGGTTGCATCTTCGAAACTGTTACAATCCTTATATTCTCAGGAACCGACCGTTTCAACAATATAATATTTTCAGCAATGGTCAATTGAATCTGTTTTTATGTAAAACAAAATTACACATTTGAGCGAACGAGTCTATGGCTTACCTTTGCATTTTACTTCTTTATGCGAAAAATTGTTCTCTCCCTATTACGACAACTGGCCTTCTGGATCGTTTTTTTCAATCTGGCCCGCCTGGTTTTCATTCTTTACTATTTGAATATCATATTGGTAGAGAAAATCCGTTTTTCTGAAGTCCTTGGAGTATTTTACTATTCCCTTAAACTTGACCTGGCCACAACCTGTTATATACTCATCATACCATTTTTACTCCTTTTAATACAATCGGTATGGAGCCCCCGCTGGATGAACACAGTCAATAAGGTTTACACGGCGATCATCATTTTCGGATACAGTCTCACTGCAACAGGTGAAATGGGAATATATGCCGAATGGAAAACTAAGCTGACCTACAAAGTGATAAAGTACCTCAGCAATCCAGGTGAAATATTCAACTCTGCCGAAACAGGAACTTTTATAGTACTTATTTTCCTGTTCCTTCTGATGTCGGTATCGGCGTTCTTACTCTATTTAAGATTTTTTTATACGAAGATTGAGCGTAACGAAAGGAACCTCTGGTTCTCTATGGCATTTCTCCTGTTTGTTCCCGGGCTTTTATTAATCGGTTTACGCGGAGGGGTGAAGCAAATTCCGATCAATCAAAGTGAATCTTACTTTTCTGATCACAACATCCTCAACATTGCCTCCGTAAACAATGCCTTTAACCTGTATATCAGCATTTTCGAGAATCTCAGAAACTTCGACCATGATCCATACGTGTTTATGGATAAAGCTGTGGCAGCAAGGATCATGGGGCGTATATATGAGAAAACCTCTGATTCTACATCTTCAGTCCTTACTACAACCCGTCCTAATATTGTGTTGTTGATCCTTGAAAGCTGGTCGGCCGACCTTATCGAAAGCCTGGGAGGCGAAGCTGGTATAACTCCGGAGTTTAAAAAAATGCAGGAAAACGGGATTCTTTTCGACCAGGTATATGCTTCGGGTTCACGTTCCGAACAGGGAATGGCAGCGATTTTCGGGGGTTTTCCCGCCCACCCGGTTAGTTCCATAACTGTGCAACCGGATAAATTTGTCAAGCTTCCAAGCCTCGTGAAGGAGCTTAAAAAGAGTGGTTACAGTTCCGCTTTTTATTTCGGAGGCCAGCTGATTTACGGCAATATCAAGAGTTACATCATCTTCAATGGATTTGATAAAATTATGGAGGGTGACAATTTCCCGGGGAGCATGCCACAGGGGAAACTGGGAATTCATGATGAGTATACGCTGGGTTATATGGAAAAGGATATTGGCAAAATGAAACCGCCTTTTTTTGCAGCTCTTTTCACACTGTCAACCCATTCTCCGTGGGACCAGCCTTTCGGCAAACCATTGAAGTGGGGTGACAATGAACATGAATATATCAATGCTGCCTATTATACTGATCATTGTTTGGGGGAATTTTTTGCAAAGGCAAGAACACAGCCATGGTTCAACAATACACTGTTTATCATTGTGGCCGACCACAGCCATAATTCATACAGGAACTGGCATCCCCACTCTAAAGAGTATCATAAAATCCCAATGTTGTTTTATGGGAATACCATTAAGGAGGAATACCGTGGAACGGTTTGCCATAAACTTGGAAACCAGAACGATATTGCGGCAACACTATTGACGCAATTACATTTGGATTCAAAAGGGTTTCATTACAGCAAAGATCTTTTCAACCCATCCACCGGTGAATTTGCTTACTATTCTACAGAAGACGGTTTAGGGTGGATCAGGCCTGAAGGCTATTTTACCTATGATAAAGGACCTGATTTTTACTATTGGTGGACAGATCCAAAGCTTTCCGATTCAATTAAACTGGAAGGGAAAGCCTACCTTCAGACCGTATTCAGTGAGTACATGAACAACTAATCAAGCGCATGCACAACCAGCCCGGATCTTAGTTTTGGTTCAAACCATGTTGTTTTGGGAGGCATGATATTGCCGGAATCTGCAATATCGATCAATTGTTTCATGGATACGGGATAAAGGGCAAAGGCAACTTTCATCTCACCTCCGTCAACCCGCTTTTTCAACTCGCCGAGTCCGCGAATTCCCCCTATAAAATCAATTCTGGTCGAAGTACGAAGGTCTGTGATTCCAAGAATATTGTCAAGTACCAGCCGTGAAAGGATAGTAACATCAAGAACCCCGATCGGGTCGGAATCGTTAAAGGTTCCAGGTTTTGCAGTCATTGAATACCAGCAACCATCTAGGTAAAGGCCGAAATTATGCAAAGAACCAGGTTTGTAAATTTCACTCCCTTTCTTTTCAATGGTAAAAACACCCGCCAGTTTTTGGAGGAACTCATCAGTGGATAACCCGTTAAGATCCTTTACCACCCTGTTGTAATCGATGATGGATAACTGATCATCGGGGAAATGAACAGCCAGGAAAAAGTTGTATTCTTCGGTTCCGTTATGCCCGGGATTGTTCAGTTTCTTCTCATTTCCAACAAGGGCAGCTGCTGCGGTACGATGATGACCATCAGCAACATAGGTGAAGGGAACTTTCTTAAACAACGTTACGAGGTCGGCATTTATTGACTGATCTTCAATTACCCAGAAATGGTGTCCGACGCCATCGTCTGCAACAAAGTCATATACAGGTGCATTTTCTGCCACAAAGGATTCAACGATCCTGTCAATCTCCTTTACAGCAGGATAGGTAAAGAAAACAGGTTCCATGTTGGCATTTGTAATGCGGACATGTTTCATCCGGTCCTCCTCCTTATCCTTCCGGGTAAGTTCATGCTTTTTAATGATTCCGTTCAGATAGTCGGCAACTCCAGCACAACCTACGATGCCATACTGGGTCTTTCCGTTCATGGTTTGAGCATAGATATACAAAAGTTCATTTGCTTCAGGTACCAGCCAGCCACTCTTTTTGAAAAGCTCAAAATTTTCCTTTGCCTTATCGTATACTGGCTGCGAGTGAATGTCCAAAGAAGCCGGTAAGTCAATTTCCGGCTTTATAATATGAAGGAGCGAATAGGGGTTCCCCTTTGCTTCTTCTCTTGCTTCATCGGAGTTCAGTACATCGTAGGGTCTTGAAGCCAGTTCCTTTACAATGGACACGGGTGGCCTAAGTCCTTTAAATGGTTTTAGTATAGCCATAGCTGTAGATTGTTAATGAGTAGTTGAGTAAATTAGAAATGATGGAGCAGGGTGCGGTAATGTCAATCCGGACCGTCCTCGTCGTCAAGTTCACCAGGTTTGACACTGCGCTGCAACGATCCGATGAGTGCACCAATCATTTTGGTCATCTCCATCAGCCTGTTTTTGGAGTCATCATAGGCAGTATCACTGATGAAACCTCGTCCCTGGGCAATTGTCGACAACACAACACACTCTCTTACCGAACTTTTTGCCATCTTAAGGTAATAAACAAACTGGCTCTTGTTGCGGGATGATCCTTCAGCAATGTTGAGTGGGATGCCATTGGCTGAGGTGATAAACCGGTCAAAAAATGATACCATGAATGGATCATCCTTAGTGTTTTTCGCCATCAGGTATACCCATTCTACATACTCAAGTGCCTTATGGTATATTCTGAGATCTTCAAACCTGAAGAAAGTGGTTGGTCGTTCGTGTTCGTTTTCCATGGTTTAACCCTGTTAATGATACATGAAGTTAAGGACCTGCGATCCTTGTGGGTGCAATAATAGTAAAAAAATAATACCGTTGGGTTATTTATTCACCTGAAATGTTTTGTCCCCTTCTTTCAGGAAGCCCACAATTTGCCTTGCAGCAGCAATACCTGCATTGATATTTGCTTCTTCAGTTTGAGCGCCCATTTTTTTAGGGGTACAGAAAAATTTTGCTTTGAAAGCGGATTCGATCTCACTTTTATTCGTTGGCTCCACATCGGTCAGATAGGCGAAGTCTTTTCTTTCCTGGAACATTTTTAAAAGGTCGGCCTCATGGATTACCTCTGCTCGTGCAGTATTTACCAGGCAGGCTGGAATAGGCATCCGGGAAAGCAGCGTATGGTTCACCGACAACTTCGTTTGACTGTTGGCGGGGATGTGCAGGGAAATATAGTGACAAGTGCTGTATAGCTCTTCAACTGTACCGATCCATTTAACGCCGTCTTTTTCAATTTCCTGGCGTGAAATAAAGGGATCAAACGCATAGACTTCCATACCGAAACCCTTGGCAATACGGGCCACATTTTTACCAACAAAACCGTAGGCATGAATTCCAAGTTTCTTACCCATCAGTTCACTCCCTGATTTTCCATTGAAAAAACCGCGGGCGTAATATACCATCATTCCAAGTGCAAGTTCTGCAACAGCATTGGAGTTCTGTCCCGGGGTGTTCATGGCCACAACACCTTTCGCCGTAGCAGCGGCAAGATCGATGTTATCGTAGCCGGCACCTGCCCTTACGATGATCTTCAGTTTTTGACCTGCATCAATCACAGTCTTGTCAGCCTTGTCACTGCGGATAATAACCGCATCAACGTCGGCAATAGCGCCGATAAAATCATCCTGGCTTGTATAACCTTCGAGAAGAACCAGTTCAAATCCGGCATCTTCAACTACTTTGCGAATTCCTTTTACAGCCGACGAGGCAAATGGCTTGTCGGTAGCTACCAATACTTTTGTCATGTCTTTCAGTTTTTAGAGGAAGAGGCTGTATCAAAGGGTAATTGTCAATTTCACCCTAGGATACAGTCCCTGGAATAATTTTTATGCATTAACTGCTTCAAATTCATGCATGGCATCAACAAGTGCCTGAACGCTCTCGATCGGCATTGCATTGTAGGTAGATGCCCTGAATCCGCCAACCGAACGGTGGCCTTTGATTCCGATCATACCCTTGGTTTTCGCAAATTCCATGAAAGCATCTTCCTTGTCTTTATATCCTTCTTTCATTACAAAACAGATGTTCATCAGCGACCTGCCCTCTTTGGCAACGGTACCTACAAACATTTTACTGTTGTCGATGGCGTCATAAAGGAGGTTTGCCTTTTTAATGTTCATGGCTTCAACAGCCTTTACGCCGCCAATGCTTTTTATCCAGCGAAGGGTTTCAAGGCAGGTATAAATTGCAAACACAGGAGGTGTGTTGTAAAGGGATGGCTCCTTGGTATGAGTCGAATAGTTAAGCATGGTGGGTATTTTCCGGTCTGCCTTGACGAGCATGTCTTCCTTGATGATGACGAAAGTTACTCCTGCAGGACCGAGATTCTTCTGGGCACCACCATAGATCATGGCATATTTGGAAACATCAACAGGGCGGCTGAGAATATCCGACGACATGTCTGCAATCAGGGGGACAGGGCTCGCCATGTCTGTATGAATTTCCGAACCGTAAATCGTATTGTTCGTAGTTATATGGAAGTAATCTGCATCGGCAGGAATAGTATATCCGGTGGGGATATAACAGAAGTTCTTATCAGCAGATGAACCGACAACGTCCACCTCGCCAAAAAATTTGGCTTCCTTGATGGCTTTTTGCGCCCATACACCGGTTTCAAGATAGGCTGCTTTCTTATTTAAAAAATTATAAGGGATCATGCAGAATTGCATACTTGCACCTCCGCCGAGGAAGATCACCTGGTAGCCGGCAGGGATGTTCAGCAGTTCATGGAAAAGTGCAACGGTTTCATCAAGAATGGCCTGAAAATCCTTGCTGCGGTGAGAGATTTCAAGCAGGGATAAACCAATGCCATTAAGGTCCAGGATAGCCTTGGCTGAATTTTCAACGGCAATGCGGGGAAGAATAGAGGGACCAGCGTTAAAATTGTGCTTTTTCATAAGATTAAAGTTTTAATTGTTTTCAGCTGTGTTAGTTTTTAGTACTGCAATATTAAGAAAACTAAGCAAATAAATTGAAGTGAATTTCAAAAAAATAGTGAAAATTTCTACTTTTTATTCCGGGTATCAATACCGGCAATGAAGGTCCAGAAATGGTTGCTGAACAGGAACCCGTCAAAGGTGTCTCCTGCTGCAACATAATACTGAAACTGTCCCTCCAGCAAGGGATCGAGTGGCACCATTTTATCGAAAACAATCATGTCGGAGGTCTGCAGTGAATAGTCGAAATCCCGTTTTTTGATGTTCCATTTTTTATTCGAGACAATGGTCTGTTTTTCGAATTTCAACGACATGGTAGTGGTGGCACCAAACCGGAAAACAATCCGGGTCATGCTCCCATTTTTATAATCTGGAAAAAGTTTGTAACCAAAATGTGGCTTGTTATCACCATCAAAGGAAAGTATTTCAATTACTTTCTGCGTGATAGTCTGGTTTCTGCCTGCCCATCCCAGGAGTGTGTATATTGTCCCCCCGGAAGATGTTTCACCTGGAATTACCTTATAATACAGTGCTCCGGGCCAGTGCATGTTGTCAAGAAGCAAGGTGTCGGGCGAAACCAGTGAATCGGAAAAATCAACAAGTTGGTATATTAATGGTGGTGCTAATCCCGTCATTTTAATAAACCCGAAGTAGCGGTGCTTCCCATCTGCCGACGGCAGATTCCAGTGAAATATCCTGAATTTGTGATCAGGAGATTTTAATTTAACCAGGGTCTTCAATGAATCAAAGGGATAATTATCAGATCCTTCAAGTATTAATATCTCCGACAATTCAGTTGAAAAAACCTGGTTGAGGGAGTCTTTGGTACCATCATTGGTGGCCTTGTTGATGAGAGAAAGGATTTCAGAAAGTCGATTTTCAGCCTGAATGCATGATTGGAAATGCTGTCCGTTAACAATCATGCTCATCCCCGCGGTGAATAATAGAAGCAATGTCAGGTATCGTGGTTTTCCGGGCATCCTGCAAATTTAGGGTATTTGGTATGTTGAACGGCAAAGATAGTTCAAAGAGAACAGGGATGAAGCCTTTTCACTCCAATAATCCACGAATTGGTCCTTGAAAATAAAGATGCAGGAAGTTATCCGGGTTGCCATAATGGATAAATTTTTATTGAGTTACCTTTGCAGAAAAAAGAATGGTTCTTTCAGAACGAATCAGGTCGTTTGAGATTTTGGGTGACAGGTTACGCCGGTACCACGAACTTAGCAACGAAATGGAGATACAGCCGCTTGTCAGGGCTGCCGGAATGGCATTTTCTTCTAATCCATGGTTCACACCGGAACATATAAGAATCGCATTGAACAATTTAGGCAGGAGCCTGACGGCCGAGAACCTGGACAAATGGCTGGCGCCGTACATTGACAACCTGGATGCGCTGAAAAACAGTCGAAAGGTCGGCGTGGTGATGGCAGGCAATATTCCGGCAGTAGGGTTCCACGATTTTCTGTGCGTGCTGATTTCCGGCCATACCCTTATCGCAAAGCTATCTTCTTCCGATAACCATTTACTGCCTGCCATGGCAGAGATCATGATCGAACACCATTCCGGATGGAAGGATAAAATTTTCTTTACTACTGGCAGACTGGAACAATTTGACGCCATCATTGCCACCGGAAGTTCGAATACTTCGAGATATTTTGAACACTATTTTGGCCGCCATCCGCATATCATACGAAAAACGAGGCACAGCATTGCCGTATTGAACGGGGATGAAAGTTCAGGTGAACTGGAAAATCTTTCGGATGACATCATGCTCTATTTTGGTATGGGATGCCGCAGCATATCTAAAATCCATGTTCCTGCAGGATACGATTTCACAGCCCTGGTAAAGGCGCTAAGCAAGTATGACGATTTCATCAATCACAATAAATACTTTAATAACTATCAATATAACAAGTCGATTTTCATGGTAGGCCAGGTGCCCTTTATCGACACAGGGTTTCTTTTGCTTAAAGAAGATGTTGAATTGGCTTCCCGAATCGCCTTGCTTAATTATGAATTTTATTCAACCCCGGAAGAAATTGACGAATCCGTCAAGCGCTATGGTGACACACTCCAGTGTGCTGTTAGCAAGATGCCACTGTCAATCAAGTCATTGCGTCCGGGAGAGGGACAAAATCCGGCTTTATGGGATTACGCAGATCATATAGATACCCTGGAGTTTTTACTTTCTTGAATATGATAACAAAAAATCTTTGGAAATCAATTTTTAATCATTAATTTTGCACCCTCATAAAAATACCACATTGCAATGAAAAAAGATATCCATCCGAAAGATTACAGACTGGTCGTATTCAAAGACATGTCAAACGAGTACACTTTTCTTTCGAAGTCAACCGTTAAAACCAAGGAGACCATCGTCATGGAAGATGGAGTGGAGTACCCGTTGGTGAAACTTGAAATTTCCCACACCTCACATCCTTTTTATACTGGTAAAATGAAACTGGTTGATACCGCTGGTCGTGTCGACAAATTCAAAAGCAGGTATCAGAAGCATATCGACAGAAACAACGCGACCAAGTAAAGCATTTCTGTTATATCATGAAAAGAGCCTCCAATTTTGCGGGGGCTCTTTTTTTATATGTTTTATTTTCTAATTTTGCATGGAAGAATACATCATTGATTTGTTATAACTCTCTTGTAAAATGAATTACATACTGTTTGACGAAAGTATTGTCCGGACCAACTTACTGCCCCTGACATTCACCCGACCTGTTTCTGATATACGCATCGGTATTTTAACGATCAGGGAAAAATGGGAAAAGCGACTTAAATCACCAACTTCATCATTAACAGATAGTTACCTGAGTCCGAAGTTTCCGATTGTTAAAATGGCAGAGAATATTCTCATCAATGGCTCCATTTGTCCCAATGACGAAATCATCGATGCCATCAAAAATCTTAAGCCAAATCAAACAGTAGTATACAACGATACCATCATCGCTTTGCATGTTACCGCCGAGGAGCTCGATAATCCGGGTGATACCTCCTCGGAAGGTATTGAAGAGATCCAGATGAAGGAAGTTCCCCTTAAGATAAACCACACCTGGGAGATATTTTCAAAAAACGAGCTGGCCCTCGCTGAGGATTTTGCCCTGGTAACCAAAGGGAGGAAGTCTCAGAAATTAAGCGAAACAAACAGGGTTTTCGGCGCTGAGAATATCTTTGTTGAGAAAGGCGCCAGGGTGGAATGTGCAGTACTTAATGCTACCACCGGGCCTATCTATATCGGGAAAGATGCTGAGATTATGGAAGGCGCAGTAATCCGTGGACCATTTGCACTTTGTGAGGGCGCCGAAGTTAAAATGTCCGCTAAGATTTATGGTCCTACCACCGTTGGTCCATACTGCCGTGTAGGGGGAGAACTTAACAACTCCGTACTTTTCGGCTATTCAAACAAGGCTCATGATGGATTCCTCGGGCACTCCGTTATCGGCGAATGGTGCAATTTGGGAGCAGATACTAATACTTCCAACCTTAAGAATACATACGATAATGTCAGGCTGTGGAGTTATGGCAAGCAGACTTTCATCAATACGCACCTGCAATTTTGCGGACTTGTGATGGGCGACCATTCAAAATGTGCAATTAATACCATGTTTAACACGGGAACCGTAGTAGGGGTGAGCGCAAATATTTTCGGTTCAGGATTCCAGCGCAACTTCATCCCCTCATTTTCCTGGGGAGGAACGGCAGGGCATACCAATTATAGCATTAAAAAGGCCATGGAAGTCGCCGAGATTGTTTTCCAGCGCCGCCGGCGTGTTTTTGATGAGGTTGAACGCGATCTCCTGACCAATGTATACAATCTTACCCTCAAGAATAAATACCTATAGCAGGTAATCATCCATCCTGTGGCACATTTATTGTCATTGCAGCAAACCCTGAAATAATTTCAGGGTTTGTGATATTTTGAGTATTCTAAAATTATGGAGAATCAATTAGGACCCAATGCACTGATGTTTTCTGATTTAATTGATTCAGAAACTGACTTTATCCCTTTATTGTCATCTGAGGATGAGGAAGCAATGAATACGGAGGAGGTCCCTGAATCACTCCCGATACTTCCCCTG
>JBMOIP010000048.1:0-32975 GCA_049317265.1 Bacteroidales bacterium
CGGGGGTCGTTATTCCAATAACCGTTGGCCGTGACAAGTCGATAAAACTCATCCGCGAGTTCTACAAAGGAAGCCGCATTATCGGGGTGGTTGCACAGAAGGATGCAGGAGTCGAAGATCCTGAATTTGACGATCTCAACCAGATTGGAACAGTTGCTTATATTATCAAGATTTTACAAATGCCCGATGGCAGTAATACTGCCATTATCCAGGGAAAACGTCGTTTTGCAATTAAGGAGTTGATCCAGTCTGATCCGTACATCATGGCATCGGTTACTGCATTTGAAGCACCTGTGAATATTCCAGCCGACAACGGTGAATTCAGCGCCCTGATCGCCTCCCTGAAGGACCTTGCCATCCAGATTATTGCCAAATCGCCCAACATCCCGTCAGAAGCGGCATTTGCCATCAAAAACATTGAATCACCTTCCTTCCTGGTCCACTTTATCTCATCAAACCTCAATGTTGATCTCACAGAAAAGCAGAAATTGCTTGAGGTTGCCGATTTGACTGAATGTGCCAATCTTGTGTTGACCCTCCTGACAAAAGAACTGCAGGTGGCCGATCTGAAACAGCAAATCCAGAATAAGGTTAAAACAGATCTCGACAAGCAACAGCGTGATTTCTTATTGAATCAGCAGTTGAAAACCATTCAGGAAGAACTGGGGGGAAGCCCTAATTCCCAGGAAATAAACGCACTCAGGGAGCAGGCGAAAGACAAGAAATGGTCGAAAGAGGTAGCTGAAATTTTTGAAAAAGAGATGATCAAACTCCAGCGGATGCATCCGATGGCTGCTGAATATTCAACACAAACCAATTATCTCGAAACCCTCGTTCAGCTCCCCTGGGGAGAGTTTACCCCCGATAATCTTGACCTCCGCCATGCACAACAAGTGCTGGATGAAGATCATTTTGGCCTGGAGAAAGTTAAAGAACGCATCATTGAACATCTGGCTGTCATCAAACTGAAACGTGATCTCAAATCACCCATTCTGTGCCTTGTTGGACCTCCGGGTGTTGGGAAGACATCCCTGGGAAAGAGCATTGCCCGGGCATTGGGCAGAAAATATACCAGAATGTCTTTGGGCGGCCTTCGTGATGAATCGGAATTAAGGGGACATAGGAAAACCTACATCGGGGCAATGCCAGGACGAATTTTGCAGAGCCTGAAAAAAACAAAAAGTTCAAACCCTGTTTTTGTGCTGGATGAGATCGATAAAGTGATGGGGATGAACATCAATGGCGATCCGCAGGCTGCCTTGCTTGAAGTGCTCGATCCTGAACAAAACAGTGCTTTTTACGACAATTATCTCGAAATAGAGTACGATCTTTCAAGGATCATGTTTATTGCCACAGCCAACACCCTGAGTACCATTCATCCTGCGCTCCGCGACCGCATGGAGATTATAGATATTCCAGGATACCTGCTGGAAGAGAAGGTGGAGATTGCCAAACGGCATCTGCTTCCCCGGCAATTCCAGGATCATGGGATTAAGAAAAACCAGATTGTGTTCAGTGATGAACTGATCACTAAAATCATTGAAGATTACACCCGTGAGTCAGGGGTACGCATGCTTGAAAAGAGCATTGCTAAAATTATCCGGAGCAAAGTCATTGCCATCGTCTCTAAGGAGAAGTTCACGAAGAAACTGGTTGCTGCCGATCTGAAAAAAATTATGGGAATTCCCATCTTCCAGGCCGACAAATACATTTCCAATGAGGTGGCCGGTGTGGTCACGGGATTGGCCTGGACAATGGCTGGAGGTGAGATCCTTTTCGTGGAAGTAAGCCTTAGCAGGGGCAAAGGGGAGCTTACCCTGACCGGGAACCTGGGGGATGTCATGAAGGAATCTGCCTCCATTGCTTTGGCCTACCTTAAGGCACATTCGGAAGTCTTCGGCATTGATCCATCCGTATTTCAGAACTGGAGTGTACATATCCACGTACCGGAAGGTGCGACCCCCAAGGACGGACCTTCGGCAGGAATTACGATGTTCACGGCCCTTGCTTCAGCCTTTACACAATTTAAGGTCCGGGAACGGCTTGCCATGACAGGTGAAATCACCTTGCGGGGGAAGGTACTACCGGTAGGAGGGATCAAGGAAAAAATGCTGGCAGCTAGAAGAGCAAACCTCACCGACATCATACTGTCAAAAGAGAATAAAAAGGATATTGAAGAGATCAAGCCGGAATACATTGCCGGGCTCACTTTCCACTACATTGATGAGATGCAGGAGATCAAAGATCTTGCACTAATGGATGTAAAGGTGAAGAACCCCCTTGCGCTGACCTATTAGTACGTACGTTTTACTTGAAAATGACCATTTTCCTGGTCTCTGCAAAATTACCGGCTTCCATTCTTATCATATAGATGCCAGCAGGTAATCCATGGTCATCCCAGTCAAATCTGTATTTTCCGGGTATATGAACCCGGTTGACAGGACAATCCACCATCTTCCCGCTGCTATCAAGGACGGAGATCGTCACATTATTCTCAACTGCTACTTCATAGGATATCTGCGTTGACCCACTGCATGGATTGGGTTCATTCTGTTTCAGTCTGAAAACATTTTGTGCTGGTCCCGGTTTGATGCTGTATATGGTTGCCGCCTGTTTTAACAAGATATTACGAAATGGGTCAAAAACAAGGTTAACCGGCTTCCTGGAAAATTCAAAAGCAAAGACCTGGTGATTTTCATCATTCATCACCCGGATAATGGTATCCGTTGCATCATTGAAACTGATCTTCACCTGCAACGGCATCCTGAAAAAGGGAGGATTTGCCTGGGTCTGGTTTACAATGAAGGAAACGCGCCATGAGCTTTCTCCGAGGCTGTCGGTATCAAAAGTGTTTTGATAAACAGGATGATTAGGATTGTAAACCCAGTCCTTAAAAAACCAGGTAAGATCCTGCCCGGATGATTTACTGGATTTTGCAACAAAATCCTCAGTGAAGGCATTCCTGAAGATAAGACTTGTATCTGTTGCGTAATCATGCATCACCTTGAAAAACAGGCTGTCACCAATAACATACCTTAACTGGAAAAGCACACAGGCTCCTTTATCATATGTAATTGCCGTGTTGTAAAGGGTATTCCCGGTTGGAGTGTTGATCGCCCATGAAGGATGGTATAAGGGCCATCCGGGGTTGTGGGCAAGATAGTAGTTGGCCAGGGTATTCATGCTGTTTTTATAGGCGTCATAACCTGCAGAGTGTTCAACCCACAAATTCTGGCAATAGGTGGCAAATCCCTCATTCAACCATATATCTGCCCAGGTTCCGCAGGTAATGAGATCCCCAAACCACTGGTGAGAATGCTCATGGGCAATCAGGTCGGCATCACTGTAGCCACCGGGCTGAAGGTTCACCATGCTCTGGTTTTCCATGCCTCCCCAGGGAAAGGAGCCATTGAGGGTAGCAAATCCAATTTTCTCAAATGGATAGTCTCCGAATTTAGAGGAAAAAAAATCGGTGATTGGAATAATAGAGTTGTTGGCCACTGAAAGATTTTCACCAGACTTATAGTAAAGGCGGATCGGAATACTGTCATCCGGATGTGATAACTTATGCCAATAACGAGTCTGTACCTGAAAATTAACACATGAAGTAAAGGTAATCAGGTATGTGGAGACTGGCAGGTCGGTCATCCAATGATAACTGATTGTATCGGCCGCAATGGTCGAATCTGATAAAACACCGGTTGATCCCAGCCGCACGTTTAATGGCACCCGGGCAATTAATTCCCATTTTGCCTTGTCGGAAGGACGGTCCCAGCAGGGCATCCATTTCCTGGCTCCTTCGGGTGGCGAATCGGTGAAAACAAATCCTCCGGAAACAAAAAAACCATTGTCGTTGGTACTTTTATGCTTATAAAAAATTTCAACATCGACTGTCTCTCCATGCTCATATTTTCTGTCAAGCTGGATTTCAAGAATATTTGTCTGATGGGTAAATGAAATACCTGCCATCCTGACAGAATCAATTGCCAGGGAGGCGGTATTTGCATTCAGTTTTATGGAGGTCAGAGCAGAATCCACACGGAAAGTGACCACCTCCCTGGCTGTGAATGTTTTAGGGAACGGGGTTCGAAAACACTGGTATAAATTCACTTCCAGCTTGTATTTCAACACATCATAGCTATGCCTGGTGTAAAAGTGAGCCGTGTCGGATGGTCCGTTCAACCCTGGTGATGCATGCAGTGTTGTCAATGCTGAAATGAGCACCAAAAAAAATACCGTACTGATGAGTCTCATGCCACTATCTGATAATGGATATCTTCTTAACCAGGTGTTCATTGCCTGCAGTCAACCTGCAAAGGTAGGTTCCTGCCGCGAGCCTGGAACAATCAAGATCGAGGTCGTATGTACCTGCGACCTGTTGTTTTTCAACCGGGCGAAGCAAAATGATGCCGAGCATATCAGTGATCTCCAGTTTAACCTCCATAGTGGCGTCAATTGCATAACGGATGTGGGTGGTATTGCCGGCAGGGTTTGGCGAGTTCTGTGAAAGAGTTACGTGAACTCCGGGCTTTATCTCCTCTATGATTCCTACAGCGGTATTTCCTCCTTTCAGAACAATCTGTTTATCATTGTCAAAGCGGAAGAAAATGGGTTGTTTGTCGAATTTCCAGTTGAATTGCTGGAAGTTAACATCATTCATGGCCATAAGGGTTGTATCGGTCATATCAGCAAATTTGACATAAACCGTAATGGGCATTTTGAAAAACGAGGGATTGGGTTGCACCTGCTTCATAAAGAAATTGACCTGCCACTTCCCGCCTCCGATATCCTGAAAATTGTAGGTATTCTGATAGATCGGATGGTTTGGCTGATAGATCCATTCATCGAAAAACCAGTTGTAATCCTGTCCTGTAACCTCGTTTACCTTGACATTGAAGTCATGGATGGTTGCTGAATTGAACTTGAGGTTGGGATCGGCACAGTAGCTGTGAAGTGTTTGAAAAAACAGGGAATCACCCAGTACATAACGGAGTTGATGGAGTACACAAGAACCTTTAAGGTAGGTAATGGCGTAATCAAAAAGAATATCGTTCGAAGGTGTGTTTATCGCCCACTGCGGATCGGAAATTGCCCATCCCGGGTTGTTGGAAAGATAGTATGTTGCATTGTTGTTAATCGTTGATTTATAAGCGCCATAGCCAGCATAGCTTTCATACCAGAATGCCTCTGACCAGGTGGCAAACCCTTCGTTAAGCCAGATATCTGCCCATGTAGCACAGGTGATCATGTCGCCAAACCACTGGTGGGCAAACTCATGGGCCGCCAGGCCCTCCTGCCAGCAATTCGGGCACAGGCTGGTAAGGGTCTGGTTTTCCATTCCACCCCAAACGAAATCCTGGTTGAGAGTGGCAAACCCATTCTTGTCAAACGGATGTTCGATAAAATTTTCTGAAAACCAGTCGGTCATTGCCGGCATGACAGCAATAACTGGAGCAGGATTTTCACCCAGGTTAAAATAATACCTGAACGGAACACTGTCTGACGGATTGCTTAGTTTATGCCACCAGTCAATATTTATCTGGTAGTTAACTTTTGAGGTGATAACCATCAGGTAGGTTGCGATATTCTGATCAGAAACCCAGTGGTAAGTAAGAAAATCTCCCACCAGGGTCGAATCAGCCAGGCGGCCATTCGATCCAAGTCTCACGTTTGCTTTGACTTTGGCGGTTAAGTCCAGTTTGGCTTTATCTGAAGGCTGATCCCAGCATGGAAACCACTTGCGTGCTCCTTCCGGTTCGCAATCGGTGAAAACAACACCTGAATTAACATAAAACGCACTATCATGAATATTCAGGTGCCTGTAGTATATTTTTACATCAGCAAATTCACCCACGTTGTAAGTTCTGTTAAGCTGAATATTCAGAAAATCGCTGGTATGATTAAAGCTGGCGCCTGCAAGTCTCACGGAATCAATGGCAAGGGATGAATTTCTGGCATTCAGTTTAATCGAATTAAGGGTTGAATCTATTTTTATAGAAACAATGGCCGAACCACTGAAACTGTAAGGATATGGAGCTGAATAACAGTTGTAAAGATCAAGGTTTAACGTGTATTTTATTACATCAAAGCTGTGTTTCGGACCAGCATTTGCGTTGAAAGGCTGCCGTGAAAGATTCTGTTTTCCGGCCTTTTTCATGGCACAATAGGCAGAACCTGGCATGGTTGAAAAATCCTGTGCGTTTGATACCACCAGGAATGAGATAAGTAACAGAAAAATAGTCAATCGTAGTTTCATGGAATTATTTTTTTTATAGTTGAAAGATGTACCAAAATTAATGATTTTTTCCGGGAGGTTCTTCTTAATACTTGTTAATATTGTAAAAACAAATATTTTTGCCCTGTTGTATGAAGATAACCACCCTTCTTCTTTGTAGTACCTTTCTGTTGCTCGTTGCCTGTTCCAGTTATGAAAAGGAACAGGGGAAAAGTGTATTCCGCTATAACGAAGCTGCCAACATTGCTACCCTTGACCCGGCTTTTGCAAAGGATCAGACTATCATCTGGGCTGTTAACCAACTGTACAACGGCCTTGTCCAGTTGGACGACCACATGAAATTGCAGCCATGTGTTGCAAGTCGCTGGGATGTTTCGGAGTCCGGACTGGTTTATACTTTTCACCTTCGAAAAGATGTGTTTTTTCATGACAGTCCTGCCTTTCCCCGCAGGAAAGGCCGACGTGTCGTAGCCTCTGATTTTGTCTTCTCATTTCAAAGGATCACCAATCCAAAGGTGGCCTCACCTGGTGCATGGCTGTTCAATAATGTTGAAAATAGAGAAAAAGGGCCTGCATTTCAGGCTCTGGATGATTCAACTTTTGTCATACACCTGGCGCATCCGTTTCCACCATTTTTGCGAATGCTGAGCATGCAATACTGTTCTGTCGTTCCACACGAAGCCGTGGCGTATTATGGCGGAGAGTTCCGCAGCCATCCGGTCGGAACTGGCCCTTTTTTATTTAAAATGTGGAAGGAAGGAGTGAAGCTGGTTATGGTTAAAAACCCCATATACTTTGAGACCATTGATAACCAGAGGTTGCCATACCTTGATGCTGTGGCCATTACATTTGTGCCCGACAAACAATCCGCGTTCCTTGAATTCATCAAAGGCAACCTTGACATGATGTCTGGTCTTGACCCAACTTACAAAGATGAGCTTCTTACCAGTGAGGGCAAGCTTCAGCCAAAATACAGCGGCGACATTGAACTGATCACCGAACCCTACCTAAATACTGAATACCTTGCATTCATGGTTGGTGCAAATGAACCGGGCATGTTACGGCAAATCCCGGTCAAAGCTGTCAGACAGGCGATTAACCTTTCATTTGACCGGAAAAAGATGATCAGGTACCTTCGAAATAACATTGGGATTCCCGGTTGCCAGGGAATCATTCCCAAAGGGTTGCCAACCTTTGATTCCGGAAGGATTTTCTACGATTATAACCCCGACAGGGCCAAACACCTGTTGGCTGCAGCAGGTTATCCCGGTGGTGCCGGGTTACCACCGGTAATTCTTACATCTACGTCCGACTATCTCGATATCTGCAAATATATTCAGCACCAGGTATCAGCCATCGGGATAGATATGAAAATCGAGGTTAGCCCGCCAGCTGCAGTGAAAGAGATGAAATCGGAAGCAAAACTGCCATTTTTCAGGGCGTCATGGATAGCAGACTACCCTGATGCAGAAAACTACCTCTCCATGTTTTATTCAAAGAATTTTTGCCCTAAAGGACCGAACTATACCCATTTTTCGAATGCCGGATTTGACCGGTTGTACGAAAAGTCAATGGCTACAGTAAATGATTCAGCCAGGTTCAGTTATTATGGAGAGATGGAGGAGATCATGATGGAAGAGTCGCCAGTGATCATCCTCTATTATGACCAGGTACTCAGGTTTGTCCGTAAGGAGATCCATGGATTGGGAAGCAACCCAATGAACCTTCTAACGCTTAAAAGGGTTAAAAAGTCAGGGCAAGGCCATCATAGGCAAATTTAACGAAATCTGGCAGTTCATGGCGTACTTGCTCATACAGGCCCATCTGGTGGCTGACATGTGTGAGATATCCCTGTTCAGGTTTAAATTCTTCCATCAGAGCAAGTGCCTCTTCCAGGTTAAAATGAGAGTAGTGTTTTTGTTTCCTCAAGGCATTTAAAACAATAATCCTTGAACCCCTGATCTTTTTCTTTTCCTTTTCTGGGATGCTGATGGCATCCGTGATGTAGGTAAAGTCGTCAATCCGGAACCCGAATACATACTGATCGGTTTTGTAATGAAGTGCGCGGATCGGTATGATTTTCTGACCTTTAACCATGAATGGACTGTTTGTCAGGCGGTGCAGAAGGATTTCCGGAACCCCGGGATAGGGGTTTTTATCGAAGGCATAAGCAAACTCCTGCCTTATCACTCGCTGCACTTTACTGCTGGCATAAACCTGGGCAGGCATGTGGTTGATGTAATTGAATGCCCGAACATCATCCAGGCCTCCCAGGTGGTCCTTATGCCCATGTGTCACCAGGATGGCATCAATCGAACGGATCTCCTCCCTGAGCATTTGCTGTCTGAAATCGGGACCACAGTCAACAATTACCCTCAACCCATCTTTTTCAACTGCGATGGACGACCGTAATCGTTTGTCATGCAAATCTGACGATCCGCAAACCTCACAATCACAGGCAATAACGGGAACCCCCTGTGAAGTTCCCGTTCCAAGAAATGTTATTTTCATTTAACTTTTGTCTAGCGCAAAATTATGTTTTATTAACATTGTATGCATACTTTGAGTTCAAAGCTGGCGTTTTAATCTTTTTGAATTCGTGTTTTGTAAGGTTTGCGGGGAATTACTAACTTTGCAAATCAGTCTAAATGAATAATTAACTGAAAAATATGTTTGGTAATCTGAGAATAAAAATTGGCCAGTATTATTATAAAAAGGAACAGTCCCGGACTGAGCGTCATTGTCAAATGACAAACCTCAGTGATGCAAAGCGGATCGGTATCCTTTATACATTGGACGATGTTCCCGATTATGACAGGGTATCAGAGTTTGTGTCACAGCTTCAGGGTGACCATAAAGAGGTGAAAGCCCTTGGTTTCGTTAAAAATAAAAGCCTTGTTCAACGATTTCTGCCAAAGTTGTCATATGACTTTTTCTCTAAAAGCGACCTTACCTGGTTCTACAAGCCCATTCACAACCAGGTCAGGGATTTTATTGAGAAAGAGTTTGATCTTTTAATTGACCTGAGTCTGCAGGACAATTTCCCGTTGAAGTATATTTCAGGTCTTTCCAAAGCTTTATGCCGTGTGGGAAAATTTTCCGAGATCAATTCAGAATATTACGATCTGATGATCGACCTGAAACCCAGCATGACTTCTGAAGAATATATCGGACAGGTTCAACACTATCTAACTGTTATCAAAACACATGCGCAAAGGATATCATAAATTCAAAGGTACAGGAGTAGCCATTGTGACTCCGTTTAAAAAATCCGGAGCAATTGATTTTGATGCATTTGAGAAAATTATTAACTTTATCATCAACGGTGGGGTTGATTTTATCGTAGTGTTGGGAACAACCGGTGAAGCCTCTACTATTTCCAAACAGGAGAAAAAAGCACTTATTGAATTCTCCGTCAAGGCCATCAATAAGAGAGTCCCGCTGGTGGTTGGAATCGGGGGGAACAGCACCTCGGATGTAGTCCTTGCCATTCACGGAACCCCATTCAAAGGCGTTGATGGCATTCTTTCAGTATGTCCGTATTACTCGAAACCACAGCAGGAGGGAATCTACCAGCATTTTAAAATCATCGCAGAAGCCAGCCCGGTTCCTGTAATTTTGTATACAGTGCCGGGACGGACCAGCAGTAATATCAGTGCTGCCACTACCTTGCGGCTGGCGAAGGATTGTTCGAACATTGTCGGGATTAAGGAAGCTTCCGGGAACTTCGAACAGATTTTCCAGGTCATAAAAAACCGGCCAAAGGACTTCCTCGTTTTGGCAGGCGATGATGGTTTGGCGCTCCCATTGATTTCAGCAGGCGCTGACGGACTAATCTCCGTTTCTGCGAATGCCTTCCCGGGTGAAGTCTCCAGGTTGGTGAATTTTGCCATTGAAGGTAACTGGAAATCAGCCAGGGAATTACATTATAAATTAATCGATTTTACCAATGCCCTTTTTATAGATGGGAGCCCTTCCGGCATCAAAGCTGCGCTGGAAATAATGAACCTATGCCAGAATATCCTCAGACTTCCATTGGTTCCGGTTATCCCTGACACCAAAAAGATGATTCATCACTTCATTAATCAATTAGAGAAATAACATGAAAAAGAGTTTACTGCTGCTTCTGCTTTTTGTTTTTCCCGGGTTTTATCAGTTCGCCTTTTCACAGGATCATCATAAAATATTTATTGACAGTATTTTTGGCAGCAAAAGTGAGCTCTATTTTACCTTTAAAATAGCAGATAGGGATGAGATCCATACGCTCACCCGGCTGATTTCCCTTGACCAGGTAAAAGGCAAAACGGTGTATGCTTACGCTAATAAAAAGGAGTTTGCAGATTTCCTGGATTATGACTTGAAATTCAGTATTCTGCCTTCGCCAGGCACCTTGTTGAGCGAATCCGAAGTCAACGCCGGAAATCCCGGTATAAATCACGGAATGCAAACAACCTGGAATTTTTATCCAACCTATCAGCAATATGTCGATTACATGGTTGGATTTGCAGCATCATTTCCGGCTATTTGTAAACTTGACACCGTTGGTGTTACTCCCCAGGGCAGGTTGATCCTTGCAGCCAAAATCAGTAAAAATGTTCAGGTAGAAGAAGCAGAGCCTCAATTCCTCTACACTTCAAGCATCCATGGGGATGAGACCACCGGGTATATTTTAATGATGCATCTGATCGATTATCTACTGGGTAATTACGACCTGGATCCGGAAGTCACGAATCTGTTAAATACGACTGAAATTGTCATTAATCCACTATCAAATCCTGATGGAACCTACCATGGAGGAAATAATTCGGTTTATGGAGCAGTCAGGTATAATGCAAACGGGATTGACCTTAATCGTAATTTCCCTGACCCGAAGGTAGGTCAGCATCCCGACGGCAATCCATGGCAGGTTGAGACTCAGGCATGGATGGACTATGCAGATAATAACCATTTCACGATGTCTGCCAATTTTCATGGTGGAGCCGAAGTTTTCAACTATCCCTGGGATACCTGGACAAAACTTGCAGCTGATGATGACTGGTGGCAGTTTGTTGGCCGCGAGTGGGCGGATACGGTTCATCTTCACGGGCCTGCCGGATATTTTGATGACCTTATGAATGGGATTACCAACGGATATGCCTGGTATGAACTTAACGGAGGCCGGCAGGACTATATGAATTACTGGCACAATTGCCGTGAAGTAACAGTTGAGATATCCAATATTAAATTATTGCCGACAAGTCAGTTACTCTCATTCTGGAACTATAACTACCGCTCATTCCTGAATTATATCCGGGAAGCAGGTTATGGTATAAATGGGATTGTCACTGATACGGTTACAGACCTTCCGGTTGCCGCAAAGGTGTTTATCAACGGTCACGACAAGGATTTTTCAGAGGTTTATTCACGCGGTGTGACGGGTTACTATGCACGTCCGATTTATTTAGGAAGTTATGATGTAACATATTCAGCACCCGGATATTACACAAAAACAATTAATAATATCAATGTTTCGAACAGGAGTGCAACCAAATTGGATGTTCAACTGCGACCATTAACGTACGACACTCAGGATAAGAGCATTAACTCGGTGATCGTATATCCGAATCCATCAGACGGTCACTTCAGGGTAATTTTGCCGGAAAATCCGATTAATCCTTCCTGCTCTATCCAGATCCTCAATGCCATGGGATCAGTTGTTTATTCATCTGAAGTGGAAAGATATTCCATGAATTCAACGATGGAAATAGAGGTTCCCGGTCTTGCCAATGGGTTCTACTTTCTTAAATTCAACTCAGGATATAAGATTTTCCTTGATAAACTGATCATCAAAAAGTAGCCCTTACGTTCTATAATCTCACCCCGATTCCCAGCACAACCCTGAACAAAACCAGCAGGGTTAACATTGTTGCAAGAATTTTATAGTTAAAACTCACTTTCCTTGGATCTTCATCAAAGTAAAGGTCTTCAATGGAAGTGTTTCTGATCAGGATTGGAATGATTATCAGGATCATTGATGCATTCAGGGCAACATCAAAATAGCTGAATGAGGGGATTTTAACTGCCATGATGACAAGGTTCCCTATCAGGAATGGAAGAACAAACTGACTCATAATAAATCTCATCCGGTCGGCCCTGAGCAGGTTGTTAAAATAGATATTGGCTGTAAAAAGGGAGGGACGCGCACCGATAATTCCTGCCAGGAACATTGCCACAAATCCCCCGATTGTCAGGACGACCTTACCAGTATCCATCATAAACATGTAAAGGATCACAAATCCAAATCCTTTATTAAGGATTGAGCCAACAAGGATTTCTCCCAGGATTCTTGTCAATGAATGAAGTATCATCCAGAAAAGGAGCAACCGCAAGATTCCTGATTCTGTTTCCACAGATTTAAAAAGGATTGCCATGAAGACCGTTAAAACCAGCATGACAATAGGCCCGCTGCTGAACACCCCTGAAACTGAATCGTGGGTCCAGTCGATTCCCCTGATCAGGAAATCCACATCGTTGTAGTATACCAGTACCGGTATGTTAAACAATATGGCAGCGTATCCCGTAATGAACAGGTTAAGTGTATAAATGACCAGGTAAGCGATCAGGAATAACAGGAGAGAGTTGGCAGATATAATATTGTATGTTCTCCCAGAGATAAAATTTCTGCTCCGTCCATTTGGTTTGGAAGAAAAAAAAAGCGACCCTCTCTTCGCCAGAAAGCGGATTTTACGATAAGCAACGTAGAATCTGTATTCTGATGAACGATGCCCTTTATGCATTGTTAGAATTTATCTGCGACAGTAGGAATTGAGCCGGAAGCATATTTTCCGTCATCAAGGTTCTTCCGGACCTGTGCAAAGGCCTCAATGGTGATCCTCACATCTTCAAGGGTATGAGCTGCAGTTGGAATAAGTCTTAGCATAATGACTCCCTTGGGAACCACCGGGTAAATAACACCTGAACAAAAAATTCCAAAATTCTCACGCAGATCGGTAATCACCTGTGTTACTTCAACTACTCCGCCTTTCAGGAAGACAGGGGTTACAGGCGACTGTGTTTTTCCAATATCAAATCCCTTTTCGCGCAATCCTGTTTGCAGCGCAGTGACAATGGTCCATAGTTTTTCCCTCAATTCAGGATGAGTTCTGATCATGTCAAGTCGTTTAAGGGACCCCACCACCATGGGAAGAGGAAGTGATTTAGCATAGATTTGTGAACGCATGTTATAGGTAAGCGCCTTGATGATCCGTTTTTCGCTGGCAACAAAGGCACCGATGCCGGCCATTGCTTTGGCAAAAGTGCCAAAATAGACATCAACGCCATCCATAACGTCCATCTGCTGGCTTGTTCCTGCTCCCGTGCTGCCCATCGTACCAAAACCGTGAGCATCATCCACCAGCAACCTGAATCCGTATTTTTCCTTGAATTGCAGAATGCCCTTCAGGTTTCCGAGATCGCCTGGCATTCCGAAAACTCCTTCGGTAATTACAAGGATACCTCCACCGGACGCATCTGCCACTTTTCTGGCGTGTTTGATCTGACTTTCAAATTTCTCCAGGTCATTATGCGGGAACACAAAACGCTTTCCAATGTGCAACCTCAATCCATCCAGGATGCAGGCATGTGACTCCGAATCATAAACAACCACGTCATGCCGGTCAAGCATTGAATCAATGATGGAGACCATTCCCATGTAACCGAAATTAAGCAGGTAGGCAGCCTCTTTGTTTTCAAATGCAGCCAACTCCTGTTCCAGCTGCATATGATAATTGGTTTGGCCCGACATCATGCGGGCGCCCATTGGAGCAGCAAGACCAAACATTTCCGAGGCTTCTGTGTCTGCCTTCCTGACTTCAGGATGATTTGCAAGACCAAGATAGTTGTTCAGGCTCCAGACCAAAACAGGCTTTCCCCTGAAATGCATATGATTGGAAATGTCACCCTCCAGCTTGGGAAAAGAAAAATAGCCAAAACCCTGATCAGCATACTGACCAAGAGGCCCCATGTTACCTGCAACTTTGTCGAAAATATCCACGTTTTAAGGAATTAGATGGTACGTTATTAAATTGATTTTAGTGGATGCAAAAGTACCAAAAAACAAATACTTTTTCAATACCAGAACCGTTAGTATCTCTTTAAATTATGATTTTTCGACATTAAGTTGTAATTTTGCACCATGAAATATAAGGCATTTTTCTTTGTAGCTTTAAGTCTGCTCCTCACTCTTTCTGCATGTAAGTTTCAAAAAATCATGAAGAGTGGTTCAGTCGATGAAAAATATGAGGCTGCCGTAAAACTTTATTCGCAGAAAGACTACGCAAGAGCGCTGCAGCTTTTTGACCAGTTGGCCGGGGCGATGAGGGCCACCGATAAAGCCCAGAAGATTGCTTACTACTATGCATATTGTTACTATAATCAAAAAGACTTAACGCTTGCATCATACTATTTCAAACGATATTCTACGAGCTATCCCAATGCCGAAGAATCGGAAGAGTGTATGTTTATGAGTGCCTATTGCAATTTCCTGAGTTCACCGGAATACAGCCTTGACCAAACGATTACATACGAAGCCCTCAAGGACCTGCAACTATTTACAAATACATATCCATCAAGTAAAAGAGTGTCGGAATGCAATGATTTAATTGACAAACTGAGGCTTAAGCTTGAAATGAAGGACTTCAAAATTGCTAAAATGTTCTATAGAATGGATGACTACGCAGCATCCATTCAGATGCTGGGTAATATTTTAAAGGAGTATCCTGATACGCCACATAAAGAAGAGGTTCTTTTTTTGGTCATCAAGTCATATCATAAATTTGCAGAAGAGAGCATTTTTGAACGTCAGAGGGACCGTCATACAAAGGCGATCATTGCATATAATGAGTTTGTTGCACAGTTTCCTGAGAGCAAATTCATGGCCGAAGCCTCTGATTTAAAGGAAAAATCGCAGAAAAGAATGAATTCGATGTTCTACAAGGATCAAAGAAAGGCGAATTAGGAAATCCAAATTCAATCATTTAAACCAATAATGCTATCATGGATTATAAAAAGGTTAAAACTGATGTTCACGCAGTAACCCGCAATATCGAGGACTTCACGGTTGGAACAAACAACATGTATGAAACGGTTGCGGTAATTTCTAAACGATCGAATCAAATCGGGCTTGAAATAAAGGAAGAACTTAATCAAAAACTTTCTGAATTTGCCACAACCACGGATAATCTTGAGGAGGTATTCGAAAACCGCGAACAGATTGAAATTGCCAAGTATTATGAGCAGTTGCCAAAACCTACTTTGATCGCAATTCATGAATACCTGAACAATGAGGTTTATTTCCGCAACCCTCACAAGGAACGGCCTGAGGATTTCTGATATTATCTTTACGCAGCATGTTGAAGGGAAAAAAGATTGTTGTCGGAATTACCGGCAGCATTGCAGCCTATAAAGCACCATTCCTTGTCAGACTTCTCATTAAAGAAGGAGCAGAGGTGCGTATCATCATGACCCCTTCTGCAAAAGATTTTGTTACCCCGCTCACATTAGCCACTCTTTCTCAGCATCCGGTCATTGTAGATCCGTTTAAAGCTGATGACGGAGAATGGAACAACCATGTAGAGCTTGGGCAATGGGCTGATACAATGATCTTTGCCCCGGTTACGGCCAACACGCTGGGAAAAATGGCTCACGGAATTGCAGATAATTTTGTTGTTACGGCCTACCTGTCAGCCAAATGTCCTGTGTTTATTGCACCTGCCATGGATCTTGACATGTATGCGCATCCTTCAACCCGTCGAAATATTGAAATCCTGAAGTCCTACGGTAACTTCATCATTGAGCCGCAGGTTGGTGAATTGGCAAGTGGTTTATCCGGTCCGGGGCGCCTTGAAGAACCAGAAGCAATTCTCAAAATCATTAGAACTTTTTTCACCCGGCAACTTGATCTGAATAAAAAAAAAGTCCTGATTACAGCCGGCCCGACACACGAAAAAATTGATCCTGTGAGATTTATCGGGAACTACTCCACCGGTAAAATGGGTTTTTCACTGGCAGAGGAAGCCGCCGGCAGGGGGGCTTCTGTTACCCTGGTGTCAGGTCCGACAAACCTTGTTTGTAACCATCCCGGTATCAGGCGCATCGATGTTGAGTCAGCCGAAGAGATGTACCTGGTTTGCATGAAGGAAGCACCTCAGGCAGATGTGATCATCATGGCAGCCGCGGTAGCGGATTATACCCCTAAAGCGAAATCTGAAAGCAAACTGAAGAAACACCCTGCAACATTTACCCTCGAACTTTCGCCAACACGGGATATCCTGATGGAGATCGGAAATCAGAAGAAAATCGGGCAAATTGTCGTTGGATTTGCACTGGAAACTGACAATGAGATAGAGCATGCCAGGAAAAAATTAATTACAAAAAACCTGGATTTTATTGTTCTCAATTCATTGAATGACCCTGGTGCAGGATTTGGATATGACACAAATAAAGTCGTTATCATTGATCATTCCGGTAAGGTGCACCAGGGGAAATTGCAGAGTAAAGCTGCTGTTGCAGCAGAAATCATTGATTTCATCCTAAAAAACTGAACATGTTTACCATGACCAAAATACAGGCTTTCCTGGTGATCCTCCTGAGTGCTCTTTCCCTGTCAGGGTTGCATTCACAGGAACTTAACTGCATGATCAATGTCAATACGCCAAAGTTGGAAGGAACAGATAAAAAAGTTTTCCAGACCCTGCAAAGCGCCATGTTTGAGTTCATCAACAACCGAAAATGGACAAATCTCAACGTAAAACAGGAAGAGCGGATCGAATGTACCATTCTGTTAACCATCAACGAACGACTGAGTGCCGATGAATTTCGGGGAACCATGAATGTGGTTGTTCGCCGACCTGTTATTAACAGCGCCTATAATTCTGTTCTGCTGAATACCATTGATAAAAATATTCAATTCAGGTATGTTGAATTTCAACCTCTTGACTATGCAGATGGTACATTTTCATCAAACATTACATCGCTGCTTGCTTACTATTCCTATGCAATTATTGGTTTTTACCTCGATTCCTACTCGCCAAGCGGCGGAACTCCATACTTCGAGAAAGCACAGGAGGTGGTGAATTCTGCCCAAAATTCTTCAGATCCGGGTTGGAAAGCATATGAAAGCGAAAAAAACCGGTACTGGATTGTCAACAACTATCTTAATGCAGCCAATGCCGGCCTGCGTGATTTTGCTTATCGATATCACAGACTTGGTCTCGACATGATGTATGACAAGGTTGACCAGGGCAGGAATGTTACTTCGGAGTGTATGGAGACGCTGCAAAGAATATACAATGCAAAGCCAAACTTGTATGCACTGCAACTCATTTTCGATGCCAAGCGCGACGAATTCGTTAATATCTATGCAGATCAGCGGGTTGCTCCTATGGAAAAGACCAATATTACCAACCTGCTTAAAGAAATTGATCCTGCCAACAGCTCGAAATACCAGGCCATATTAGAGGGGAAATAGAGGTTTCTGCTGCACATCCTGATAATTAAGGGGGTAACCGATGCTATTAAAATTATCGATTAAAAATTACATTTTGATCCATGACCTGGAGATTGATTTCTCTGAAGGTTTCTCCGTGATTACAGGGGAAACAGGTGCCGGGAAATCGATACTGCTGGGTGCGCTGGGAATGATCCTGGGACAAAGGGCCGATTCAGGCATCCTGTTGGATAAATCGGGGAAGTGTATCATCGAGGGGCATTTCATGATCAATGGCTATCAACTTGAAGCCTTTTTTCAGCATAACGAACTTGATTTCGAAGAGACGATAATTTTACGCAGGGAGATCAACCAGAATGGGAAATCACGTGCGTTCATCAATGACACGCCGGTGAACCTTGTCCTGCTAAAAGAACTGGGCGACAAACTTGTGAAT
Source organism: Bacteroidales bacterium (assembly GCA_049317265.1). GTDB lineage: Bacteria > Bacteroidota > Bacteroidia > Bacteroidales > FEN-979 > CAIVAT01. The sequence goes on from JBMOIP010000048.1 coordinate 18,157, forward strand.
ATCCATTCACAGAACTCCATCATTACACTCAATGATTCCAATTTCCAACTGGCAGTGATCGACAGTTACGCTGCCATTCAGTCTGAAGTTGCAAAGTACCGGGCTGGTTATTCAACCCTGATTGAAATGCGAAGCCGGCTTGTTCAAATCGAAGAACAGGAGAAAAAAGCTTCTGCAGAGAGAGATTATTTCCTGTTTCTTCTTGACGAACTCAACCAGGCCCGGCTTAAGGAGGGAGAACTGGTTGAAACAGAAGAACAGCTTGAATTGCTCACCCATGCCGAGGAGATAAAAGGCAACCTTTTCCAGGCAACACAATTGATTTCAGGCGCTGATGAAAACATTCTGGCCCTTCTGACTGAAGCCGGTCATTTGATGCGGGAGATAGAACGATACAAGCCGGAACTGAAAGATCTGTCAGAAAGAATTGCAACCAACTACATCGATCTAAAGGATTTATCGGCTGAATTGAACAACCTGCAGGAACAGGTATATGTCGATCCACCTGGAATCGCGTCATTAACACAACGGCTTGATCACCTATATCGCCTGATGAAAAAACACCAGGTACAAACTATTGAGCAGTTGATTGTCATCCGGGAAGAGATCGCGAAAAAAGTATCTGACGACCAGGGAGTGACTGAACAGTTACATCGCATGCGCCTTGAACTTGCCGCACTTGAGGCAGAATTAACAGGCCAGGCGCAATCTCTTTCGGTTAAAAGAAAAAAAGTGCTTCCTGAATTCGAACAGGAAGTTGCAGGCGTATTATCCAGATTGGGAATCTCGATGCCACGGTTTAAGATTGAGCTCACCAGATCTGAGCATCTTTCCAGGGATGGCAACGACAGGGTGAAATTTCTATTCAGTGCCAATAAGGGGATTGATCTTAAAGAACTTTCCAGTGCCGCTTCCGGTGGAGAATTGTCACGCATCATGCTCTCAATTAAATCGATGATTGGTCAGAAACATCTCCTTCCAACCATTATATTTGATGAAATTGACAACGGTGTATCAGGGGAGGTGGCTGGAAAAGTAGGAGGGATCCTGAAACGAATGGGCAACCATATGCAGGTGATTGCCATCACCCATTTGCCTCAAATTGCCGCCAAAGGCGACCAGCACTATTGGGTATATAAATCAGAAGATAATAAAATGACGACCACTTATATCAGGCAGCTAACTGCTGAAGACCGGATAGGTGAAATTGCAAAAATGCTCAGCGACGAAACCGTTACAGATTCTGCTATAAAAACTGCTAATGAACTGCTTAATAATTAATTAACAAACATTATTTCAACTATTAATTTAAGAAAATAAAGATGTCATATAATTTGCTTAAGGGAAAAACAGGAATCATTTTCGGAGCTTTGGACAACAAGTCAATTGCCTGGAAAATTGCCATGCGCGCATATGAAGAGGGTGCAGTATTTACGTTGTCAAATACTCCGGTCGCACTCCGGTTCGGCGAGATCAATGAACTCGCTGAAGCGTGCAAAGCTGAAGTTATTCCGGCCGATGCCACCAGTGTCAAAGATCTCGAACATGTGTTCAGGCGCTCAATGGAGGTTCTGGGCGGAAAGGTTGATTTTGTTCTCCATTCCATCGGCATGTCACTGAATGTAAGGAAACAGCGTGATTATGATGATGTAGACTATGACTACTTCCAGAAAACCATTGATATCTCTGCTTTATCCTTTCACAAAATGCTCCAGGTGGCAAAGAAATTGGATGCAATCAATGAATGGGGATCTGTACTTGCACTTTCGTATATCGCCGCACAACGAACCCTTGTGGGGTACAACGATATGGCAGATGCGAAAGCGCTTTTGGAGTCAATTTCCAGGAGTTTCGGCTATATTTACGGCAGGGAGAAGCACATCCGCATCAATACGGTTTCTCAGTCACCAACGAGGACCACTGCGGGAAGCGGTATCAAGGGAATCGACGGTCTGCTTGATTTTACTGAACGAATGTCACCGCTCGGAAATGCTACTGCCGATGAGTGTGCAGATTTCTCGATCGTTCTTTTCTCCGACCTTTCGAAAAAGGTTACCATGCAGAACATCTACCATGATGGCGGGTTCTCCAGCATGGCAATGAGCCTGAAAGCAATGACACAGTATAACAAGTGCCTGGATTCGGATGATAATTTGTAGCCGTTCTTTGATCCCTTTTTTTTATATTTGCGAACCAAAACCAGATTGTCCTTAATCAACAACTTTCTCAATGAAGATATTAGTTTGCATAAGCAATGTTCCTGACACAACTACCAAAGTCAGGTTCATCGACGACTTTAAAAAGTTGGATACCACAGGAATTCAGTGGATCATCAATCCCTGGGATGAATTATCACTTACAAGAGCGCTCGAATTGAAAGATGATGCCGCAAACAACGTTCAAACGGTCTCTGTGGCTCATGTCGGACTAATTGGTTCAGAGCCAACCATCCGCAAGGCACTTGCCATAGGTGCAGACGATGCCTTCAGGATCAATGCAGAACCGGCAGATGCTTATTCTGTTGCAGCCCAGTTAGCAAATGTAGTGAAGGGTGATACTTATGATCTGATACTCTGTGGCATTGAATCAAGTGATTTCAACGGATCCTCAGTAGGGGGGATGCTTGCTGAATTTTTAGGATATCCGTCAGTATCATCAGTATCCGGGGTTAAAATTGAAAATGGAGAAATCATCATTACCCGCGAAATTGACGGAGGAAAAGAGGTTGTCACAGTACCGTCACCGGTTGTTGCTATTGTCCAGAAGGGCATTGCCAAAGAACCCCGCATTGCTGCCATGCGCGGTATCATGATGGCGAGAAGCAAACCGCTTAAAGTGGTTGAACCTGTTGAGGTTGAAACTTTGACAGCCGTTGTCAATTATGAAATGCCAAAGCCCAGGGCGGCCTGCAGGTTCGTTGATGCCGAAAATCCACGGGAACTGGTGGAATTACTTCAGAATGAAGCAAAAATTATTTAATCCGTTCAGATAAAACAAAAGCCGATATATGTCAGTTTTAATTTTCGTAGAGAATTGGGATGGAAAGTTTAAAAAACTAAGTTTTGAACTTGTTTCCTATGGTGCTAAGTTGGCAGAAATGCTTAATACAGAAGCTGTTGCCGTTTCTATAGGAGATGTAGCAAACAGTGAATTGGAAAAGCTTGCGAAATATGGAGCTTCACGAATTATCAACGCTGTAAACGAGCAGATCAATGTTTTTGACAGCCAGGCTTATACAACCATCATCGGATCATTTGCCAAACAGGAAAATGCAACTGTGGTTGTGTTGTCAAACAATAACACTGGAAAAACCATTGCCCCGCGTTTGTCTGTACGCCTGAAAGCAGGACTGGGAGCCGGAGTAAGCAAACTTCCGCTGAGTATCAGCCCTTTCATTGTGTATAAAAAAGTTTATTCCGGAAATGCATTCAGCAACCTCAGCATAAATTCCGACATCAAGATACTTACCCTGGCGCAAAATTCCTTTGAATTGATTGAATCCACTGGTACTTCAACCATCACAAATGTCACTGTTGAGTGGGATTCTTCGACTGTTAAAACCAAAGTGAACGAAGTTCAGAAACAAAGCGGGAAAATCTTGCTGACCGATGCTGACATCGTGGTATCAGGAGGAAGAGGAATGAAATCCGGCGACAATTGGGCGCCCATTACAGAACTTGCCGAGCTTCTTGGAGCAGCTACGGCATGTTCCAGGCCGGTTTCCGATGAAGGATGGCGTCCCCATGAAGAACATACCGGACAAACCGGAAAAATAATTGCCCCCAACCTCTATTTTGCCATCGGGATTTCCGGAGCCACCCAACACCTGGCCGGTGTAAGCTCCTCTAAATTTATTGTTGCCATCAATACGGATAAAGATGCACCCATTTTCTCAGCAGCTCAATATGGAATCATTGGCGATGCCGGGAAAGTCCTTCCGAAACTTGTAGAGGCAGTGAGAGAAATCAAGGGGAAATAGATCGCTATGGTTAAGCAGCTTGTTTTCTCAATCACTCTTGTTGCAACACTTGGTTTCTTTTATTATACCATCCGCAGGATCAGCAGTTTTTTCAAATTGACAAAACCTGCGTTTACAGTAGGTGATTATGGCCAACGGCTATGGATCATGCTTGATGTGGCCATAGGACAAACAAAAATTTTCAGGCGCCCTGTAACGGGCCTCTTTCACGCATTGGTTTTCTGGGGTTTTTGCGTTATTGCCTTCGGTAGCCTGGAGATGATCATTGACGGTCTCTTCGGAACTGAACGCTATTTAAAACTTCTCGGGCCTTTATATACATTGATCACGGCATCCGGAGATATCTTTGGGTTATTGGTGGGTATCTGTATCCTGATCTTCCTTGTCCGCCGGTTGTTTTTTCATATCAGGCGCTTTGAGGGCATCGAAATGAAAGCCGTTTCCCATATGGATGCCAACCTGGCGCTGAGCATGATCCTTCTCCTGATGATATCCCTGCTGGGCATGAATCTGGCGTATTGCGCAGGGGTCGCAGCTACAGGTGCAACCATGGCAGGCGCCTACCCGGTAAGTATTCATTTAACCAGCCTGATTGCAGGATTACCGGCATCAACCATCGGAATTGTATATGAAACCTGCTGGTGGTCACATATCCTGCTGATCTTCATTTTTGCAAATATCCTGCCTTATTCAAAACACTTTCATGTCTTCATGTCGATTCCCAATGTTTTTCTCTCCAGGCTGGATCCGTTGGGGAAACTTCCGAATATGGACAGCATTACCCGTGAAGTGAAAATGATGCTCGATCCGAATGGCGGGGTTGACGCAGTTTCCGCTGATACCCCGGTGGAGCGTTTTGGCGTTAAGGATGCGGAAGATATTACATGGAAGAACTATCTCGATTCCCTTGCATGTACGGAATGTGGCCGTTGTACCTCTGTTTGTCCTGCCAACATTACCGGTAAAAAATTGTCGCCGCGAAAAATCATCATGGACGTCCGCGCCAGGATGAAGGAAAAGGGCCCGCTGATGGTGAAAAACGGGCGTGACTACTCCGATCAAAAATCCTTGTTAAGGGACTATATTTCCGAGGAGGAGTTATGGGCCTGCACAACATGCAATGCCTGTGCAATGGAATGCCCGATCAACATTAACCACCCTACGCTGATTGTTGATATGCGCAGGTACCTTGTCATGGAAGAAGCATCAGCCCCGGGAGGAATCAAGGGGGTGTTCAGTAACATTGAAAATAACGGTGCGCCATGGCAATTTTCCCCGGAAGACCGGTTACGATGGGCGCAGAATATTGAAATGCGAATACATTAATACGTTTAACCAGAATGGAAGTCCGCAAAATTGAAGTGCCGGTTATGGCTGATTTGCATGCAAAGGGAATAACCCCCGAATTTCTTTTCTGGGTCGGTTGTGCAGGGGCATTTGATGATCAGTATCAAAAAGTCACAAGGGATTTTGCAAAAATATTAACCTACCTCAATATCAGCTATGCAGTGCTTGGAACAGAAGAGTCCTGCACAGGCGATCCGGCCCGTCGTGCCGGCAATGAGATGCTTTACCAGATGCAGGCGCTCCAGAACATTGAAGTTTTTAAGAAATATGGAATCCGGAAGATCATCACCATTTGCCCGCACTGCTTCAATATCTTCAAGAATGAATATCCCGATCTTGGCGCTGAACTTGAAGTGATCAACTATCTGCAGTTCATTGATCAATGCATATTATCAGGCAAACTGAAATTTGAACCCCATGCATTAAAGGATATTCGCATTACTTATCATGATCCATGTTACCTTGGACGAGCCAACGACATCTATTTCGAGCCCCGGTCAATCCTGAAGAAATTGACCCCCAATCTTATTGAGATGGAACGGAATAAGAGTTATGCGCTGTGCTGCGGAGGCGGAGGTGCACAGATGTTCAAAGAGGCGGAAAAAGGCACCAAAGAAGTTTACATTGAACGCACGGAGGAGGCGCTGAGGACAAATGCATCTGTAGTGGCCACAGCCTGTCCGTTCTGCATGACGATGATTACCGATGGAATTAAATATAAGAACAAGGAAAGTGAGATTAAAAATTTTGATATTGCTGAGTTAATTGTTCAATCGTTAAACATTTAGTGAATTTAAAACATTTGAAATGGAGAATAGAAAAGTACTGAAAAGCGGTGAGTTCCTGGTTGATGAAGTTCAATTCAACGATATCTTTATCCCCGAACAATTTGATGAAGAACAAAAGATGATCGCTCAGACAATCCAGGATTTCCTGGAAACCGAGCTATATCCGAATATTGATCAGATTGATTCTCCGGATATTAACCTAATGAAAAACGTCCTGAAAAAAGCCGGAGAACTCGGACTGATGGGGATCTCTATTCCGGAGGAGTATGGTGGCTTCGGACAATCTTTTATTACCCAGATGCTTGCAGCCGAAAAAATCGGTGCAGGACACTCGTTTTCAGTAGCTTTTATGGCACATACAGGAATCGGCACCCTGCCCATCATGTATTACGGCAATGAAGATCAACGCCAGCGTTATGTGACCCGTCTTGCTTCAGGCGACCTGATCGGAGCCTATTGTTTAACTGAACCAGGTGCCGGAAGTGACGCCAATTCCGGAAAGACCACTGCCATTTTGTCTGAGGATGGAAAGCATTATATCCTGAATGGTCAGAAGATGTGGATTACCAATGCAAACTTCGCTGACACCCAGGTAGTCTTCGCCAAAATTGACAGGGACCGGGTACTGAGCGCGTTTATTGTTGAGAAAGACTACCCTGGAGTGGTCATTAATCCTGATGAGCACAAAATGGGAATCAAGGGTTCATCCACTGCACAGATTTTTTACAATGATGTGAAGGTACCTGTTGAAAACCTGATTGGAAGCAGGGGAGAAGGCTTCAGGATTGCCCTCAGCATCTTGCATATGGGCCGTATCAAATTAGGTGCAAATGTGCTGGGAGCCTCTAAAAAGGCCATCACAGATTCGGTAAAATACGCCAATGAACGTAAGCAGTTTAATGTGCTGATATCGACATTCGGGGCAATCAAACATAAACTGGCCGAACAGGTTATCAGGACATTCGCCCTGGAGTGTGCCATCTACAGGCTGAGTAAAGATATAGATGACCAGATTGAACTCGAAAAAAGCACCGGAATGGATAAAGGCAGAGCTTCTGTTGAAGGGATCAGTCATTATGCCGTTGAAGCTGCAATCTTAAAGGTTTACGGATCTGAAGTCCTTGATTTTGTAATTGATGAAGCAGTTCAGATTCATGGGGGAATGGGTTATTCTGCTGAAATGGCGGTTGAAAGGGGATACCGTGATTCAAGAATCAACAGGATTTTTGAAGGAACCAATGAAATCAACAGGTTACTGCTGGTTGATACTGCCATGAAACGGGCCATGAAAGGTGATTTTGACCTGTTTGGCAAAGCAAAGGCACTCGCCGCTGACCTTAATACCATCGGTGACCAGCAGAAACCAGGGGAATCATACTATGATGAAAAACTGAGAATTATTAAGAACTTTAAAAACCTTATCCTTCTTGTCATCCAGGGTGCTTCGGCATGTTTTGACAAAAAGCTAATCCAGGAGCAGGAAGTTCTCAACAACCTCTCCGACATGATTATGGAAACCTACATTGCAGAGTCAATGACGCTCAGGATCCAAAAAATGGAGACCATCACAGGGATCGACCAGGCCGGAATCTACCGCTCCATGCTCGATGTGTTTGTTTATGATGCGGCTGATAAAATCAGGAAGCCGGCTTCTGATGCAGTAAACTCCTTTACTTCAACAGAATTGAACTCCACTTATAAAAGAGTCATTGAAACCCTGACCAATGTGCCTGGTGTAAATGTGAAAGAGGCTCGCAGGAAAGTGTCAGACAAACTTATTGAGGATAACTGCTATAAATTTTAGGTAAAGCTGATGTTGTAATCGGAACAACAATAATAGTCAATATGAAAGAGGCTGTCTTAGATAAAGACAGCCTCTTTTTCGTTATCCGTTACAACGGAAAAATCATTCAGGTCAATTATATCAACCGGGTGTCTCCGTTTTTTCAGGATTTGACACTGTCACGATCACTTCATCCTTTTCAGCAATGTAGTCGATGGTGATCAGGTCATTTTCGGTCAGTTTTGTTTTAATAATCTCTTCGGCAAGGGTATCTTCAACATACTTCTGAATTGCCCTTTTCAGCGGGCGTGCACCAAACTGGGCATCCCAGCCTTTTTCAGCAATATAGTCCTTTGCCTCAGTAGTAATGGCAATATGATATCCAAGGTCCTTGGTTCGCTTATAAACGTGCTGAAGTTCAATATCGATGATCTTATGGATATCTTCCCGTTCCAGTGAGTCAAAAATAACCACATCATCAATCCTGTTGATGAATTCAGGTGCAAATGCCTTCTTGAGTGCGTTTTCAATTACACCCCGGGCATGTTCACTGCTGGCCGCCTGTTTTGCGGAGGTGGCGAACCCGACACCCTGTCCAAAATCCTTCAGCTGGCGGGATCCAATGTTGGAGGTCATGATGACAATGGTATTCTTGAAATCAACCCTGCGTCCAAAACTATCAGTCAGCATGCCATCATCCAGAACCTGGAGCAGCAGGTGAAACACATCAGGGTGCGCTTTTTCGATTTCGTCAAGCAATACAATCGAGTAGGGGCGACGGCGGATTTTTTCGGTAAGCTGCCCCCCTTCTTCATAACCGACATATCCCGGGGGCGCACCGATAAGACGCGATACAGCAAATTTTTCCATGTACTCGCTCATGTCAATCCTCACCAGGGCATCCTCGGTATCGAACAGGTACTTTGACAGCACCTTGGCCAGGTGGGTTTTACCGACACCGGTAGGACCCAGGAAGATAAACGTGCCAATCGGCTTGTTGGGGTCCTTGAGACCGGCCCTGTTGCGCCGGATGGCCCTGACCACCTTTTTTATGGCCTCGTTCTGTCCAATGACTGAATTTTCAAGTTCGCCTTCCATATTGATCAGGCGGTCACTCTCATTTTTAGCAATTCTTTGAACCGGGATCCCTGTCATCATGGCAACAACCTCAGCCACATTCTCTTCAGAAACTGTTTGCCGGTTTATTTTGGCACTCTCTTCCCACTTTTTCTTTTCACGTTCAAGGTTATCCTGGAGTTTCCGCTCGGCATCACGCAGTTCGGCCGCCTCTTCAAACTTCTGGCTGTTAATAGCCAGCATCTTCTGTTTACGAGTCTCTTCGATATGGTTTTCCACTTCGATGATCTCCTGAGGAACATTGATGTTGGAGATATGGACCCTGGCCCCGGCCTCGTCAAGTGCGTCAATGGCCTTGTCGGGAAGGTACCGGTCTGTAATGTACCTGTTGGTAAGGGCAACACAGGCTTTGATTGCGTCATCGGTGTATGTTACCAGGTGATGGTCTTCATATTTCTCCTTGATGTTGTGGAGAATTTCAACGGTTTCGTCAGGCGAGGTAGGATCAACAAGGACTTTCTGAAACCTCCTCTCCAGCGCCCCGTCTTTTTCGATATACTGCCTGTATTCGTCGAGTGTAGTCGCTCCAATGCACTGAATATCCCCGCGGGCAAGAGCAGGCTTGAACATGTTGGAGGCATCGAGTGAACCTGATGCATTTCCGGCTCCAACAATGGTATGAATTTCATCAATGAAAACGATGATATTGGGATTTTTCTCCAATTCGTTCAGCACAGCTTTCATACGCTCCTCAAACTGACCTCGGTATTTTGTTCCGGCAACCAGTGAAGCCAGGTCAAGTGAAACCAAACGTTTGTTGAACAGGGAGCGGGCGACTTTTCGCTGGACAATCCTGAGTGCCAGCCCTTCGGCAATGGCCGACTTTCCAACTCCGGGTTCTCCTATAAGGATGGGGTTGTTTTTCTTCCGCCGGCTTAAAATCTGGGCAATCCGCTGCAGTTCTTTTTCCCGGCCTACTATTGGGTCAAGGCGGCCCTCTTCAGCTGCCTTGGTGATATCGCGGCCAAAATTGTCCAATACCGGAGTCTTTGATTTTGAATCCTGAGGTTTTTTCTGGCCACCGCTGAAACTTTTGCCTCCCTCTTCAGGGTCCTCATCTTCATCATCCTTTGGAAGAATATCCCGGGGATTAAATGTGCTGTCTTCCCCGCCATTTGAAAGCAGTGATTTTAGCTCTTCCTGGGCAATTTCATAACTAACACCATAGCCATTGATGGTTTTTGTCACCAGGTTGTTTTCATCTTTGAGGATCGCAAGGAGCAGATGCTCAGTGCCAATCAATTCACTGTTAAACAGTTTAGCTTCAAGATATGTAATTTTCAGGGCACGTTCCGCCTGTTTGATCAGTGGGAGTGTTTCGCCTCCTGTTACCTTTTCCTTATGACTTGTAACTGCTTGTTCCACTTTTTTCCTCACCTCGCCAAGATCGACATGCAGGTTATTCAGAATTCTGATTGCAAGACCTTCACCGTCACGGATGATACCAAGTAACAAATGTTCCAGACCGATATAATCATTGCCCAACCGCTGCGCCTCTTCCCGGCTATATATTAATACATCTTTGACTCTCTGAGAGAATTTAGCTTCCATAAAAGACACTTTTTCAAGTTAAGTTATTTGCTTTGACAAAAATCGAACCAATTTCTCAAACGGATAAATTGTCAATGGCTTCAAAAGTACGATTGAATTCACCAATTTATTGTTCAATGGTCTTTATTTATTAACATTTCCATGTTAGTAAGACGGTAAAATAAATGGAGGTTGTCTTATGGTTTGAAAAGGGATTTTCACTATCTTCGTAAGATAATTCAGGAAATTTTATCTTTCTGAATATCAATAAAATAACTTAAGGTGAGAGATGATATGGAATCGGGAGAAAAAATAGTTCAGGTCAATATTGAAAATCAAATGAAGACCGCCTACATTGATTATGCAATGTCGGTGATAGTACAACGGGCATTGCCTGATGTTCGTGATGGTTTAAAGCCGGTGCACAGGCGCGTATTATTTGGGATGTATGAGCTGGGAGTCCTGTCAAACAGGGCATATAAGAAATCTGCAAGGATCGTTGGGGAGGTTCTTGGTAAGTTCCATCCCCATGGTGACACATCTGTTTATGATGCAATGGTGAGAATGGCCCAGGAGTGGAGTTTACGGTATCCGCTTGTCGACGGCCAGGGAAATTTCGGTTCCATGGATGGCGACAACCCTGCTGCCATGAGGTATACAGAGGCCCGTCTTCAGAAGATTGCGGAAGAGATGGTAGCAGATATTGAAAAGGATACGGTTGACTACCAGCTGAATTTCGATGATACCTTGAAGGAACCTACCGTAATGCCTTCCAGGATACCGAACCTGCTGATCAACGGCGCTTCGGGCATTGCAGTTGGGATGGCCACCAACATGGCCCCACATAACCTGAGTGAAGTCGTTGACGGAATCATTGCCTATATCGATAACAGGGAGATTACCATCCCCGAACTGATGCAGTATATCAAAGCGCCTGATTTTCCCACTGGGGGAATCATTTACGGATACGAAGGTGTTAAAGATGCCTTCGAAACCGGAAGAGGGCGGATCGTTGTACGCGGGGAGACCGTCATAGAGGCTGATTCTCATGGAAAGGACCAGATCATCGTCAACTCTGTTCCATACCAGGTCAACAAGGCAGAGATGATCAAAAAGACTGCCGATCTGGTGAATGACAAGAAAATTGAAGGAATTTCTGATATTCGGGATGAGTCGGACAGAAACGGGGTTCGCATAGTCTATGTACTTAAACGCGAAGCCATTACAAATGTGGTACTGAACAAGTTGTACCAAATGACCGCCTTACAGACTTCATTCAATGTCAACAACATTGCATTGGTCAAAGGGCGGCCAATGATGCTGACCCTTAAGGATATGATTGTTCATTATGTGGAGCACCGTCATGAGGTGATTATCCGCAGGACCAAATTTGACCTGTCAGAAGCGCTGAAAAGGGCTCATATCCTTGAAGGTTTGTTGATTGCGCTTGATAACCTTGATGCTGTGATCTCACTTATCAGGGCATCCCAAACCCCCGACGAAGCGAAAGCCGGGTTAATTGAACAGTTTGGTTTGAGTGAAATCCAGGCCAAGGCTATTCTTGAAATGCGTTTACAGCGTTTAACGGGACTTGAGCGTGATAAAATCAAAGCCGAGTATGCTGAATTAATGAAACTGATTGATTATCTGAATAGTGTATTGGCAGATGAATCACTAAGGATGAACATCATCAAAGACGACCTGAGAGAAGTCAAGGAAAAATATGGCGATGTAAGACGGTCGAGAATTGAACATGCCGCCTCAGATTTCAGAATTGAAGACACGATTCCGGATGAAAATGTGGTCATTACCATCTCCCATATGGGGTATATCAAGCGTACTCCACTTACAGAATATCGTGTCCAGAACAGGGGAGGTCGTGGTGTTAAAGGAAGCGACATTCGCGATGAGGATTTCCTTGAACACCTTTTTGTTGCCACAAACCACAACTACCTGTTGTTCTTTACAGAAAAAGGTAAATGCTTCTGGCTCAGAGTCTATGAAATCCCGGAAGGAGGGAAGACATCAAAGGGGAGGGCCATCCAGAATCTTGTGAATATCGAACCTGATGATAAAGTCAGGGCCTTCATCAATGTCAAAAATCTTAAAGACGAAGATTATATAGCATCCAATTTCATCATCCTTGCCACCAAAAAGGGAACCATCAAGAAGACTTCGCTGGAGGCCTATTCGCGTCCACGTCAGAATGGCATCAATGCAATCACCATCAATGAAGGCGATCAGTTACTCGAAGCAAAGCTGACCCAGGGAACCGATGAGGTGGTCATGGCCCTTAAATCTGGCAGGGCGATCAGGTTCAATGAAAAGACTGTGCGCCCAATGGGCAGGAATGCTGCCGGTGTTCGCGGCATTTCCCTTCCTTTACCCAATGATGAGGTGGTGGGAATGATCTGTATTCCGTTGGATAAAAAATGTGAAGTACTGGTTGTCTCCGAAAACGGTTACGGCAAACGTTCCGACCTTGATGATTACCGTATCACCAACCGCGGTGGAAAGGGAGTAAAAACCCTCAATATAACGGAGAAAACGGGTGCCGTGATTGCCGTGAAAGATGTAACAGACAGTGATGACCTTATGATCATTAACCGTTCAGGAGTCATCATCAGGATGGCTGTTGTTAACCTCAGGGTAATGGGACGCGCCACCCAGGGTGTTCGTTTAATCAAGATCGACGAGGGCGATTCCATTGCTGCAGTGACCAAAGTGGATGTGCAGGATGAACCTGAAATGACAGATGACCTGGCTATTGAAAACATGGAGGGTACCATTGAACCCATGGAAGGTGAATCAGATAGCCCCATTGTGAATGATAAAACAGATGGGACTGAAACCGAAAATTAATTGACATTGAACATCATATAATCAGCTGGTATTTTTTATCTTTGCCGGCTAAAATCAACTAAATAGTATCATACTAATAATCAAACCGATGAAAAAAGTTGCCTTATTTTTGGTTTTGGTAACCTCCATTACCATTGCATTCGGACAGAAAAATGTCAGACAAACAGCATCTAACTACCTAAAAGACGGGAAGTTGGACAAAGCTATGGAAGCGATTAACATTTGTGTGCTGGATGCCAGCACTGCCCAGGATACCAAAGCATGGTTTATAAGGGGAAATGTATACATGGCAATTGCAAATTCTACTGATGAAAAATTTTCGAAATTGGATGCCGATCCATTGGCAAAAGCATTGGAATCTTATAAGAAAACCGTTGACCTGGACACAAAAAAGGAGTACTACGACGAAATTCTGATGAAACTGGATGGTAAATACAGAAGTTTTTTTGATACTGCCGTGGCAAAATATAACGGAAAGAATTTCAAAGATGCCATGATCAATTTCGGGAAGGCTGCCGATATGCTTGTGGCTGTTAATATTACAGACTCCATAAGCTTGCAGTACGCTGGCATGTGTGCGACGAAAGCAAACGAAAAGGAAGCTGCAAAGGGGTTCTACATGAGATTGCTGAACGGAAACATGAAGTCACCCACCGTATACAGCTCATTATCTGATATATATCTTAATGAAAAAGATTCAGCCAGCGCCCTTAAAATCATTAGGGAAGGACGTAAAGTATACCCGAACAATCTTGTTCTTATCCTTGCAGAGTCTGATGTATACAACTACTTTAACGATGTTGACAAGGCGATCGCAACGTTGACCCTGGCATCAAAAAAAGACAGCACCAATCATTTGGTTTTCATGGCCCTTGGGTCCAATTACCAGAAGATTTATGAGGACACAGTAAAGCCTGCCCAAATGCGGAATGATTCATATCTGAATGCAGAAAAGGCCTATAAGAAAGCAATTGAATTAAAACCTGACTTTTCAGAGGCCTATTTTAACTTCGCCTCCCTGTATTTCAATGCTGCTGTGCCATTGGCCATTAAAGCTAACGGTCTTCCATTAGAGCAAAAAGAGCAGTATGCCAAACTTACGGCCGATGCCAACAAAATGTATGCACTGGCGCTGCCACATCTGAAAAAATTTGATGAATTGCAGCCCAACGACCTGACTACTTTGAATTTGCTGAGACAGATTTACAGTAGTTTTGATGACAAAGAAAATCTCAAGGCGATACAAAAGAAGATCAGCGATCTTCGCAAGTAGGAGGTAGTAGTTAAGAAATATGAGGCTTATGTAAAAAACAAGAGGCGTATGGTTTCGATATTGCCTCTTGTTTTTTATATTTGCCATTTAACATAATATTAATTATAAGACAAATTAAAA
>JBMOIP010000049.1:0-32140 GCA_049317265.1 Bacteroidales bacterium
ATTAACCATGACTGTGAACCCGTTGTTGCCGGTCAGCGTAACCATTGCTGCCTCTTCAAATCCTGTTTGTGCCGGTACTCCGGTAACATTTACCGCAACCCCGGTTAATGGTGGATCAACTCCTGCTTACCTGTGGAAAGTAAATGGAAATACGGTAGTTGGTGCCACAAATTCTTCCTATGCTTATGTGCCCGTAAATGGCAACATCGTCTCCTGTGTCCTGTTTTCCAGTGAAACATGTACTACCGGGAACCCTGTTACATCGAATGAATTGAACATGACGGTTTATCCCGACCTGATTACAGGTTCAGTCAGTGCAAACCAGACCCTCTGTGCATACGAGATCCCTGTCCAGGTAACTGGTACACCTCCCCAGCATGGCACCTTGCCAACCTATCAATGGCAGAGTTCACTGAACAATGTAACGTTCAGCAACATCAACGGCGCTACCATGCTGAATTACCAGCCAGGAGTGCTTAATGCCACTACCTATCTGCGGCAGATCCAGAATGCAGCCGGAACTTGCGGCGGACCACTTCCCACAAACACGTTAACCCTTACAGTGAACCCGTTATTACCGGTCAGCATTTCCATTTCAGCTTCTTCAAATCCTGTATGTGCCGGGACTGCCGTAACTTATACTTCAATACCGGTAAATGGCGGATCAACTCCTGCTTATCAATGGAATGTAAACGGGTCTCCTGTTGCAGGGGCAACAAACGCTGCCTATACTTTTATTCCGGCTGACGGAAACACCGTTGCTTGTGTTCTGACCTCAAGTGAAACCTGCACTACCGGAAACCCCGCTACATCAAATACGGTATCGATGACCGTCAACCCATTGCTGCCTGTCAGCGTCACCGTTGTCGCTTCTGCGAACCCGGTTTGTGCCGGCACCGCGGTGACCTATGCAGCAACCCCGGTAAATGGCGGATCAAATCCTGCATACCAGTGGAACGTAAACGGGTCTCCTGTTGCAGGGGCAACAAACGCTGCCTATACTTTTATTCCGGCTGACGGAAACACCGTTGCTTGTGTTCTGACCTCAAGTGAAACCTGCACTACCGGAAACCCCGCTACATCAAATACGGTATCGATGACCGTCAACCCATTGCTGCCTGTCAGCGTCACCGTTGTCGCTTCTGCGAACCCGGTTTGTGCCGGCACCGCGGTGACCTATGCAGCAACCCCGGTAAATGGCGGATCAAATCCTGCATACCAGTGGAACGTAAACGGGTCTCCTGTTGCAGGGGCAACAAACGCTGCCTATACTTTTATTCCGGCTGACGGAAACACCGTCGCCTGTGTGCTGACCTCCAACGAAACATGCACTGCCGGAAACCCTGCTACGTCTAACACTGTTACGATGACCGTAAACCCATTGCTGCCCGTCAGCGTTACCGTTGCCGCATCTGCGAACCCGGTATGTGCCGGAACTGCGGTGACTTATACTGCAACTCCTGTAAATGGTGGATCAACTCCTGGATATCAATGGAATGTAAACGGATCTCCTGTTGCAGGTGCAACGAATGCTGCCTACACCTTTATTCCGGCTAACGGAAATACCGTTGCTTGTGTTCTGACCTCAAGTGAAACCTGCACTATCGGAAACCCCGCTACATCAAATACGGTATCGATGACTGTCAACCCATTGCTGCCCGTCAGCGTTACCGTTGCCGCATCTGCGAACCCGGTATGTGCCGGAACTGCTGTAACCTATACTGCAACCCCGGTCAACGGTGGTACAAATCCCGCATACCAGTGGAGGCTTAATGGCGTCATCATCCCCGGGGCAACCAATCAGACCTATACTTTCGTCCCTGTCAATGGAAACAGAATCAAGTGTTATCTTACTTCCAGCGAAACCTGCACTACCGGAAATCCGGCTTCGAATGTGGCAATAGCCATGATTGTAAATCCTTTGCTTGCTGTAAGCGTAACCATTGCTCCGTCGGCGAATCCTGTATGCACCGGTAACCCGGTAACATTTACGGCTACGCCGGTAAATGGAGGAACAAATCCCGGATACCAGTGGAAAGTCAATGGAACTGATGTTGCAGGTGCTACGAACGCAGCCTATACTTTTATTCCGGTAAATGGCAATTCCATCACTTGTTTGCTTACTTCCGGTGAAACATGTACTTCAGGAAACCCGGCAACATCAAACTCAGTAACAATGACTGTTTATCCTGACCTGGTCGTCGGCTCAGTAAGCGCAAACCAGTCTATTTGCGCCAATGATATCCCCGTTCAGCTAACAGGGACAGCTCCTCTGAATGGCACCTTGCCAACCTATCAATGGCAGAGTTCACTGAACAATGTAACGTTCAGCAACATCAACGGCGCTACCATGCTGAATTACCAGCCAGGAGTGCTTAATGCCACTACCTATCTGCGGCAGATCCAGAATGCAGCCGGCACATGCGGCGGTCCCCTTCCCACAAACAGCCTGACCGTGACCGTGAACCCCCTGTTGCCTGTTAGTGTTTCGATCAGTTCTTCGGCAAACCCGGTCTGTGCAGAATCGCCTGTGACGTATTCCGCAACTGCAGTTAATGGAGGTACTTCGCCAGCTTATCAATGGAACCTAAACGGTGCAGCAGTTTCAGGTGCCACCAATGCCACCTGTGTTTTTGTACCGGTTAACGGAGATGCAATTACCTGTGTTCTGACTTCAAGTGAAGCCTGTACAACAGGAAATCCGGCTACTTCCAATACTATTATGATGACAGTCAATCCTTTGCTGCCTGTAAGCATATCCATTACCACTTCTGCCAATAGCATCTGTGCGGGAACCAGTGTGACATTTGCTGCATCGACAATTAATGAAGGCACACTCCCGGCTTACCAATGGAAGAAAAACGGAAGCAGCATAAACGGAGCCACAGAAGCCACCTACACTTACATCCCGGCAAACAATGACATGATTACCTGCGAGCTGACATCCAATGCCGTTTGTCCCACGGGAAATCCGGCAATTTCGAACGCTGTTACCATGATTGTCAATCCTTTACTGCCTGTAAGCGTTACAGTTGCCGTTTCTGCGAACCCGGTTTGTGCAGGAACTGCGGTAACCTATTCTGCCACACCGGTGAACGGCGGAACAAATCCATCATACCAGTGGAGGCTTAATGGAACCATCATCCCGGGGGCAACCAATTCGACCTATTCGTTTGTCCCTGTCAACGGAGCTAGGATCAAGTGTTTCCTTACTTCCAGCGAAACCTGTACCACCGGAAATCCTGCATCGAACGTTGCAATAGCGATGGTTGTTAATCCATTGCTCCCGGTGAGTGTGACCATTGCGCCATCTGCCAACCCTGTTTGCGCTGGAACCCCGGTGACCTATGTGGCAACCCCGGTAAATGGCGGAACAACTCCCGGATACCAGTGGAAAGTGAATGGAAATGATGTTTCCGGTGCAACAAACGCTGCCTATACATTTATCCCGGCAAACGGAAATTCAATTGCCTGTGTACTTGCTTCCGGCGAAACATGTACTTCAGGCAATCCCGCACTTTCGAATTCGGTCACCATGACCGTCAACCCTTTACTGCCCGTGAGCATTTCCATTACCGCCTCTTCCGGCAATATTTGTGATGGAAGCAGTGTTACTTTTGTGGCTTCACCGGTGAATGGCGGCACAATGCCTGCTTACCAGTGGAAGAAAAACGGAAGCAGCATCAGTGGTGCAACCCTGGCAACCTACACTTACATCCCGGCAAACAATGACATGATTGCCTGCGAGCTGACATCCAATGCTGTTTGTCCTACAGGGAATCCTGCAACATCAAATGTTATCTCCATGACGGTAAATCCACTGCTCCCGGTAAGTGTTACGGTTGTCGCTTCAGCAAACCCGGTATGTGCCGGCACTGCTGTAACATATACCGCTTCAACAGTAAATGGCGGAGCTAATCCTGCCTACCAGTGGAGAGTTAATGGAACAGCCATCACAGGGGCAACAAATTCAAGCTACGCGTATACCCCGGCAAATGGCAACACCATCGATTTTAGGCTGGTTTCCAGTGAAACCTGCACTACAGGAAATCCTGCGATGTCGAATACGGTTTCAATGACGGTTAAACCATTGTTGCCAGTAAACGTGATTGTTGTCGCATCAGCAAACCCGGTATGTGCCGGCTCTCCGGTGACCTATGTTGCTACACCGGTCAACGGGGGGACAAATCCCGCTTACCAGTGGAAACTCAATGGAATCAGCATCTCCGGAGCGACAAATCCGACTTATACATTTGTCCCGGTAAACGGAGCAAGGATCAAGTGTTTCCTTACGTCCAGCGAAACATGTACTACCGGAAACCCGGCATCGAATGTAGCCATAGCAATGGTTGTGAATCCATTGCTTGCCGTAAGTGTTACAATCACTGCGTCGGCCAACACGGTTTGTGCAGGTACTCCTGTAACGTACACTGCAACAGCTATTAATGGAGGTTCAACTCCTTCATATCAATGGAGAGTGAACGGATCTGCTGTTCCTGGTGCAACTAATTCTGCCTATACTTTTATCCCGGCCAATGGCAACACTATTAATTGCACACTGGTTTCCAGTGAAACCTGTACTTCAGGAAATCCTGCGATATCGAATACGGTTTCAATGACGGTTAACCCATTGTTGCCAGTTAACGTGATTGTTGTCGCATCGGCAAACCCGGTTTGTGCCGGCTCTCCGGTGACCTATGTTGCTACACCGGTCAACGGGGGAACAAATCCTGCTTACCAGTGGAAACTCAATGGAATCAGCATCTCCGGGGCGACAAATCCGACTTATACATTTGTCCCGCTCAACGGGGCAAGGATCAAGTGTTTCCTTACCTCCAGCGAAACATGTACCACCGGAAACCCGGCATCGAATGTTGCCATAGCAATGGTTGTGAATCCAATGCTTGCTGTAAGTGTTACCATTGCTGCGTCGGCCAACCCTGTTTGTGCAGGCACTCCTGTAACGTACACTGCAACAGCCGTTAATGGAGGTTCAACTCCTTCATATCAGTGGAAAGTGAATGGATCTGCTGTTCCCGGTGCGACCAATTCAACTTATGCCTTTGTCCCTTCAAACGGACACACTATTGCCTGCCTTCTGACTTCAAGTGAAGGCTGCACAACGGGAAATCCTGCTGCATCGAATACGATTTCAATGACCGTCAATGCGTTACAGCCGGTAAGTGTCTCCATTGCAGCTTCAGCCAACCCGGTACCTGCCGGAACTTCGGTTACCTTTACAGCCACACCGGTCAACGGCGGATCAACTCCCGCCTACCAGTGGAAAGTAAATGGAACTCCCGTTTCCGGTGCAACCTCCGCTTCCTACATCTTCATCCCTGCAAATGGCAACCTGGTTACCTGCGTACTAACCTCTAATGCCAACTGTACATCGGGAAATCCGGCTGCGTCAAATACCATCACCATGTCGGTAATAAGTGTCCCAACCAACCTCGTGCTGCAAGGCCTCACCATCACAGGCACCCAATGTTTCAATGCAACACAGACTATCACTGTGGCCGGAGGAAGCTCAACCTTTACGGTGATGAGCGGCGGCAGCGCCACCATGATCGCCGGGCTAAAAATCAGCTACCTTCCGGGAACATCTGTCAAATCAGGAGGCTACATGCATGGTTATATCACGACCAATGGCACATATTGCCAGCCACTGAAAACCAGCACAGTGGCCTCGGTATCAGGTGACGATATCCCTGTTATTGAAGGCGTCAGAAGTGTAAATGTCTATCCTAACCCGACAACCGGTCTATTCACCCTTGAGTTAAACGGGTATGAAAAATCGGAAGTTGTAAAGGTTAACATTTATGGTATGAGAGGTGAAAGAGTACTTCAGGCTGAGATGCCGGAAGAGCAGAAAAACAGCTTCTCATTATCCGACAAACCATCAGGGATTTACCTTATCCAGGTGATTTCCGCAAAAGGTTCGGTTGTTAACAGAATCATTAAAAAGTAGAGTACAAACAACCTGAATCTGCAGGCCAGGGAGCATTTCATCCTGGTTCATTTTCAGAACATATGATGACGGACAGGTAAAATTGTTATTTTTACTGTCCGTCATTCATTTTTATGGTACATCTAAAACGCATCCTGGCCGCTTTTTTCATCACCATTTCAGTTGCTGCACTTGTTCATGTGGTAAATCATTACATGTCAATGGATCTTCCCCGGTGGATATTGACATCTCTCCGTTGGATCCCATTGACTTGCTATTTCATGTATGCCATTTCCAACAGGAAGCTGACTACGTGGATTTTCCTAAGCATGCTCATGGGGGTTGAATTTGGTTACGACCTTCCCCTTGTCGCCAAAGAGCTGAACATTGTAAGCCAGATATTCATTCACCTGGTCAAAACCATTATTGCACCGTTGATTTTCGCCACCCTGGTCACAGGTATTGCCGGGCACGCCAACCTGAAACAGGTAGGACGGATGGGATGGAAGTCGCTCCTCTATTTCGAGATCGTCTCAACCATCGCCCTTTTCATCGGGCTGGCCGCCATCAATATCAGCGGAGCAGGCATTGGTGTGGTGATACCGCCGGAAATGGCGAAGGGGACTCTTCCTGCAGTCCAGTCACAAAACTGGCACGACGTTGTCCTCCACATTTTCCCTGAAAACATTGCAAAATCGATCGCCGAAGGCCAGGTCCTGCAGATCGTCGTGTTCAGCATCCTCTTCGGCATCGCAGTGGCCATGGTGAAGGAGCAATACCGGTCGCCCATGCTCCGCTTCACCGAATCTCTCACTGCGGTGATGTTCAAATTCACCAACATCATCATGCTCTTCGCCCCGTTTGCCGTATTTTCGGCCATTGCATACAGTGTCGGACATATGGGGCTCGATGTGCTGTTCAACCTTTTTCATCTGCTGGCAACACTTTATATCGCCCTGATTGTCTTTGTTTTGCTGGTATTTCTGCCCATCATGCTGGCGCTGAAAATTCCCGTACGAAAGTTTATCAAAGCTGTTGCCGAACCCGCCACCATCGCCTTCGCCACCACCAGCAGCGAATCGGCGCTTCCAAGGGCCATGGAAAATATGGAGGAGTTTGGCGTGCCTCGCAAAATCGTCTCTTTTGTGATGCCCACCGGCTATAGTTTCAACCTCGACGGAACCACGCTCTACCTGGCCATGGCGTCGATCTTTGTGGCCAACATGGCAGGAGTTCATCTGTCGTTCGAAACGCAGATCATCATGATGTTCACCCTGATGCTCACCAGCAAAGGTGTCGCAGCGGTTCCACGGGCTTCGCTGGTCATACTCCTGGGTACAGCAGCCAGCTTCGGGCTTCCCACCTGGCCCATCTTTATCATCCTCGGCATCGATGAACTGATGGACATGGCGCGGACTGCCATCAATGTAATTGGGAACTGCCTTGCAACAGTGGTGATTGCTAAGTGGGAGGGGGAGATGAAGGATTGAATAGCGAATATTGAATATTGATTAACGAAGTAAGAAGTGAAATGGAGGCGGTTGCCAGGGACTCAGCGTTTGCGGATGTAGTCGATAGTGTTTCCCGGGGAGGTCATCATCGGGATCTCCATCCACGATTTGTATTTCAACTTCATCTCTTTCTCCTTTGACGGATCTGCTGCAGCGGTTTTCATATCCATAAAGTATTCTCGCATGGAGGCAACCATGGCCATGTCGCCATTCACCCCATGGCCCGGAATAACAGTGTCAACACCCTGCATCTTCAGAACGAAATCGAGTGCACCGATCCATTTCTCCACACTGGCGCCACTCTTCCTGATCAAAAATGGGTTAACATTGTGAAAGATCAGGTCGCCTGTAAAAAGAACTTTCCGGCTTTTCAGCAATACTACCATGTCATTCCAGGTATGTGCCTGCCCCAGGTTATACATACAGATGGTCTCATTGCCCAGGTACAGGGTCAGACTGTCCTTTACAAACCTGTCCGGCATGTTTTCGGGG
The DNA here is from genome assembly GCA_049317265.1 of Bacteroidales bacterium. Classification (GTDB taxonomy): domain Bacteria; phylum Bacteroidota; class Bacteroidia; order Bacteroidales; family FEN-979; genus CAIVAT01. The sequence continues at coordinate 7,954 of JBMOIP010000049.1, forward strand.
TCGGTTTCATCCTGCAGGAATTTCTGATCATAGGCGCCGATATAGATATCGCTGCCTTTATAAAAATGGTTTCCTTTCACATGATCCGGATGATAATGGGTGTTGATTACAATGATTTTTTTTGTTCCTGCCCTCGATTTTGCAAGATTAAAGAGTTTTTCCGCATCGCCTCCCATCTTGGTATCGATGACCACCACGGCGCTGTCGGAAACAAGCACCCCACTGTTGCCTCCACCTCCGGATACCACGGTAAGATCCTTATCAATGATGTGTTCATTTCCGGAAAACACAAAATGGTAACCCGGGTAAAAGACAAAGGCCGCAGTACAGGCTACCATCACAAGGCTGCCCATGAAAATCAATGCAATTCGTTTCCAGTTCATTGGGTCTGATTTATTTTGGTGCGAAGTTATTAAGAACTCATTGGAATTTTCAGATATATTTGTGGCAGATTCACCATATCAAACAGGACCTATGGCGTACGATGAATTCCTTGCCGACCGTATCCGGCAAAAGTTCAGGGAACTCGACGTTCCCTTTCAGGACAAAAAAATGATGGGAGGCATCTGCTTCCTGGTCAACGACAAAATGTGCGTTGGCATCGTCAAGGGGCAGATGATGGCCCGGATTGATCCGGAAAAAACCGCTGAAGCTTTTAGCCATAAGGGCTGCCATGAAATGGATTTTACCCGCCGGCCGATGAAGGGGTTCATCTTTATTGAACCCGAAGGGATTGACAATGATGCTGACCTGGCGTATTTCATCAAACTGGCGCTGGATTATAACCCACAAGCAAAGTCGAGTAAGAAAAAATCCCGGTAAAGCAATCAAACAAATATCAACCAGTATTTTACGGATATTATTTGGAATGATTCCACACATCTTGTATATTTGTCGCGTGGTATTCAGGAAATACCACCGGCTAACTATCCTTTTGTAATCAATAAAAACCTGTTTTTCCATGAAATCTTTATCAATCATTTTAGTTGCATTTGTTTCTACCACCTTGCTTTTCTCATCCTGCAAAAAAAGCGAAAGTACACCAGACCCCGTAAAACCAAGCGGGACATTTACCTTTAAGGTTGATGGTACGGCAGTAACCGTCGACTCAGCCAATGCGGTTCTGTATAACCTCGGAGTTTCACCATTTAACCGTGAAATTGATGTTTATGCGTATAAGGCAGGCCAGCAGGTACTTGAAATGCACTTCCACCCTACGGCCGGAACCTATGCCGCTTCAACAAGTTTTGACGGAGCCTGGCTTACCTATGATGAAGGTGTTGACACTTATGATTCACAATCCGGCAGTCTCGTACTTACCACCTGCGATACCGTGAACAACAAAATTGCCGGCACATTCAACTTCGTCGGTAAAATTTATGGAGGCGCTGCAACAAAGACCATCACAGAAGGCACTTTGCTGGTGACTAAACTTCGCCGGCAGTAACCATCCTGCACTATTAAATTTTGAATGTGCAGGTTTATTCGTTACCTTTACGATGATGAAAATCCTGCTTACCGGAGCCACCGGATACATTGCAAAAAGACTTTTGCCTGTCCTGCTTGGAAAAGGCCATGAAGTGGTATGTTGTGTCCGTGACACCAACCGGTTTGACTCGACCAGGTTTCAGCGTGAGAACCTGAGTGTTATTGAGGTCGATTTTTTACAAACCAACGAACTTTCAAGAATTCCGGTTGACATTGACGTTGCCTTTTACCTGATTCACTCCATGTCGACCACCAGTGGAAAATTTGAGGAGATGGAGGCCCTGTCGGCCGAAAATTTCAAAAACAGGCTGGAACAGACCCGTGTTAAACAAGTCATTTACCTCAGCGGGATCGTCAACGAACAGGAACTCTCAAAGCACCTCTCCTCCCGCAAGAATGTGGAGGAGATCCTCGCTTCAGAAGTTTATGTTTTAACGACCCTGAGGGCGGGCATCATTGTTGGTTCGGGGAGCGCTTCTTTTGAAATCATCCGCGACCTGGTCGAAAAACTCCCGGTGATGATCGCCCCAAGATGGCTTGCTACAAAAAGTCAGCCCATTGCCATCCGCAATGTGGTGGAATTCCTCTCGGGTGTCATGATGAAGCCGGAAACCTTTAACAGGAATTTCGACATCGGTGGTCCTGATGTGCTCAGTTACAAGGAGATGCTGTTGCGGTTTGCTAAAATCAGGGGATTGTCGCGCTATGTCGGGATACTTCCTGTCATGTCGCCAAAACTCTCCTCCTACTGGTTGTATTTTGTTACATCTGTATCCTATTCACTTGCTAAAAACCTGGTTCACAGCATGAAGGTGGAAGTGGTGTGCAAGGACAACGACCTGGAAAAAATGCTTGGCATCACTCCGATCGGGTATGACCGGGCCATCGAACTTGCCTTTGACAAGATCGAACAGCACCAGGTGCTTTCGAGCTGGAAAGATGCGCTGACCACGCACAATCTTGAGAGAGGATTGTCGCATTTTATTGAAGTTCCGGGGTATGGCTGTTACAAGGATATCCGAAAACGCAAGGTAAAAGACACCGACAAATCATTGAATAAAATCTGGTCGATAGGTGGTGAAAACGGCTGGTACTACGCTGATTTACTTTGGAATATCAGGGGTTTCATGGACCGGCTGGTAGGTGGGGTTGGTATGGGTCGCGGAAGGACCAGCCAGGGTGATATTGCCGCAGGAGATGCACTCGATGTGTGGCGCGTGATCTATGCAGACAAGTCTGAAAAGCGACTGCTCCTTTTTGCAGAGATGAAACTGCCGGGGGAAGCCTGGCTCGAATTTAAAATTGACCGGGCAGGGGTCCTGCACCAAACCGCAACCTTCCGGCCCTACGGAATCTGGGGCAGACTTTACTGGTACGCCATGTTGCCTTTCCATGGGGTGATTTTTACAGGAATGATTAATAATATTGTACGGCAAAAATGAATTCAATCTGATTATTGGCCTATGAAACGATGCATCATTTTGATACTGTTAATGTTCGGCTCTGCAGGGCTTCGTGCAGGCTCCGTTGAAAAGACATTCTTCTTCACCAGTTATACCATCGAAAACAGGGGCTTGTGGCAAACGGTGAATTTTGACAACACGTTGTTATCCGGAATTCCCGGAGAACCACTCCTTCCCTGGCATGAAATTGTCCTGATGCTGCCTCCCGGTGAAGTTGCTGAATCAATTGAACTTACTGAGGAGGATGAAACAACCGTGCCCGGCAATATCCTCCTCTTTCCAAAGCAATATGTCCGGCCGGCTTCCGATGACAAGCCCGCAGAATTCTTCAGAAATGACAGGATTTATCGTCAAAACGGGGCCTATCCGGTACAGAGAACAGGGCATTTACTGACACAATACCTGAATGGGGTCGGATTTGCATTATGCACTTTCACCCCGGTAAAGTACAATCCCGGTGAAAGATCATTGTCCTATTTCAAAAAGGTGACTGTCAAAATTGCGACCCGTTCCGATGCACGGTCAACCGCATCATACAAAAATCTGCCCGGGGATGCAGGCACCGCTGCCAGGGTAAAAAATTTCGCCATGAACCCGGAGGTCTTCAACCTGTATCCACAGCGCGAGGCACCTGTCACCAGCTACCAATACCTGATCATCGCCCCTGCAACTTTCAAAAATGAGTTTCAGCCGCTGATCAGCATGTATGCTTTGACGGGCATGACAACGAGGGTGGTAACAACCGACAGCATCGCTGCCACAATGACCGGTTACGATCTGCAGGAAAAGATCAGGAATTTCATCCTCCTTCAGCACCAGGATTTCGGGGTGGGATATGTGCTGCTGGCAGGGAATCCACCGTTGGTCCCTGCCCGGGGATTCTATTGTTATGTGATCTCCGGCGGAGGATATTCCGATTCAAATATCCCCTCCGACCTCTACTACTCAGGAATCGACGGGAATTACGACTCAAATGGCAACCATGTCTATGCAGAGGTCAATGACAATCCTGACCTCTTACCGGAGTTGTCAGTGGGCCGTTTCACTGTAAATGACACAGCCGAACTTCACCGGATGATCCGTAAAACGGTCACCTATCAAACCAATCCCGTACTGGGGGAGTTCAACAACCCGCTGCTGGCAGGGGAGTGGCTATACAACACACCATTGACGTACGGTGGAAATTACATGAACCTGCTTGTTAATGACCACACCGATAATGGTTATTTTACCCACGGAATTCCATCTGTGTCAAACAACGTTGAAAAACTGTATGACACGCTCTCCTGGCAATGGAGTGCATCGTTGTTACTGGCAAGCATCAACAGAGGCCACTCTTTCATTCACCACCTGGGCCATGCAAATACCGGCACCATGATGCGCCTGTACACTTCAAACATCACCAATGCCAATTTTTCACAGGTGAACGGAGTAACCCACAATTACCAGATTCTCTATACCCAGGGTTGTTACTGTGGCGCTTTCGATGCCGGATGTATTGCGGCAAAAGCTGTCACCATCGATAACTTTCTGGTGGCAGGCATCTTCAACTCCCGGTACGGATGGTTTGATGAAGGCACTACCGAAGGTCCGTCCGAACACCTTGAACGGGAATTTGTGAGCGCCCTTTACACCGATACATTGCCTGAAAAACACCTCGGTACAGCCCATGTGATCTCCAAGATTAAAACAGCGCCATGGATCTCCCTGCCCGGAGAGTTTGAACCCGGCGCCCAGCGATGGTGTCAATATACCTGCAACGTGTTTGGCGATCCTGCCCTGGAAATCAGAACCGGGGAACCAACTTCTTTTACCACCATTACCTGGACGGGCACCCTTGATTCTGACTGGAACAAGGCGGGAAACTGGAATCTTGCCAGGGTTCCGACAACACTCAATGATGTGGTAATTCCTGATACGCCTCATGATCCGGTCATCACCACCACCAACACAACATTCTGCCACAATCTTACCGTCCAGAATGGAGGCAACCTCACCATTAATCCCGGAAAATCGATGGTGGTTTATGGAACGGTCTCCATGTCAGGAGAATAATAACTATTTGATTCTTGGTAGTTAACATCCATTTGGTTCCATAACGGAAACCCAGGTATGAAATTAATATTCAATTAAATAAAATATTTATATTTTTGCGATGTTACGGCAAAGACAATCTATGAAAAAAATATTCAGCCTTTTTGTTCTTTCAACAATTCTCCTGCTCGGGATAACTTCTGCATTTACACAAGTTTCCATCAGTTCCGACGGAAGTGATCCTGCCGCATCCGCCATGCTGGAGGTTAAAGCGACAAACAAAGGGTTTCTGCCCCCGAGAGTCAGCCTTGCCAGCATTACTGATGTTACGACCATCCCTTCCCCCGTTGCCGGTTTGCTGGTTTACAACACCAATGCCTCCATCGTTAACGGCTATAATACAGGATACTATTTTTACACCGGGACAAAATGGTCGAAAATTGCTTCCAATACCACCCACTATATTGGAGAATCTTATGGCGGGGGTACCATTTTCTGGCTCGACGAATCGGGGGAGCACGGACTTGTTGCCGCATTGGTTGACCTCGGTTCTACCGCCGGCACCAAATGGTATAACAACACCTTTAAAATTACCGGTGCGAACCATGATGGTGTTTATGCCGGCAAAACCAACACCGACAAGATCGTCGCTTCACAGGGTACTGGCACATATGCTGCCGCCCTTTGTCGTGACTATTACGTCACCATTGGCAATATTTTTTATACCGACTGGTACCTTCCATCCAAATACGAACTGAACCAGATGTATCTGAACCGTAACTTGCTCGCCCCGTTCAATTACAGTTATGGCGTTTACTGGAGCTCAACCGAAGGCACACAGCTGCCTGCAAGCCAGGCATTTGACCAGGTTTTCATGACCGGCATAGGAAGCGGGATCCAGGATGAAAGTCCGAAAGACTGGCTCGATCTGGTACGATGTGTGCGGAAGTTTTAATGGATAACTGGCGGCAAAATTCCTGATAAATTTGTCATTGACCAGGATATTATTTAGATTTGTACCAAATAATAATCCCGATAATCATGAAAATCTTCTATCACAATATAACCGTTGCCCTAATCCTGTTTTTAACGGGTTTCTCCACCATCCTCTCTGCCCAGACCTATCCGTTTGAATTACCCAAACTCCCCTATGCCTACTCAGCACTGGAACCGGTTGTGGATGCAGCAACCATGGAGATCCACTACTCAAAGCACCATGCCGCCTATGTTAAAAACCTTAATGCCGCGTTAAAAGGCAGCAAACAGGAAGATTACACCCTCGACGAACTGATGCTCTATGCGGGCGAGCTGGGTGATGCCATAAGAAACAATGCCGGCGGACACTACAACCACTCCATGTTCTGGAACAATCTTTCGCTCAACAATCCTTTCAACACACAAAGTGAAGTGGGAAAGGCTGTTATTGCTGCTTTTGGTTCTCCCGACACCCTTAAAAAACTATTGACCAAGGCCGGGGCCACCCGATTCGGATCAGGATGGGCATGGCTTTACGTTACCACCGACAAAAAACTTGCGGTTTGTTCTTCCCCCAACCAGGATAATCCCATCATGGATATCTCGCCGGAAAGAGGGATCCCGGTTCTTGCCATCGATGTCTGGGAGCACGCCTACTACCTGAAATACCAGAATAAGCGTGCCGATTACCTGTCGGCCATCATGAGCGCCATAAACTGGGACGCTGTAAATAAAAACTATACCGAAGCGCTCGCAAGCCCTTTGCTTAAAACCATTGAAAAGGAGACCTGGGCCGCATTAAGCACTTTCCACGAAGTGATGGCTGGCACATTTCATCCCTCTGAAGACGGAAACCTGAAACCGATCCGTGAACGCTCGGGCGAATTTCTGGAAAAGGCAAAAGCGCTGCAAAACAGTAAAATCCCAACATCATTCAACACCCCGGAAATAAAGAAATCACTCGACGACCTGGTGAAAGGCGCAACTGCACTGAACCAGTTGATTTTAAAGAAAGCTGACGATAAAGCAATCACCAAAAAACTGGGTGAGTTGCACGATGTGTTTCACACCATCCAGGGGCTCTGCCGCCACTAAAATCCTGTAAACAAATGGTTCCTGTTATCATTGCTTCGCTAACCCGGAAGGTTTTCAAACAATTTGAACAGAGGGGAGCCCTCTCCCCCGACCGTGCCATTACCCTGGAAGAGATAGGCCCTTCCCGGCAGTTTATCATTCGCCGCCTGATCAGCCATGGTGTAATTGTTGAAACTTCATCCGGGAAATTTTACCTGAACCAGGAAAACCGGGCTGCCTACAATTCTCTTCGCCGGAAAAAAGCGATCATTGCGCTGGGGGTAATGCTTTTGGCAATGGCTGTTTATCTCCTGCTCGGCCAACGATAGCTAATTACCAATCACTTTTCTTTCGGGATATCCCCGATGATCGGAGCCATCTTTCATTTCAAAATCATCTCCTTGTGCCTCTTTGTGCCCTTGTGCCTTTGTGGCTAATTTTATATATTAAACGCCATCATTCAACAATATTTATTAACAAACAGTATCAAACAGTAAATTAAACACTATCTTTGGAGAAATTAAAACTCTTCTGATATGAAAACTTTTACAGGAGTCAGGGAAGTATTTAAAATCTTCCAAAACAAGGAATCCTATTTCAATGAAATCAACAACCGGCAGTCCAACTGGCTGATATTTAACCAGATTCTCCTGATCTGCGGGTTTGCTTTCCTGTATGGCATGGTGATGGGAAGTTATCACAGCTTCCTGCAGTCGGTGGTCACCGGTATAAAAGTCGTTATCCTTTTCCTGTCTACCGTCATCATCTGTTTTCCCTCCTTTTTCATAATCCAGCAGGTGTTGGGATCGAAAATGAGCTTCAGGCAGATGATCGTCATCGTACTCAGCGGCGTGGTCCTTACGGCAACGATTGCATTGTCATTTTCACCCATTGTCGTCGTGTTCCAGCTGACCGGCGGAAATTATCATTTCCTTCAGCTCCTTCACGTAGCCATTTTTATCTTTGCAGGCGTATTCGGGATGCGGCTGATGGTGGATGCGCTGAAATATGCCTGTGAAAACAAGAGCATCTATCCCCAGATCGGGGTTACGGTATTCAGGATATGGATCATTATCCTGGCATTTGTCGGCATTCAGCTCGCCTGGAATTTAAGGCCCTTTTTATGTGAGAAAAGTGAGGAGTTTAAACTTTTCAGGAAATATGAGGGAAATTTTTACACCGCCATAGTATATTCGGTGGAGCAGCTGGTTTCGACAAAAAATCCTGAAATACAGGAACATAAACCAACTCCTGTAACCAGTTCCGACACGATCAGTAAAAACTCAGCGGGTGCACAGAAAATTTTAAATCAAATAGGTAAGTAACATGGAGGATATTATGACACTGGAGGAGGTTGCCGGGTATTTGAAACTCAAACCACAAACAATCTATACCTGGGCGCAGGATGGTAAAATCCCTGCAGCAAAGCTGGGCAAGGAGTGGCGGTTCCGAAGGTCGATCATCGACAAGTGGTTCAACCAGCACATCCACGAAAAGTTTTCGGAATTCACAAATTTATAACCCTTGTGTGCCCGGAACAGGCATAGAATTGAAAACATCTTCTTACCTTCGTTCCTGTTATGACCGAAACGATCAACACCACCACCTGGAGCAGCGATCACGCCACATGGGTCGACATTACCGATCCCACACGTGAAGAGTTGAAGGAATTCTCAAAACAATACGATCTCGACTACTATTCCCTGGCCGACTGCCTCGAACCTGCACACCTGCCAAAAAAAGAGGCCCTCCAGAATTTTACCTTTATCATCCTCAGGGTCTACGATGAAACGGCAAAAAATCCTTCCTCCATCCAGGAGATGAGCCATAAAATTGCCATCTATTACAACGACAAGGTAATCCTCACCGTCCACAGGGTTCATGCCGCCATCATCGAAGAGATCCGTACCAGGTTCCTAGACAAGGGAATTATCAGCAAACCTTCCGAAATAGTAACAAAAATCATGTACTATACGGTAAAATCGTACGAAAACAATGCCCTCTCCCTCTCTGCAAAGATCGACCGGATGGAAAAACTGGTTTTTGTAGGACGACAAACCCGGGTCACCCTTGAACATTTGTATTACCTGAAAAACACATGCCGTCTGAACCGCCGGATCATCAGCCTTACCAAAGATGTCGTGATGCAGCACACCACCACCGACAGGGATGCCGGGGCCATACAGGATGTGAAGGATATCCTTCAGAAACTATCCCTCAGTTTCGATGAAACCCACGATGATGCCGCCAACCTCTCAACCATCTACCTCTCCATCGTCTCGCTGAAAACCAACGATGTGATGAAGCTGCTGACCATTTTTTCAGTCTTTTTCATGCCCCTCACCTTCATTGCCGGAATTTACGGGATGAATTTCGACATGATGCCCGAACTGCGGTGGAAATTTGGATATCCGCTGATAATGTCGGTGATGCTGCTGATCTGTGTGATCATATTCTGGTGGTTTAAAAGAAGAAAGATCCTGTAATGTAAGGTTCTCCCCTACATGAAAATCAGCCCAACCCTTACAAACATATTTTAATTTTATCCTGATATTTGAACCTGCAATCCAAATTCGGGCAGAGTGTCCAATGCTCTGGAAGATTAGATTATTATATCGTTTTAACAGTAAATTTAATGTAAACATTGCCATTATTACACTAATTTTAACGAGTTAAACAACTTCTGTAATTCAGTTGACTATGAAACTAACCATTAAATCACTGCTTGCCGGACTCTTCCTCACCTTTACCATCATGCTGATCGTTGCGCTGGCCCTTGCACTTAATTCTTTAGGCAAGGTCGACCACCAGGCTAACGGAATCATTGACAATGAGTATGCAAAATCAACGATGGCCTGGGATATTATCAGAGCTCAGAAAACACTGGTGACCATTGAGCGGGAGATGATCCTTACCTCATCACCTGAAAGAAGACGCGATCTGAAGGAAGAGTTCCTGCTTACCTTCAAGGAGAATGACTCGAAATTGACAGAACTGATGAGGATGGAAGATGCTTCCGGAAAACAATTGCTTTCCGATATCAGGCAAAGTTTCTTTGAATTTCAAAAGTTGTTGAACGAGGAGTATATCCGGGTCACGCTCCCTTCGGCAAAAAACGACATTGCTTCAACGCCACAAAACCAGTCAACCCTGGACATTTCACTAAAACTGGAAGACCTGCTCACACAGTTCCTGGAATTGAAGACAGCAAATATCGAGCAGGCACGGTCGTTGTCGAACGGGAATATTTCATCCTTCTCCATCGGGATTATCTCCTTTTTTGTAATCCTGTTTTTATTCGGAGTCGTTGTCCTTGTCTCCATTTTATGGTTTGTTTACAGCATGGTTGGCGGGGAACCGGGCGTAATCAAAGATATGACCGCCAGGATCACAGAAGGAAACCTCTCGGTGAAATTTCCGGCCGAAACAAAGGGAATTTTCAACTCCGTTAAAATACTGCAGCAAACACTTCTGCAGGTGGCCAACAAAGCCGAAAATATTGCCAGCGGTGATTTTTCAGTAGAAATTACCCCGCAATCCGAAAATGACCAGCTGGGCAACTCCCTGGCCAAAATGACCCGGACGCTAAGTGACCTAGGCAAGGTAACAGAAGAGATTTCCCAGGGCAATTTTGACCGGCGGCTGGAGATAAAAGGGGACAATGACCTGGTTTCCAAGTCAATCAACAGCATGAGCCAAAACCTGGAGAAAAACGAAAAGCATAACCGGGAGCAAAACTGGCTTAAAGATGGTTTGAACAAACTGGGAGTGGAACTTTCCGGAGACAAAACGCTCGACGAGATCACAGCCTCTTCCATCAGCTATATTTCCAGGCATGTGGAAGCTGGCCGGGGAGTTATCTATCTTCACGATACAGATAACAAACGGCTGACCCTTGTAAGTTCATTCGCTTTTACCGAACGTGACCATCTTTCAAACAACTATGAGTTTGGCGTTGGGGTGGTGGGCCAGGTTGCGCTGGAAAAAAAGGCCATCTTCCTGCGCAATCTTTCTCAAAATGAGGCTCCCATCAGCACAGGAACCATTCAGAGCATTCCATCCAACACCTACACCTATCCCCTCATTTATGAAGAAGAGCTGCTGGGGGTCATTGAACTATCGGCACTTACTCCGTTTACCCAGATCCAGACATCATTCCTCGATGAATCAAACCAGATCATCGCTTCAGGCATCTTCTCTGCCATTCAGCGGGCAAAAATAGAGGAGCTGCTCTCCAACTCCCAGGTTGCCCAGCGTGAAGCCGAAGAAAAAACCATGCAGGTACAGGAGGCCAATGCACGCCTGGAGGAACAACAACAGCAAATCCAGCAACAATCGGAAGAGCTCCAGCAAAGCAATTCCCAGCTTGAAGAGCAGCAGCAGCAGCTTCAGCAGCAATCGGAAGAGCTGCAGCAAACCAACGCCCAGCTGGAAGAACAGCAACAACAGCTGATGCAGCAGACAGACGAACTCCGAAAGGGGAATGAACAACTTCAGCAGGCCAAAGCCGATCTCGACATCAAAGCGGGCGACCTGGAGATGTCGAACAAATACAAGAGCGATTTCCTGGCCACCATGTCACATGAATTGCGCACACCGCTCAACTCCATCATCCTGCTCTCCAAAATGATGCAGAAGAATGAGCGGGGAAATTTTTCCGACGACGACATCAAGCGTGCAAGGGTGGTACACTCCGCCGGAGAGGAACTTCTCAGGCTTATTAACGACATCCTCGACATTTCAAAAATCGATGCCGGCAAGACCACGCTCACCATCAGCGAATTCTCTACCGAATCGCTGCTGAATGACCTCAGCCACTTCTTTGCCTCCACTGCTAAAACCAAAGGGTTGAAACTCGAGGTTGACAATTCGTTGAAAACCACGATGATTTCCGACAAGGACAAGGTTTCCCAAATCCTCCGTAACTTTTTATCCAATGCGTTGAAATTCACCAAAACCGGGACGATCACCCTCCGGGTTGCCGAAAGCGGGATCAAAGAAAAGCCTGTCAAATTCAGTATTGTCGATACTGGGATCGGTATTGCCGCAGAAAAGCACAAGCTTATTTTCGATGCTTTTCAGCAGGTTGACAGTTCAATTTCACGTGAATACGGTGGCACGGGCCTCGGCCTCACCATCTCTCAAAAACTCACAACGTTGCTCCAGGGGGAGATTGCCCTGAAGAGCGAAGTGGACAAGGGCAGTGAATTCATCCTGTTCCTGCCGAAAGTCCTGGTACCCCTTGAGGGCGATGACGCAGAATACACCAAAACCAGGATAACCGACGATGAGCGCCCAACCCAGGGATCGTTACCCTCGGTTCGCCCTGCTGAACTGTTTGTCGACGACCGGAAAACCATCAAGCCTGGCGACAAGATCATCCTCATCGTTGAAGACGATCCTTCCTTCGCCGATATCGTGGCAATGGTCATTCACAACATGAAGATGAAAGTGCTCCACGCATCCACTGCCGAGCAGGGATTGCGCCTTGTGCAGCAGCACAAGGTAAACGGCGTCGTTCTCGACCTTGTACTGCCCGACATGAACGGTGTTGATTTCCTCCGCAGGCTTAAAAGCTTTAAAGACCTCCGGCACATCCCGGTTCAGATCATCTCGGGCCATGAAAAAAACCCTGAACTGATGCGCCTTGGAGCCCTTGATTTCCTCCAGAAACCGGTGGATCAGGAGCAGATCCAGGATGCCATCCAGGGGATCCTCAACTTCAGCGAAAAAAACCCGAAAGACCTTCTGATCGTGGAAGATGATGAGAACCACCGTGAAGCCCTCATCGACCTGATCAAGAATCCGGATATCCGGATCCATGGGGTGGATACAGAAGAGGAGGCTAAACTGGAATTGAAAAAAGGTATTTACGATGCGGTGATCATCGACCTGGGCCTCAAGTCGGGCAGCGGGATGAACATCTGTAAATTTGCCCGCGAAAACCAGATCAAGGTCCCGCTCATCGTCTATACCGGGAAGCAACTCTCTCCCGATGAAGAAAAAGAGTTGAAGCGTTATACCGACCGAATCATCATCAAGACGGTACATTCTGAAAACCGCCTGCTTGACGAACTCACCCTTTTCCTTCACCAGACACAGAAAGAGCGTAACGACGAACCTGCCGTTTCCTACGATCTAAATGCCAAGGTCAAACGGCTTACCGGGAAAACCATCCTCGTGGTAGACGATGACATCAAGAATGTATTTGTCCTAAGCACCGCCCTGGAAGAACATGGCGCTAAGGTAATCGACGCCCAGAACGGGCTGGCTGCCATCAACCTTCTCGGCGAAAAAAAGGGGATAGACCTGGTGCTGATGGATATCATGATGCCGGTGATGGACGGGTATACCGCTATCAAAAAGATTCGGGAAAATTCACAGTTAAAAAACCTTCCCGTGATCGCTCTTACCGCGAAAGCTCTTAAGGAAGACCGCGAAAAATGCATTTCAGCCGGCGCAGACGACTACCTGGCCAAACCGGTTGATTATGACATGCTCATCGGCCTCGTGGAAGCCTGGTGCCAGAAAAAATACTGAAAATGAACGTACACGGCATAGACACCCGGAAATCACATCATATTTCGATCCAGGGAAACATGCAGTCCCAGGCCGACCGGGAGGCCTTTTTCACCCTCCTGAGGCCCGACCATCATAAAGAGGTTGAACTTACCTTTTTTGACGCCAGGATATTGCCCGCAGATGTGATGACGGCCATCAAATCCTTCGCTGAAACGAACAGGTTGGTCAAGTTGAAAATCAATGTATTCCACCGTTACCTGGGCTCCTATTTTTTTCGGCTCGGCCTGTCGTGTCATGTCATGCAGCAACACTCCCCCGAATACAGGGAGACTAAAAAAATCAAGGCTATAGCCCTTGGAGGGTCAGCCGGCAGCCTGGATAAAATCATGCTGATCATGGCCAAACTGCCGCCCCGGGATGTGAGTGTCTTCATCGTTCAGCATATCCTTGAAAAAGAGCCGAACTATCTTGGTGAACTTCTTGAAAGAAGCACCGGTTTCAAAGTCGCTCCAACAGCCAACAACACATTGATAAAAACCAATTGCGTTTACATCGCCCCTCCCGGCCACCATATGATGGTTGAAAAGGGAAAAATCAGGCTCTCCACTGAAGCCAGGATAAACTTTGCCCGGCCATCCATCCAGGTTACCTTCGAATCGCTGGCCCATGAGTACCGCGATGGACTCATTACGGTGATGCTTTGCGGCTATGGCGATGATGGAAACAAGGCATTTGGATTGCTGAAGGAGTTTGGAGCCACTACCATCATCGAAGATCCCGAGGATTGCGATGCCCGCGACCTGGTGCTCAACGCATGGAAAACCGGCTTGATCGACTACAAGTTCCCCCTGCCCGAACTCACCTCCTACCTGGCCAGAATCGTGGAACCCGAAACACCGAACATTGATGAGGCTGATCTGAAGCGGTTCTTTAACAACCTCAACGACCATTATGGTTACGATTACCGTCATTATAACGTGCAGAGTGCCACTCGCCGCATTGCCCGGGTAATGGCTGATCATCACATCTACTCGTTCAGGAGATTTGAAGAGTTCGTATTGCAGGACCGGGACCTGTTCGAAAACCTCTTTCTCGAATGTTCCATCAACGTAACTGAATTTTTCCGGAATCCCTTGACATTCCTCTCCATACGACAAAAGGTTCTGACTTATCTCGATTCATTTCCCCACATCAAGATCTGGAGCGCGGGATGCTCCACCGGCCAGGAGGCCGTCACCCTTGCCATCATGCTGGATGAACTTGGAATTCTGCATAAATCGCAGATCTACGCCTCCGACATCAACCCCTATGTGGTGGAAGAGGCTCAGAACGGGATCTACTCCCTTGAAATGGTTGAAAACAGCCGGGAAAACTATATCGCTTCCGGCGGAACCGCTGATTTCGACAACTACTTCACCATCAAGGACTCCTATGCCCAGGTGAAACCCCATCTGAAAGACAGGATCTTATACTTTCAGCACAGCCTCCTGAATAAAGGGGTGTTCAATGAATTTCACCTGATCCTATGCCGGAATGTGCTCATCTACTTTGACCAGACACTTCAGAGCGCTGTGCTCGACCTCTTTTACCGCTCGCTCGACATGAACGGGTTTCTCGTACTGGGTGAAAGCGAAAGCATTGCCTCCTACCCGATTGGTTTCCAAATTTTTGATAAATCGAATAAAATCTTTAAAAAAATAATCTGATCCATCCATGGAAGCAAATTTCAAACCCGACATTCTCATTGTTGACGACATCGAACACAACATCTTCACCCTGCGCACGCTGATAGAAACTCATTTTGACGCCAACCTGATTGAAGCTACCTCCGGAGAACAGGTTCTCCATATAGTAAACGAGCGAACCATCGACCTGATTTTAATGGATGTGATGATGCCCGGAATGGATGGATTTGAAACAGCCCGGCTGATAAAAAACAGGCCAAGGACCTCCAATATCCCCATTATTTTCATCTCAGCTTACGATCCCACCCAGAAGTTGCTCGAAAAGGGTATTGCCGCAGGAGGATATGATTACCTTACCAAGCCGATCGACGACAACCAACTGGTCTACCGGCTGAAAATGTACCTGCGTTTTATACGGCATGAATACATGATGAACCTCCACCTCAGAGAACTTAACCTGAAACTCATTGAGGAGATTGAAGACAGAAAGGCAACAGAACTGAGCCTGCAGATCTCTCAAAATGAGTTGAAAGCGGCCAACTCGTCCAAGGATAAGTTCTTTTCAATCATTGCCCATGACCTTAAAAACCCGTTCAACGGCATCATCGGGCTGAGCAGCCTGCTCATCGAAGATTACGACAGTTTTCCTGTATGGGAGCAAAAGGAGTTCATCCAGAACATTAAAACAACGGCCGAAAATACCTTCCGGCTTTTGCAAAACCTGCTGGAATGGTCCCAAACACAAACCGGGAAAATCCATTTTGAACCCACGCAGTTTAACCTCACATCTATCACTACAGAAATTGTTGACCTTGTAAAAACCTCGGCCAGCAATAAAAACATTGCACTTAGTTCGGATATCTCCCCGGACATCCTTGTTTTTGCCGACAAAAACATGATCCACACCGTCATCAGGAACCTCGCGCTGAATGCCGTAAAATTTACGAGGAACGGAGGAAAGATCCGGCTTTCGGCAAGGGTGATAAACGGGCAGGTTGAAGTAAGCGTGTCCGATAACGGCATCGGCATAAGCCCGGAGATGATGAAAAAACTCTTTTGTATCGACTGCAATGTGGCCTCCTACGGTACCGATGGGGAACAGGGAACCGGACTGGGATTGATTCTCTGCAAGGAGTTTGTCGATAAAAACAAAGGCACCATCCGAATCGAGAGTGAACCTGGGGCAGGAAGTACCTTCACCATTGTCATTCCGGAATCAGCTCAATCCAATTAACAGGCATCATGGAAAAACAAGAAAAACACACAATCCTTATTGTTGACGATAATCCGAACAATCTTTATTCACTGCATGAACTGATCAAGGAAAACTTCCCTGTCAAGGTCATGGAGGCAAGTTCAGGTTTTGAGGCGCTCCGGATCATCAACGAACAGATGATCGATCTTTGCCTTATGGATGTTCAGATGCCTGAAATGGATGGATTCGAAACAGCGAAACTGGTTCGCTCCCGTCCCAAAACAGCCCACATCCCCGTCATTTTCATTACTGCCTTCGATCCGAATAAAAACCTGATGGAGAAGGGGTTGAATGCCGGCGGTCTTGACTACCTGACCAAACCCATCGACGATGTCCAGATTGTTCATACCCTCAACATGTATATGCGGTTTCTCGACCGCGAACGCAACATCAACAGCGAACTGGAGGAGAAAGTTCAACTCCGGACCGCCGCCCTGCAGGAATCTGAAACGAAACTCAGGGAAGCCAATGCCGCCAAAGATAAGTTCTTCTCCATCATTGCCCATGACCTGCGGAACCCGTTCAATGCTGTGATCGGCTTTTCAAATCTTCTGCGCGAAAACATCAACGAATTCGACCTCAGCGAAATCAGCGAATATATCGGCTACATCAACGACTCCGCCATTAATGCCTATACCTTGCTGGGCAACCTCCTCGACTGGGCCCGGTCACAAACCAACAGCATCACCTTTCAACCGAAAGCCATCAATGTAAGTGAGATCATCGATTCAACACTGGTAATCCTCTCAGGAGAAGCGACGAAGAAAAACATCCAGGTTTCCAGTAAAGTCCCTTCCGGCTCACTGGTAATGGCTGATGCCAACATGGTTTCGGCCATCGTCCGCAATCTTGTTTCCAATGCCATCAAATTCACCAGGCCGGGTGGGAACATCACCATTTACAGCGTCCTGAACAATGGATACCAGGATTTCACCGTTGAAGACAATGGCATCGGAATCCCTGAAAAAGAGATGGAAAAGTTGTTCCGCATCGATACAAAGGTGTACACAAAAGGAACCGCCGATGAATCGGGTACCGGGCTGGGACTGATCCTGTGCAAAGAGTTTATTGAGAAAAATTCCGGTTCTATCAGGGTGGAAAGCAAACCCGGACAGGGAAGCAGGTTTATCTTTACCTTGCCTGTTTGTACGGCAAGTTAGCGCTCTGCACTCTTTAACATATTGGCAATTACAACTTTCGTCTTTTCAAAGTCGTCCGACTTGCTCAAAAAGAAATCGGCGCCAAGTGCAAGGCACCGCTCCTTATATTGGGGATAAGAGTAATTGGTAAGAATGCAGACCTTCGTTTTCAGTTTTGCCTCTCGTATTTTCTTCAGCACCTCCATCCCTCCCATCTCGGGCATGTGAAGGTCAAGCAGGATCAGGTCCGGATCAAAATCGATCACCATCTCCATTGCCACTCTTCCATTGCCCGTTTCACCCACTATGGTTACCTCGGTAAAGGCACTGACCTGGGTTTTGATTCTTTCCCTCATCAATGACGAGTCATCCGCGATTACAAGTTTCATTTTTCTGTCTTGTCTAGGCTGTAAATATAGGTCAGACAACCTTTTAACCCTATAGGGGGCGGGGAAATTCTTTGTAGGGGGAATGATGATTTTTTTGTAGGGCTTTCCCCTACAACACCATCTTAAAACCCCTAAAATCGCGTTACCCTGTTACCTTGTCACCCTGTTACCCAATTCCCCTATTCTATCAGGTTATTCTTCATGGCATAAACGGTCAGGTCGGCATTTTTTTTCATGCCCATCTTTTCCATGATTCTTGAACGGTAAGTGCTGACTGTTTTATCAGAGATAAAAATCTCATTGGCTATCTCAAGGACCGTTTTCCCCTTGGCAAGCATGATCATGACCTGAAACTCCCTTTCAGACAGTACATCATGGGAATTTCCTTCCTTTTTCCCGGGATCGGTAAAAAACCTTTTTTCTGCGAATACCGATGAGATATATTTCCCCCCGGAGGCGATTTTCCGGATGGCCAGGGCAAGCTCCTCAAAGGCGCTGTCCTTTGAAAGATAACCAGACGCCCCCAGTTTAAACGCCCTGATGGCATATTGCTCCTGGGGGTGAAAACTAAGCATCAGGACCCTGGTATCGGACTTCCGGTGATTCAGATGCTGGAGGATATCGAGTCCGCTCATCCCGGGCATTGAGATATCCAGTATAACCAGGTCGTAATCAACCTTATTGATCATCATGAGCGCTTCCGTTCCTTCGGCTACTTCATCAATATTACAAACTTCCGGTAATGTCTTCAAAATTTGCTTCACACCTTCCCGGACAATGGCATGGTCGTCGGCAATCAAAATTTTCATATGTGGCTGGTGTCATTGATTGTCATCGGAATAATGGTTACAATTGTCGTTCCCGAGGAAGCCTTTTTCGAGAACTCAACAGTTCCGTTAAGTTGCCGTGCCCTCTCCCGCATGCCTATCAGGCCAAGAGACTTCCCGGAGGATATTTTTTTCGGCGAAATTCCAACCCCGTTGTCTTCAATGATCAGCGTCATTCCCTGCGGAATATACTTCAGGTGAATGTTTACGGTGGTAGCATTGGCATGCCTGATCACATTTGTAAGCGCCTCCTGGAATATCCGGAACAGTGCGAGGTTGATCCTTTCGCCTCCGTCAGGGACGTCCTCCAGCCTCAATTCGCATGTTATCCCCGTACGTTGCTCAAACTCATCACTATACCACTCTATGGCAGTGGCAAGGCCCAGGTCATCGAGCAACTCCGGGCGTAACTCTGCCGATATCCGCTGAACTTTTTTAATCGTATCATTGGTCATCTCGATAATTCGCCCAATCTTCTGCACCGATTTATCCTTGTCAGCAAGATGCTCCTGTACCCAGTTCAGGTCGATCTTGATGGCTGTGAGCGCCTGGCCAAGTTCATCATGGATTTCCATGGCCACGGATGCCCGTTCACTTTCCCGCGCATCCATCAGGTACTGACTCAAATGCTGCAACTCCTCCCTCGCCTGCATCACTTCAAGGTTGGCATTTTTCCGGTCAGTGATGTCCTTGGTGAAACTAAGAAACTTCGATTCTTCGAGTTTTACGGCTTCAACAGTCCACCAGCGGTTACTGCCATCTTTATGTTTAAACAGCAAATCTGCTTTGGCAACCCCTGTCTTTTTGACCTTGTTAAAATGAGCTAACCCCAATTCCAGCGACTCTTCAGGAAGGATATCCGAAATATGCATATTCAACAGTTCATCTTTTGAATATCCTGTAATCCGGCAGGCTGCTTCGTTTATTTCGATATAATTGCCTTTATCATCAGCAACAAAAACACCGTCAGGCGCATTATCAATATAACTTTTGAATTTTACTTCACTGCTGATCAGTGCATTCGTTGTTTTGATCAGCTCTTTTTGGCTAAGCGTCTCGCGAAGCTCCCGTTCAACAACCGAAATGAAGCGTGTCATATTGCTCTTCAGCAGATAGTCATGAGCCCCGTCCTTGATGAGTTGTACGGCCTTTTCTTCTCCTATTGCCCCCGATATGACAATAAACGGAATGTTGTCGCCAAATTCATGATAGATTTCCAGTGCCGCCTGAACACTGAATTTAGGCATCAGGTAATCGGAAAGAACCAGGTCCCATGTTTCCGACTGAAGGGCCTTTGTCATCTCTGTAGCTGTTTCAACACGTTTGAAAGAGACGGCATACCCAGCCTTCCGGAGTAACCTTATATTAAGCTCTGCATCAGCGCTGCTGTCTTCAACAACCAGTATCCTGAGATTCTTATCCGGCATAGAAAAAGTTCTCCGTTTTCCACAAAGTTATATTTTTTTACATACGGAATAAAAAAAAAGTGGTTCAGTTTAACCCAAAATAGAGTTCCTTAAAATTTAACGGGCAACATTACAAGATTCAGTTTGAAAAAAATTTATAAATTTATTGCCTGATAACCTGATTCTTAAAACCGGGAAAAATGGCGAACAATCCCAGAAATCTATACATTTTCCTGCTTTTTCTGCTGGTTTCCAGCCCGGGAATCAAGGCTCAGGGGCCATCCGGCCCCGGTCAACACGTAAATGTTACCGGGAAATCTCCCACCTATCTCGAGAATCCGGCCGTCTGGATCAATGAATGTTACAATCGCCTGAACAGTCTCTATTTTTTTCAGACAGAACGAAATATTGACACCACTGCACTGTTTCAGAAATTCAGGGAACACAGGATTATCATCACCATCCTGAAAAACAGTTTTTATACCAACCCGGCTTCCCTGAATATCCGGTCAGTCTATAATATGAAAATGCGGGTGGCTGATATCCTGGCAGACATCACACAATGGCAGTATAAAATACACAAAGACAACGAATTGCTTGTCGAAAAAACAAAAGAGGTCCTGCTCCTGAAATCTGAAATTGCCGCATTCAACCAAAAATCCGACTCCATTTTCAAAGTTAACTTCAGCAATGTGGTCGGGCGGTTGTCGATGAGGCAGCAAACCGGTGAAACTCTGATCCTGGATGCATTGAAAAAAAGCACGGCCATTGAGAACAAAATCGTTGACATCCATACAGATATCTACCTCTTTTATTCCGACATCTGTCACGCCCTGAAGGTGAAGGAGACCTCGCTGATCAACCGCGAATTGCCTCCCCTTTGGGCCTCCCCTCCCGGTATATATCCTCACAGCATTCGTGATGTAGTGGTGGCCAGTTTTCAGCAAACCCTTGAATCGGTGAAATATTACGGGCAAATGTCGATCTGGCGAATTATCATTTTCAGGGTTCTGATCGTGCTGCTCTGCCTGGTTCCGATTAAAATTTTCAACGACGAGCGAAGAAAGAAAAATATCCTTTCCGATACAAAATTCACGTTCCTGGAAAAATTCCCTAAAACCGCATCGGTTGTCATGGGCATGGCGCTCTCGCCTGTTATTTTTGTCCATCCGCCCCATGCCTTTATGGATTTTATCCTGATCGGACTGACCTTTACGGTGACCCTGCTGACCATCAAAAACTATCCCAGGATCAACAAACCATTGCTCATCCTGTTAATTGCTGCATTCCTGGTGCTCTATATCATCAACTTCTTTGTTACCCCTACGTTCATCGGGCGTTTGATTTATACATCGTCCATCCTGCTTATCATCCCCCTTTTCCTCGTTTATAAGCATCTTTCCACCTATAACCTCGAATATCAGAAGATTGTCAGGGCCCTGCTGATCTTCATGGGCATACACCTCATTGCAGGGTGGATCCTGGTTATGCTTGGTTTTTACACGCTTGGCCGGTCGGTGATCCTGTCGGCCTACAGTTTGCTGGTCATTGCCATGATCATGCGGATAGCCATCCACACACTTCTGGATTATCTGGAAATCATCGCCTATTTTTTCAATAAAAAAGTGAAAGTGGTCAAAATCAACGCGGGGTTCGTTCACCGCACGACAAAGCCCCTGCTGATCCTCAGCGCAATGATTTTCATGGTGATGGCCTACCTTGTCAACATGAACATATTCGACCTGGTGAAAGCAGGCCTCAGCGATTTGATGTTCGCCCCCAGGACAATCGGAAGCGCAACCTTTACCCTGATGAGCATTTTGCTGTTCTTCCTCTCGGTATACCTCTCCTTCATCCTCGCAAGCCTGATCCGGCACACCTTTGAACCGGAGCATGATCAGACGGTAAAACACAGGAGCAGCCTCGGAAGTTACCTTTTACTGCTGCGGTTGCTGATCCTGTGTGCAGGATTTGCAGTCGGGATCCTGGTATCAGGACTGGCCCTCACCAATTTTGCAATTTTCCTCGGCGCCATGGGGGTTGGGATCGGATTTGGGCTGCAGAACATCGTCAGTAACCTGGTTTCAGGACTGATCATCGCTTTTGAACGCCCCTTTGTGGTGGGTGACCTGCTCGAATTCAACAATGAACTCTGTAAGGTAAAAGAGATCAGCCTTAGGGCAACCATGGTCTCCAACAACAATGGGGCTGATATTCTCATTCCAAACAATACCCTGTTGTCTGATAACCTGAAAAACTGGACCATTACCAACATGCAACGGGTGATCGAACTGAAGGTTCAAACCACCCATGCTGTAAATCCTGACCAAGTGATCACTATTCTCAGTTCCTGCCTGGACGGCCAGCAGAATATCGTGCGTGAAAAAAGCACCGCCCTTTTTGCTGAAATCACCGACACCGGCTTTGTATTTAATATCAAACTATTGCTGGCTGATCTCGGAAAAGGGTCGCTGACCAGAAGCCAGCTTTTATCTGCTATCCAAACCGAATTTGTTAAAAACAGCATCCGCTTTCCTAAAAAGAACACTCCCGCCGACGATTAATTTCAGCCCCCGTCAATCTTCAATCGTCTGAAGGCTTTATTTAGGATCTGATTTCAAAGGCACCAGTTTTTCGACCTGGAGCACCTTCTTTTTGAGAAATGCCGGCGCTGTAAACCGGTATCCGGCAAATACCTGGAAATAGGTTCTTGACGCATTCAGCTGGACGGCAGACCCGCTCCTTTCCTGGGTAGACTGGGCAAGGGAAACATCGACCCCGGCAAAAAATTTCCGTGAATTATAACCGATTCCGATCCTTTCCCTCATTCTGAAAACCGCGGAAACATAATCGGACAATATTTTCTCCCCTGGCAATTGGGTGATCAGGTGGGTATAAACAGCCCCGCAACCCGGGGCAAGGCCTAGCGATACATATATCCGTGAACTGATTACAAATGTGTAGTAGTACCCAAGGCTTAATACCGCGTCATACGAGTGTGAAACCTGGCTGGAAGTCCCGGTGGCTTTACTCTCCTTATTGTCGATCCGGTAATAACTGTAAGACAGGGAGGGAATTAAACTTCCACAACTTTTTATTTGAATCTCCGTCTGCGTCGTGAGGGCTTTGAGCGAAAAGTTGGGGTTGAATTTGTAGGAGGTGGTTCCTGAAAAGGCAATAACCCTTAACCCGGGAAACTGAATATAGGGATCCGTTCCCTTCTTCCAGCCTGGGGAATAATCTCCCGTATTAAAGAGATAAAAACCTTTGGTTCTTCCAAATTGCAACTCCTGGGCCCAATGAGTTGTAAAGAGATTCAACCTGAAAAAATATGCACTGGTTTTCCCCTGCAGTTCATTGCCGTTGTTTCCGGGAATAAACCTGAGGGCAAAGCCGAAACCAAGGGAAATGAACCTGTAGTTGACCGAAAGCCGGTTGCCGAAAAAGATGTTCGGGCGGAAATCGTACTTAAAATCGTCACCATGTAAAACAAACCGTTCGTGTTCATTATTGAGGTTTAACCTGAGAGAGATGACGGTATCCATCTTTGCGATATACCTTTTTTTTACGTTGGTCAATGCCAGTGTGTCTTTATTCACCTGTGCGTGGAAAAACAAAGGAAAAAACAGAACAACCGGAATGAATAAAGTCCGTATGACTTTAATTTTCAATCTTCTATTAAACCCGCTAATGATCATTATTTTGATAATCAGTGATGGAAATTCGCTTATTAACCGCCCAAATTTAATTAAAACATCAAATATTCCTGCTTCAGCATATCAAATCCGGTGAATTTCGGTGATCAACCCCCAATTAGTGCGGATGCGTTTAAATTAAGTTTAATGTACTTACGATCAATTCAAATCAAAAAATTCAATTGATTAGTCACTTTCGTACACCACGCCATAGTTTGGCGTACTCATGATGTTA
>JBMOIP010000050.1:0-31730 GCA_049317265.1 Bacteroidales bacterium
CAAATCATTAACGAGATAGTTTCAATCTGATGGAAACAGAAGTAAAAGATCAACTCGTAAGCATAGAGAAGCCCGAACTGATCGCCCCTCCCAACTGGGAGCCGGTGATCATGGGCATTTTATGCAACTGGTGTTCCTATGCCGGATCGGACCTCACGGGAACATCCCGCATCCAGTATCCGCCCAACATCCGCATCATCCGCGTTCCATGTTCTTCGCGCGTTGACCCGTGGTTCCTGATCAAGTCGTTGCAGACCACGGCCGATGGCGTGCTGGTTTCGGGATGCCACCCGGGCGACTGCCACTACATCAGCGGGAATTACTATGCCCGCCGCCGCTTCCTGGTGACCAAGAAGTTGTTGAACTTCGTGGGTTTTCATGAGAACAGGATCCAGTTTTCATGGGTCTCGGCAGCCGAAGGCCCCAAATTCGCCAAGGTGGTGAACAAGGTGACCGAAGACATTAAAAAGCTTGGTCCGCTTCATTTGTATAAAAAAGAAAATTTCGAAAAGAGATGAACTATACGAAAGAGATCCAGGAGATCGCGGCGAAGCTCTTTGCTGAGGAAAAGATCGACGTATTCGTTGGTTACCGCTTGAACGGTTTCGACGACAACCAGGTTCCGGTGCTGGTCACCAACCCGCAGGATGTTTCCAAACTGGTCTTCACCGACAAATCGGTTTTCAACCTCGTCAACTACCTGAAGAACGACCACACCCGTAAAAAGCGTGTCGGCCTTGTGGTAAAAGGTTGCGACAGCCGTTCGCTGAACCTGATGCTCACCGAAAGCCAGGTGAAACGTGAAAACATCTACATAGTAGGAATCTGCTGCGAAGGCGTGGTGGATGATGCCGGGTTGAAGATGCAGAATTGTTCAGAATGTGTGGTTCCCGATGCAGTGGTTTATGATGAATTGCTGGGCACCCCATCCGGACAAAAACCCTATACGTTGAATGCCGATATTGCTGCCCTTGCCGGAAAACCGCTGACAGAGCGTGCCACCTATTTTGAAGAGGTATTTGAAAACTGTATCCGCTGCAATGCCTGCCGTCACTCCTGCCCGCTCTGTTATTGCGCCAAATGCTGCATCGACCAGGAGACTTCGACGCTGTATAATGGAGCGAATACCACTTCCGCGGCATTTCATGCCCTTATGACGTGGTCGCTGCACCTGGCGGGCCGTTGCGTCGACTGCCGCAACTGCGAGAAAGCCTGCCCGAGCCATTTACCTTTGCATCTGCTGCACAAACAGAATGAAAGTGTGATCTATGAAAACTTCCAGGAGCACCTGGCCGGGGTTATACCCGAAGACCGTGGTGCATTCTACAAATACAGTCTGAAAGATCCCGATGATTTTATCATGTAATCCGAATCAAACCCTATGAGCGTTGAAACTTTTGTTACCGATAAAGCCGGCTTGCACAAATTCTATGAAGCCATCATGGCCAAGCGTGAAACCTATGCCCCGGTAGAGAAATTCGGCAAATTTGATTTTAAGCGGGTATCCCGCCTTTCGGAATGTGATCCCGAATCGGCCATCGCGATGACCCAGAGCATCAAACCCCTCTTCTTTCCCAGGTCGGCCAAGATCATGAAATATGTGGCTACCAGCGCAGGAACCGAAGTGTCGGAAGTGGATGAAGATCACCTGGCAACAAAAAGGGTGATCCTCGGCGCCAAACATTGCGATGCACGTGCCCTGCAGGTGCTCGACAAAGTATACAACTGGGATTACATCGATACCGACTACCAGAAACGCCGTGAAAATACGATAATCATCTCCACCCGTTGCGATAAAGCCGATACCCACTGTTTCTGCACCTCTCTCGATTACGATCTGGAGAACCTCGATGCCTTGGATGTGCTGGTTGTGAATGGGGAGGGCGGAAAAGTCTTTATCAAGGCAAGAACACCCAAGGGTGAGGAGTTTCTGAAAGAGGTGAATAACGAACATCCGATTGCAAATGTTGAAAATCGAATGACTGAGGATGAGACTTCCGCGTTGATAAAAAAGCATTATGACACTTTCGCCGGTTCGTTTCGGCTGAAGATGGATTACAAAGAGGTCAATGCAACGCTTTCAAAGATCTTTGACACCCCGGAATTTGAAAACGTATCCGGAAACTGCGTCAGCTGTAACACCTGCGCATTCGTTTGTCCCACCTGCCATTGCTTCAAGATCTCCGATGAAAAGATGAAGGATACAGGTGTCCGTTATAAGAGTTACGACTCATGCAACAACGGATATTTCACCCTCATGGCAGGCGGTCACAACCCGCGGCCGGCCAAGTACCGCCGCTGGCGCCAGCGTGCCATGCACAAATTCGTCTATTACAAGGAACGGTTTGGTGAAAACCTCTGCGTGGGTTGCGGAAAATGTACCATCGCCTGCCCGGTGAACATCAGCATCTTTGAGGTGGTTAACCAGGTGTCTTCGGCTGTTGTTCAGCAATGAAAACAATGAAGGCAATGCAAACAATGGATGCAATGCAAAATTTCGTTAATTAATTTTTATCTTTATTCGTATGGAACAGCTTTTAGTCCCGATGATCTGCAAGGTTGACAAAGTCATCCAGGAAACACCGGATATCCGTACCTACCGACTGACATTCAAGGACGAGGGAATGATGGAAAAATTCACCTACCTGCCCGGGCAGTTTGTGGAGTTCTCCCTGCTTGGCTCCGGTGAATGCACCTTCTGCATTGCCTCCTCCGCCACAAGAAAAGGATATTTTGACTGTTCCATCAAAAAAGCGGGCGTGGTTACCGCCGACATTCACACCAGCCTTGAAGAGGGCGACGAAGTCGGAATCCGCGGTCCTTTCGGCAACTGGTTTCCGCTGGATGATATCAAAGGGAAAAACCTCCTGTTTGTCGGCGGTGGCATCGGCCTGGCCCCCCTTCGTTCGCTGATCCAGTACTGCATTGATAACCGCAATGATTACAAGGACTTCACCATTCTTTACGGCGCCCGTACTTCGGCCGACATGTGCTACCAGGATGAGATCAAAGAGTGGCAGGAGAACAAGAGCCTGAACGTGGTGCTCACCATTGACAGGCCTGAAGATGCCTGGACCTCCAACGTAGGGGTTGTGCCAAAAATTCTTGAAGAGGTGGTAAAACCCGTGATCGAAAACACCAAGGTGATCACCTGCGGCCCGCCCATCATGATCAAATACACGATCCAATCGCTGGTGAAACTCGGCTTTGCCGATAAGGACATCATCACCACCCTCGAAATGAAGATGCAGTGCGGACTTGGAAAATGCGGCCGATGCAATATCGGTTCAACATACGTTTGCAAAGACGGACCAGTTTTTACCAACGAACAACTAAAGCAATTGCCCGACGAATTCTGATCGTATGAAACCTTATCGTTTTATCATCTGTTTTCTCTTTTTACTGCTCTTTCTTACAACATATATCTCCTGCGTTAAATTCAGCGGTGCAGATGAAGGAATCCTCTATTATCATTTATCAAATCAATCGGATAGCCGGATAAAGGTGGTGTGCTATGGCCTCTGGCATTCCAAGCATTACTCCTCCAGCGCCGATGATTCAATTTTCTTCTTCAACCCCGGAGAAGAGC
Source organism: Bacteroidales bacterium (assembly GCA_049317265.1). Lineage (GTDB taxonomy): Bacteria > Bacteroidota > Bacteroidia > Bacteroidales > FEN-979 > CAIVAT01. Next base: position 3,590 of record JBMOIP010000050.1, read on the forward strand.
GGGATCTTTCAGTTGTTTATAATGTGTACAACTGGAAAACGGAACCGGAAAACAAAGATACGCTCCAGGGAATCCGCGTCCTCGAAATATTTAAACACGACACCATATCAGCCAAGCCAAACTATCTCCTGAGAAAATACTGGATATTTTCAAAACCCGACGAGTTTAAACACGTCTACAGCCTTACCATTACCAACGAAAGTTTCATCACGGAATAATCCCGGGATCATGAAAATAATATTTCCGACAACGACCCTCCTGCTGACCTGCTGCCTGCTGGTTTCATCCGTTTCGGCCCAGGATTCCCTTGACTACCACCGGAACATCATCGGGGCAAACCTTACGGAACTCCCTTGTCTCGATTACCGTTTATCCTATGAGCGAAGGCTTACTCCCTCCCATGGTATCAAGGTTGAAATCGGATACAAACCGGCAACGAGGTATTTCACCGATGCCACCATCATCAATCTCGGGCAGGATGCCACCGGGTGGTGCTACCGGAATACGGCAAACTGGTACTATCTTTCTGTAGGCTACCGGTACTATATCAATAAGAAAAAGACAAGCTACCTCTCCCCCGAGTTGTTTTACAAACGCATGACAGCCAACATGATCCTCTATTCCTGGGGAATTCTCAACAGCGAAAGCAGCCTCAATGCTTTCGAGGTGCGGTCGATGTTTACCGATTGCATCGGGATGAACCTCCTGATCGGAAAGCGGGTGCGGATCAAGTTTTGCAAAGGATTCCACGCAGGAATCGATATGTATGCCGGCTTTACCGGCCGCCTTAAACTGATCAACACAACGGTATACGGCCATGATGAGATCTGGCATTACCACGATGAAGGGGTGGGGATCGTCTCCATTCCCGTCTCTGACAACCCGGCCAAAATTTACTCCCCCCTTGTACAGGGCATGGTGCAGGCCGGACTGGTCCTGTTTTTCTCCTGGAGGTAAACTTCCGGCTGCAACAATTACCGTTTACCTCCTACCTGAGAATAAACGGCACGATCGTCGCGATCACCCCGGTACAAACCACCACCAGGATAAAAAGGTTATACCTCACGTTGTAGTTGCCCAGCAGGGTCTCGTCGTAGTATTTGGCCACATCCTGGTCACGGTACATTTTGAGCAGACCGTTGGTTAGTTTCAACCTGGTCTGACGTCCTTTAAGCAAGCCAATGATGACCACAATGTTAACCAGAACGATGAGTGTGACGAAGACAAACATGACGGCAAGCGTTGAACTTTCGGTTCTCGACTTTTCAACCAGTCCTGCATTGACCGACAAGGTAATGAGGTTGAGCAGAATGGATGTAATAATGAAGATGGTATCTGTTTTGGTGTTTTGCTCCAGCTCCTTGGTGATGTGATTATGAACATGTTCTAACATGGGATCCTCCTTTATTAATTTATAATGATTTCAATGCTGACTATTTTTTTCCGAATCTCTGGCAGAAGCCATCGAGCATTTCAGTTTCAATGGTCAATTCATCCAAAGGAACGGGGGGTTGCTTTGAAATTTCGGCACTCATCTGATCGATACTCTCCTTTGGCTGAAACAACGCGGCAACCTTTGCGGTGAGGTCGACCAATTCAAAAGAGGGATCACTGAAACTTACTTCCCATTTGCTCAGGATCAGGCTGACCCCTGCTGTTTTAGCCAGTTCCGGGAGTTTATCCCTGATCCCGTCCATCAGCAATGCAACAGAGCCATTGCTGAAAACCATCTGGTGGAGCAGGTGCTGGTACGAGATGATGCCAACTGTAAGTTCCTTAACACGGGCTGTGTCGTTCGCCTTCTCTGCCGAGTCGACCTGCTGGTTGATCCTGACCATGTGCTGTTTAAGTAATTCCGATCTTGACCAGGCAAAAGTAACGATTCTGGAATCATACGTTCCGATCTTCACGGCTGTTTGCTTTTTTTGAGCCATCACCGGGGTTGGTCCTACCGCTGAAAATAGTACGATCGCGCTTAGGACGACCGAAAGAATGCATTTTCTCATTGTCTTCATGTTTTGTTTCTCCTTTTTTATTGGTTATCAAATTTATTCCGGCGATTCTTTTTTCTATTTTTGAACGGCCATCACCGGGGGGCGGATTCATGCAGCGAAATTATCCCCGGCAGCAATTCTGGCCTGGAAATACTCTTGTAAATTGTTTGTAAATTGTTTTACAAGGGTTCTGCCTGCTAATATTTATAAAACAGAGGAAATTTGTCCCGGAAAGAGCAGCCATATTTTGAAACCTTGAAAAAAAAGGTTGTCGCCATGATGCAGCAATCCTACCCGGGAATTAATCCATCCATTTCTGAATGGAAGGGCCAGGAGATCACCGATTTCCAGGAAGACCTTCGCATAAAGGTCAATGCCCATATCAGCGAAAAGTGGTTTTACACCCACATGAAAACAGGCAGCAACTCGCTTCCCAGGATCGATTTGCTTAATCTCCTCAGCCGTTATGCCGGATTTACCAATTGGGATGACTTTATTTTTAAACATCCGGAGTTAAATATTCCCGAAACCTATCCTGATCCTGCTCCCAAAAGCGCCAATCGTTTATTTGCAATTGTTCCCCTGATCGCTATTGTGATCGTCCTCCTCTTTTTCGGTATCTTCAAATTGTTCAATACCCGTGAATACCAATTCCGCTTCTACGATGCCGACACGAAGGAACCCATTATTGACAGCCGGATGGAAGTTACCCTGCTGCCTGATGGTGAATCGCCGGTTCAGAGCCTGGTCTCTCCCGATGGTTGTTTCCTTCTGAAGACAGATAAAAGCAAGATCAGGATGGTGATCAGGGCGCCCTATTACCGCACTGACACCATCACCCGGATGGTACGGAAGCTGAACCGCGATGAAAAAGTCATGCTTCATGCAGATGACTATTCGCTCATGATCCATTACTATTCGATGATGAAGGTGGATGACTGGCAGAAAAGGAGGGAGCGGCTGGATGCGATGATCGATGATGCGGCGATGATCTGCCAGGTGGTAAACGATAAAGAGGCCACCGGGATGGCATTGTATAACAAGCAGGAGTTCATCGACAAAATGACGATGCCTTCCGGGAGTCTTAAGAATATTGAAATCCTGGGTTCACAAATGCAGGATAATAAAATTAAAGTCCTCCGGTTCCGTATCAACACCAGGAAAAAATGAGAAGAACGATCAAAATATCCGCCCTGATCCTGCTCTATTTCCTGGCATGCGGGAAAAGTTGTGATAATCAGGAGCGCTACCAGGCTGAGAAAGAGAGGAAGAGCATAAAAACTGCGACCGACAGCCTCCATGCCGAGTTTGGGTCAGACACACTTTCCGTTTCGGCTTTGCATGCCTATGAAGAGAGTGCAAAAATGAAGTTTTCCGACTTTCTTGACTATCTCAGAATCCTTCATGACACGACTGCTGCCGAACCTTTCAGAGTGAAGGCCAGGGAGATGATCGGGAAGATATTCATCGGCGGGATAGGAGAACCAGCAGGTTACAGCACGGTGAACCCTGGGTCAGTTATCGTTACTGAACCCGCACGACAGGTTTCTCCTTCAACCTGCAAGGGTAAACTCGGGTTCACGATGACCCAACAGGAGCATGGGAAGGGAGCAAAATCTGACCCAACCATAAAACCAACATCCGGGAGCATCGGTTTTCTGATCATAAAACATGACAAGAAATTCGGCCCGGATGCGGTAAGCGTCTGGGAAGTGTTTTTAGGAGATCCGGATTCGGTTTTTCTTAAATAAACTGCTCAAACCCCTCCGCATAACTCTTCACTTCGAATTCAATGAATGAATATTCGGCTACACCGTGAATGGAATAGGGGTCGTTTTTCATGATCTCTGCTGCATCTTCCTTGCTGGCTGCCTTCAACAGTATGAAACCGCCGGTACGGGGGATTTGCGGGCCCGAACAGACGGTAATCCCTTTTGCATAGAGGGTTTTCAAAAAAGCACGGTGTGCATCAAGGTGTTTGTCAACCTCTTCGATGGGTTTCAGGTATATGGAATGGACGGCGAACATAGTGTGGATTTTGGTGCAAATTTAACTTTTTGCCACAAAGGGGCAAAGGCACAAAGGGGCACTAAGTATTTAATGTCGTTTTAACTCTTTGTGCAACCTTGTGTCCTGGTGCCTTTTTGGCAATTCCCTGTTTAATTCAATTTATCCATATATTTGTATTATGAAAAATTTCCAGACTCAAATTTTGGCATCTTTTGCCGTCCTGATGATGGGTCATTGCTCCATCTTCGCACAAAAAATCGTGATCCCTGCAAGTGATAAAGCCAGGATGCATCATGAAGTCGCTGATCAGAAATACCTGGCGCCCCGGCCAGGAACTATGAAAACATCACCGGCCCACAATGTTACCGGCCCCGGCTTTTTCACCCGGCAGGTCAACGTAGATGCCAGCGGCAACAACATTGACGGGGATGCCGCCAATGAACCATCCATCGCAGTTGATCCGACCAATCCCGATAAAATCGTTATCGGATGGAGGCAGTTTGACAATGTTGGCAGTAATTTTCGCCAGGCCGGCTATGGATACTCCTCCAACGGGGGACAAAACTGGACCTTTCCCGGTGTGATTGACCCGCAGATTTTCAGGTCAGACCCTGTTCTTGGTTTCACAGCAGCCGGTACTTTTTATTACAACAGCCTGACCAACGTTACCGGCGATTATACCTGCAAGGTTTTTAAAAGCACGAATGGCGGAGCCTCCTGGGATCCGGGGACAGAAGCCCGCGGTGGTGACAAACAGTGGATGACCGTTGACCGTACCGACGGACAAGGCAGCGGAAACATATACTCCTGCTGGAACTCTGCTTACACCTCATGCCCCCCTGGCTTTTTCACCCGGTCGGCCAATGGCAATGCCAGCTACGAGGATTGCATCGAGATTGATGGATATCCCTACTGGGGAACCATGACTGTGGGGCCCTCGGGAGAACTCTATATTTCCGGTGCCGGCTCTTTTGATGGCGCTACTGTTACAAAATCAACCAATGCGCAAACTTCAGGTTCTTCCATTGCCTGGAACTCTTCAACCTATGTGGACCTCGATGGGTATGTTGTAGGTCAGGCTCCCATCAATCCCCTGGGAATCCTGGGCCAGGTGAGCATTGGCACAGATCACTCCAGCGGGCCCGGCAGGGGCAATGTTTATGTGCTGGCATCCGTGGCACGGATGTCGGTTTCAGATCCGGCCGATGTGATGTTTGCAAAAAGCACCGATGGCGGGCTATCCTTTGGTCAGCCCAAACGCCTGAATACCGATGCAAGCACCGAAAACTACCAGTGGTTCGGAACCATGTCGGTTGCACCAAACGGGCGCATCGATGTAATCTGGCTTGACACACGCGAATTTCCAGGCTATTATTTATCGGCGCTCTATTATTGCTATTCAAGCGACCAGGGGGAGACCTGGTCGATCAATAAAAAACTCTCCGAGTCGTTCGACCCGTCGGTAGGTTACCCCCAACAGGAGAAGATGGGCGACTATTACGATATGGTTTCAGATAACGACGGGGCTCATCTTGCCTGGGCCAACACGCTCAACGGCGAAGAGGATGTTTACTATACCCACATTATTCCTACTATTGTGGGAGTGGGTGAGACAGCCGGTTACCTGGATCTTTCTGTCACTAATTACCCCAATCCCTTCCGTGATCAGACTACCATCAGCTATTCCATTCCCGGTGACTGTTTCGTCCATGTTGAAATCTGTAATCTTTACGGGAAAAAACTGACGACCCTGGCAGAAAAATTTCAGCCGGCAGGCACTTACACACTTGATTTTTCCGGCAGTGAGCTTCCTGCCGGCTTCTATGTTTGCCGGTTATCCGCCGGTAGTCAAACGGAAACTGCCCGCCTGATTAAGCTGAAATAACAACCCGGGACACTTCCCTGCATTATTTCCTTAAACCCTTTCTGCGGATCGGGAGAATTATGGTTTTATTATATTATTTGTATTAAGACTAAATAATACAATAATGTTGTATATTGCACCCATAATTCTAACAAACAAAGTATTCATTTAAACCTATTTATATGAAAAAGTATATGTTATTGTTTATGTTGACAGGATGCATGGCGTTGACCTCCTTCGCACAATCTGATTCCGCACGCACACCATTGGCCATTGAAACGCTGCTGCTGATGCCTAAGAGGGGAATGGAAGAAAAATTTGAAGCAGCCGTGATCGCCCATAATAAAAAATTCCACCCCGAAGGCGCCCATTTTGCAGGGTTGAGAAAGATTGATTACGGTACAAGAGCAGGATGGTACGTGTGGGTCCAGGGCCCGGTTCCTTATGGTTCACTTGACAAGCCAATTGGGAAAGAGGGCGGACATGACGATGACTGGAATACGACCATTGAGCCGCTGGTTGAGCAATACGGGGCAGCCGGGTTGATGAATTACAACCCGGATCTCTCGTACGGTCTTGATATTTTCAAGGCATCGAAGCACTATGAAACCTGGGGAGTTGACCTGAAGCCAAAACAATATTACCGCTTCAAGGCACTTTGCGAAAAACTTAAAAAAGTATATGAATCGGAAGGTAAAACCGCATTCATTGTCCTTGAAAATAACCTTCACGGGAAGGATACACCGGATGTGGCCCTGGTTTGGACCTTCGACACATATGTTGACTGGCAAAAAGACCCCGGGCCAAAAGCAACCTATGAAAAACTATATGGCGCTGGTTCCTGGCAAACCGCCCTGGATGAGTGGATGGATATGATCAACAGTTATACCTCAGAATTCAGGTCCAACCTCAAATAGCATATTATCCAATGAACAGGGAAGGGTGAAAAGAAATAAAAGCTTTTCACCCTTTTTTTTTCAATCAATTCTTTGTCAGGGTAGAACCAACTTGTGAATATTTGATACACAAGCGATAAATCAAGGCGAAATAGTATTAAACACCCTCCATATCCATCTGATAGACATCGATATAAAACATAACATTTATTTTCATATCTTTGCATAGATATGCTAAGTAAGTTCTAATTCTGCCCTAATCAGGAATATCAACAAAATGAATGTAACAGGTGCCCAATGTTATGATGAACATCCAATTAATGTTGCGGCCGGGAATGAAAGTACAATTACAATTGCCCCCAGCGAAATATCCCTCATCCGAAAATAAGTGAACGCAACTGAGAAATCACAAAAATTGTAAAACAATAGCCCTATGAGAAAAACGTCCTACACATTCATTATCACAGTTTTATGCATTTTTGCATTACAACTTAACGCACAGAAACCGGCAGAGAAACAGGGGCCTACCCTGATCACCCGGTCTGAAACAATGATCGAGGTTCCATCCATTGCCTCGCAGATTGCTAACGGTACGTTCAAGCCTGCAGAGATGAGTGTTGAAAAGGAGGTTAATCCCAAACACTGGGGACATAACACGGCGGTTCCCGGAAAGGGACTTCCCAAAGGTGACGATCCGCTATGGCAACAGCAGATGCAGGTTACCAAAACTCCTGGGAAATCCCCGGTTCTGAGTTTTGACGCTGCCACTGCTACTGCCACCCCAACGGATCCCACAGGCGCTGTCGGTCCGAATCACTTTGTGAATTCATGGAACTCCTCGTTCCGCATCTGGGATAAATCGGGAAATCCACTCATCGCGGCTGCTTCGCTTGGAACGATACTTCCCGGAACAATGGGCGACCCAATCGTGATATATGACCCGTTTGCCGACCGCTTTCTCATTACCGAGTTTTATTCCAACGGATTCGACGTAGCCATCAGCAAGGGACCAGACCCTGTTTCGAGCGGATGGTATGTTTATCGTTTCCCCACCAACACATTCCCCGATTATCCCAAATTTTCTGTCTGGTCCGATGGCTATTACATCACCGCCAACAAGGACCAAAGCTCCGCCAGTACAAGCCAGGTTGTTTTTGCCTTGGAAAGAGATAAAATGATTGCAGGAAACGCCACTGCTACGATGCTCGGGTTCCCCCTCACCGGAATCGTCACCAGCGGTTTTTACAGTCCTCTTGGATTCAATGCCAATGGCCCGACGATTCCTCCTGCAGGAAATGCCCCGATCATTTATATGCAGGATGATGCATGGAGCGGTGTTACTTCCGATCACCTGAAAATCTGGTCTGTCAACGTCAACTGGACAACCCCTGGTGCTTCCAGCATCTCCTCTCCGCAGATCCTCAATGTGACCGCTTTCGACGGTTTGTTCGACGGAGGATCTTTTTCCAACCTTCCCCAGCCATCCGGCAGCGATATCGACTGTTTACAGGCAACCATCATGTATATGGCGCAATACCGGAGATTTCAAACTTATAACACAGTGGTATTCAATTTCGTGGTTGACCTGAACGGTGCTGATAACCTGGCAGGGATACGCTGGTATGAATTGCGTCAAACCACAGATGGCGCGCCATGGACCATTTACCAGGAAGGAACCTACGCACAACCAAATGGTCACAGCGCCTTTTCAGGAAACATGTGCATGGACATTTACGGAAATATCGGGTTGGCCTATACCAGTGTAAGTACCACCCTGAATCCTTCCCTGCGGTTCACCGGGCGGTATGCATCCGACCCACTGGGAACCATGACCTTAGGCGAAGATATCATCATCACAGGAACGAGTGTCGACCCCTCTTCCAGGTATGGTGACTATGCCCAGATGACCATTGATCCTGTTGACGGAAGAACCTTCTGGACCATTGCCGAGTATTTTTCAGGTGGCCGGAAAAACCGCGCAAGCACCTACCAGATATCTCCTCCTGTTTTAACCGCCCAATTTGCCGGAACTCCAACAACGGTATGCGAAGGCGGTTCTGTTGTTTTCTCCGACCAGTCGCTGGCATCCCCCACCTCCTGGACATGGAGCTTCCCCGGAGGTACACCTTCAAGCTATGTGGGACAAACCCCGCCGGCAATCGTTTATACAACCGCCGGCACCTATGATGTAACCCTCACTGTTTCTGATGGGTCCTCTACTGACCCGGAAGTAAAAACAGGTTACATTACCGTGAAAAGTGTGATCGCCAATTTCACAGGTACCCCGACAACTGTAGTAGTTGGGAATACGGTGACATTCACCGACAATTCATCCTGCTCCCCGGCAACCTGGGAGTGGTCATTCCCCGGAGGGACACCTTCAGCCTATAGCGGGCAAACGCCACCTGCCATCACATACAGCACAGCTGGAACCTACAATGTGTCATTGACTGTGACAAAACCCGGAGGAACAGATACCAAAACCAGAACAGGTTACATTATCGTATCGCCTCCCATCTTCAACATTGCAGCCGGAACGATTACAACCTGTACCGGCGATTTTTACGATACAGGAGGACCTTCGGGCGTTTACCTCGACAACGAGGTCATCACCGAAACCTTTTATCCCTCCACTCCGGGCGCCATGCTCAGGTTTAACTTCTCATCATTTGCCACAGAATCAGGATATGATACGTTGACCATATACAATGGCATCAACTCTTCGGCAGCGCTGATCGGCAAGTACCACGGATCAACTGGCCCTGGAATCGTTACTGCAACCAACGGATACGGGGCGTTAACCTTCCGCTTCCGCTCCGACGGCAGCCTTACCTATGCTGGATGGGCCGCATCGATCAGTTGCGTGAACGGTATTGTTGCTGATCCTGCAACCTTCACCGCAACCGGTGCATCACAATCCCAGATTAACCTGGCATGGACTAAAAATGTTGCCAGCAATGATGTCATGATCGTTTGGGCGCCGACAAATACTTTTGGCGTTCCGGTTGACGGAACTGTTTATGCCCCCGGAGCGACCGTATCCGGCGGAGGAACCGTTCTTTACCGCGGAAGCCTTCTTGCATTCAGCCATACAGCACTGAGCCAGAGTACGACTTACTATTACAAAGCCTACTCTTATAATGCCAGCAATGGCTATTCCGCCGGGATGTCGGCCAATGCTGCAACTTTCTGCGGAATTTCATCCCTGCCATTCTCTGAGAACTTTGCCACGGCCACCCTTCCTGCATGCTGGACAAAACAGATCTCCGGAACAGGCGCCGTTGACAAATGGACCGTCTCGAATACCGCCAGCGCCGGGGGAACTGCCTATGAGATGAAATCGACCTATCAGAACATCAGCCCGGCCATCACCCGCCTGGTGACCCCTCCTTTAAACACCACCGGAGCATCCCAGTTAAACCTGAGTTTCAAGCACATGCTTGATGCTTACGGCACCGGTTGCACCCTCCGCATTCAATCAAGTACCGACGGCACTACATGGACCAATGAAGCCTGGTCAATTGCCTCCTCCGCCTCCAATGTAGGTCCTGAAACGATCACTACGACGGTGCTGAATAACCTCAACTCGCCGAATACCATGATTGCTTTCACCATAGAGGGTAACCTGTACCAATATGACTACTGGTATGTGGATGCGGTTGCCATTACCTTTAACTGCGGAACCACCTACCCGGTCAGTTTATCCATTACACCTTCAGCAAATAGTATATGCCCGAACACCCCAGTTAATTTCACGGCGATACCTGTGAATGGCGGACCTGTTCCTGCATTCCAGTGGAAAGTCAACGGAGTCAATGCCGGCACCAACAGCACGGCATATTCCTACGTTCCGACGAACAATGATGTGGTTTCCTGTGTATTAACATCCAATTCACTCTGTACCAGCGGCAACCCTGCAACATCAAATTCAGTGACGATGATCGTTAATCCAATTGTACCGGTCAGTGTGTCGATTGCAGCCTCCGTCAATCCCGTTGATGAAGGTACACCGGTTACTTTTACTGCCACTGCCATCAATGGAGGAGCAACTCCGGCATACCAATGGAAGGTGAATAACATCAATGCGGGAACCAACACGGATACTTACAGCTATATCCCGGTGAACGGCGACATCATTACCTGCATTTTAACTTCCGCGGAACCTTGTGCCACAGGTAGTCCGGCAACATCAAACGCAATCACCATGATCGTTAACAGTGTTCCTGTTATCCGTTATGTCAATGGCGTTACCGTTTCAGGAACGGAGTGTTATGATGCCACCCAGACCATTGAAGTTGCCGGTAACGAAACCTCCTTTACCATTGTGAGCGGAGGGAGTGCAACCATGATTGCCGGTCAGAATATCCTGTTTTATCCCGGAACCTTTGTTGAAGAGGGAGGTTACCTTTACGGGTATATCTCACCGGGAGGCCCATGGTGCATGGCTCCGGCCATTGGTGCAGTTATGACCCGCACAGAGGAATCACAACAGGCTGTTAATCAACAGTTCTACCGCATTTACCCCAATCCAACAACAGGCCGTTTTATCCTTGAGTTGAAACCATCCTCCTCTCCTGAAAAATGCCTTGTGGAAATTTTTGACATGAATGGACAGCGTATATTGATGAGCCAGCTGGATGCCCAGCAGAAACACATTATTTCATTATCCGGAAAACCGGCAGGAATCTATTTGCTTCGCGTGAATTCTGAAAGTTTCTCCGGGACTACCAGGATTATCAAACAATGACAGGCAGCTTTTAATAGAAAAATTAACACAAACAATATCAAACACAGAAATTGGTCTTTATGAAAAAACTACTGAATTATCTCTTTTTGACAAGTTTATTCTTCACCTTGTCGGTGAGTTTTGCTCAACAATCCCAAAAAGCTCCTGAAAAGAAAGGAGTGTATGATCAGATTGATCCCCGCGTGGACAATATGAGCTACTGGATGAAAATGGCAGAAAAAGGGTTAACTCCTTATAATCCCAATGTGCCACTTCTTCCGGCTACTTTTAAAAGCACAAGAATTGTTTCACGAGGGGTTAAAACCACCAACTCTCCCGATGTTCCGGTGACCAATCTTACCAATGTGACAGAGAGTGAAAATTCAATATTCGTAGATCCCAGCAATGCCAACTACATTCTAAATTCTAACAATTCGACCACCTGGAGCGGCAGTTCGGTAGGTTCGTTATACGGAGCAAACTATTTCCAGTCTGCAAATGCCGGAATCGGTTGGGCAGGCAGTCCCTCGGGTGCAGGGGGTTTGAACTCCGGCGATCCAACCACAGCGATCAATCGCAGCGGGCGTCAGTTTGTCAACTTCATTGATGATCCGGGCGGACAGGGTATGGCCTATTCTGACGATGGGAGTACCTGGTCAACTTCAACCATTGCCACCAATCCCGGCTCACTGGCCGACAAAAACCATATGTGGCTCGACAACTCCCTTTCAAGTTCATATCTTGGAAATATTTACACTGCATGGACCGATTTTGGCGGCACATACAACTACCAGGTTTTATTGTCACGCTCTACCAACAATGGTGTAACCTGGTCAGCCAAGGTGCCTATTTCGGGCAGCATTTCCACCTTTAATCATGGTGTAAACCTCCAGACAGGTCCGGCCGGGCAGGTATATGCCATTTGGGCAACCTACCCTTCGTCGGGCATTACTGAAGACGGAATTGGTTTTAATAAATCGCTCGATGGTGGCGCCACCTTTGGAACAGCCACCAAGATCATCTCGAACATCAAGGGTATCCGTGAGGTCGGTGTATTGAAAAACATGCGTGTCAACTCGTTCCCGGTCATGGCTGTAGATGTCAGTGGTGGTCCCAACAATGGCAACATCTATGTTGTGTGGACCAATGTTGGCGTTCCGGGAATAAACACCGGAACCAATAAAAGTGTTTACATCATCCGCTCAACCAATGGCGGAACTACATGGTCTACCCCGGTAAGAGTGAACCAGGGATCGAATGCCGACGGCAAAGAGACCTATTCCCCATGGATAAGTTGTGATCCTGTTACAGGTGTGCTCAGTGTGATCTATTATGATGACAGGAATGTTTCCAGCACCATGTGTGAGGTTTTTGCAGCATATTCCACTGATGCCGGAAATACATGGACCGATTTCCAGGTAAGCGATGTGTCGTTCACCCCAACCGCCATTCCGGGCCTTGCCAGCAGCTACATGGGCGATTACCTGGGAATCACCTCCAGAGGCGGGAAAGTTTATCCTTGCTGGACCGACAACCGGGGCGGAATTTACATGACTTATGTTTCACCTTATGAACTGGGACTAAACGCCGATTTTACTGTTACAAATTCCACCATCTGCGTTGGCTCCGGCGTTACATTTACAGATGTATCAACTGGTCCTCCAACCTCCTGGACATGGAGTTTCCCCGGCGGAACCCCTTCAAGCTACGTTGGGAAAACCCCGCCGGCGATTACCTATAGCGCTGCTGGAACTTACGATGTATCCCTCACTGTATCTGATGGAGTGACAACTGATACCGAGACTAAAACCGGGTTTGTTACCGTCAAGAATGTGATCGCCAATTTCACAGGAACTCCTACAACTGTCATAGTGGGGAATACAGTGACATTTACTGATAATTCATCCTGCACACCAACAGCATGGTCATGGTCATTCCCCGGAGGAACACCTTCTGCCTACAGTGGACAGACCCCTCCAGCCATCACCTACAACACCCTTGGAACCTATAATGTTTCTCTTACCGTTACCAAACCCGGAGGCACGGATACCAAAACCAAAGTTGGATACATTACTGTTTCGCCTCCTATTTTCAATATTGCTGCAGGAACGGTTACCACCTGTACCGGTGATTTTTATGATACCGGCGGACCAACCGGTGTTTACCAGAACAACGAGGTCATCACCGAAACCTTTTATCCCTCTACACCTGGCGCCATGCTCAGGTTTAACTTCTCTTCATTTGCCACAGAATCAGGATATGATACGTTGACCATTTACAATGGCATCAACTCTTCGGCAGCGCTGATCGGCAAGTACCACGGATCAACTGGCCCGGGAATCGTTACTGCAACCAACGGATACGGGGCGCTTACATTCCGCTTCCGGTCTGATGTAAGTCTTACCTATGACGGATGGGCTGCATCGATCAGTTGCGTGAACGGGATTGTTGCTGATCCTGCAACCTTCACCGCAACCGGTGCATCACAATCCCAGATCAACCTGGCATGGACCAAAAATGTTACCAGCAATGATGTCATGATCGTTTGGGCGCCGACAAATACCTTTGGCGTTCCGGTTGACGGAACTGTTTATGCCCCCGGAGCAACAGTGGCCGGCGGAGGAACCGTTCTTTACCGCGGAAGCCTCCTTGCTTTCAGTCATACAGCACTGAGCCAGAGTACGACCTACTATTACAAAGCCTACTCTTATAATGCCAGCAATGGCTATTCCGCAGGGTTGTCGGCCAATGCTGCAACTTTCTGCGGAATTTCATCCCTGCCATTCTCTGAGAACTTTGCCACGGCCACCCTTCCTGCATGCTGGACAAAACAGATCTCCGGAACAGGCGCCGTTGACAAATGGACCGTCTCGAATACCGCCAGCGCCGGGGGAACTGCCTATGAGATGAAATCGACCTATCAGAACATCAGCCCGGCCATCACCCGCCTGGTGACCCCTCCTTTAAACACCACCGGAGCATCCCAGTTAAACCTGAGTTTCAAGCACATGCTTGATGCTTACGGCACCGGTTGCACCCTCCGCATTCAATCAAGTACCGACGGCACTACATGGACCAATGAAGCCTGGTCAATTGCCTCCTCCGCCTCCAATGTAGGTCCTGAAACGATCACTACGACGGTGCTGAATAACCTCAACTCACCAAATACCCTGATTGCATTCACCATTGAGGGTAACCTGTACCAATACGACTACTGGTATGTTGATGCTGTTTCCGTCACCTATAACTGCGGTACGACCTACCCGGTCAGTTTATCCATTGTACCTTCAGCCAACAATGTTTGTACAGGTATCCCGGTTACTTTTACAGCGACCCCGGTGAATGGAGGACCAGTTCCGGCCTTCCAGTGGAAAGTCAACGGCACGAATGCCAGCGGTGGTAACAACGCTACATACGCTTATACTCCGGTCAACAACGATTTGGTTTCCTGTGTATTAACCTCCAATTCGCTCTGCACCAGCGGCAACCCTGCCACATCAAACACCCTGACCATGACGGTTAATCCGATTGTACCTGTCGGTGTTTCAATTGTTGCATCAGCCAATCCTGTGCTTTCCGGAACCCCGGTAACCTTCACTGCAACCCCGGTAAACGGAGGGGCAGCCCCTGTTTATCAATGGCTTGTTAACAATGCAAATGCCGGAACCAACAGCCCGACGTTTACTTACACACCATCCAACAACGATGTTGTTAAATGTTCGCTGACTTCAAATGCCAGTTGCATTTCTGGAAATCCGGCTGTATCGAATTCCATCACAATGACTGTAAACAGCACGCCGGCCATTCTTAACCTTAACAACATCACTGTTACAGGAACACAGTGTTTTGATGCCACTCAGACCATTTATGTCGCCGGAACAGAGACAACGTTCACGGTA
The DNA here is from genome assembly GCA_049317265.1 of Bacteroidales bacterium. Taxonomy (GTDB): domain Bacteria; phylum Bacteroidota; class Bacteroidia; order Bacteroidales; family FEN-979; genus CAIVAT01. The sequence continues at coordinate 18,979 of JBMOIP010000050.1, forward strand.
GAGAACGGAGGCATTGCAACCCTCATTGCAGGAGAAAACATCATTTTCAACCCGGGAACTGTTGTGGTATCCGGCGGATACCTGCATGGCTATATCGTGCCGGGCGGACCCTATTGTGCCGGACCGTCCAAGCCGATCCTTGCAGAGGGAACCCCGGAGACCGGTGTTAAACAGAACAACGTCTTCTTCCGTGTATTTCCCAATCCAACCACCGGGAACTTTACCCTGGCCCTGGACGGATACGTACCTTCAGAGAAAATCAATGTGGTAATCTATAACACCAAAGGTGAGATCATTGTCACCACTGATTTTACTGATGTGATGAACCACGAATTCTCGCTGACAGGGAAGCCTGCCGGGCTATACCTTATCAAGGTAATCTCCGGTGGCCGGAGCGGATCATCCAGGATCGTGAAGATTGACTAAAAAGTAAAATAACCGATGAAACGAATACTTACCCTATTATTAACTGTTGCTGTTTTGTTCGGTGTGACCCTTCAAGGACAGGTCATACCCGAATATTTACAAAAAAGGAATGAGATATACTTCACTTTTCAGGTTGAAAATCACGCAGATGTCAACAAGCTGACTAGTTTGATTTCCATCGATAATGTGAAGGACAAAACAGTATGGGCATACGCAAATGTGCCTCAATATCTCAAGTTCCTCAAAATGGGGTATGACATTACACTTCTTCCCACTCCGGGCGATGCTCCCGGAGTGGTCATGTCGGACAATGGGGTTCTAAGTCCGCTTACAACATGGAATTTCTACCCCACCTACGACGCCTATGAGTCGCTGATGACCCAGTTTCAGACCTTGTACCCATCACTCTGTAACCTCGATACCATTACCACCCTGGCTAGCGGAAGGCGGCTGCTTGTGCTGAAAATCTCTGATAATGTTGCTACTGATGAGTCGGAACCAGAGTATTTATACACCTCCTCCATCCATGGTGATGAAGCAACAGGCTATATCCTGATGATGCATCTTGCAGACTACCTGCTGACAAATTATGGCACAAATCCGGAAGCCACCGACCTGATCAACAACACGGAGATCTATATTTGTCCGCTGGCAAATCCCGATGGCACCTACTACGGGGGTAACGCCTCTGTGTCAGGCGCCCGCCGCTATAACATCAACGGCGTTGACCTGAACAGGAATTATCCTGATCCACAGGCCGGACAGCATCCTGACGGATATGCCTGGCAACCCGAAACCATGGCTTTTATGGATTTTGCAACGCAACATCATTTCGTGGGTGCCTGTAATTTCCATGGCGGCATTGAAGTTGTCAATTATCCATGGGATACCTGGGCCGCGTTGCATCCCGACGACAACTGGTACCTCTATACCAGCCGTGAATATGCCGACACGGTTCACATTCATTCACCGGCAGGTTATATGGACGACCTGGTAAATGGTGTTACCAACGGATATGCATGGTACCAGGTTACCGGTGGCCGGCAGGATTATATGAACTACTACCAGCACTGCCGGGAGATCACCATTGAACTCTCCACCACAAAACTGGTTGCGGCATCTACCCTGCCTTCCTACTGGGACTATAATTGGCGCTCTTTAATCCTTCAGATCAAGGAGTCGCGGTATGGAATTCACGGGATCATCACCGACCAGGTTACGGGAAACCCGGTGGCTGCAAAAGTTTTCATCACCGGGCATGATGCTCTTAACACGGAAGTATATTCTTCTGCCAACCTTGGAGATTATCACCGCCCGGTGAAGGCAGGCACCTATACCCTTGAAATTTCCGCCCCCTGTTACCAAACCCAGACCATCACCGGGGTTACGGTGGCTGATCATGCAACCTTAACACTTAACATCCAGCTGGTTCCGGGAGCTACAGCGGCAGTAAACACCGCGGCGGTGACTTCCATCACAGCTTCCGGGGCCACCTCCGGGGGAACAGTTACCTGCACCGGGAATACGGCTGTAACAGCACGGGGTGTCTGCTGGAGCACATCGGCCAACCCTGTTGCAACCGGGAACCATACAACGAACGGATCAGGGGCCGGAACCTTTACCAGCCAGATAACCGGTTTATTAACCAGCACAATCTACCATGTAAGGGCTTATGCCACCAACACATCGGGCACCTATTACGGCACCGACGTTCAGTTCACCACCTCCTGCGGGGCTGTCGCTGTTTTCCCGTGGAATGAAGGTTTTGAGAACGCCGGCGCAATTCCAGGATGCTGGACACAGGAACAGGTGAATGCCTCCGGGATCAACTGGGTATTTATCACCGGAAGCGGGAATAGTCACCCGACCATTGCCCATGGCGGAACCTACGATGCATGCCTGAAAGACGCAACACCCGGGGACAATAAAACCCGGCTCATCTCTCCGCCATTAAACCTCACCTCCGTATCCAGTCCGCAACTGAAATTCTGGCACACCCAGGCGGTGTGGTCAGGTGACCAGGATCAACTGACCGTTTTCATTAAACCATACGGCGGGGCGTGGACACAGGTAGCAACTTATACAGCCAGCATTACAGCCTGGACCCAGGAAACGATCATCCTGCCAACGCCTACCAATGACTATTACATCGCCTTTGAAGGAAATGCCAAATACGGCTACGGGGTGTGCATTGATGATGTACAGGTATCAACTTCCTGTTTGTCGACTGTGCCGGTGAGTATTTCAATTACCGCCTCTGCAAGCACCGTATGCCAGGGAAGCAGTGTTGTTTTTTCAGCTACGCCGGCCAATGGCGGAACAACCCCGGGTTACCAGTGGAAGGTAAACGGATCACCCGTTTCCGGGGCAACAAATATTTCATACACCTATGCCCCGGCCAACAGCGACCAGGTTACCTGCGTGCTAACTTCCAACGCCTCCTGCATCACCGGAAATCCGGCAACATCCAATGTGGTAACCATGACTGTAAATCAGCCACTACCGGTCAGTATTTCTATTGAAGCGTCGGCAAACCCTGTCGATGCAGGGTTGCTGGTAACCTATACGGCTACTCCGGTCAATGGGGGCGCTTCTCCTGCATATCAATGGAAGGTAAACGGAACCAATGCCGGCGCAAACCTTAATAGCTTTTCATATACCCCGGTGGATGGGGATGTCGTATCCTGCACATTAACCTCATCCGATCTGTGTGTTTCATCGAATCCGGCAGCCTCCAATACCATCACCATGGTGGTGAACAGCATTCCTCCAACCCTGAGCCTGCAGGAAACCACAGTAACCGGGACGGATTGTTTCAATGCCACTCAAACTATTGAGGTTGCAGGTAACGGAACCTCCTTTGTTGTACAGGCCGGAGGGAATGCAACGCTGATAGCAGGTCAGAACATCCTGTTTTATCCAGGCACACTGGTTAATGATGGCGGGTATCTTTTAGGCACGATAGCCCCGGGTGGTCCGTGGTGCATGGCGCCTGCCATTGTTTCTGCCATGACCGGCGAAGAAGATTCCTTCCTGCCGTCAGGCGGATCATTCTTCAGCATCTACCCGAATCCGACAAGCGGGGAGTTTATGCTTGAACTCCGCAACACAGGTTTGACTGGAAAAATCCGGGTTGAGATGTTCGGCATGAAGGGTGATATGATATTTTCTTCAGAATTCCCTGGAGAAATGAAAGAACACCTGTCTCTCTCCGGCAAACCGGCAGGAGTCTACCTTGTACGGGTAGTCAGTGGCGAAAACACGGGTACTGCCAGGATAATTAAACAATAGACACCACGATGAAATTTACCTGCACCTGCCGGGGAAGCTTTCTTTCCCTGATTACCCTTTTATCTCCGTTAACTGTCAGCTCCCAGGCAATTGTGGTGCAATCTGCCGTGCATGCCGATGTTTCAATGCCATTGCGTGACATGAAACAAGCCCAAAAACCTTTCTGGGCAAAATGGAAGAGAGAGAACGAGACGGAGGTGCCCAATAAATTCAGGTCATTGCCATCAGAAGCCCTGCCCGACAGTGCGCTGCAAACAGATTACCACGTTGGCTCAAAAGCTGCCGCCATAGCCCCGATCATCAACTTTAACGGGATTACCAACGCTTCAAATACAAGCAGGGTAACGCCTCCCGACCCTGCGGGGGATGTTGGTCCCAACCATTATGTACAGGTTGTCAACAGCATGTTGCAGATTTTCAGTAAAACTGGCGCTTCACTCTATGGGCCGGTCATGACCTCAACACTTTGGAATGGCTTTTCGGGAAACTGGGATGGCCATAACAACGGGGATGCCATCGTTCTTTATGACGAAAATGCCGACCGCTGGATCATTGCACAATTTGCCATCGACTGCCCGGGTACACCCAAAACCGAATATGAAATGGTGGCGGTTTCAACTACCGGCGACCCCACCGGCTCCTATTACCGGTATGCATTTCAGTTTGACTACATGCCCGACTACCCGAAATTTGGCGTATGGCACGACGGTTATTACCTCTCTGTCAACAGGTTCAACACCAATACTACCACCGCCTATGTCGGAGCCGGCGCCTGTGTGCTGGAAAGGAGCAAAATGCTCTCCGGCGACCCGACGGCACAAATGGTCTATTTCAAAACTGAACAGATGGGCGGATCAGGTTCAGGAGCAGCAAGCAGCTGCTGGGCCATGCTGCCGTCAGACTGCGACGGGCCCTTCGCTGCTGCAGGAACTCCCAACTATTTTGCTTATATCGACGGACACAATACGGCCCAGCTAAGACTTTGGGCGCTTCATGCCGACTGGACCACCCCGGGCAACTCAACATTCACCTATGTTACTTCATTGCCGGTTACCTCCTATTCAGGGATGGGTTCCGGCTCGGTTCCGGAACTTGGAACATTGTCGCTCGACGGGCTGGGCGACCGGCTGATGTTCAGGAACCAGTACAGGAATTTTGGAAACTATGAAGCATTTGTTACCTGTCACAGCGTTAATACCGGAAGTGGTGCAGCCGGGATCAGGTGGTATGAATACCGGAAAACAGGTGCTGCTTTTTCCCTTTATCAGCAGTCGACCTTTGCCCCCAACGATGGTAAATCCCGATGGATGGGCAGTATCGCAATGAATGCCGGAGGTGCAATCGGGCTGGCATATTCCGTTTCAAGCAGTACCATGAATCCCTCCATCTATTTTACAGGCCGGCGAGCCACCGATCCGTTGAATGAAATGACATTTGCAGAGGGATTGATCCATACCGGAACCGTCTCCATGACCTCCTATTCCCGTTGGGGTGATTATTCGGCACTCAATGTTGACCCTGCCGACCATACCACCTTCTGGACCACCCAGGAATATGTAGGCACTTTTGGCGGCTGGTGCCCATGGGCCACAAAAATTGCCTCCTTCAAATTTGCCAATAACCCGGCAGCCATCACCCTACCGGCCACTCTCATCACAGGAACAAGCGCCACCATCAATGGCACATTGAACCCCAACGGCCTTGCAACCACCTGGTATTTTGAGTGGGGACCCGATCTTAACTATGGTTTCAGCACGGCTCCTCTCCCTGCAGGTTCGGGCTCTTCAATTATTACTGAAAACTTTAATGTGACCGGCCTGATAACCGGAACTACCTATCACTACCGGCTGGTAGCATCCAATTCCGATGGGGTTACCTATGGGAACGACCTTACTTTTGGCCCCGGGGTAGTATTGGTTACATCAGCACCCGTTTCCTCCGTCGTCATGTATAGCGCAGCATCAGGAGGCACCGTTACGGCTGACGGGGGGTTAACTGTAACCGCCCGTGGTGTTTGTTGGGCGACCACTGCCAATCCAGTCGCTTCGGGCAGCCATACAGCCGATGGCACGGGCACCGGGGGCTTTGTCAGTTCCATCACCGGTTTACTGCCCAATACCTTATATCACTTAAGGGCATATGCGACAAACTCAAGCGGAACCTATTACGGAGCAGATATACAGTTCACAACCATGTGTTTGATTGTGAGTACTTATCCATGGAATGAAGGATTTGAAAACGGAGGTGCAGTCCCTGCCTGCTGGACCCAGGAACAGGTTGCCGCTTCAGGCCTCAGCTGGAGTTTTATGAGCGGAAATGGTGGTTTAAACCCGCCTGCTGCCCACAGCGGAACATACAATGCCTGCCTCAAAGATGCCACAACGGCTGATAATATTACCCGGCTGATAACCCCTTCCCTCAATCTTACGGGAATAACCGCCCCTGCACTTACCTTCTGGCACACCCAGGAAGTTTCCAGCGGGCGCCAGGACCAGTTATCCGTTTACTACCGGACTTCAGCCACCAGCCCATGGACACTTCTGAACACCTATACGGCCAGCACCTCAGCCTGGACGCAGAGAACCATCAGTCTGCCGGCACCTTCCGGCGATTACTATGTTGCTTTTGAAGGAAATGCCAAAAGAGGTTTTGGAGTATGCATTGATGATGTTCACATTGAATGCACCATTTCTCCGGTGAGCATCTCGATCGTGGCCTCATCCAATCCCGTTTGCCAGGGATCCGGTGTTACCTTCAATGCCTCACCTGCCTATGGCGGATCGAATCCGGGATACCAGTGGAAGGTGAACGGAACGAGCGTTCCGGGGGCTACAAATGCTGCCTATGCTTACATCCCTTCGAATAACGATGCCGTATCCTGTGTGCTGACTTCCAGCGCTACCTGTATCACGGGAAACCCGGCAACTTCAAATACCGTTACCCTTACCGTTTCGCCTTCACAAATGGCCGGAATTTCGGTCATGGCCTCTGAAAACCCTGTATGTGCCGGCAATGCAGTATTTTATACGGCCACTGCCGTCAATGGCGGATCAACCCCTGTTTACCAGTGGAAAGTCAATGGTTCAGCAGTTGGAACAAATACTGCTTCTTACACCTATGTTCCTGTTAACAACCAGGTGGTTACCTGTGTGCTAACTTCAAATGCCGCCTGTGTCACGGGAAGTCCGGCAACATCAGCTCCCCTGACCATGACCGTGAATCCCCTGGTCAATGCCGGAGTATCCATAACAGCCTCAGCCAACCCGGTTTGTTCCGGTGCCGAGGTCACCTTTACGGCAACACCCTCCAACGGAGGTTTAACCCCGACATTCCGATGGAGCGTAAACAACGTTATTACCGGAACAAACAATCCGACCTTCACCTGCTTTCCCCTGAATAATGATGTGGTAACCTGCACGATGATCTCAGACGCCACCTGCACTGCTGCAAATCCGGTTACTTCAAATGCAGTAACCATGACCACCCTTACCCAACAGCCCGCCAGCCTGGTCATTGAACAATCCGACAACCAGCTTTGTGCCGGGGGAATCATGTCCTTCCTGGCTACTGCCACAAATGGCGGAACAATCCCGGTATTTCAATGGAAAGTCAATGGGACCGGTGTTGGATTCAACAGCTCCTATTTTGAATACACTCCGCTCAACAATGACCTGGTGGCCTGCGAACTCACTTCAAATGCCAATTGCATAACCGGCAATCCGGTAATGTCAAATACCCTTATGATGTCCATCGATCCATTGCTCCCGGTTGCTGTTACCATCAGTCCATCGGTAAACCCGGTAGGCAGCGGGGATCCTGTAACTTTTACAGCAGCCCCGACAAATGGGGGAACAGCGCCATCGTTCCAGTGGAAGGTGAACGGGTATAATACCGGCACCGGCAGTACTTTTACCTATTATCCGTCTGACAACGATGTGGTGACCTGCATGCTTCTCTCAAATGCCACCTGTGCCTATGCAAATCCGGCCTTTTCAAATGCGGTGACCATAACGGTATCAACTATTCCGGTGGTACGGGACATAAATAACATCCTTGTTGCGGGAACAGTATGCTTGGATGCTATCCAGACCATCCGTACAGCGGGGAGTGAAACCTTTTTTACCGTCGCCCCTGGAGGGTATGCAACGTTGATCGCCGGGGAGAATATACTGTTCTACCCGGGGACAACCGTTGACTATGGAGGGTATCTTTCAGGAACAATTTCCCCTTCGGGGCCATGGTGCATCGCACCTTCCATCGTATCTGCTATCACAGGAGCAGAAACAATCCTGCTGCATGAAAGGGAATCAACCATCAACATATACCCAAATCCTACCAGCGGACCATTTTTCCTTGTTATTCCCGGGATGGAGGAATCGGAAGATTTTGCGGTGGAAATATATGGAATCCGGGGAGAAAAAATATTGTCTACCCGGCTGACAGGAAAACAACCTCACCTGTTTATGCTGAAAAACCACCCGGATGGCATCTATTTAATTCGGATTCTTGCACAAACTTCCATGGTAAGTGCCAGGGTTGTCAAACACGAATAAACGACCCGGAAGTCTGCCAGTTTTTATATAACATCCCCCATAAGGTTTCACGGAAAACCAATAGCATTTAAGCTGTTGTAAAATCTCTCCGGACAAACAAATGTGCCAAATCACAACTTTTGGTGGCGTGCCCATTGCACGCCACCAGTTTTTCATAAAACACAGTTAATGTGCCACATGAACGACACACCCCGGGCAACGCACTGCGGATTTCCGGAATAGTGTTTTATGGATATCACACATTGTTTCTCAGGAATTGCCTCTGTATTTTTGATTAAAATGGTTGATTTTTATCATCCGACAGAAACATTCATCCATAGGAGGAACCTTTTAAAGAAACAAAACCAAAATGAGCCTGTTACATTTCCTTTTCATTCTTCAGGATCCTTCCAGTGGACAAATTCAGACTGAAGTTCATTATATCGCTAATATTTAATCAGTTATACCCAAGACCATACGACCTAACACTTATTACAATGAAAAACATTTTAATCATTTTCTGGGGATTGCTTATTTGTGCATTCGTGTTCTCTCCGTTTAAGGTAAGTTCACAGGAAATTGTTGTTCAAACTGCACTGAAGTCTGACGTTTCAATTCCACTGCGCGACATGAAACAAGTCAACAAGCCATTTTGGGCAAAATGGAAACATGAAAACGAGATGGAAGTTCCCAATAAATTCAGGCCGGTACCTCCGGGCTTCAATCCCGACGGGGCAATTCAAATGACCTATCCAAATGGTTCAAAATCTGCATCCGTGGCGCCCCTGGTCAATTTCAACGGGATGACCAATGCGGCGAACACCAGCAGGGTAACACCTCCGGATCCTGCAGGAGATATCGGTCCAAATCACTATGTTCAGGTCGTTAACGGCATGCTCCAGATTTTCAGTAAGACTGGCACTTCACTTTACGGGCCTGTGTTAACTTCAACCTTGTGGAATGGTTTTTCCGGAAACTGGAACGGGCACAACAACGGGGATGCCATTGTTCTCTACGACGAAACGGCAGACCGTTGGATTATCACCCAATTTGCCATTGATTGTCCCGGAACCCCGAAAACCGAATATGAAATGGTGGCCGTTTCCACCACAGGTGATCCTACCGGATCTTACTACCGATACGCCTTCCAGTTTGATTATATGCCTGACTATCCCAAACTCGGCGTATGGCAGGATGGTTATTATATGTCGGTAAACCGTTTTAACACCAATCTCGGGAACACCCCTTATGTTGGTGTCGGAGCCTGCGTGCTGGAAAGAAGTAAAATGCTTACCGGAGATGCCGCTGCACGAATGGTTTACTTTAAGACCGAAACCCTTGGAGGATCAGGATCCGCAGCAGGAAGTGCCTGCTGGTCAATGCTTCCATCTGATTGTGATGGCACCCTGCCTGCTGCAGGAACACCAAACTACTTTACTTATATCAATGGTTCGGCAGAATTAAGACTCTGGGCATTGCATGCAGATTGGACAACGACGACCAACTCAACCTTCACCTACGTAACCGCATTACCCGTGGCATCCTACACGCAGATGGGCTCAGGCTCGGTGCCAGAAAAAGGAACTTTATCCCTTGATGGTTTAGGCGACCGGTTAATGTTCAGGAACCAGTACCGCAATTTCGGAAGCTATGAAACATTTGTAACCTGTCACAGTGTAAACACCGGCAGCAGCGTTGCCGGCATCAGATGGTACGAATACCGGAAAACGGGATCAACCTTTACCTTGTACCAGCAATCAACCTATGCGCCGGGAGACGGGAAATCGAGGTGGATGGGCAGTATCGCCATGAATGCAGGCGGGGACATCGGCCTGGCATACTCTGTTTCGAGCAGTACCATGTATCCTTCGATCTATTTTACCGGGAGAAAAGCCTCCGACCCGTTAAACCAGATGACCTTTGCTGAAGGCATCATCCAAACTGGAACCGTGTCAATGACCACCTATTCAAGATGGGGCGACTATTCGGCACTGAATGTTGATCCATCTGATAATACCACCTTCTGGACACAGCAGGAATTTGTAGGTACTTATGGCGGATGGTGTCCCTGGGCAACTAAAATTGCATCCTTTAAATTTTCAAATCCACCAACAGTGACCACCACGGCTGCTACGGCTGTAACCACTTCAACTGCAACTCTGAATGGTACCGTTAATCCAAACGGTCTGGCAACAACCTATTACTTCCAGTGGGGAACAACGATAAGTTATGGTACCAATACAACCGCCACCTCTGCAGGATCTGGTTCTTCTGCATTGGCTGTAAGTGCTAACCTCACAGGGCTGACAAGTGGAACACCCTATCATTTCAGGTTAGCTGCCACGAGCAGTGAGGGTACATCGTATGGAAGTGACATGACATTCACGCCCCTTACTAATCCCGCCCTGATTGTCGGTTCAATCAGCGCAAACCAAACCATCTGTACAAATACAACTCCTGCCCAGCTTACCGCTACAGGCCCTTTAAACGGGACCAATCCCACCTACCAGTGGCAGAGTTCATTGAACAATGTCACATTTGCAAACCTCTCGGGTGCAACCATGCTGAATTACCAGCCAGGTACGCTAACTGCCACAACATATTACAAACAATTGCAGAATGCTTCCGGTACCACCGGTGGCCCCCTGCCCACCAATACTGTTACCGTTACAGTCAATCCCATTTTGCCTGTAAGTGTCTCCATTACAGCTTCTGCAAACCCGGTTTGTGCCGGGACCACTGTTACCTATACTGCCACACCCGTGAATGGTGGATCGACCCCCGCCTATCAGTGGAAGGTAAACGGCACAACTGTTTCAGGTGCAACCAATGCAACTTATGCATTCGTTCCGGCTAACAGTACTGCTGTTTCCTGTGTCCTGACCTCCAGCGCTACATGCATAACCGGAAATCCGGCCACATCTAATACCATTACAATGACGGTCAACCCGTTGCTGGCAGTCAGCGTTTCCATTGCAGTTTCTGCAAATCCGGTTTGCTCCGGCACTTCGGTAGCTTGTACGGCAACCCCGGTAAATGGCGGATCAACTCCTGCTTACCAGTGGAAAGTGAATGGTTCCCCGGTTGCAGGTGCAACCACCTCAACCTATACTTTTACCCCGGTCAATGGCAATACCATCGCCTGCCAGCTGACATCAGGCGAAAGTTGCTCCAGTGGGAATCCGGCCACATCAAATCAGTTAACTATGAGTGTTTTATCAACACTTTTGGTTGGATCGATCGGAGCAAATCAAACAATTTGTGCCAATACGATACCGGCTCAGCTAACTGGAACAGCACCATTAAATGGCACATCTCCCACTTATCAATGGCAAAGTTCGCTCAATAATGTAACATTTACGAATATCAGCGGTGCTACCATGCTGAATTACCAGCCAGGAACATTAACCACCACAAACTACTTCAAGCAGATACAGAACGCTTCGGGAACCTGTGGCGGACCATTGCCAACCAATACAGTTACAATTTCAGTGAGCACGATATTAACAGCTGGTGTCTCTGTATCGGCCTCTTCAAACCCTGTATGTGCCGGCACCTCCGTAACCTATACAGCCTCTCCTGTTAATGGTGGAACCACCCCTTCCTATCAATGGAAAGTGAACGGATTCAATGTTCCGGGTGCTACAAACGCAACCTATACTTTTATTCCTGACAATGGAAGCGCGGTCTCCTGTATCATGACATCCAGCAGCAACTGCATTACCGGAAATCCTGCAACATCCAACACTGTATTCATGACAGTGAACCCCTTATTACCGGTAAGCCTTTCTATCACGGTATCAGCAGGTCCTTTCTGTGCCGGAAGTCCTGCGACATTCACCGCTATTCCGGTCAATGGAGGAACATCTCCTTCCTTCCAATGGTATGTAAATGGAAGTCCTGTTTTCGGAGCTACTAACTCAACATATACTTTCATCCCGGTGAATGGATCCACTCTGGCCTGCAGGTTGATTTCCAGCGAAACATGTACTACTGGGAATCCGGTAACCACACCCCCTATGACCCTGATTGTTAATCCATTATTACCGGTCAGCGTGACAATTGCAGCTTCTGCGAATCCTGTATGTGTCGGTACGTCTGTCATATATACTGCAACCCCGGTGAATGGAGGATCAACACCTGCATACCAATGGAAAGTGAACGGATCAACAGTCCCAGGTGCGACAAATGCAACCTATGCATTCACCCCTGCCAACGGAAACACCATCAGCTGTGTGCTGACCTCCAATGCAACCTGCGCCACAGGGAACCCGGCTGCTTCCAACACCCTGACCATGACTGTGAACCCGTTGTTGCCGGTCAGCGTTACCATTGCTGCCTCTGCTAATCCTGTTTGTGCAGGGACTTCGGTAACTTATACGGCTACTCCTGTCAATGGCGGATCAACACCTGTATACCAATGGAAAGTGAACGGATCAACAGTCCCAGGTGCGACAAATGCAACCTATGCATTCACCCCTGCCAACGGAAACACCATCAGCT
>JBMOIP010000051.1:0-31219 GCA_049317265.1 Bacteroidales bacterium
CACTGCCGCCGTTGGATCTGATCTGCTGAAAAGTGCCGTACACCCGGCTCTGGAAATGGTCGTTGGCCAGCATCAGCCGGTTTATGCCCCGGTAGATGTGCCCATTGAGGCTTACTGGGGAGACCGTGCGCCACATCTGCTGCCAACTGCCGCAATTTTCAAGGTTGGCGATGATTTTTTCGGTGATCGCGGCATAGATTTCTGATTTGATCATTGGATTTGCCCATGCCCTTGGGTCTTTTCTTGGTATCTGGCCCACCTGGTTAAATTTGAAATTTTAGCCAGGGAGCGGTACCGAGAAAAATAAATAATGTCAAGGGTGAAGGTCAGATTGGCACAATCTGAATAAACCTGAAAGGCGCCAGTTCCTGAAGGAGGGCGCCCTTGACAGTTTTACAGCGAAGCGGATTTTTCGCAGGTAATTTTGCAGGAATTTCGAGGTTAATAAGGTTTGATAGGATTTGAAGTTTATCCTAGCCCTCAGGATTAAGTATCTTTATTTATTGACGGTATAGAGTCACACATAGATTTCCTAATAGGTTCCCCAAACCCTTGCAATCCTCTCTTTGATCTTCTGCTCGAAAATATCAATAAGCCTTTTATTGGCGTCCACCAATTGCTGTTCTTCTTCGATACGGGTGACGATTTGGCGTTGCTCTCCTATGGTTGGCAGTGGTATTTTAAGTTCTTTAAGAATTTTGACAGATGCAACATTAACAATTGCTGCACCATAAACATTCGATTGCAAAAGCTCTTGGAAATTCTCACTTTCCATCCATATTTTCAAAAAAACAGTTAACAACTTTTCATTGGTGGAAAGTTTTAACAAAGCTTGGTTTATAATGCCTTTTGGTGCATCAGGTGGCACGATTGCAACTTTCCCCATAGTACCTGAACAACTCATAATGATATCATTAGAAAAAACCTCAAATCTTTTCATTTCCTGAAATTTTTCTTCAGTAATGAAATACCTAAAATTATCGAATTGAGCATAAATGGCATGTGATTGCTCATAAATGGCTATGCCTTTCTCGACAAATATCTCCTTCTTTAAACTTCCACCAAATGGACCTCTGATAAACTCACATAAGTTTCCCAACTCCACCATCTCCCACTCCGGATCAATCTCAATTCTCGGCTTGTAGTTTTCCACCACCATTTTGGCCCCGTCAATGATCTTCTGATAGCCCTCTATTATGGAGACGATCTCTTGCTGGATGGAGAGCGGGGGGAGGGGGATCTGAACTTGCTTAACAATGTTAATATTCAGATTATTAACCACTCCCCCTGTTGCTTGTTTTTCAAATTGCGATTTTACAATGTCGCTGGACAGAATGGAATAAATGTAATCCTTGCTAAGATTTGACTTCTTTTGTTTAAAAACCAACCAACCGTCATGGATTGCACCAGAAATTTTCATGATATAGGGTCTTCCAAAACTCATTGAATTGGATAAAATAAAATCACCTGGCTCAACTAATCTAGTTTTATAAATTCCTTCTGGTTTGATTTTTTGCTTTGTACCTGTAATGTATTTTGAACCTTCTTGAGCATCTCCAATTTTAATCCAATTGATACCGTTATCTTCCTCAGTAAAATATTCTTCAATTGGCCTAGGTGACCCACCTCTTTGTATCTCAAATAATTCGCTCAATAAAACTATTGGAAAATTTGATGTGGCAGCTTCAATCGACTTATACCGTTCCCCACTCAAATTAAAATCCCCATTTTTGGCAATTTCCGATTTCTTCACAGCATGGGCGAACAACGATTCACCCAATGAATGAACCCGGAATTGCTTCACAATCCCAATCGCCTCTTCCAATTGCCCACCTTTTACATTATTCCGCTGCGCCCCGAGGCTGAATCCATCGTTGTCAATCTTCACAAACAGGATTTCATCCTTGGTTTTAGCCAGTTCCCGGTCCATCAGTAAAATGGAGGTTTTCACTCCGCTGTATGGGTTGAAAACTCCGGCAGGCAAGCTCACAACGGCGTAAAGATGGTTTTCCACCAGCATTTTGCGAAGGTCTTTGTAGGCAGTTCCGCTCTGGAAGATAACCCCTTCCGGGACGATGATGCCTGCGCGCCCTTTGGGGTTGAGATGTTCGGCGATGTAATCCACGAACAGCACCTCGGAACGGTTGCTGCTGATCGAGAACTTCTTGTGGGGCCTGATGCCGCCCTTCGGACTCATGAATGGCGGATTGGCCAGGATGACATCGTAGTTTTCGTTCCAGCGCTCTTCGCTGCTGAGGGTGTCATATTCGCAGATGTGTGGGTCAGAAAAGCCGTGCAGGTAAAGGTTCACGAGGCTCAGACGGACCATATCCGGCGAGATGTCGTAACCGGTGAAATTGCGGATCATCCGCCGGCGTTCATCCGGGGTCAGGTCGTGGTTGTTCTTTTCGCGGATGTGTTTGAAGGCAGAGATCAGGAATCCTGCAGTTCCGCAGGCGGGATCCAGGATGGTGTCGGTTTTTCCCGGATCAACCACGGCTACCAGGAAATCGATGATGTGCCTCGGCGTTCGGAATTGTCCGGCGTCACCCTGGGAGCCCATCACCGAAAGGAGATATTCAAAGGCATCGCCCAACTTCTCACTGTGGGTGTATTCAAATTCGCCGATGGTCTTCAGGAACATCTTCAGGGTTTCCGGATCTCGATATGGGAGATAGGCATTTTTGAAGATTTCCCGGAACAATTGCGGGATGTTCGGGTTCTTATCCATGCTCATGATGGCTTCCGAATACAAAGCTAGCATGTTGATGGCAGTAACCCGGGAATCGAATAAATTGGCCCAGCTGTACTTTTCATATTCGCCAGAGAAGAATTTGGCAGTTCCGCCCAATTCGATGGTCTCCTTGTCCATGTCATCCATGAACTTGTATATCAATCCGATGGTAATCTGTTCGATCTGAGCTTTCGGATCGGGAAGTTTCCCCACTAAAATATCACGACAGTCGTCGATGCGCTTTTTCGTTGTTGTATCTAACATTTAATTGGTTGTTAAGCGGCAAAGCGCTCCAAATTGATGTAATCTTTAATGTACAGCGGAATTACTTCCCGGTATTTAGGCGCCACCTCTTTAAATTGAGAAATTGTGAGTGTAGGATTGGTTTGCAGCGCGTTGAAATCCTTTGATTCAATGACTTTCCGTATCTCCTGATCCACGATGTAAGCTTTAAAGAAGTATTTCAGCGCCCGCAAATTTACATCTTCTTCGGGTGGGTATATCGAAATGAATTTGTCGAATTCTTCTTCTAACAGTTCATCCTTGGATTTGAATTTTGGGATAATCCCGAAGATCTTCTCTACCACTTCACGGATAGAGAGTTTACGATCCAGTTTTGCCGCTTTCCGTAACTTTTCCAGGTTGAAATACTCTTCGGGTTTATCGAAAATCTCGCTTTGGATGTGCGAAACCACCTGTTCCCAATTGCCGAGCTCCACGTTCTTTTTGATGATGTCGTCCATCACGATGCGATCCTCGAACTTTTTGAAGAGCATACGGTCGATTTTCATCCCTTCATATCCGATCTGATGTTCCCTGATGTTGGCCAGCGGGTCAGGGATAAAGCTGGTGTAGGTGTCAAGGTTCACTCCTTCGCCGCCACCACCGCCTTCACCGGAGCGGGGTTTTGGAAGATTCAGCTTTTCATCATAGTCGAACTTCTCTTCAAAATATTCGCAATTGGCAAAGAAATCAAAGAGTTTGAAGAACTTTTTGTCATGTTGGATGGTCTCTTCCTCTCCCAGGTCGTTTTTGTGTTTGAATTCAAAGGTGTGATTGCGTGTTCCCCGGCCTTTGATCTGCACAAAATCCGACGGACTGAATATCGGGCGCATCATGCAAAGGTTGAGCAGATCAGGACAATCGTAGCCAGTAGTCATCATGCCAACAGTTACGCAAACCCTCGTTTTATCAGACTTGTAGCCCTCCAGCCAGGTTGTCCTGCCTCCAAGATTGTTGTTGGAGAAATTGATGGTCATTTGCTGAGCATCTGTAACCTGTGAAGTCACCTGCATGGCAAAATCTGAATTGTACTTTCCCGGAAACAGCTGTTCAGCAAATTCATTCAGAATTTCAGCTACCTTCCTTGCATGGTTCTGACTGACGGTAAACATAATGGTTTTGCCAATTTCATTGGTAACCGGATCGCGCTGGGCATTTTCCATGAAGGTCTGACAAAAAATCCGGTTGGTCTTGTCCGAGAAAAACTTCTTTTCAAAGTCCCCGGAAACAAAAGTCTCCTTCTCTTCCCCCTCTTCGGTGGTAACGAGCACTGCATAACCTTCATCCGAGAGCAGTTGTGTGGTAATTTCGGTGCGGGCATCCAGCACTTTCGGATTGACCAGTACCTTATCTTTCACACCATCTAAAAGAGAATACCGGAATGTTGGTTCACCCCCTTCACATCCAAACGTGTTGTAAGTGTCACGCAACATGCGCCTTTCAATCTCCCTCGGATCGTTTTCTTTCACTTTGTTGAGATCAACACCTTTGAGGTAATCTTTCGGAGTTGCTGTAAGGCCAAGTTTGTAACCATGAAAATATTCAAAAACCGCCCGTGCATTTCCGGAGATGGAGCGGTGAGACTCATCGGAGATGATCAGGTCGAAATCGGTGGGTGAAAATTCATAGCGGTATTTATTGTTGAACATCAGCGATTGAATGGTGGTCACCACAATGTCGGCCTTGTGCCAATCGCTTTTATTTTCTTTGTAGATGAAGGTGGTATAATCGGGCTTGAGGTATTTGGTAAAAGCCTTCCATGCCTGATCTTCCAGCTCCAGCCTGTCAACCAGAAATAGAATCTTACGTGCATTTTTTGTTCTTAAAAACAGCCGGATAATGGCAGCAGCCACCAAAGTCTTCCCGGTTCCGGTTGCCATCTCGAACAGGAACCTGTCTTTCCCTCTCCCCGCAGCATCCTGCAAATACTTGACGGCTTTTATCTGATAGGTCCTCAAAAACTTCAGACCATTGCTCCGGATAAAATCTTTGCTGTAATCCACGCTTCCATTCCAACCAGGTCTTTCGGCATAATCAGGCATTTGAATGGCCACAATATAATCCTGATCCACATATTCAGATGCCAGAGCATTGCGGTCGGGATTCCAATCCTGGATAGCCCCAATTTCTTGTGCCGATGGAAATTTATAGACCGGTTTGGGATTTCCCTTTGTTATATCCCATAAGAAATGGACAATTCCATTAGACAGGATTATAAACCGTGCCCCAACCGTATTGGCATATTTTCGCGCCTGTTCCTTTGCTGCCAGCGGATGAATGCTTTCCCGTTTGGCTTCGAGCACGCAAATGGGCTTGTTATTGGAATCGAGCAGCAGAAAATCCAGGGAACCTGTGGATGTTTTTTCAAAATCATCGCCCCAGGCATCCACTTCGGTTTGGGTGATCATCACATGGTTTTCCAGGAGGATGTTTGCTTTGCCTAATTGGTCATCGAAGAATCGCCAACCGGCTTCTTCGAGAAGTTTGTTGATTTTGATTCGGGCGAGGGCTTCGGTGGGGGGCATTGAATGTGATCCCAGTTTAAAAATAGAGTTTATTTTTTTGCAATTTAACGGCCGACGTTTGGTGCCGTTTTTCTGTGTTGCGCCTGAGGCAGAAAAATGGAGCAAAGCGTTTGTTGGTGGCTGGTTTTAATTTACCTTGGATTAAATTGTAACTTACTAAATGTCCAATTTTCTACAACTGATGGATCACCACCTGTCCATTTTACTTCGATCGTGACAATTTGAGCAATCGAACCACCAAAACTGTTAGTTGCATTTACAGTTTCAGTATATAAAAATGTACTATCACCATATTTTTTAATTACTTCATCATGATGAAATGACGCTGACTTAGGGTCTTTTAAACTATGAATAATTGCAGCTCGTGCAGCTTCTTTTGCGTCAGAATTATCTGGAGCTGAATTACCGCCACATGAAGTCAAAAGGAAAAATGAAATAATTGTTATTAAGATTGAAATTTTCATTTTTCTATTTTTTGAATTTATTATAAAATTTGATTTTCTTATCATATACTTTAAAGCCACCATTATTGGCTTCAACATCTGCTCCGTTTAGGTTTTCTCCATTTGCACCAATCAATTTTATTACGCTTACAGGTTGTTTTCCTTTTGGTGTGAAAAGAACAGAAATTTCAATAGTATCTTTTATCGTGGTTTTATCTATTTCAGTTAATTTCTTGTCAAATTCTCCATTTTGTTTTCGTAACGCTTCATACGCCTCAATCCAACTTTTATCCAAAGGATTAAAGCTAAAGCTTATCTGTCCATTTTTTACAATTGAAGTAAATGAATAGTATAAGTCTGCAGCATATTGTTCATTGTTGTTTTTTCTTTTGTATTCTCTTGTTGCCGTAATTATAAGAGATGTACTATCGGGAAAATTTGTTTTAATAGATGTGTTGATTTCCGTTTCAGAAACTTTTACCGTTGATATATCAACAGAAGCGTTAAACTCTGTTTTCTCTGCCGTTTTTGCTACTTGGTTGCAGGAAGGTAATACCAAAGATGCAACTATTACTGTCAAGATTAAATTCTTCATTTTTTCTGTCTTTGAAATTGTTTTTATATATGTAGCTCGTCCGTAACGTTGCAACTAAGCCCTTTGCGTTGGTCTCGGGATTGCGCTGACAATCCCGGTATTATGCAGCATGGGGCTTAGTTGCTGTGTTAGTGGCTGAACACTTATTTTGTTTTGATAATTCTACCTACTGAAATCGATTTTTGATTTTGTACTATATGATATACATAAATACCTGGTTGGAGGCTCGAAAGATTAATCTTTGATTCATTTTTTAAGTTATTAAACCTAAATCTTTCAATTCCTAAAATATTGAATATCAATAAATCAATATTTATAATGTTTGAGTTGAAAAGAACTTGACCATTATCGGAAATCGGGTTAGGTGAAATTTGAAACGATAAATCCTTCTTTGTTTTATCGTCAATTTCAGTGACTAAATCGCATTGATAACTTGCATTTGGGTATACGGTAATACCATTTTGTATAAAACAATGCAAAGTTGAACCGAATTCAAATGGATAAACAAGACTGCCTAAAAGTCCGGATGAAGACCCAATACCCTCAATTAAACTAACATAATCAATTGAACCATTGTCACTTGATATTCTAAATCGTTTATGATATTCGTTTCCAATGAGGAGTGAGTCAATCGAGCTAACATACGAAAAACCAGAAATTGTATCAAAAAGGTAAGTCACAGGTAAACTGTCAAATAAATTTAAATTGAAATCGTACAATATTGTAGGATTCAATGCATTGGCAGGGACAAAATAAACTTTCTTGTTGACACTGTCATTTCTATACGCTCCCATATAATAGTTGAAGTAAGAAGTGACGAAGTTTGTACAAAACCCAAACGGGTCTTGTGCATATTGAACACCTGTTCTTTGAATTTTTTTGTAAATTAATTCGTTAAACGCAGTATCACCTGTTATAAAATTCTGGTAATCTGCACAATTGCCACTCTGATAACCACCGCATTCTTCCCTCCAAATGGCATTTGAGGATGGGAGTGGATGATAAATATTAGATTGTGCTTTTCCTATTATTGAAAAGGCAACCATGCTAAAAATGAGGATTATTGATTTCATGGTTCTAATTTTTGCCACTAACGTGTCGGTAACCTCAATATTGAGGCTATATATCCCAATAGACATATAACCTTAATATAATATCTCGCAATTTCAAAAAAAAACTCAAACAAAACACAAACCGAATAAAAATAATAGAAAGCCCCGGTTTCCCGGGGCCTTTGATCTACAAACTGCCTTCATCCGCAAACGAATAAAACTGATCCTGTCCAATGATGAGGTGATCTAGTACCGCGATCTCCAACAGTTTGCC
This sequence comes from Bacteroidales bacterium, assembly GCA_049317265.1. Classification (GTDB taxonomy): domain Bacteria; phylum Bacteroidota; class Bacteroidia; order Bacteroidales; family FEN-979; genus CAIVAT01. The sequence continues at coordinate 7,906 of JBMOIP010000051.1, forward strand.
GGCATCAACCAGTTTTTTGGTGATCTTTATATCGGCTTCGCTGGGGGTGATCAAGCCCGAGGGGTGGTTGTGTCCAAGTAAGATTGATGAGGCGTGAAGTTCCAGTGAAAACTTGAAGACCTTCTTCGGATCCACCACGGTGCCCGAAATTCCGCCTTCTGAAATCCTGACCTTCTTGATCACCTTGTTTGCCCGGTTGAGCATGAGCACCCAGAATTCTTCGTACGGCAGGTCACCGATGATGGAATGAAAAATACGATAAGCATCCGTGCTGGATTTGATTTTGTCCTGGATAATGACTTCACTTTCATTCCGGCGACGAGCCAGGGCGAACATGGCCACGATCTGAACTGCCCGTTTCGGCCCGATGCCTTTGATCTGCTGAAGCTCGGTGACACCCAGGCGCCAGAATTCGCAAAGATTGTTGCCGCACTGGGATAAGGTCTTCATGGCAATGTCCAGGGAATTTTCTCCTTCGATCCCATTGCCAATGATGATGCTAAGCAATTCTGCATTTGAAAGACTGGCCGATCCCTTGAGTAGCAGTTTGTTTGATGGGATGTCGTCTTCTGCCCAGGCACTCATGGGGATCCTGCGTTCATAATTTGTCAATTTTTGATGTGTGTTTGAAGTTTCCATAGCTGATGGTTTTATGCAGCGCTGTGGCTGCGGTTCATACTGAAATTTTGCCACCAGCTTCACCGGGGAGAAATAAATAATGTCAGGGGTGCAGGTCAGATTTAACTTCAAATCTGAATGCACTGAAAGCGACGGTTCCGACAGGAGGTCGCCCTTGACAATTTTATTTTCCATAGGTTATTTTGCAGAAATTTCAGGTAGAATAGCGTTTTGATGCCCCTTTGGCGAGTTGGTAATAGTTCCCAACGACTAAAAAAAGAGCCGTGGCGACCACGGCTCCCTCTTCCTTTGGTTAGAAGGGTAATTCATCGGTTTGTTTTACAGCAGCCTTTTTGGAGCTTTTAGCTGGTTTCTTACCGGGCTTTGAAGGGTTCATCTCTTTTTTTGGTTCGTTCACCTGTGATTTTTCAACGGTTGTTTCAGAATCCACCAGTTTGTTGACATAAACGGTGTAGTCATTGCCGAAGCTGTCGGGGTTCTGAAGTCTGGCCACCTCAAAGGTGATGAACTGTTCGCCCTTGTATTCATGAGCGTGCTGAAGGATATCTTCGATCCTGATGGAGATTTTTACGATCTGCAGATCCTTTACTTTTTTTCCCTTGGCGATGTACTTCTTTACAAATGTTTTCATGGCTTTCTTTTTTTAAGGTTGAAATTTTATGCAAGTGTCATGAAGAACATGGAGGGGCACTCAAGGAGGAACTGGAATACCGGAACAAAGTGAGGATATGCCGGGAAAATCCTTGAATGAGTGGAACTTTTACCCTGTAATGAGCTCATAGCTTAGCATACAAATATGACCGGAAAAAATGCCATGAATGTTTGATGGTACCATCCGCAAGGAGAGACAAGGAACCGGACAGAGGTATTTCCAGCAGGATGATCCATCCAGCGCTCATTCGGCGAACAATTCCTTTCAGAGTGGAACAAATACCCGGCAGCGGGGATGACTGTTCAGGCAACAGTGGGATTGCCCGGAGAAAAATCAGGCGGGCGTTACCGATAAGGCATCCGAAAAAGCCAGGACCCAGCCAGCGACAGGCTCAACAAACAATACAGTCGAATCCTTCCGGAAGGAAAATGGTGCGGTTGTCACGGAAAGATTTGGGAGGAAGGGTACGTAAAAAAAAAATGGTTACTTTTTTCTTCAAAAAGTTTCCCCGTTACGGTTTCTTTTTCGCTTCCTTTCTCTTTGACGTCAGGAATCAAAGAAAAAGGAAGTCAAATTTTTCAACTTCTCCGCTTCAAAGGTCAACATTTGACCTTTTTATCAGCCTGAAAATATGGATTTCCAATGTTTTCAGGCTTTTATCCTGTTTTGTTCAACTTTTCCAAAAGTTGAGACACACGTCAGGACGACCCGCCCGGCGAAGCTTGCGCACGTGCGTACCTTTGGCAGGCCGGATATATGAGCGCAGGCGATAGCAAAAATGCCACACGTGGCAGGGATACCTTGAAAAGGAATCCCACCACTATGCGATCATTACGCGTAATGATCGTGCTTAAATGTTCAGTGAACCGAAGGTGATGGCTCTTTTCTGCCGTGCAAAGGCCAGCCATTTCTGCCTGCAGAGCAGGTACTTGAATGCATCGGTAAAGTTTGTTGACTCCATGGCCAGGCGTGATGGGGATAACTTATCGCCCGTCTTTACCTTTTGTATCTCTCCTTTGCTGCTCTTGGTAACGGGTGTTACCTCCAGTTGGCTGCGGAGTTCCTTGCATTCGAACTTATCAATAAGCAGTTTGGGCAGGCGCCTGTCCTTCTCTCCCATCATGATGTTCATCAGGTTAAACTCATCGGCATGGGTGATGTTGCCTTGTCCCACACTCATCAACTGTACGATCCAACCAGTGCGAATACCCTGGCGGTCAAATTCGATATCATGCTTGAGCTGGGTGGCAAAGTCACGTCCTGTTTTGCGGTACTGATTGGCGCTGCGATCATGGTATAAATGCAACACTTTACGTTGGTGTGGTTCAAAGAAGCGGATGAACGCATCGCCCAGCTCTCGGATCCATGCAGGGGTGAGTGTGTACATGCCCTTGAGCACGCGAAAGATGTTGCCCTGCTCCTGCCCGATCACCAGGCTCATCATGTTCCCGGCATCGAAACCTCCTTCAAGCATCCGGTCATGCTGGATATATTTGAGGCCGGCCGAAGTCTGGACAACGTTGTCCCGGATGCCAAACCGGTCGTAGTATTCATAATTGTACCCGTCCTGGTAAAAATGTTTATCGGCAAGGGCTCCGTAAAATCGTGCGCCCTGTTCTAAAGTTTTGCGGATTGATAGTACAGCCGTTTTGAACTCTTCGAAGGTGAGCGAAGAGAGCAGATTTTCAAAGTATTTGAGAGTTAAAATATCAGCGTTGGCAAAGGAAGATACGATGTAGAAAAAGCTGCTGTCTTGGCGGATCCTGCCGATGCGTTCGATCCAGCGAGCCTGGTTCTTTTTAATATTCTCAATCTGTTTCAGGTCCTCATTCTTGTGCTGAGTCTCATAAAGTTCAAGGTTGATTTCATTGAGAATGATGGCAGCCTGAATGATCCGGGTGATCTGATTTTTGTCCATCTTCTCCTCCATCCGGAGCATCCAGTCGCTTTCTCCCACCGTGGGATCGGCCATGTCGGAGCAAAAGGTCTGGCCCATAAAATAGTGAGAGTGCCCGTAGAGCGCATAATCCCCGCGAAGGGTGGGAAACAGTTTACTCAGTTTTTCCCATTGCAGATACTTGGCTTCGTCGCCAAAATGATGTACCACGGAAATCCCGGCATTGGCCGAAGGCCTGTCCAGGGAGGTGAGGAAAAATTTACAACCATTGAATGTAGAGATGGTGTGTTTGAAATCGAATGTGCGGATCAGTGGCTTGGGCCAATGATCCGGAGGGGGGACATCGACGACAAAATGATAATTTTCCATGAATTTCATTCTGCCCTCCCATCCGGTCAATATTGCAGGGATAATGTTGGTCATCAGGTTCACATAGGTGTCCGAGACAAAAGCAAAACTTGCCCTGGGCATATCGTAGATGATGTCGATGGAGCGTTTAGCAAGGATTTCCGTACTCTTGGCGGTTCCCCTGCCGCCATAGAGATAGAGGTTCGCCGGTTTGATCAGGTCAATGAGGGTGGATATCCAGTTGGAATACCGGATGTCAGCCTCCAGGGTGGTTATTTTTCTCTTCGACATGGTCCGCAAGTTCAAATGGTACATCTTCGATCATGGCCTCACGCCTGGCCTTCAGCCGTTGCTTTTCGGTGATATCCAGGCCATCGATAAAGGCGGCCAGGTCATTGCGGTTGATTTCCGGGACCCCGATATCCTTCAGCCGTATGGTATAGAATACCGGCCGACGGTCCAGCAGTTCATCGGGGATCTGGTCGGGAATCTCTTTTCCCACACCGCGCAGTTCAGCCGCATTCATGGTCAGGCGCCGGGCTGTTTCAAAATCGTTCATCTCGAAGCATAGCCTGGCCATGTTATCCAGCCGGTCGGCATAAATATTGGCCCAGGCCCGGACTTTTACCGGGTTGTCCAGGTTAAAGAAGTTCAGGGATTCATGGTAAAGCTGCATAGCCAGAAGTTTGGAGAGTTTGGGCCACTGTACCACCACGGCGTTGATGATAAAGCTTTTGGATTCGTACTTGTTATACAGACTTCGGATGAAATCAATCTGTTCATAATAAAGCACCACTCTTTCCGGCAGGTCTTTGATTTCTCCCCGTTCGATAAGTCCCTGCAGCTGTTCATATTCTTTACGCTCTTCATCATAGAAAACCTGGTGTTTGAGGTTTTCCAGTTTGCGACCTGCGGCATCTTTCTTCCACTGTTGAATCGAAGTCAGGTTGCCATCTTTGGCTCTTTTAAGGTTGGCTTTGTCGATCTCAGCCTGGGTGATGAGTTTGCCCCGGTCATAATGATAACGTGCGTTGCCGGGACCGTAAAGCGGATCGGAGGCTGAAATGGTAAAAGCCCTGCGGAATTCTTTTGGGTCCACGTCCAGGTACATGGCGATCTGGTCAGCGCCGTAGTTGATCGCAGCCAGCTGCTCGATGTCGTTACGTTGCTGTGCAGTTAATTCCATGGAGGATTTCGTATTTGCGGAATTCATATAATTTTTCGCTATTGGCGAACACATACTGTTCATGCTGGGCATTTTCCCCCCAGTTGCCGGAGCCTTCCACGTCGAAGAAATGCTCACCGGCGCGGATCAGGGCGATCTTTGAGTGATTCCAGGAGTAAATGACTCGCACGGGTTTCGTATCGACCAGGGCCATCAGGTGATCATAAACCTTGGGCAGGCGGCTACGGATGGAATCGCTGATAAAAATATGGACAGAAAGTATCTGATCTTTGTCGATCAACCGGATAAGTGCATCGATGATGCGGATGTTGATGGAGTACGTGGAGATGATCAGCTCGCTGATCACACCGCACTCATTTATAATATATGGTATGAAGGTGAATGCATTGAATGAGTTGACGCTCCAAAGGAAATAGGCTTCATCCTGCATCGGGGGCCGGCCAATCAGGTTTTTGATGCTTTCGATACGCTCATAGTGAACCTGCAGGAACCGAATGACCAGCAGCGCTGATTTTTCTTCTGGCAGTTCATCCCTGGGATTTTCTTCCAAATCCTCAATATTGAAAAACTTTGAGTTCATTCACAGGTTCAGTAAACGGTTTACTTCGAGCATCTCTTTCTCCATTCGGGCGATCCGTACCTTTCTTCGAGTGGTTTGTCCTCCCGTAGGATCTCTTCGCAGCGCAGCCCGGTTGCGCACCAGGTTGTTATCCAGCCGAAGTCGAAGGTTGACCAGGTCAGCGATCTTCATTCCCCTGATCTGATCCAGGCGAACCATCCAGTCGAAGATCGGATGCCGGCCAAGGATCAACCCGGTTTCTTTGTAATGTGTCAATTCCTTCCAGATCAGGCGGTTTTCAAGGTATTGTTCGACGGTTTGACGGCTGGCATTGTCGATCTCCTCCCGGGTCTGAACTTCAAACAACGAGGCATGGGCAAGCTTGTAATTATCGTAGGCCGTGAGCATATCGGCCACCAGGATCTTCAACTCAGGGGGACAATCTGAAAGCCGCAAAAAGGGAAATTCTTCCCGGATCCGAAAAGCCGGGACTGAGTTCAGTGCTACTTTTTGCGGCTCTCTTTTTTTTCGGCAAAAGGATCTGGCGGTTGCAGGATTTGATCACCGGCACTGAGATCGCTTTCCGGTTGTTCTTTTACCACAGGCGCTGCCAGCAAACCTGCCAGTTCATCCCTTGAAATGGCGGCAAGTTCCCTGAGTTCCTCATGAACTACACCGGTCAGGTAAATGCTTTCGGGTTGAATGTTTAACTGTTTTTTGAGGGAAAGGCGGTGACTGTACTTCATCACCAGGGCCACGCCAATGGCATGTGTACGGTCGGCAATGAAATATTTTCTGATCTCGTTGTTCATGGTAACTGAGGTATTGAATCATGGAGCTGCAAACGTAGATCACACACGGAACATGGAAAAGGACAGTAAAAAACCCGTCGCACGTGCAAGTGCGACGGGAATCAGCAGTTATGAAAACAAATCAGGACTAAACCTGCGGGTCAAAAATTGCTATTTGCGGCTCATTTCAATGAACTTCCAGGCACTGACGCCGGTCTGGAAAGCCCTGAAGGTGATCTCGGCTCCCGAGATACCGCTCCAGGCCGTACCGTTTGAGAGCAGAAAGTCTGTTCCGGAGATAGCCGTCGGGTAGGTACCACCGGATCCGACCAGGGTAAAGACAACCCCGTCGACCGCATTGGTACATGTTGTCATGGTGGCAATGGCGGCAGTACCGGTGGTGAGCTGGTACCTCCCTGAGCCTGTAACCAGGTTCACGGTGGTTGCATTAGCGGCCACCGTAGCCACCGGCGAACTGAAGGACATGGTGCCCTGGTAATCGGCCACATCAGGTCCCTTTTGGGTAGATTTAAAGGTAAAGGTTGTTTTGTTTTTGTCCTTGTCGTCTTCCGATTTAAAGACCATCTGAAGCGGGGAACATGGGGTACCGTAAAGGTTCCTTTGGGTGGAAGAGCAGCGTTCGACAATGATTCCTATGTTCTTGTTCATCCAGTTGGCCCTGAATTCACGGATAGTCTGGGAATCCCCCGGGTGCTCGAATTCCACACTCTGGGTGATGCCTTTGGCATCGGGATCGCCTTCGCTGTCGGCTCCGGCCTTGATCGTGCTTTGTGTAGCATACACTTTCGTCATGTAGGCTCCGGGGTTCATCACCAGGTTACCGGTAATGATGATGCCGTTGCCATCCCTGGCCGGCATAGTGGCAATATCGTCCCAGTCGAAGACGATGACCATTGCTTTTTTATCGCCGCCGACGCCCTTGTTATCTCCGGGCTTGGCAACATCAACTTTTACATACGGACACATGGTTTCAGATTTTTAAGAGGTGAGTAAGGCAGAAGCCATCGGGAAGGGGTTTCATCCCCCTCCCGATCCAGGCTTTTACCCGCGGTTGATTTCGTAAAAGGTGCCATTGGCCGCTTTCTGAAGCTGAATCCAGGTGCCGGCCGACAAGGTCATTGCCGCTGTCAGTGCAAAGCTGCCAGCGTTGGCAATTGTTGTGGCATTGGTGCTGCTCCCGCCATAGAGGGTGTAAACCTTTCCGGTCACGGCATTGGTGAGCGTAGTAAGGGCCGTTGCTCCGGAATTGGCAACGGTGATAAACTTATCACCAGCGGAAACATCCGGGGCTGTTGCATTGGCAGCCAGTGCAATGGCAGCGCTGCTGACGGTATCCCGCTTGATTTCGATGAACTTCCCGTCCGAGCGTTTCTTCAGGTACAGAATATCACCAACAGCCGGGGCCCAGGCACCGGTGAGCAGCGAGAAATTGCCGGTGGCGGCAATCGTGACCGCATTGGAGGAATTGCCACACTTCAGGCGGATGTCCTGCCCGGTGACGGCATCCAGGATGTTTGTTATCGCAGTTGCCTGCGTGTTGGCGACACTGACCAGGGAGGTGTGGTTGGTGACCGAAGGAGTGGTGTTGTTGGCCTCCATGTTGATGAAGAAATCGGCCGGCTCATCCACATCGTTGCAGAAGATAAGCTGGGTGCTGTAATCGGAAGGCATTTCGGCGGCCGAAGCGTATTTCTTACCGATCAGGTAGGCCCATACCGATTCACGCCAGTTCGACCAGACCTTGAGGCTCCAGTCCTGCTGCTCGATGCTGAAGTTAAGCATTTCGCCCGGCTGGTCTTCAAAGAGGGTGATGTTGTTCTCGATGGTCCAGAACATGCGTTTGCTCGGGGCCATGCCAGGGATGGCAATGATTTTGACCATCGGGTATTCCTTGACGTGCATCAGGTCGGCCTTGTAGTCCATGTTCACACCATAGAGCGTCTCCAGGTTGGTATGGTAATCGCTCAGGGCATCGGTACTCATAAAAAGCACGATCCTTCCGGAGTCACGCAGAACCTCGGGGATCAACTGGGTGGCGCCTTTGATGTAAGCGGCAATTGTTGACGGGGTCCATTCGCCCAGGATGAAAGGCTTGATCTTGAATGAGGCGATCTGGTTTTTGAGAAACTTCAGTACGCCATTCGACGCCTGCATGGCGGTACCGGGAACATTCACCGTGGGGTTTTTGCGTACTCCGCGGATGCGGCGCTGCTCCTGTTCATTTTTAAGTTTCTTGGCGGTTTCCACCAGGATGTACTCGATGAACGACCATTTCATGGTTGAGGAACCCTCACGGTTCAGATACCCGATCCATCCCTTCTCAAGCTCTTTGAGCTGAGTGAACTTGTGAACGAACATCACGTCATACATGGTCAGGATTTCCGGCTCGAACTTATAGCTGCCCTTGACCACGTTGTCAAAGGAACTTCCGAGAGCGGTGCTGTCGGCCTGGGAAAAATCATCTCCCAGGAACAGATTGACCAGTACGGCCTGATCCTGATAGCCTGATTCCAGGTTGAAGAATTTGGTGAGTGAAGGAAGTTCCTGCAGGAAACTCTGGATGCGTTCCTGCTTACGGATGCGGTAAAAATCACCCAGGTCGTTTTTGAGTGAAGCATAGTCGAGCGAGGAAGCTGCCCGGGGCGAAAGAACATCGATGCCATGAAAGGCAGCTATGGCGGCATAGGCCCGGCGGTTATAACCATGCGCATCATCCAGGGCCAGAAAAGCATGGTTCAGTCCGAACAGGTGGGTATCCTTTCCTGTTGGCACCCAGTTTTTGGGGTCAGTTTTCATGTGTGTTCTGGATGGCTGCGGGTCATCCTCCGGTTTTTTGGTGAGTGTAGCAATGATGCCCTCTTTTTCGGTGACCACGCCATTGAGCCGGTCTTTCTCGGCATTGGCAGTCAGCAGGTCATTTTCTGCCATTTGCCTGGCCTGCAGCGCCGTGGCATTTTCTGCCAGGGCTGTCTGCAGCCGGGTGTCCATGGCTGTGATCAGGGCTTCCATGGAAGCGCTGTCTGGAGCGGAACCGTCAGGGTCTTTCGCCAGTGCCGCAACGAACTTATCGGTGAGGTCATCCCCGAAACTAACTTTGAGCTTGGCGAGCTGATCGTCGGTGAGTGCGATCTTGCCATCCTTGTCCTTTGCAAAGGCCTGGATTCCCAGAAACGCAAGCACCGTCATCATGAATTTTTTCATGTTTTACAGGTTTAGATTTTTTGATTGATTAATGAGTTTATTTTTCAGCCCGAGCTGGTAGGCTTTGGTAAGCGCGTAGTCCATGGTATTTATCTCATTGATAAGACCAAGTTGTTGTGCTTTTTCAGCAAAGAAGGTGGCCCCGGTAAAAACCTCTGAACCAGCTTCAATGTTCAGGTTATCCCGGATAGCCTGGTGAAAAACATCGTTAACAAAATCAACATAACCGGTCATCGGCTGCAGGTTTCCCTGTTTTGCCGCCCTGACCTCTTCATCCTTGCGTGTAGAACTGGTGGCATAGAAATCCTCCAGCTTGATCCCGATCTTTTCGAGCAGGCCGGAGTAGTTCTGCAGGGAAACTTTGGTGCCGACCGAACCGATGACATCGATCGGGGATGTTGCAATGCGATAACTGGCGGCTGACATAACCCACATGGCTGCGGATGCCGACATTCCCATCACTACGGCAACGGTTGGTTTGCCCAGGTCTTTGATCGTTGCAGCCAATAAATCGGTCTGAGAGACCATGCCGCCGGGAGAATTCACCGGTAACAGCACGGAGTTGATCCGGTCATTGGCCTGAGCCTGCCGGAGCATGGTCATCAGTTCAATGCTGTCCCAACTGCAGATTGGCCCCTTCACAGGGATGATGGCTACGGAGTTTTCCGGGATCGAGGAGTCTTCCAGTGTCCATTTTCCAACCGTACCGATTGGACGGGCGGGGTCTGACCAGGCCATGACCACGGGCTTGTTCTCCAAGGCTGATCCGGTTTCCGGATCCTGACCCCTGAACAGGGAGATCAACAACGGCAAATACGAAACGGCTGAATCCTGGTGGATCAGCCATTGAGCGCCGAGTATTGCATGGATGCGGTTGAGCATGGTGGTCTGAAAATCTGACCACAATATTATATGGTGTGCTCAGCCTGTTAAAGGACTCAAAGGATGCTCATGACAGAAGGTAACAGGCCCGGCCGGTTGCCAGGCTGGACAATTCCATCTGTGAACCGGAGGCCTTTTGAGAGATCTGAAAACCAACGGAAAGTTTTGCACCGTTTTCCAGGTCACCCATTAACTTGATCACACCAGACGAAACTTCAATTTTCACCAGTACCGGTCGTCCCTGGAGTGCATCAAAGGAGAACAGATTTGAAGAATCTTCTCCTGGAAAGATGAATTTGAGGGATTGTTCAATCAGGTCACCGGCATCATTTTCTTTCGGCTTTTCACCAAACTCGGCAGTCCCCGGCGTGAAGTACAGCTCCTGCCAGGATTTCCCGTTCTTTAAGGTGACACTGCGGCAGAATTGGTTTACGGAAATGATGGCAGCCACTTCATCGATGGGTGTAACAAATATTCTGCACACCGAGAGTACCAGGTTGGAATTCTTCATAATGGACATGACAATGTAGATTAAGACATGAGAACTGTTTGATTTTCAAAATTTCCCGGATTTCTGGCGAATTACAGGCTTTCCGATATTTCTTCAGGTTCATTTTCGCTCAAAAGCGTCGGGTAATTCAGAACGTTTCTACTTTTCTTCTCTCCATATTTTGAAACGGTCACCATGTAGCGGTTGTAGTCCTTTAACAGGGCATCGAAACATTGTTCCGGCATTTCGTAAGTATCCATGAAAAGAAAGATGCTATCCTTGCGCTTATAGCCCAGTGTGATGTAATTATTCATCTCAATGTGAAAAACGACCTTGAACCAACCGTGGATGTAGTTCTCAATCATTTTCTGCTTTCGCTCAGACAGGTAGTGGTACAAGGTGATATCCTTGTATCTGAATTGCGGTAACACCACCGATAGCGTATTCTCACCATAATTCTCCTGAACATGGTTCAGGGGCGCCACGGCAATCAATTTTCCCAGCAACCGGTTCGGGTCCGACATGGCGGGGAACTTAACCGGCATTGGCCCGTAGTGTTTAATAAGAAAGCAGATCAGGTAATGCTGACATTTGATATTCACGATGATGGGATCTTGCATGACATACTTGTTTTTAACTATGGTTTTACGAAAACTCGTTGGTCCTGGATGAAGGGAAGCAGGTAGGCACCGGTTAGCGATTCCTTCACGTAGCAGATCTGGTAATAGTCATCCCGCAGGGCCCACTTGATAAGAAATTCCATCCCCAACTTGCGGGTACCGTTTTCATGAAAATCATCCAGACACCCCAGATGGAAACCCTCTGGCAGGATGTCATAGTATTCGAATCCATTTTTGTCCGTTTTCATGAATTTTAATTTTGCCAATGTGGGTGTTCATTTTCCGTCCCAACGTTCCAACGTTCCAACGCAGGGTCGTTTTTATGAGTTAAAATGCTGATAATGTATAGAGAGGAACTTTGTTGGAATGCCCGGGGATCACGTTGGAACTAAAAACGGTTCCAACAGAAATGCGAAAGCATCTCAATGGGGTTCCAACAGGTTCCAACAGAAAAACAACACTCCAACAAGATTTCAGAAACATACTATATTGATTTATAAGGTTATACTATTTTTTATTTATGTCTGTTGGAACGTTGGAACGTTGGAACCGACTTTTACCGCTGATTTTCAGGCAGCATTTTCAGAATGGCAAGACTTCACTTTCTGCGTGTTCAAGAGAAACATCCGGGAAATTGATGAACGTCTGATCGGTTGTTTCGGCGCTGCTGTCATTTGGTTCTTTAAAATCAAGCTCTATCTGTTCGGGTGCTTTAAGCCTTTCGAGGTCGATCCCCATTTTTTCAATCAGCCCGTAATCCAGCGCAATGCAACTGGTGTTTCTCACTGCTTTTTTGATCACTCTGCGGGTAAACTCAGAATTTGAGGGATCGGCCTCCCATGCTTCATACTGATAGTTGAAACGATGGGACTGCACCTGGCCGAGGTATGCAGGATGATCCTTCAGGTACATCCGCAGGGCATTGAGTTTTAAACTTTCGCTGGTGTGCAGCTTCTGGTAGACTTGGATTACGTCGTTGACAATCAGCCAGAGGATCTTCTTCTTCATTCCGTCCCACGATTTCTCATCGGTGTCCGTTTTACTTTTTTGAACAGTGATCCGGTCTTCGGTGGAGATATCAAACTCCCTTCCAGTGATGATCTGTCCCTGGGCATACAGCATGCTGATGGTATCGAAGAAAACAGACAACCGGTTGCTGGAGCTCAGCTCTTCGCTCTGTCGGGTGATCTGTTGCTTGGCATCCTGGTAGAACTCTTCAAAGTTGAACGGCAGCGGAAGTTCTGCCACATGATCCTGCCAGAGTCTGGCCATGGCAATAAACAGGCTTACCGTGTTGATCATGCGTGTTTGGTAACTGCCTCCCTCCTTTCTGATATCCTCCTTCACCTTTTTTTGAAAATCACGCATGTAGGCAGCGAAGTACTTCTGTACGACGGGCCGGCGCCTGATGATCTCCATGGCAATGTTGCTGAGCCCTTCCCTTTCACGATCTTTCAAGTCCTTAAACCGGGTTACCTCTTCATCGGTCCAATTGTCTTTTTTAGGAACGTGTTTCTGTACTACACGGTTCCCCAGCGCTCCGTCATCACGTTCAGGACCGTTCTGACCTAGCAGGACCGGGCTGGCATAGATTTTTGAAACGTCGATATCCTTACTGGTGGCATCCTTGCGTTTTTGTTTGCCTTCGTTGTCATAAACGGCAGCTTTCAATCCCTGGAACTTGACATCCGAAATTTGGTAATCTTCATATTCTTCGAATATAACAGGGATGTCCCGGAACCTCTCCAGGGAGGTGAAAAACGCGGCATCGGTGCCTGAATTCAGATTGAAAAGCGGAGCACCAAACATAAACGGGGCCCGGATGCTTTCGGCAATCTTTGATTTGCCGGATTCTGTCGGGCCAATGAAAAAGATCGAGGTAAAAAAGCGTTCAATGGGAAAGATGATCGACCGGTTAACGCTCAGAATCGCGAACAGTAGCGCCCACATGCCATTGTTGTTGTTAGCATAAACCTTGCAGATCAAATCCGACCATTCAACCCAGGAGGTCCGCTGATCAGGGTTATATACCAGGAAGCGATCGTATTCATATTTGTCGTTATCGGATCGCTGATCTTTATAAATCTTCGAAAAGGCAGGAAGGTAATAGGTCTCCTTTTTAAACTTCACCAGGCCGAGTTCATCCACCGAGGTAAATGCATTGTCGGCAATAATGCCATTGCTGAAGGCAAAAAAGCCTTCCGGCTGCATGCCGAATATTGAAAGCTCATGGCACTTGGGAAACTGGTTAGAAATGCTTTCGAGGATCTTCTCATGATGAATCGGCCGTCCATTGGTAAAAATGAACGATCCCATGTTCCATAGAAACTTCTTGAACGGGGCCAGTTCGATCATGTCGCCGCTTTTGAATTCAATGTACTCTTCTGTGTTTTGCTCACAGTTGAACAACTTCACGATCCGTTTGTTTTTAAGGGGATCCGGATCATAGACCTGGAACAAGGGTTCCATGTAAAAATTACCGACTTTGATCAGGGTGTTTTCCATAGTGCGGAAAACATAGAAAATCTTACTACCACTTTTATTCTGGGCAGGAAAGAATCCGTACTTGGAGAAAAAAGCCACATCAACGTAATCGGGAAGATGGGCAATATCGAACACATACTGCCGGTCATCAATCACCAGGTGTTCTTGCTGCTGAACAGCCAGGTTCTTACGTTTCTCGACGAACGGCCGGAGAACTTTTGAAAAGGAGCCGGATGTGAGTCCAAACTTTTTGGCAATTTCAACGGTTTTGATGTGGATGATGGTGTTGTCAAGACGGGCCAGAAATGCAGCCACCATCTCAACATATTTTTTTGACCGCTTGGTGTCGGGATGCGAGAAAAGGCTGTTTGTCAGACTACTCACATAGAAGTCAAGGAAGTCATGGGTTGTAAACCGCTCTTCAACCTCTCCGGTCCTATCGGTAACAAATTTCTCGATGACTTCTACCCGCATGCCCTGCTCGGTCAACATTCTTCCTGCAGCTGCCAGCGGCAACTCTGAATCAGATTCAACATCCATGATCACACTGAGTCCTTCAATCCTGATGCTCTTGGTCAACCTGACCAGCCCTGCGACTGCATCATGGCGAAGTGGACCATCTGGCAAGCTGATCACGTTGTTCCCTCCGTCTGCGTGCCGACTTACAACCTCCTTGGGATCCCCGAGCAGGATAGCATGTTCTTTCTCCTGGATACCCTCCTGGGCAGCATCAAGGCCAAAGAAGGAGCTTTCGGTTTTTGCAACCGGTATAGGAAGAAGCTTTTTAACCTGAATTGCAATATCATCATAATTGACATCCAATTTTTTGGCCAGCTCCCGCAGCAGAAAGACCCTGGTCATTTCATCTGTGATCACAGACAATTGAACTACCAGTTCCTTTATCAGCCGCATTTTTTGCAGCGGGTCCTTTTCCACTTCCTCCTTCACCATTTCAATGCGAAACGTGAGGATATCCTTGCGGTGATCCTCTATATAATGAGCCATGGCCGGCCCGCCATTTTTCTTGATAAAAGAATCCGGGTCATCCCCTTGAGGGAGTACGACGATGTAAACGTCAAGTCCAAGTTGCAGCGGGATTTTAATATTCGTTATGCTGGCTTTTATCCCGGCAGGATCGCCATCATAAACGATAGTCAGGCAACTTGTCAGGGAAAGGATCATCCTCCCCTGCTCTTCACTCAGGGCGGTCCCTGATCCCGATACGACATGTTTTATTCCGGCAAGGTGAAGACTGATCATGTCTGTCTGGCCTTCGACAAGCAGACATTCGTTTTCCTTCATGATTTCCCGTTTGGACTGGTATAAACCAAAGAGGAACCTGCTTTTTCGGAATACTTCAGTCTCTGGGCTGTGCAGGTACTTTGGCTTATCCTTCTCCACGGCCAGGAGTCTGCCGGTGAAACCGATTACCCGGCCGGAGCGGTCAATGAAGGGAAACATGATCCTCCTGGCGAACGCATCATAAAACTGACCCTGCTCATTTTTTCGGATCAGTCCGGCATTCAGCAGCGACTCATCACTGTAGCCGACCTGGTGAGCTGCGTGAAGCAGATCGTTTCCACTGCCGGCATAACCAATTTCAAAAAGACCGGTTGCCTGATCAAGTCCGCGTTTCTTTAAATATTCAAGAGCTTGGTTCTCACCACGGGCGCTCCTTTCGGTTAAATTGGCTTTGAAATGGGCTTTCGCCCAATTCAATACAATGAATATAGCCTCCCGTTTTTTTTCAGCTTCGGTAAATTGCTGATCATCTCCGCCCTGTTCAATGGCAATATTGTATTTGCGAGCAATGTAGGTCAGGGCTTCTGCATAGGTCATCGCTTCATGTTCCCGGAGGAATTCAATGCTATCTCCCGATTTACCACACCCAAAGCATTTGTAATTCCCCTTGACCGGATTAACAATAAAACTCGGGGTTTTCTCGGTGTGAAAAGGGCAACAAGCTGTGTAGTTGACACCTTTTCTTCTGATGGTCACGAAATCTCCAATGATATCGCTTATTTGGGCCGCCTTCTTTATCTCTTCTGAATTGGATATCATTGGATTTGGGATCATTGATTTGTTTTTACTCACTTTGACCAGGTTATGCTGCTGCAGCTCTAATCGGGACTTTCACAGGATCTCAAGCATATTTTAGGTGTTTAAATCCTGAGTACCAACTCTGGGATGGCCCTGGCGGAGTAAGATTTAAGTTTTTGTTTCATTGTTGATTGATTTATTAACCTGGCGAGGTCGATTTTTTATTAGGGAAGGATTTCCTGACCAATTCCCTGCTTTTATCAAACAAGGCATCTGCCATATCCCTTTGAGATTTCAATAAGACTGGAATGATAATAGTACGATTATCAAACTGATCAACAGTAACGGAATGAGAAACCGTCATGGAACCTTCCGGAGGGTGACCCTGGACTGATCCAGCGGAGTCAATCTGTCCGGTCCCTGGGGTCCCTTCTCCGAAAAGGTCAAATTGGATTGTATGTTGGGTTTCATTGCAGGACACAAATTCTGGATTGTAACCTGAGATTTGCAGCCTTCACTTCATCGCGGTAAACAACGGCTTCTTCAATAATCAACTCATTATATCTGGGATCTTCGGGAGAAAGAACAGCTCTGACATTGGACAAGGAAAAAGGGCCATCCTCGCCATGCTTTGCAATAAGTCGCTCACGGATTACCAGTGAGCTACCATAGGGAAGTCCTTTCTTAAGTTCTCGTAAAAGTTTCTTCAATAATCTTTTTTCTATTGGCATAAGATTGTATGTATTATGTTTGTGTTATCTTTGTAGTATATATGCAGGTAACTTATTTCGACAAATATATACTGTATTTTCATTTTGATTTACTGTTGTTTCATTTTATCCTCAGTTTAATTTCATTATAAATATCAACCATTGAATTACAAGAGAATAGAATCTACCATCAAGCAAAAAAGTCTGTATTTAAAATCCTTTATACCCGAAGTGACGGACATGTCGGTTCAGGGATTTCGGAAGGCCATTTTGCATGAAACCATTAAGGTTAAGGACCTTGAGAAAATTTCAGCTGCCCTTAGCCTGCCAATGGAATACTGGTGGAACGAGGAAGAGAATCTGTTCTCATTGGAAATCAGTAAGCGGGAGGAAATTGAATTGCTCAATAAGAAGATAGAGCGCCAGGAAACAACGATTGATAACCTGAATACCCAGATCCTTGATCTGAGGAAAAGGTTAGAGGGAAAATTATAGGAAAAATAGGTTACCTGTTATGGTGATAAATATCAAATCTGTGTCAAAAACTGTGTCAAACTGACTGAAAAGCCCAGTAAAGTCGATAGAAATGATTTACATAAGATACTGATAATCAAGAGTAGCGGAAAATCACAACACTCTCGTCCCCGCTACAAGGCAAATGCGAAATGGCGAAATGGTGAAAACTGTTTCGCCATTTTACATTTTACCATTTCACCATTTAGATTAGCGGTGGGGAGTTTTTTATCTTCCTGGCAGTCCTTAATTTTGAAATGCTCATCCGTGAACTTATGGCTTTCAGAACTTCAATGCGCGTTGGAGTAATTCGGTAGATGACCAGATATGAACCAAAAATGATATTTCTGTACATCCGGCTTTTTGTTAATAGAAACCTGCATTCCGGATGAATTTCATAAAGGTTCCTGAGTGCTCGGATCATGAAAAGCAATTCAGCTTTGAAGGTTTCCGCAGCGTTTTTGCCAAATGTTTCGACGCCATACAAATAGATGTTTTGTATGTCGGTTTCAGCAATGGTTGAAATGTTTACAGGCCTCTCCTGAGTTTCCATTCTTCAAACCGTTGCTCAAATTCATCCGGATTAATAAACGGGCCTTGCTCGGCTTTTTTTATTTCAGCCTTGAAGTCATCGATAGAAACTGTCTGGTCAGGTAAAGCCCAGTTTGTGTTCTTTTTCTTGGTTATATCTTTTGGAAGATGAGTTGTCTTCATTGTCCGAATTTTTACAAAGATAATCATTTTTAAAAAAATGGTCAAGGAACAGCATTCGACGTTAAAAGATAAGATTCGATAACCCGAAATGAATTTGCAAGGAAGTTACAATCACGTTACTTTTGTTTCAATTGACGTGGGAATGATTATTTCGGTGATTCGGCGCCACCATTTCGGCGCAATGCTAGTGACTTCCGGTCTGATTTTCTTTCGGAAAAGTTGCTTAAAACTACTTCTGGTCCAATTGTGATTGATCAATTACTTTGTGACGAATTTTTCGGCTATTTTCACTAAAATAGGATCCACCTCCGTCAAAATTCTGTTAAGCGGCTGATTATAATCTCCTATCTGATCAGGGTTAAAATTCATCGGTTTAGACAAATTAAATCCATTGGCAATACAATCACCATCTTTATCAAAAATGCAGAAATTGACGGTGACACCCGTTTTCACATGGGTCATCATATCGCCGGCATAGGTATTGATATTGCTCCAGAAAACGGCAATAAAATTAACGTTCAGGGTTTTACAAATATCTGTGATCTGTTCCTTGTAGTCGTCTGACTTTTTGAAATAGGAAATTACACCATATCCAAAGCGATCCACGTGATTTTTGGTAAATGGGAAATAGTTCACTTCGCCTTCCGGCATAATCAGTTGAGGAAAGTGCTCATTGTCCTTGGTCAATTTAGAATTATTATCATATTTCCCTTTCAGAACATCAAAACCGGAATTCCTGTACAAATCCTGCCCGTATTCGACTTTGCAATTAAATTTCGTTGTAAGAAGCAGTGCCATGCTATCCCTGAGTTGTCCAACTTTGTTTTTCATTAAAAGGTTGATCTGATCAGAAATCTTGAACATCTTTGATCTCAGTGCAGCTGTATAGAGATTAATCCCGTAATCCGGCGTAATATCGAGATAAGTACAAACCAGTGCTATGTGGTCGATGGTCACTGACTTTTTTGACAGGGTGACTTTTTCTTTGGCGAAACAAGTTCCTGTCAGCAGGAAAATCAAAAAAGCGGTCATGCTGATAATCAGCTTTTTCATGGCTTTGGGTTTTAAAGGTTTGAATTGAAAAAAAATGTGCAATGTTAATTTATCGGCTAAAATATGGAAGTTGGATTGAGTTGGCCCTGGGTGTTTACCAGGCTTGTAATGAATATCTCACTACATTTTTCACAAAGCAGACGGGACTTTGATATTATTTCAAAGTTCCTCTGAAAAACAACAAGCAGAAAGCGCAATGATTTAATCTATCGCTGTATGTAATTGCTACTGAGCGTTCAGAATAAGCAAGATTCCTGCTTTAATAAACATCTAACCACAAGAACACAAAGGATTTTACAAAGAACATGAATTTTAAGAAGCACATATTCAATTTCTTTATGTCTTTGTATTTTCACTTTGTGTCCTTAGCAGCTAAAATTAACTTTTAAGATACCCTCCCCGTAGAATCAACACATCCATGGTTATGGTTCTGGACAGGTTTTAGTACTAGATGTTGCACAAGCGCTGAATGCAACAGCACTTCCACCTGAGCCAAAGAAAACCTCACAGGTCATACCGGCATTACAATCAACATCAGAGTCGCAGGAAGAACACTCTTTCCCGGTCTTCTCTTTGGTACAGGCGATAAAATTAAATACGGTCAACCCCAGTGATACCGTCAATAACAATGGCCAAAATAATCTTCTGATTCCTTTCATAACTGATGTTTTAAGTTAGACATTTTATTAAAGATTAAATATATAATGGAGATAATCACCAGCAAAATAGAGTTCTTTAAAACAAAGAAAAAATCAGGTTTCATGCTGATTAGTTTGCCAAAACACATGCAGGTTTGAAATAGATTTTTATTGACCATCACAAAAATTGTAAGGAAAAGGATAAACATTAAACTCAGGATCAACAACCTGTTATTGATCTTAAAAAAAATAAAAGAAAAGGCAAAATAGCACTCAACCGCAAGAATTAGAATACCATTTATATAACCAAACGAACTATCTACCAAATCAGCATTAAAATATAACCAATCCGAGATGTCCAACAGTTTGGAGACCAGAGAAAAAAGGAAAAACAGCCCTATGAAATGTGAAAGTAAAATAAAAATTTTACTTTGGGTATCTGTTCGCCAGGTATTTTTTAAGTCGCTGATATTCATTACCAAAAGTTGTATTGAATTCCTGAGAAAACGTGATGGTCCTGTTTGTAACAAGGACGATTTGGGGGGTCACCGCCAAGTGCAGCATCTTGCCTTTGTCAAGGTCGGCTTTTATAAAGGGAAAATGATATTCAGCTATAAACGTAGCATTCCAAAATTTCTCCCTACACAAACCGATAAACTGAATGTCGGATTTATATTTTTGATAAAGGGAGATGATGGAATCATGATATTCCACACAGGTCGGGCACTTTGGCTTGATCAGGATGAACAGGATCTCTTTGTCTGAATCCACGAGATTACCATTGATGACAGCTCCTTCCTGTAAAGGTGTATCAAACATCGAAGCGTCATTCCGGTATCGAACAATAAGCAGGATGATGTTAACGAGCACTACAATTCCGATCAGGGAAATGAAGATTTTTTTTTGGGACGGTATTAAATGTGTCACCTGCATGATTAAATCTATTATCCAGACCTAACTACTTACCTGGAATCCAATGTGCAAAATTCTTGCCATCCCGCTTATGACAGATCTTGCCTTGAATTGGATTTAAACATCTTTCCAATCACATTTCGGTGTAATTTTATCGACAGTAATTGTTATCGTGATGCAAAGTAAATAAATAATTTTGATTAAGCACTTTACCAGTAAGGAAAAGTGTTTAGTGTTTTGGACATTTCACTTCAACCAGGCAGATAGAACAAATCTGTTATTCCATTTGGAAATAAGTTGCTATCATGATATAATTGTGTTTAATGGATGTGGGCTTACGGGGCCTTGCAACTTGCGCTGAGGTAGTTTATCACTACCCTGAAGGAGATCTGTGTTACGGGACTTTTAGTTTGTAAAATGACTTTATTAAAAGTAACAGCAACAATTGATTGACAAATTAATGACCTTGGGTTGAAGATCCGGTATTTCTGTTTTTTCAGAATTAATTTACACCGTTGGAATTCCATTGTCCGAAAAATTCTTATAAATTGCAGGAGAAAACAATATGTATCACGAATAACTCCTGATTCAACTAACAACGTTGCCATGACAGAGGAAAACGCTTTTCAACGAAGACTCAATTTATTTGACTCCACCGCCATTGTGGTTGGATCAATGATCGGATCGGGGATTTTTATTGTCAGCGCCGATATTGCACGGATGGTTGGCTCTCCCGGCTGGTTGATGATGGTCTGGATCATCACAGGATTCATGACAATTTTTGCGGCCTTAAGCTATGGTGAACTTGCCGGGATGTTTCCTAAAGCAGGCGGGCAGTATGTCTACCTCAAAGAGGCTTATAACCCCCTGACCGGTTTTTTATATGGATGGACACTTTTCCTCGTAATTCAAACAGGAACCATTGCTGCCGTAGGCATGGCCTTTGCCAAATTCTCAGGTGTTTTAATTCCGGCAATTTCTGAAAATATCGTATGGTTCAAAACCGGGTTCTTCAAATTCGGGCCCGTACAGCTCGTCGCGATCGGGTCTATTGCCTTCCTTACCTGGCTTAATACGCGGGGCATCCAGGAGGGGAAAAAAGTCCAGAATGCGTTTACCTCGGGGAAATTCATCCTGCTGGTACTGTTCATCATTATCGGGCTGGCATTCGCCTCAAACTTTTCTGCCATCAGTTTGAACAAAGCAATATTCTGGAGCCCGGAGCGGGAAGGTTCTGCCGGCAACGATATTCCGCTTGGAGGAATGGCGCTGGTTGCGGCCATGGGCATGGCGATGGTTGGAAGCCTCTTCTCTTCCGACGCCTGGAACAACATTACCTTTACGGCAGGCGAAGTGATCAATCCCAGGAAAAACATTCCGCTGAGCCTTTTCCTTGGAACCATGATCGTTACCATTCTGTATCTTTTAGCCAATGTTGTGTATATCACCGCATTACCGCTGCGGGGTTTACCTGAAGGCGCCGACATTGCATCCCGCGGCATGCAGTATGCCATCAACGACCGCCTTGGAACTGCCTCTATTTCAGGAATTTTCGGCAATTACACCGTGCTGATCATGGCCGCATTCATCGTCATTTCAACGTTTGGATGCAATAACGGGCTGATCCTGTCGGGAGCCAGGGTCTATTATGCCATGGCCGTAGACGGGATCTTCTTTAAAAAGGTCGGAACACTCAATAAACAGGGGGTTCCAGCCACCGGGTTGATCCTCCAGGGCTATTGGGCCAGTATTCTGTGCCTGTCGGGAACTTACGGGCAACTGCTGGATTATGTCGTTTTTGCGGTACTGATATTTTATGTGCTTACCATCCTCGGCTTATTCCGGCTTCGGATCAATCATCCCGAGATCGAACGGCCGTACAAGGCATTCGGGTATCCGTTTATTCCCTTGATTTACATTGTCCTGGCTCTTATCGTGATGATAATTCTCTTTATTTATAAACCCGGGTATACCTGGCCGGGGTTGTTTATCGTTATTCTTGGGATTCCGGTCTATTTCTTATGGAATAAAAAAAGTTAAGAGTTTGAGATTATCATCCATTTTATTTATCACAGGATTGTTGCTGTGGTGTATACTCATTTCCACAGGAACGACGAGTGCACAATGCCCCACCTCGAATTCGGCCTTTGGCGACGGGGAGCAGATTCGCTATACCGTATCTTACAATTGGGGGCCTGTATGGGTTGATGCCGGACTTGTTACTTTTTCCATTACAAGCGAACCCTACCGGGGCAAACCGGCATGGCACCTGAAAGGAACGGGAAAATCTTTTGCCTCTTATGATTTACTTTTCAAAGTACGTGACTACTTCGATTCATGGATCGATCCGGCAACATTCAAGACGTATGACTTCAGGCGAAATGTTTTTGAAGGAGGATACACGCTCTTAAACACACTGAATTTTGATCACAACCTCCAAAAAGTCATTGCCAATACAAAAACCAGGAATAACCCACAGCGTACCGACACACTGCCTGTTCGCCCATGTGCATTCGATATGTTGTCGGCAATTTATTATACAAGAACCCTCGACTTTTCAGATTTGCATCCCGAAATAAAGCAAAAGGTAACAGTGCTGCTCGATGATGCCTATTATGACATATATATCAGGCCAATGGGGAAGGAGGTTGTGGAATCAACTGATGGAAAACGTTACAGATGCATTAAATTTGCAGCGAAAATGGTCCAGGGTACTATTTTCAAGGGCGAAGAGGATATTCTTGTCTGGGTAACTGATGATGCGAATAAAATCCCCATCTACATTGAAGCCAAAATCATAGTTGGTACGGTTAAGGCCTACCTGAAGGATGCAAAGGGGTTGAGGAATGCGTTTTCGTCGGTAGTGAAATGACAAGCGGACGGGCGGACGGGAGGACGGGAGGACAGGCAGACAAGTGGACAAGTGGACAAGTGGACAAGTGGACAAGTGGACAAGTGGACAAG